>NC_021355.1:482500-765000 GCF_000404165.1 Methanobrevibacter sp. AbM4 | reverse complement strand
AACAACATTATTTGATGCTGAGATAAATTCAAAATAACCATCATTAACAAATGTATTCACAGTATAATTACCTACATTTAAATTAATAGCCAAACTTGCATAACCGTCATCATCTGTAGTTCTAGTATAATTTTTACCACAGACCTCAAAGACAACACCTAAATTAGATAAGGGATTACCTTCATTATCTAAGAAAGTAGCTCCAAATCTGGAACCATCTTTATATGACATTACAAGATCAGATTCATTAATTGCAACTTTACCTTTTAAAACCATTAGACTAAAATTAACTGGATTTGCATAGTAATTACTATTATTAATATATACAGTTCCAACATAATTACCTGGAGTATTATTAAGATTTAATAAAGCAGTGCCATTTTCATTACTTACAACAATATAATTTGTACCATTAATAGTAAGATATATATTTTCACCAGATACAGGTTTTCCATCCTTATCTGTTAAAGTAATGATTAAACTAGAAGAGTCCTTATAGTATTTAACTAAATCAGAAACCTCAAGATTAACTGGATTTACTAATACTTCAATTGTAACATTTACGGGATTATCATAATAGTAATAAATTGACTGATTATCCAAGTATATTAATGCATTATAACTACCGATTTTATCTGTAATATTTAAAACAGCAATTCCATATTCATTAGTTATAAGAGTATAATGATTAGAACTAATATTAACTAATACTTCCTGACTAGTAACAGGAGTGCCATTCTCATAAGTTAAACTAATTATAAGATTACTATCATCTCCATAATATTTAACAACTGAACTAGCATTTATATTAATTTTAGGCCTAATAGATACAGTAACATTCTTAATACTGGGACTGTAATCAAGATTACCGTTAAATCTAATATTTACAGAATAAATTCCAGGATTTTGATTTAAATCAAAATAAACATAACCATTGGAATCAGTTAACCTGTAATAATTTATATCATCCATGGAAATATCAACATAATTATTTGCAAGTGGCCGATTATTCTCATCTAAAACTTGAATGGCTAATTTTGTACCATCATTATAGTTCATTAGAACATCATTGGCAATGACAGTGGATTTAAGATTTCCAACTGTAAATGCTTTAATACATGCTGTTTGACCTGAATAATAATGGCCGTCTGTAGAACTATCACCACTATTGACATAAGTTGATAAATCAACCCAATTAGAGCCATCAAAACTAAAGTATGAAACATTTTCCCTAAGGTTTACTCTTACAGTAGAATTTTCAATAATAGGAAAGTTAACATTTCCACTTCCAGATAGTTTAATTCTTATTGTAAAATTGTCCCCTTCATGAAGCATTACAGGATTATCTAAGTGAATAGTTGAATATCCTGGAACAGAAACAGTACCTGATTGACTGGAAACTGTTTGATTATTAACTAACACATAAACTTCATAGTTAGTGTCTGCATTTTCAAAGTATGTGGAAAATGCTGCTAATGTATCATTACCTACAGCCTTGAATATATTCTCATACCAGATTGAAGATCTTGAAGTTACAAACCAGTCTGTATAACCACTCATATCATATTGATAGATCTTATTATATCTAGCTGTATCATTTAAGATAAATACATAGGTATCCTGAGTTCCTACTCTGGCAAATGCAGTATCATAATATGAAACATAGAAGTAACCGTCATCTCCCCAGGATTCACCCCAACTATTTTTAACTATCCATGCACCATTACCAGCAGGATGGGAATAATATCCGAAATTACTTGCAGAATAATTGTCATCCCAACCAACAATAGAAACTGCATGGTTAGAGCCTGGAGTACCTGAGTAATAATATGAATTACCAGTTAAATAATAGGAACTATAATACATTGAAGTTGAAACTACACCATAATTTACAATAGCACTTTTAATCTTATCATTATCCAAATAGTTTTCTCTTGCAGGAATAAAGTATACATTTTGAACATGGACTAAACTTGAATTTAATGCTGCAGAAATACCACTGTAATCATCATAAGGATCTAAATCCTCAGATATTGGACCTAACCAACTTACAAGGTATCCGATAGCCATATTATCTATTCCACCATCATTTGGTGTAACTTTAATTCCATAATATATCCATCCATAATCAGAATAATAAGCCATAAGATTTTTCATATTTTCCTCAGAAAAATCATAAGTTTGACCATTAGCTTTAAGAATATTTGATTCTAAAGCAGATAATATTGCAAATGCCCAACAATTTCCACCATAAGCCTGATCTTTAATAGGAGTTACATAACCATAATCCCTTAAATCAAATTTTGATGGTAATGAACCATTTATTGTAGTATTATCCATTACAATTATAGTATAATTCTGATTACCATAATACATAGGAACTTCAGTAATATTATAGATAGTATTGTTTACTAATGCATAATTATCTTCAAATTCATTATTAGAACTAATAAATTCCTTGACTATACATGCATATATTGCGCCACCATAGTAAGTCGCATTATTATTCTTGAATTTTGAATTTTTAATTGATGCAGTAGTATTATCTATAGATATAGCACCACCATTTAATGCAGTATTATAAAAGAATCTACAATTTGTAACATCTATAGGACCATACATATCGTAAATAGCTCCACCATAATATTTAGCAGAGTTATTTGTGAAGTTTGAATTAGAAATATTAAGATTACCTTCAAGTTGACAAATTGTACCAAAAGTTGAGCTACAATTTGTAAAACTAGTTTGATCAATGACAATATTAGAACATGTGGAGTAAATAGCAGCACCAGCATCACCGGTACTTACTACATTATTAAATTGAGAATTGGAAATTTTTAAATTTGAGGCATTTATTGCAATTGCTCCTCCAAAGTTGGAAGAGGAGATATTAATAAATGTTGAATTTACAATCTCAAGATTTCCTAATGTTTGGTAAATAGCTCCACCATATTCTGAGCCTAATGAAAGGAAAGTAGAATTGTATATACCTACATCACCAATGGAATAGATTACCCCACCAAAATTGTTATCACTATAATCTGTAGTATTTGCAAAAAGAACATTATATGCAAAGAATTCACCACGATTATAGAAATTTACATTAGATACAGTTAAATTTACAAGTTTTAAATAATTATCTGATCTAACAGTATTACCTGAAAACTTTAAGATTGTATCCAAAGTAGCTGAACCAACTATTTTTGTAGGAGATGTTAAGTAAAAATTACCTGAAATAACATAATTACCATTTGTAATAATAGCTAAGTTTCCATTAATTCTAGTACTGGTTATTGTTTTATATGGACTGTTAATAGTTCCATCACCAGTATCCTCCAAAACATTTGAATCAAAGTATACTGTTTTTGAATATTGACTATCTGAATCGTTATCAGTTACTCCCAAATCATCTGAAATATTTCGAGATTGATCAAGAATATCCTCCGAATTATTAGTAGAACCAGAAACAGAAAGATTAGTCTCAGAATTATCACTAATTTGAGAATCTACAGTAGAATTATCATTAATATCCCCTGCAGAAACTGCTGAAACAGATATAATCATTATTGAAAAAAACAATAATAAAAGATAAATCTTATTTCTTTGAATTTTCATATAAAATCAACTTTTAATTGTATATAATAAAAAATAATATTTTAATTAACTGAATAACTTTGATAAAAATCTTTATACAGAATATAAAAACTAATTAAAAAATTATACAAATTAAATTCTTAAAATATTAATTTCTATATAAATAAATTAAAAAAACATTATATAAATACATATCGATTTTATTTTACGAGAAAGAAATTAAAAATTTAATAATTTAAAAAAACTAGTTAATTATAGTTAGAATCTATTAAAAAAGATTAAATACCTAAAAAAACCCGAAAAAATAAAATTAAATCATTAGTAGAATAAAATATAATAGAAATTAATACATATTCAAATTATCGAATGTTAAAAAATACATAAGTTTAAAACAAATAATTTTCTTAATTCAATAGATTATTGAAATTGAAACCATTAAAATTTAATAATAATACAGTTTTTGGACAATTAATTTTAAAATCAATTTTAAAACCATTTAATATATAAATAGAGAGAATTTTCATATTAAATCAAAAATTTAAGAGAAATACCCTATTTTTACTTTTTAAAATCTTATAATGTTTAAAAAAAATAATAAAGTCAAATAGGAAATCGAATACTTAATCAATAAAAATATTAATTATCATATAATAATATATATTAAAAAAAGGAGTTATCTTATAATCATTAAAGGTGAAAAAATAAATGAATATTATAACGGCAAGAATTCCACTAACTGCTGTTGCGATTATTTGTGGTTTAGTTTCTTTAATATTAACCAGATGGATGATGCCGCATTTAATTAAAAGACTTAAAAAAGCTAATATTGTAGGTAAAGACATACATAAAAGTACGAAACCTTTAGTTGCAGAGATGGGTGGACTTGGAATATTATTTGGTTTTATTTTAGGTATTTTTGTAGGAATTTTATTACATCCGGATTTAACATTTGAATTATCTGTTGTTCTAGTTGTTATACTTCTCGTTGGTATGATCGGAATGGTGGACGATATTCTAGCATTAAAATCTATGGAAAAATTAGTACTGTTATTTTTAGCAGGCCTACCACTTATTTGGATTGCACCTCCAGGAGTTGGAATTTTATATCTCATTGCAATACCTATTATTGTATCTATAGCAAGTAACCTTACAAATATGCTTGCCGGATTAAATGGAATGGAGTCTGGTCTTGGTATTATATCCATGACCTCACTTACAATAGCATGTATAATTCTTGGAAAATACGACGTAACTATCTTAAGTATGAGTTTACTTGGAGCTCTTATAGCATTCTTACACTTCAATAAACCACCTGCAAAAGTATTTCCAGGAGATACTGGAACCCTCATTATTGGTGCAACAATAGCTGCCATTGCATTAATTGGAAGAATAAAACTTGTAGCATTCATTATTATGTTACCAAATATTATTGACGCATGTCTTAAATTTTACAGTGCAGGATTCATGAATAGATCCGAACAAAAACCAACCCAGATAAATGAAAATGAGGAATTGGTAAGACCTAAAAAAGGATTCAAATCATTGATTAGATTAGTTTTAAAACGTCCTATTAAAGAGGAAACTGCTGTTAAAATGATATGGGGTATTGGTATAATATTTGGTATAATCGGAATTTTAGTAGCGATATATATGCCTATAATGACAGGAAACGAATCATTAGAACATATATTAATATTAAAAGATCATTTATATTATATATAAATTATCTTGATTTTTATTTACTAAAATTTAATGATTTATTTTTTTTAAATGAATCAAATATAAACCCTATTTTTAAAATAAAAAGATTAATTTTATTTTTTAATAAATTAAATATAAAATAATTCAATCTATTCTTCTATAAAAAACATAAAAAGATTAAAAAAAACCCTATTTAATCTAAATGAATTAAATATAATAATCCAATCCATTTATTAAAAAAACCTAAATAAAAAGAATATGAAAAAATACTTATTTTTAACAATCAATTTACCATATTATAAAAAAGCTCGAAATTAAACCCATATTACATCCTTAGTTAGAAAACAATAATTATCAGAGTAACAGGTATCATAACTAGGAGCGCTAGTATAATTCAAGGTATTGAATGTATATATTATAGAGCGCCTTATACGTGTATTGATTTTTTGGGATAATCTTGATTTCTCCTCATTAGTTAAATCAGCATTTGACAATGCAGTTACCTGAATATCTATTTCAGGTCTTTGTAACTGAGGATTGAAACCATTATACGAATAGCTGATATCTACTATTTGAATGTATTTTGTATGAGTTAATTTTTTATCCAAGTAAACCGTATAATACTCATTATTAGTATAGACAGCCATACCATCAACTAATGCCCCTTCATTAGCTCCACTTTTTGCTGCTTCCATAGCTACATTAATTTCATTCTCATTTATTATAATGGAATAAGTAGAGAATATGACAATCATAGAAATAACTAAAATAAAAACATATTCCACAGATAATTGTCCATATGACTCTGAGAATCTAGGATTTAAGTTTTCTAAATCTAACATAGGTACTGTTTCCCTCTTCAACATTAGTTAAAAGATAAGTAGATCCAGAGTCTAGTCTAAAACTATATGCGGTTGTTCCAGTGAAAGTTTTAATATTCACCGGGATTATTATTGATTCCAAAGAATTGAATTTATCATATAATATTAAATGATTGTTATATACCTGCACAGTGTAAGGATATCCCTGAACATCCCCCTTTAAACTTATTTTCCTTGAATAACCTACCTTATTTAAACTTACAGAATTAATAGAATCCGATAAAGAATCCAATATCAAACGTTCCTCAAGATTCTGCTCTTCAGAATTAATATTTCCCAAATTCGAATAAACAAATGACAATAAAACTACAATAATAATTATTAAAACTGCATATGAAAATAAAAAATCGATGGATATTACTCCAATATTATCTGAAAACAATCTAAATTTCATAAATATTAGTAATTAAATATAATATAAATCTTTTTTAAAATTTAATCTAAAAATTTTACTGGATTTAAAATATTTTACTAAAATAAATAATTAATTAAAAAAAAGAAATAAATTTTTAACTTAAATAAGAATTTAAACTAGAATATACCTACAATAAAAAAAAGATAAGATATTTAAAAGAATTTTATAAGACTTCTTTAACTTTATCCCATAAAATTTCAATTAATATATCATCGGAACCAATTGGGTCTGGATATAATATTTCCCCATCAAATTCGACCTTCTCATCACCATGACCATGACTGTGAGAATGTGAATGGCTATGACCTTCACCATCATGATGGTGATGGTGGTGATGTTCTGATTCGTCACTATCAATTAAGGACAATATTGTAGGAATATCCCTTGTTGTGTGAACACCTGGAGCAATAAAAATTGGAACAACTATAAGCCTGTCAATATCATTATTTTTAGTTAAATTATTAATGGAACTAGGAATGTTTGGCTCTACAAGCTCCATAAAACCAAAATCACAAGGATACTCAGTTTGTTCTTTAAATTGATTAAATAAATTTGATATAAATTCATAATTATAATTTAATCTACTACCATGAGAGACAAGTAAAACACCTGTTTTTGAATCATCATCTAACTTTGACTCTTTAAGTCCACTAGAAATACGATTGTTTATAATCTTCAATAACTTAGGATTAGGTCCAATTGCATCAAGCAATTCCAAATCTCCATCAAAGTCAATATCTTCAAGTCCATAAAGATAATGTCCTTTAGGATAATTACCATCAGGTTGTCTAGGATCTACCTCTTTAGGATTTAAACCTAAAATTGTTGGAATATCAATATTAGTATGAATTCCATTAGCTAAAAATACAGGAATAGCTATTATACGTTTAAGACCAGGATTACATTCTTTTAAATTACTTACTGCCTCTTTTAATGTAGGATGTGAAACCTTCATATACCCTACCTCTGCATCTAATTTAGATAGAGATTTGAATTTCTCACAAATTTCATTAAAAACTTCTTCCCCATAAGGGAGACTACTTCCATGACTTATTAATAAAACAGCAACATTACTTTCATCACTCATAATACCACAAAAAATCTTTAATCATCCATATTACACTTTATTCCAATTAAAAAAAACCGAGGTTAATTCTTAAACATCCAAGGAATAATAGAACATCTTATCTATTCCAGAGCAATTGAAAAAAAAATTAATATGAAATGAAAAGTAATAAAATTATAATAAAAATTATTAAATAATATAATTATACTATTAAATTAGATTATAATAGTTAATAAAGTTTATTATATTATTTTAGATATAGAAACCTAAAAGTATTACTAAAACTAAAAAAATAAGGGAAAAAATAATAAAAAAATGAAAATTAAAAAGAATTTTAATCAAAAAAGCTTTATAAAAATTAAAAAAATGAATATAAAAAAATGATTATAAGGAATTTAAGTAAAAATGAAAAGGTAAACTTAAAACATAAAATCATAAAAAAATCAAAAAATAAGTAAAAGATAAAATTATAGTCATTTAAAAATTACTAACTTAAAATAAAAAGAATAAATGAATATTTAAAAAAAATAGAGATAAAATAGAATATTAAAGGATAATGCTTAAAAATTATAAAGCATCTTCAATTCTATCATTGATAATATCCGAAATTCTCTCATCAAATCCTAATGGATCTGTTAAAATAATTTCACCATCAAAATCTACCTTTTCTACATCATGGTGATGGTGGTGATGCTCATCCTCACCAGAATGATGGTGATGGTGATGTTCATCATCCCCCTCATCAGAATCATTTAAACCCAATATTTTTGGAATATCCTTCTTAGTATGTACTCCATTTGCAACAAAAACAGGAACAACAATTATCTTATCTAAATCTCCCTTTGCTTTTAAACTTTCAAATGCTTCAGGAATACTTGGTTTTCTAATTTCCATAAATCCAACTTCAACATTAGCATCAGGATTATTTTTTAAATAAAAATCTTTATAGTTGTTTATAACTCTTTCCCCATCATCTAATCTACTTCCATGAGAAAGAAGTAAGATTCCAGTTTTATTATCACACATTATATCACTTATGAATTTATTATTTCTATATAGTTAACTAATATTATCAAAATCAGATAAACTAAATAAAAAATTTATTAATTATTTAATCAATTGAATTTTAATAAGTTTATATTATTCTTTAATCTTTATTAAATTTTTCCTTAATTAAATTTAATTTAAATAAAGAATATGTAAAGTGAAAAAATATTAAAACCTGTTAAAAAGTAATATTGCTCCAAATTAGAATAAAAGACAATACAAATTAAAACCACAAAAACAAAATATTAAACAGTCAAAATAGAATAATAAAAGACAATACAAATTAAAACCACAAAAACAAAATATTAAACAGTCAAAATAGAATAATAAAAGACAAACAAATTAAAACCAATAACAAGTATTATTAAATGAACAAAATTAAAAAATAATAAAAATAATGATTATTATAAATAGATTATAAACTAAATTAAAATAATAAAATTCCTAGAATATTAAAAAATATGGAAATTTGGAAAATAAAGATAAAGAGAAGGAATTTAATAAATAGATAACTATTTTGATTTACTAAACTCTTTAGATATTCCATTATTATTAATTAATGAGAAATCTTTATCTGTAATCTTATAATTTAATAATAAAGATGAGTTAATAACAACAATTACAGAACCGATATTGTGAATTAAAGCACCTGCAACAGGACCTATTAATCCGAACATTGCTAAAAACATAGCCGTGAAGTTAATGGCTAATGATAAAAAGATGTTAACATTGATCTTCTCCATTGTTTTTTTAGAAACATCGAAAAGATGTGGAATATATCTGATATCATCACTTACAAAAGTAATATCAGATGCCTCAATGGTTATATCACTACCAACACCACCCATTGCAATACCAACATCTGCCTTTTTAAGTGCAGGTCCATCATTAATACCGTCACCTACCATTGCAATCATTTTATTAGACTTTTGATAGGAAGTAATTGTGTTGATCTTATCCTCAGGCATGCAGTTTGCCTTAAAATCATTAAGGTCAAGTTGGGATGCAATATAATTTGCTGTCTTTTCATTGTCTCCTGTAAGCATTAATGAGTTAATGTTTTCTCCATTTAACTGGGATATAACAATCTTGGAATCCTCCCTTAAAACATCCAATAAAACAATGGAACCCAAAAACCGATTTTCACTTGATGCATATATGATAGTTGAGCCATTTTCCTCAAACTTACTTATTTGACTGTTTTCAGAAACAGAAACATGATTTGAAATAAATTCTTTTTTACCAACAAATATTTCCATATCCTCATTGTCCTTATCAATTCTGGCTTCAACACCTTCACTTAAAACCATTTTAAAGTCCTTAGTTTTTAAATAATCTCCGTTAAAATCCTCTTCGAATTTATTGATTATTGCTTTTGCAAGTGGATGCTCTGAGTTTTTCTCAACAGATGCCACCAACTGAATAAATTCCTCCTGTGAGATGTTATCCTCAGGTATAATATTAACAACCTTAGGCTTTCCATAGGTTAGGGTTCCTGTTTTATCAAATGCAATATCTTTAACCTTTGATAATTTTTCAATTGTCTCACCATTTCTTACAAGAATACCAAACTTCGTAAGATTTCCGCTTGCACCTACAATTGCAGTTGGGGTTGCAAGAACCAGACCACATGGACAGAATACAACAAGTATTGTTACAGCACGAATAACCTCACCTGTTATAAACCAGGTGGAAATAGCCAATACAAATGCAATTACCACGATCCAAGTAGCCCATTTATCGGCCTGTCTTACAACATGGGCATTTTCAGGTTTAGCCTCTTCAATAAGATTAATAAGTTTTTGAATAGAACTGTCCTTTCCTTCCTTGGTAGCCTCCATATAAAAACTACCATAGGTATTTATTGTTCCACTATAAACCGGAGAATTAACCTTTTTATCCTTTGCAATACTTTCACCAGTTAATGCAGATTCATCTACAGAACTGTGACCTTCAATGATCCTTCCGTCTACAGGTATCTGTTCACCGGGTAACACCTTAATTATATCTTTGACTTTAACCACTTCGGTATCCGTAAGTACTTCCTTCTCAGTGGTTTTAGAATAATCCAATATAATTCTGGCATTCAAGGGATTCAAATCATATATCTCTTCAATTCCCTTTTCTGTTTTATTGACAGTATACTCTTCTAAAAATCCGCCGATAGCCATGATTACAGAAATTACTCCTGCAGCAAATACTTCACCAATAAGTATTGAAGAGATTATACCCATTGATACAAGAACATCTGCTTTAATATCATGATCTACAATTAACCCCAAGATTGCATCTTTTATTATAGGCAATCCGCACAGTAATATTGCAATCCAAGATAGATTTATAAAATAAAAATTGAATTCAAAATAACCTAATATTAATGATAAAATTGAAATAACAATGAATAACCCATTTCTATTATATTCATCTATTATTAATTCTTTAAGTTCCATTTTAATCACTGCAAACATTAATATATCCAAAATTAACCAGCATATTTAGATTCAAATAAAGTTTATAAAAACATGAATTTATTAAAGTAAAATTTAATTAAAATAAATTAAACTTAATATATTGGCCCAAATTAGATATAAAATTTTAAAATATTATTAAATTAAAAACTATTAAAATTAAATTGTTTTTAATTTAAATCAATAACAATTAACTCAATAAATTTAATTAAATCATATAATAATAGTTTAATATAATATATAAAGTTTATTTGAATTATGATGAAAATTATTAAAGTTAAATTGATAAAATATTGAAAAAATAATATGAACAGTTTAATTAATAAAAATCAAAACATAAATTAGATAATTTAAAAATAAATCAGAATTATAAAGTAAAAGAAAAAATTAAAGATAAAAATGAAAAAAAATAAAATAAAAAAATAATTAGAAAATAATAAAAGTAATACACATTGAAATATATCAAAAAATAATAATTTTTAAATATTATAGTAAATTTTTAAATGATTATTAAATCTATGAAATTAACAAAATAAATCAACTTATTTTTATTTATTCTCATTTAAGCAATTTACAACAAAAAAGATAAATATAATTAATTTATCCTTTAATGATAAAAAAATCTAAGAATTATTGCCATTATTACTTCTGCAATAAATGCAAGGTTTATAGTATAAAACAATAATTTAGTTTTATTTGTAGTTATATTATTTTTAGTTATATTAAATATCATTGGCATTAATGGAATAATAGGTATAAAATATCTAAATTGTACACCAGAAACATTATTAGCTCCAATTTTATTATTTGTTAAGTATAAAATTGTTACAGTACCTAATACCAAAATTACACTTATAATAAATAATCCAATTCTTGAAAAATTTTTTAATTTTTCTTTTTGAGGATAATTTAAACAGTACAATACAAAGAAAATTATAAATAATATTACAAAAACCCTCGGAACATATCTAAAGAATCCAACTTTAATAAAGATTAATGAATAATATAAACTTGGTTTAGTAATTGTAATTAGATAACTTGTAAAATGACTTTTAATAAATAACAATTGATAATGTGTGTTTAAATTAAAATTATATCTAGGTGATTGAATTAAACCATTTAAAGCATATAATTTTAACCAAATAGCCGTACATGAAAATGTAATTAAAAAACCAAAAATTCTTCCAATATTTGTCTTCTGATTTTTAAATTTAGATTTAGGTATCAAAAATATTAATAATGATAAAGCAAGTAATGATACCTTAGTAAAAGCACATAACAATGAAATAACAGCAAATATTAAAATATTTTTCCACGTTAAACTATTATCCGCCTGTTTATACATATATAAGAAATATGCTATTGTTAAAAAAGATAATGCATTTATTATAGGATCTATACTTAAAGATGCAGCCAAAAATATACTTAATGGTAGACATGCAGCTACAAATAACGCATTTTTATATATTGGTGCTTTTTTAATAGCATATGCACATAATAATCCATAAAATATTAAATTACATATTCTTCCAATCCATATCATCCAAATATTAGTTAAATTTAACCCCTTAGCAATATCTATTCCAATTGCCTGAGGTATATACCCATAAAAAGGATTTTGATTAAAAGCAGCATTAACATAATAAGGAGTATAATCTATCTTTAAATCATCCCATCTTGTATCATTTACATATTTCATCACAAACTTACTTTTAAATTTCATTTTTTCCTGATTTTTATTAGCCAAAACCCCTACAGATTTAATAGTTACAAAATCTTTATGTGTTATTATATTAGCTGGATGATCAACATATTTAGGAAAAAATTCTCCTTTTGAAGTTAATTCAGCACGTGTAAAATGTTCATATTCATCAGGGGCACTTATAATTGGTGTGAAAAATACACATAAAAGACCAAAGAAAATTATAGTAATCAATGCCATTTTATGTATCGGTAAATCCCTTTTACTAAATATAAATAATAAAAAACTTCCAATAATAATTAAAAGAATCAATTCAAGAAATGACTCTTTAAAAGTAAACTTACTTGTTGAAATATAAACAATCAAAAACAGAGCATAAATAAATATAAACCATTTAATTTTTGACATATCATCAAAGAATTCAATTTTACTTAACTTAATATAATTCCCCCTTATTTTATTATTTAAAAAATATAAAATTAAATTATTATCCTATAATAAAAAAGATTAATGTCTGAATTCATGTTTGAAGTTTTTATCATATAGTTTAGAAGGATTAAAATCAGTATCTCCTAAAGCATCACCAACAATTATCATGGCAGTTTTTGTAATATTTGCATCCTTAACTTTAGATACTATATCCTTGAGAGTGCCTCTAATAATTTCTTGATCTGGCCAGGTTGCTTTTTTAACAACTGCAATTGGAGTATCCTCCTCATAACCAACTAACAATTCCTCAACCACTTTATCAATCATTCCCACTCCTAAAAAAATACACATCGTAGCATGATGTTTTGATAGGCTAGCCAAACTTTCACCTTTTGGTTTAGGTGTTCTGCCTTCAGGACGGGTAATAATAACGGTTTGAGAGATTTCAGGCAATGTTAACTCTGCCTCAAGTGCCGCTGCACTACCAAATACAGAACTTACACCTGGAATAATCTCATAGTCAATATCCAATTTTTTAAGTTCACGAATTTGCTCTGCAATAGCACCATAAATTGACGGATCACCAGTGTGAACTCTTGCAACTAATTTACCTTCACCACATGCATTTTTAATAGCTTCGGTAGTTTCATTTAAATCCATAGATGCACTATTATAAATTTTGGCATCATTTTCATTATAGTCCAAGATTTTAGGATTAACAAGTGAACCTGCATAAATGATTACATCTGCCTTTTTTATAATTTTATATCCCTTGAGTGTTAAAAGTTCCACATCACCAGGACCTGCTCCTATAAAAACAACTTTACCATCCATAATTATCACATTAAATTTTGAGTATTTAATTTAATTAATCATATATTTGTTTATATTAATTTAAAAATTATCTTTAAAATTCGTTAAGATTTAAGAAAATAATAATTTTAATTTTTAAAGATAAGAATAAGTTTAATCTGTATGTTGAATTAAAACGATTGTAGCACCATTAGGATCTTTACACATAGCCAAATATCCTACACTAATTTTAGTAGGGCCTAGGAAAAATTCAACACCTTTAGATTTTAAGTCTTCAATTTCTTTATTGATGTCCTCAACTTCCATGCCTACAGAAAATAGTCCTGCCTCATCACCATTATCTATAAGCTCAATCATGGTTTCTCCCTTGGATTCCATTAATGTTATTTTATTATCATTTGGAAGATTAAAAACCTGATGAACATTAAATCCAAGAAGTTTATAGAATTCCACAGATTTATCCATATCATCTACAATTATAGTACTGTATTTAATTTTCATATTACTGCCTCTTTAAATAGTTTAGTTAATGTTGGAACGTCTTTCCGCATCATCAAAATCAGTTTCATAAATATGAGCACTGATACTGTGAATTGTAACAGAACCAATATCTGCTCCTACCTCATCTGCAACATACTGTGTAAGATAGCTAAGACCTACAGCATTTGCAAACCATGCACCATAAATATCATGGGATCTCCAAACACCAGTAGTATATAATTTATCATCCCTAATTTTAAAATCCACTAGAATTAAACATGGCACCTCATCATGAACAGTATCTAAATGAGGATCCCAAGTAACAGATGTAGCTCTACGTGATTCCCTGCAGTTTTTTAATCTGTCTATGGCAACCTGAATCTGATCTATACCTGTAAAACCCTCATCATCCTCCTCATCAGATAGATACTCCTCATGATTTCTAAGACGGTTACCATAAGTATATACAAAACCAGGATTTTCACGACTTAAAAATTGATTTGCATAGGTTTTAATCCTATCTCCTGCCCAGAAATAACCTTCAGGAAACCGGATATTTTCAATTGAAGTATATTCTTTACCTAAACCAAAAAATCCTCCACTTTGAATACCTAAAGGATTTCTAATACGTGTTACAACATTTAACAATTCTTTGGTTTTACTTCCACGTTCATCATTAACAAAATGACCATTAGTATAAACCAGATTAACTAAATCTTCCCAGCAGTCTGCTATCTCTTTATTGTCAACTTTATAAACCATAATATCCTAATCCCAATTTTAATAGTAATTTTAAAAAAATGTCTTAATTATTATAGTATTTATTAAATCTTTTAAAAATAAGTTGTTATTTAAAAATTTATAAAAAAATAGTTTAAAATGAATTATATTCCACAATAGGGACCTCCATTTATATAAAATCCAAGTCTTGATAGGAAATGTTCATAACCATTATAATCAAGTTCTTCAACATCTAAAAGATTATACAAACGGATATACTCCTTTTCAAGTAACTCATTAAATATTTCAAAGTCATAATCCTCAAGTAAATCTTCAACATCTGAGGGATAAACTTTAAAAATAATATCTGCATGCGATTTATCTAAAGAAACGTCAGTCAATCCATTAACTAAAGAAACATCAACATTATTTACACCTTTCGTTAAAAGAATCATGGAATCATCAAACCCTTCCAATAGAAATCCGATTCTTCCACCTTCTATAATTCCATTAAACATGTGAAATGATTTATCTACCCAATTTTGCCATTCATCTATATTAAAATAATCATCCATATTATCACAGATTTATTAAACTTATCTAAAAATTATTATAATAGTTATTTATAAAAGTTCTTGAAAAACAAATTTTCAGCTATAAAAACCTCAACTTATAAAAGTTCTCAAAAAACAATTTTTCCAGCCATAAAAAAATTTTAAAAAAAAATAAAATTATTCTTTAACATCAGATCTTGCAAGTGATGCGAAAATAGCAAAGATGCTTAATATAAAGGATATTGCAAATACAAATCTAAGACTTGTTATCAATGCAGGATACTTGTTAGGCAATATCTGATTGGAACCTATAAACAATGAAAAGGCAAGTAAACATATTGCCATTCCAGATGTTTGACCGACAAGCCTCATTGTACTAACTGACGCAGAGGCAACACCATAAAATTTTCTTTCAACGGAAGACATGATAGCCGTTGTATTTGGTGCTGAAAATATACCTATACCAATACCCAAGATAGCCAAGGTTACAATGATATAAATAAGACTTGAATTAGCGTCAATTAAAGCAAGCATTATAGTTGAAAGTGAAATAATACACATACCTAAAGAGGATATTTTACCGGGATCATATCTATCAGATAACCTACCGGATATTGGTGAGATTATCAACATCAAAACCGTTTGAACACACATTATCAAACCTGCATTAGATGATGTATAACCTTTAATATATTGTAGATACAAGCTTAATAGAAATGTAACGGAATACATACTTGCAAAACTAATTAATGTTGCTAGATTTGAAAATGCAAAACACCTGTTATTAAAGAATAGTTTCATCTCCAAAATAGGACTATCAACCCTTAACTCAAGATAAATGAATACTAAAAGTAAGACTATACCTAAAACCAATAGTATTATTCCAATTAGCTCTGAGATATTTGAAAATCCTAAAAGGACCAAAGCAAGCATCAACATATATAAGATTGAGCCTTTATAATCAATAGAGTCCTCTGTTGTCTCGGCCCATTCATAATCCCTAAGTTCGGTTATAACCAATAGTAGAGAGATTAACCCTACAATTACCGCAAATATAAAAATACTTCTCCAACCAAGAAAATGGTTTAAGAATCCGCCTATAACAGGACCACATATAAGCCCCAAATAAACCGCAGAAACATTGATTCCAATTGCTTTACCTCTTTCATTTTTAGGAAATATTGAAACAATCATGGCAAGGGAAGTGACAAATAACATAGATGCTCCAAATCCTTGAATACATCTAAATAACAATATCAAATTTACAGAATTTGAAAATGCAGCTGCTAATGATGATAAAACAAATATAATAATACCATATTTAAAAATTCTTTTCATACCATAAATATCAGCTACCTTTGCAAATGGAACTGCAAACATAGCAGAAGTTAATAAAAAACTAGTTGTAATCCAACTTAGATTAATTGCATCAACTGATAAATCCTGGGCAATAGTTGGAAGAGCTATATTTACAGATGAGGTCATGAAAGGTACTAAAAATGAAGCAAATGTTGCTGTAATCAGTACAATATTTTTATTAACCCTACTATTTTTCTCACTCATTTAAACACCTAATAATATTATATTTAACAGATATTATAATATTTTTGTAGTAATCTAAAAAAATAATAAAGTTCATAAGAGTTTTTATTTAATTAGATAAATGTTAGAAAGAGAAAAAATTTAAAAGAACTTTCCCTAATTAAATAATATTTAAAAGGTCAGGAAATATTGAAAAGAAAAGATAAAGAAAATTAAATAAAATAAAACAAAGACAACCACAAAATAAATAAAAAACTAAAAAACAATAGCATATAAACTTTAAAAAACAAATACAATTAAAATTAAATAAAACAATATAAAAATAACCATAGAATAGAGAAAAATTTAAAAAAAAGACGACGATTAAAATTATTAAAAAATAGACAACCTGAAAATTAATATCAATACAAAAATGGATTTAAATTAAAATCATTAAATTACAAACTAAAAATTAAAATTAATATAATGAATTAATCATCAAATTCATTATTTAAATTACACATAAGTTCTAATTTTCTAAATGCATTATCATGGGATAACTTACCAAGTCCACAATCAGGATCAAAGATTAAATTATCCTCTCCAAAAACATCTACAGCCTTGTGCATTAATTCACGGGTCCTATATTTATCATCAACCTGATCTATTGCAGAGTCTACACAGCCAAAACCAATAATCTTATCTTTAAATTTAGATTTATTATGTTTTATTGTTACAAAATTATCATGATTTCCCGCAAACTCAAAATCAAGCATATCAACGTTAAACTTCGCCAAATATCTATAGGTATCCTTAACACTACCACAGGAATGGACTGCAATAGGAATCTTAACTCCCTCTGTCATTATATCGATAGCCTCTTTGGCAACATCCAAATCCGCAATACCTGTGGACAAGATTGGTTCATCAATCTGGATATAAACCGCAGGGGTTTTCTTTTCAATAGCAAGTAACTCCCTATTAAAAGCCTTAGCATAATCTAAAACTGCATCATCTTTATTCTTATAAAAGGACTCAATCATTGATGAATAGATCATTGTTGACGGACCAGTTACAACTCCTTTAACAGCCTTATTTTTAAATTCCTCATCAGGAATGTTATGTAATCTCTTATACTCCCAAATCGCATCGCAGGCTGTGTTAATATCATTGATTGTAATATCTGTATGAGGAGACAAGATTTTAGATTTAATTACAGTTGTCTTACCATCAATCTTCATTCCAGGCATATATCTAGAGAAATAGTTAATCATATTCATCTCTCTTACACCACCATCTGCAACAATATCCACCCCTGCCTTAAGTTCATCAAATACTATATCCCTAATAGTTTTTTTATAAGGATCAAATTGACCAAGAGTATTTTTTATCTTCTCGGAAAATGTTGATGGACTGTATAATTTATGTGGAAAACTTCCAACAACAGTAGTTAGCATAATTCACCTCATTTATAAAGTTTTACAGTTATTACTTAATGAATTGATATCTTTTATACTTTAAATCTTTTATAAAATACGATTATCCAAACTAATTGGAAATAGAATTCTAATTAATGTTTGTAATCAATATTCTTCATTAAAATATCGTTAATTTCCTCATCTGAAACAGGAAGTTCAATAGCTGAAGTTCCATTACATGGTTTTGTATATGTTATACAAACTGTTTTTTTATCTGGATTAATTCCAACTGGTATTGGTGGAACTCCAATAATTCTAATACCTAAAACTTTATCTCCAGGATTTATATGGACAATTTCTTTTGAGTTATCTTCTACAGCTTTAGCACAATCCTTAAATCCGGATTGTGAAAGTAATATTTTATAATCTTCAGATTGTTGAAGATATGTATCTAGACAGAATGACATTTAACAACACCCCTTTCTAATTATCTTGTTTTAAATTTTTTAATGCTTTATTTAAGTTAACCTTAATAGGATTTGGATTATGATATGCTATACATGATACAACCTCGGCATCGGTATTCTCTGATACCATTTTAGAGTAATCCTCCACCAAAGAAGCATCCCTTTGAAATACAAGAGCAATTGCTTTTTTATAATTCATAACAGAACAATATGTAATAAAGTAAGTTGCAGCAGAGTCCTTATGTACAAAACCTAATACTAAATCAAAATCCTTAGCACCTGCATCCTCTAAAAACCTATCAATGTTTACATTCTTGTGAGGATAACAGTTTTTAGGATCAGATACCTTTAAAAGTTTTGCAGCTGCAGGGTTTGAAGAAACAGTTACCTCATATCCCATATCATTTAACTGGCTAATTGCATAGATTGCCATAGGTGTTTGTGAAGGAACCTCAGGACAACCTAATAATAATAATGCTTTCATATTTAAACATCCCTTAAAATTTGATTATATTATTATTAATAATATATTTATACTATTTAAATTTTGATTTTTATTAAGTATAAAGATTTTTATAAAACAGATACTAATTTATTAAAAACTTAAAAAATAATCAAAAACCCTAAAACAAAACCCAAAAAAAGCCAGAAACTAAAAAAGCATGAAAAATTTATAATAAAACAGATACTAATCTATTAAAAACTTAAAAATAATCAAAAAACCCTAAAAAAAGCCAAAACAAGATAAAAACTAAAAAAATATAAAAAAATTGAAATTAAGACATTAAATGATTAATGTCTTTTAACAGTTACAGTATGTCCTAAAACCAATGCCGCCAATACTAAAAATGCCAGCAATGCTAATCCATTAATAGACCTGTTAAATATGAAACAACCAACTAAAGCTTGAGAGATAAATGCGGAAAGACAACCAATTAAAAGTACTTCTCTTCCTAAATATTTCTTATTACTTTTCTCCCTTTTTTCTCTATAGATTGTTAATATTTTAAGTCCTAAAATTGTAACTATTAATACAAATGCTATAAGGCCAATTAAACCTAAATATCCGAAATCAAATGCATATCCAAAAATACCACTTAACATGTAATCAATAGTATCTTTCTGATTTACAAGTGTTCCAAAGAACATTGGGAATGGTAAACCAAAGAAGAGGATAAATTGCATTGGTAAAGATATATAACCCTCTGCAAATCCTGTTGCAGTTGAATTACTCCAATATGAGGCATTAGTATTATGTCCTATTAATTCTGTACTACTGAGTACAGTTTGTAAACTACTACCAGAATAAGTTTCAATCCTTGCAATCCTTAGTAAAGGTGAGAAAATAGGCATATTTAAAACCATGGATAATAATTGAAGTGATCCGAATGCGACAATGATAACACCTATAACCAATAGAATTCTTTTTAAGGTGAATACTGATTTTTGCCTGAAAGATTTTGATATAATAGTATAACCTATAAATAAACCTACAATCCAAAGTATAAGGAAAGATCTGTGCATCATTCCCCCAAATAAGGTTATTCCAACAATTATTGCATAGACTAGTTTTTTAAGACCTTTAACATTTACGCCCGACTCTTCCATTACCTTCATCGATGCTAATGCTGTAATTACACATGCAAGAGCAATTGGACCAAATGGGTGAGTAAACTCATTCTGCCCAAATGATAGAAACAGCATAAATAAATCTGCAGCAAAAAGTAACATAAATGCTCCAGATAAGAATAAAGATAAAAATGTAACTACACTAAGTGATAAAGGAACTAAATTAATAATAAATATCATTGAGGCAATTAAAATCAATGCTACCTCAACAATAAGTTGTAAATGATTTTGCGCAATTAATAACATCATATTTTATCACAGTAGAATAATTTTTTAAATATATAGTTATTAATAAAAAAATTAATAACTCAAAAATAAAATCAATTAAATAAATATAGATTATTAAAAAGTCCCGAAACGAATAAATAATCAATAATCCTTTTATTTTAAAGATTTATTAAAATAATATTTTATAAGATAATTAAAGAATTGATTTTAATAATTATTTATAAAATATTATCATAGTATTATAAAATTTTTATACAATAAATCTATGTTTTAATAATTATTAAAAGTATTGATTTTTCAATAAAAAAAAGTTATTTTTAAAAGAATAATTATTTTTTGAAAAATTAAGATTGAAAAGAGATTAGTTAAAATAAAATTAAAAAATAATTCTATTTAAAACCACTTCCTATTTTTAAAATTGGAATCTTACTCATAAGATAAATAATAAACCAACTAATCAGGAATATTACTAAGAAAGTAATTGGTATCCAAAGATATGCCTTACCAACAGTAAATTGGTAGAACAAATGTCCTTTTTCAAATAAATATTTGATTATCACATAATGAACAAAATAAATACCAAAACTACATCCACTTATATTTCTAACAATTGGAATTAATCTACTATTACTTAATGAATTAAGTTTACTACTTATTAAAGTCAAATCAAAGTATTTGAAGAAAATGAATACTCCAATAGATTCTATTATTAAATGATAATTTAATAAGAATTTTGCCTGTGGAAAACCAAAACCATTATTATTAGATGTTATATATTGTAATTCTAAAACATATCCAATTAATATTAAAATTAAACTTATTAAAATCAATTTACCCCTAGAAATATTAAAATCTTTATTATCCAAATAATATCCTACTAAGAAATAGAACATAGGAGTTAAACCAAAAGGTAAATAAGTTATAAATACACTAATTCTACTAAAATTTAATTTAAGAAATTGATCTAAAGAAGATATAATTGTAAATATTATAAGTAAAATAAATAAATAATTAAAACCTTTTTCTTTTTCAGAATTTAAAAATCCATTAACAATAGGAATTAATAAATATCCACCTAATAAACAATAAATAAACCAAAAATGTGAAGTAGATAACGGTCTAACAAATAATATACTTAAAAAATAATCTAATGTAAAGTCACCATTAAAAAATAATATTTCACAGATAAAATAAATAAACACCCAAAAGATAAATGGCTTTAAAATACGGCTAAATCGTTTACTTAAAAAATTCTCATTAGATTTACCTATAAGAAGTGTACCACTTATCATGAAAAAAATAGGAATACCTACTCGTATAAATGCTTTAATTGATGAAGATAAAAAGAAACTTGAATAATTTACATTAAAATGTGTGGTTACATGCATAAGAACAACACAAATAATTGCAAAAGCCCTTAGCGAATCCAAATACAAAATTCTCTTTTTAGAATTGTTGACAATATTCAAAAAAAACCCCCAACATATGTAATAAAAAAATTTATTATAAAATTAATAATTATAATTATTTTTTAGCTAATCATTAATATATTTTTTCAAATTAAAAAATAAGAGTTAAAAACTTAAAAATGAGCAAAATAAATATTTTAAATCGAAAAAATATAAAAAGAAAAGTATTTTTAAAATCTATAATAAAGATTATAAACATTTTAATAAAAATATCTAAAAAATTCTATTAAAAATAAAATATTAAAATTGAAACACAGAAACAATTAAAATTAATAGAAATTATAGATTTTTCAAAAAAAAGAAATTCAATATCTAAAAAATCATTTTAAGTATTGCTTAATAAAAAATTTAATAAGAATTCTCAAATTAGAAAAAATATATAAGTATCAAGTAAAATTAGATTGAATAAATCTAATTAAAATATTAATTAGATTTTGCAAGTTCATAGATATTGTCAATGATAATTTTAAATAAATCATCATGATTGATCTGTATCTTTTCATGAGGATTATTAAGGAAGTTCAATGCATGAGATATTACATCCCTTGTTTCAATAGATCTATACATTAAACCGTTATCAATATAATATTGATCTACAGATAAAGTTTTACCCGGATAACATGAAATTACCGGAGTTTGTAGAATAGCTGCTTCCCTGTTCATAGTTCCACCAGCCCCAATTACAAGATCGCTTCTTTTGATTATACTTGATGTATCTACAGGTGGTTCAAGTATAGTAACATTCTCCATATCCTCAAATATATCTGCCTGTTTTGCAAATCTTGGAAGAATTAGAATATTTGCATATTCATTAAGTTCTTCTACAATAGGTGTCAAAACAGACTTATTGCAATCAGCGTCGAGATAAGATGCAAGTGAAGGTTCCGGACGCATAAAAATGGTTTTATCAAATGGCAAATCAAGGTTTAAATCTTCAAAGATATTCTCGTTATATTTGAAATTTTTAAAATGCATTAATTCACTTGTACCATTGTAACGAATAATGGTATTTGGATCTGCACCATATTCCATTAATTTCCACATGTCAATAACTTTAGGTGATATAATCTTGTTACATAATGGAAGTGTCAATTTATTTGCTGCTGTAGCATGTTCATTATCTAACACATATAAACTTGGAATTCCAAGACCATAGGCAATTCTTGGAAGTTCAATTGAATGCTTGCTAATTGCAACATCAATATTTTCGCCTGCAACAACATCTATCATCTCATCAATCCTGTCAGTTGATGTCTTAAGTTTTTCATATAATGAAACACCATGATGACCAATTGAGATATAATCCAAATTATACATATCCATTAGTTTATGGATATCTCCAAAATCCCTTGTAGTTACAATTACATCCTCACCCTCACTTTTAAGATAGTTAATTACATCTTTAAAGAACCTTACATGAGGTGCATTTGTAATATCAATCCAAAATTTCATAAAATCAACCTTATATTATTGAGTTATAATTTGTAGTAACATATTAAAACAATTTATGATTTAAATTTAATTAATAAAATGTATAAATTTTTAAAAATTTATTAACAAAAAAGTAAAATGAATAATTTAATTATCATGAGGGGAAAATTATGAAAAAAGTTAAAATAACAGTGAACTATAAACCACATTACAAAAAGATTTAGCTGATGAGTATGGTGTTGAAAATTTTACAACGTGCCCTATGTTAAATGAGGGTGATGTTTTCCACGGAGATTATGCTAAGCCAGAAGGTTTCTGTGATGAAGCTTGGAAACAATATACCAACATGTATTTGCACTTTCACATGGTGCAGGTGAGGAATAATTCTATTATAATGATTGGATAAGAGAACCAGGTGTTGCTATTGTCTGTTGTAATGATGGTCTAAGACCTGTAATATTTAAACTGGAAAAAACTGATATTGAATCTGAACCATAAATCTATTAAAATAGCCCATTAGACAATATTATCTTTTAAAAAATCATATACACTAAAAACAATAATATCCAAACCTTATTTAATTTATCTTAAAAAAAAACCAAAATGTAAAAAAAAGTTAAACTCCTTTGAATCAAAAGTCTAGTTTCTAATTTTTTTAAGAGTGTGATTTAAGGCTATATTTTTTTCGACTTTTGATCCAGGTGTTTATAAGAAATTTTAAGCATAATACCATTTTTTGGCAGATAACATTTCGTGTAATGAAAACTTAAACCTCTTTTTAATCTCAAGAGAGAAATTTTTTAAGGCAATGTGATTTTTAGGTATGCCTAAACTTTTTGTATAATACTTAGATTAAACTAGTATATAAATGTTTAGGTATACCTAAATTTTTTTTGTAAAAAATTTTTGAAAATAAATAAAAACCAAAAGACATAATCTAAAAATAAGCTCAAATAGAAAAGTTTTAAAACCTATTTTCAATATTTTCACACTTTATTAAATTAACCATAAAAATAAGTTCTAAAGAAAAAATGGGAAATATTGAAAACCATCATTTAAATCTAAAGGCTAATATTAATTTTTAAAATATAAAAAAAATGACATTGTGGTTGAGAAAAAGGATTAAAAGATGGAGAAAAAATAGGTATTAAGGGGCTAACATTTAAACTTTTAATCCTTTTTTGTGTTTATAAGAAATTTAGGTTGTATTTAAGAGATAATATGACATTAATTATTATATATTAAGTTATAATACTAAGGAGGATACCTATGATAAATATCCCAAGTAACAAAGAATAATCAATCTGGAAAAATTATAAAAATATAATTTTTAGGTGTACCTAAATTTCTTACATAATACTTAGACCGAACTAGTATATAAAGGTTTAGGTATACCTAAATTTTTTTAATAAAAAATCATGAAATAAATTATTAAATCAAATAATAATAATAATAATAATAATAATATAAGTTTAATTTATTATTAGAAGATCAGATATGAAATAAAATTAAAAAAAATTCATTGAAAATGGAATATTTAAAAAAGAGAAGAAAAATTGATATTATAAAAGAAACACAAAAACAGAAAATATATCAATGAATTATTAATAATCACTTTAGAGTTTAATAAAAAAATTATAATAAAGATTTTGGAAATTATTAAAAATTATAAAAATAGACCATAACCCCAATCATTTAATAAATAGAGAAAAATAAAAGAATTAGATAATTTACTCTTCAGCTGCAGCTTTAGCCTTTTCAACTTCAGATATAAATTCATCTAATCCTTTACCTTCCTTTAAACTCATTGTAATAACAGGCACATCAGGATTGATTTTTTTAGCATCTGCAACCATTTTATCAACATCGGCATTTACAGCATCAGCAATATCAACCTTATTAATAATAATTAAATCAGAATCATGGAAGATTGCAGGTTGTTTTTCAATAGTATCATCACCCTCAGTAACACTTACAACACAGACCCTCATATGTGAACCTAAAACAAAGTCAACAGGACAGATTAAATTACCTACATTTTCAATAAGTACATAATCAAGATCATCTAGCGGTAAATGTTCTAAACCATGTTCTACAAGGTGAGCATCTAAGTGGCATTCAGTACCGGTGTTTAAACCCTCTACAGGAACATTGTGTTTTTCAATTCTTTCAGCATCAAATTTACTAATAATGTCTCCTGCAAGTACACCTACTTTATCATCAGTAGCATCAATAAATTCCTCAATAAGTGAAGTTTTTCCAGAACCTATAGCTCCTACAAAATCAACACAAAAAACATCATGATCATTTAAATTCTTATTAATATCATCAGCAATCCTAATATTTGCTTTCATTATATTTTCTGCAACTTTAACATCTGCTATTTTATGCATCATATCCCCTCATTAATTTAGAATATATCCTTAAAAAATTATTATATAAATCATGTTCAATTATAAAAAACAAATTTATATAAAAAAAATGTCCTTATCATATAAAATATATTTACAATCTAATATTTAAAGTTATTAATTTAAATTGAAAAATTATTATTTATTAAGGTGAAAAGTAATAAAAAAACCTATAAAAATCGATTTTTTATTAAAAAAAGCATCTAGAAGTAATAAAAAACTAGAAATTTATAAAAAAAATAATATTTAAAAAATTTCAATTAACATTAATAATATAATATGAATTAAAATTAGAATTTTATTATTAAAAGATTTAAAAATAAATAGAAAAAATATAAATTAATCTAATAATAACCCAATTAAGGATTATTAGATTAGTCATCAGGTGTTTCTATAACAATGTTTTTTACAATAACATCCTTACCACTTTTTACATCAACACGATAAGATTCACATTTAGGGCAATTTACTATTGGTGCATAATGATCAAGATTATCTAAATCTGCAACCCCTTCAAAACCACAGTCCTTACAGACAATATTAGCAGGAATTTCATTGATTTCAAATTCAGCATTTTTTGCAATTGTGTCTTCTTTTAAAACATCTAACATAAAACTTACTTGTTCTGGATTAAGCATAGCTAAACGTCCAATTTCTATTACAACCTTTGTAACTTCTGTAGCATTGTTTTTCTCAGCATTTTCTATAACTGAATCTAGTATTCCTTGAGCCATTGATAATTCATGCATTTTAATAACCTAAAAAATTTCTTAAAAAAAATGAAATAATACAATTTATAATAGTTAAATTAAAACTAAATAATTTTTTAAACTTTAATAAAGAAAAATTTTTAAAAATAGATAAAATAAAAATTATTCTTTTAATTGATTTGCAATAATCTTTGCAACAGATATACAGCTTACATCTGATTTTAAAGTATCCGTTCCGGCAAGATCCCTTGCACCTGCAGCAAAAATCTTGGATACTGCATCATTTACAAGTGTTGGATGCACACAACAAACATTAACACTTTTTGCACCATGATCTTTTAAAATATTAATTGCATTTACAATTGTACCCCCAGTTGCAATAATGTCATCTACAATGACTGCTTCTTTCCCTTTAACAGATGATATATCTACTTGTTTATCTCCATCTTTAATTTCAGCAATAGTAGTTTCAACCTTATCTGGACCTAATCTTACCTTTTTAAGATAAGTACAATCACAATCAATAATACCTGCAATTTCCTCTGCAAAACCTAATGCACCTTTATCTGGAGCAATAATAATAGGATCATCCACAATAGTTTTAACATACTCTGCAATAGCTGGCATTGCAGATAAATTATAAGCAGGTATATTAAAGAATTCCCTTACACAATCTTCATGAAGATTGATTGATATGAATTCATCAGCACCTGCAAGTTCAATTAACTCAGCAACGATTTTAGCAGATATTGCTTCCCCATCATTGAACCTACGTTCTTGTCTTGCATAACCCATATATGGAACTACCACATTAATTTTCTTAACACCTAAATCTTTAAGATTTTTAATTAAAAAGAGCAATTCTACAAGGTGCTCATCCTGAGGATAACCAGTAGATTGAACAATAGTCACCTCTTCGTCTAAATCTCCGTGTACACGTAAATATCTTTCGCCGTCAGGGAACTTTTTAGTTTCTATTCTAAGAAAAACATCCCCTAATTCTTTAGCCACATTAGCAGCCAATTTTTGAGATGCTGAACCGCTTACAATCAAAATATCACCATTAAATTATTAAAATAAATATTAAAATATAATCATTTATTATTTTAGTTTTTCAAAATATAAAACTTTTTTTAAAAAAAATAGAAATCAAGTGGAAAAAATAAGTAAGCTATTAATAAAAGGAATTATTTTAATTAAAACATTTATTAATAAAATAAATGTGAATTAAGTTATAAAAATATAAATAACTATTTATAAATAACAACTATAATAAAAAATTTAATCATAGAAAGTTTTTTAATAAAATATAATTTAATTCCCCTTAATAAATCTATTGATTAGAATTTTATGAATAAAATAGCTTTTAAAGAAAGAATAAGAATAATTGTACAAAATATAAAAAATACTTTACATTTACGTCAAAAGTTCAATTTTGACTAACCAAGTTGAAAAAAGTATCCAAAATTAATTTATTTTTGTAATAATCTTCAAAAGTACCTCAATTAAAAAATTAAAATATTTATAACAATATTAAAAATTAATATATAATTTTTAGAAAAACCATGGAAATATTAAAAAATAATAAAAAAATTAGTAAAGTATATAAATATTTATTACTTAAAAAAAATTATTAAGATAAAAATTCGTAAAAAAAATATTTTAATGAACTCAAAAACTTTTTATCTTAGATTAAAGGAATTAAAAAAATAGAGGTATGATAAAATGGGAATAACCGAATCTATCAAATATGGTTTTTCATATGCAACATCCGACTATCAAAAACTGTTAATATTAGGGATTATATGTGTTTTAGCATCATTATCCACAGTAGTAAGCGGTTTTGGTATAAAAAACAATGAATCTTTATTTGCTGTAACTGGAATAATTGCTTTAATATTTTCCATAATTGTTGGAGGATACAGATTATCTGTATTAAAAAAGAATGTTGAAGGAGCAAGTGACCTTCCGGATTTAAACATTAAAGATAATTTTATTGATGGAGTTAAACTTATAGTTTTAGAAATTGTATACTATTTGATTCCTACAATAATTACCATAATCATTGCAGTAATTACAGTAGGAGCTTCTATTGCTAGTTTAGGTGGTGAAGCATTAAATTCAACTGCAAATGAAACTGCATTATTAAATCCTGCATTTTTAGGTACTTTTTTAACTGGATTTGCAATAGCTATTATAATTGGAATAATCTTATTTATAATATTTGCATTCTTCGAATTCATGGGAGCAAGTAGACTTGCAAAAACAGGCAGTTTATCTGAGGGGTTAAGCTTCAAACAATCTTATGCTGATGCAAAATCTATTGGATTTGGACCATTACTTGGATGGATTATATTAGTTGGAATAATATATTTTATTATAGTTCTAATCGGATCATTAATTGCATTAATCCCATATGTAGGTGCATTAATTACAGCATTAATAATAACCCCATTTGTTACAATATTTGTAAGTGCAAGTCTTGGTAATTTATACAAAACAGATGTTTTAAAAGAATAAATTAATTAATTTATTCTGTTTTTACTTTTTTGATAAATATTTGATTTTAATAAATACTTTATAATTTAAGCTTCTTTTTAATTTGAGATTATGATTAATCTTTTAGATACTTCATTTTTTAGGAAATTTACTGTTAAATTTATAAGATTTTAATAAATCTTAAAGGAGTAAAAATATTATTATTTTATAATAAGAATGTAAAAATATTATTGTTCTATAATTTTACAATTAAATTTAAAATATTCAAAAACAAAGAAAATAACATATGGCTTTATGGAAGTAATATCAATGACTTACCCAAATAATTATAAAAAGTATTCTTGTGGAGATGTTGATGTTATCTTACAAGGATTAACAAAAAATAGATTAATATTCACAAGACATTGTTTCCAACGTGAAACATTAAGAGAAATTAATGAGAAATATATCAAAGACATGATATTTAATGAAGATCCCTTAGATATTAATCAGGATAAAGGAAATAATGAATTTAAACTGTTTTATCCATCTGAAACCCATTCAAACAAGGAATTAATTATTGTTATTGCTATTGATAAAGATGAGAATGTTATTATACAAAGTGTATGGGAAGAAAAAAGGTAAGCTAATACTTTTTTCTAATAAATTACAACTAATATAACTAAATATTTAATTTTTATTCATTTAATATTATTTTAAATTTAAATATTTTTAAATTATAAAATACGAATTTATTAACTATTTTCTGATTAAATTTTGTTTTAAATTGGAATACTAGAATAAAAAACAGATTTAATAATATTAAAAAAGTCAACTTATACAAATATACAAAACATTTTAAATATATGATAAAATTTTATTTATCATAGTCAGAATTTATATAAAAATTGAATTTTAAATCTAGAGTGTTGTTGATGATATTTTAAAGTCTTATTGAGTTAAAATTTATATAAAAATTGAATTTAAAATAAATTAAAAATAAAATTTAATAGAAATTTTAAGAAAAATAAAAAAAGGATATATTTAATTAAAATATATCAAAAAAAATATTTTTATCTTTTTACAACTAATTTTGATGTATAGGTCTTTGAACCATAAGTGTTATCACCTAAAAATTTAGTTACAATTTTATAGGTACCTGCTTTATTAATTTTAACTTTTAAAGTAACAATACCTTTAGAGTTAACTTTCAAATTATAAGTCCTACCTTTAATAGTAACTTTAACTTTTCTACCTACTGGATTTTGAATATAAGTCCCCTTTATAGCATTTTGACCCTTAACATAGAAATGTAAAGTTTTATATTTATTAATTTTAACTGATTTTTTATTATTACTATTTTCAGTTATCTTAACATCTTTTTTAATTACATGTATATTTCCTATAGCCATACTAGAATTATATTGGTCATCTCCTGAGAAATATATTAAAATTTTATGATTTTTAGCTGTATTAAGGTTGATTTGAAGCTTAGCAATTCCATTTGAATCAGTGGTTTTGTTATATACCACTCCACTTACAGTTAATTGTACTGTTTTATTAACTAAAGCATTACCTTCAGTATCTTTAAGAATAATACTAAAGTATCTTCCTCTTTCACCCTTATAAAAATCGACAGCTTTCTGAGTCATATTACTAAATACAATAACAGTATTTTTAATAGGAGCCTTCAAAGATATAATTGCAGAATTACTAGACGGATTATATGAATCATTACCTGCAAAATTTACAAATAAAACATAATCACCATAGACACCAGAAATTAATACACTACCATCCTCGTTAGTTAAGACACTATTTTCACCAGACCCATTAATAGAATAATGTAAACTAGCACCTGGTAAAACATTACCATCAATATCCTTTAAACCAATTATAACAATATGATTATCTTCATCAACATTAATGTCAATCATGGTATCCTTTTTAGTAATATTAAGATCTTTAAATACTAATCTTTCATAATCATTTGCGATAATGAGAGTATCATTACCTAACCTATTAGATAGGTAATTAAATGTTAGATTTCCATCAATGGAACTAATATTATCCAAAATAATATTCTCAGAAACATTATTATATAATTTAAACTTATACTCAGGTAAATTCTCAACTAATTTTTCACCAGTATTTAAAGTATTAAATGTAATATTAAATGGTGTTAGCTCCCCTACATAAACTGTATTAGGACCATTAATTTTAATAACTACCCAATTACTAATATTTGCAGCATTACCTCTTGAATAAATTAAATTAGTGAAACTAGGAGTATTATTTCCCCACCAATTATTAGATAAAGAATAAACATCTGTATAATAAACCGCTTTACCATATGAAGCATTGTTTCTCTCAAAGATAGAATAATCTACAGAAACATCACCATAAGACCAAATAGCGCCACCTTCTGAACTAGCAGTATTATTTACAAATATAGACTTAGTTACATTTACATCATTTTGAATACTAATAGCACCACCAGTATATCTTGCATAATTATCAATAAAAGTAGAATTACTAATATTAGCATAATTAGTGCTGACAGCACCACCAGAGGCATATCTATTACTTATATTAGCATAATTTTTAATGAAAGTGGAATTATCAATATTTAAACCTTTTTGGGAGTATATAGCTCCTCCACCAACATTAGCCCCATTACCAATGAAAGTAGAACCACTTACATTAACAGTACCATCTTCAGCACAAGCAATAGCACCACCTAAACTAGCTCGACCACCAATAAAATTACATGAAGTAAAGTTTCCACCTAAAGTAGAGTAAACAGATCCACCACGACCATATCTATAACTACCATTATTATTTGTAAAATTAGAATTAAATGCATAAACAGTATTAGCCTGTATAGCTCCAGCATTATTATTGGCTTTATTACTATCAAATACAGTGTTATTTATGTAAACAGCCCCATAGGATAAAATTGCCCCACCATAATATGCATTATTAGATGTGAAATTACAATCAATAATATTTAGAGAACCAGAGCCATTAGAATAAATAGCACCAGCAAAAGTATTAGCAGAACCATTTACAAAGGTTAAATTGATTAAAGTTAATAATCCATCACCAGTAAAAGTTAAAATTCCACCATTAAGATTAGTATTTTTTTCACCATTGAAGATAACATTTGCCTCATCATCCCAATTTCTAATAGTTAAGTTATTATTAGTAATAGTTTGATTAATATTGTTTACTCCAGTATATACACCAGATGCAATATGTATTACAGAATCATTATCTAAATAAATTGAATCTAGAGCATCTTTTAGATTGGTGTAAGGTTTATCGCTAGTTCCATCAGATTCACCAACATAAGATAAATTAACATAAAGATCTTTCATAGGAGATACAGTCAATAATGTAATATTAACTATAGGATTATCTTCCATAATGTCGTTTGCTAAATAAATAAATATAGTATCATTACCATAAACATTTGAAGCATATCCAAATGAACCACTACCCTTATTTAATAATATTTCACTAGTATTTACCACATTACTAGAAATAAGATTATTAAGTGTAACTAAATAATCAGGTAAATTATCAGAACAATCTGAACTATCATTTAATTTATTAAGGTTTATATTAAAAATATATGGTTTATTTACCTTAATTTTAGTATCATTAAGCTCATTAGAATTAATATCCATTACTACATAATTATTAGGAACCAAAGTCTCAGTATTTTGATAGTTATGAATCAATTTATTAAAATCAGGATTATTTGTTCCCCAGAAATTATTATTTGCCTTTACACCAACTTCATAATCTGGATATTCAGGAACATTTACAGAGGATATTACATCACCAATTTCTGCCCTGTTATTATCAAAGATTGAATAACTTACATCAAATGTTGCAGGATTGGTTTCATTTACCATTTCTGTCTCAGCAATAAAAATCACTCCACCTAAACCAGTAGAATTAGGCCAAATATCTAACTGAGTAGCAGTATTATTAACAAAAATTGATTTACTAATATTTAAAAAATTATTAGCCCTATTTGAAATTACACCACCATTAGCCCCTATAGCTTTATTATTAGTGAAATTACTATTAATTATTGTAAGATTACCTGAATAGGAATAAATAGCTCCACCTTGTGCAAGTACTAACTTATCAGCATTAGACACAGTTTCAACATTATTTAAATCAAAGATATTATTTTCTATATATACATTACCTTTATCATAATTACCAGTATCATAATATCCATAATTGTGTATTGCTCCACCATCATTTTTAGCAGCATTTGCAATGAAACTGTTATTAATAGAGCTTAGATTACCCTCATTAAATATCGCCCCTCCACAATTAGAAACTGAATTTTTATAAAAAACAGAATTTACAATAGTTGAATTTCCACCATTATATATGGATCCTGCATTATATCCTATATTATTAGAGAAGTTAGAATTGGAAACATATAAATTTCCTCCAGCACTACGTAAAACACCTGTACCTACTGAACTTTTACCAATAAGTAATGGGATATTCTGATTGAGATTACAATTTCTTACAGTCATATTAGCATTATTTCCAGAATTAAGAATAAAGCCAAAAAATCTAATAGAAGTTGCATTTAAATTAGCAAAATTATTAGAAACAGTTAAATTATTGAAAACTGCATTACCTCCAGAATTATAAATTAACAATCCATTAACAGTAACTATAGCAGTAGTATTTTGACGAACTATTAATCCATTATTTAAAAATTGAGTATTTCTAATAGTTAGGTTTCCCTTATAATTTTCAATCAGTCCACCTGCAATAGTTATCATTCTACTTGAATTTATAACAGAATCCTTAAAAATTGAATTTTCAATAGTTAAATTTCCAGTACTATAGATTGGAGTAAGCATATTAGGAGCTGAATTGATTCGATTTGTAAAATTACAATTTGTTAAAAATAAATTTCCATTATTATTAATAATCTTTGTAGACGAATAATTATTAATTAAATTTACATTTATTAAAATTAAAGTTCCATTTCCTTTAATATCAAATAATTTTGCTCCACCATTAGTATTTATAGTGTAATTATTACCATTTATTCGTACAGTTTTATTAATTATCAGACCATTCTTATAATTACTATCACTATCCGGATTGTATTTATAAGATTTATCTAAATTTATTACACTACTATTTGAGATTAAAGTATTTAAATCAGAAAATGATCCTTGATTAGTATCTTCATCTTTTAATATATCACTATTAGAATCAACTTGATTTATAGTATTATTAGAAGACAGATATAAATCATTAGAATCAAAATCAGTATTATAACTACTATTATCAGTAGCTGAAATACCAGATATGATTATAAATAAACTAAACAAAACCATAACAAAAATTGATGATTTTTTAATAGAGTTATTCATTTAATTTTTTACCTCCTTATTTAAAAATTAATAATTTTTTAAAAGTATTAAAATAGATATGATAACTAAAAAATAATAATACTTTTTTATAAAAAATTATTAATATAAATTTAATTTTAATGTATATAAATTTATTTAAAATAATAAATAAAGATAAAAATTATGTAAAAAGTAATAAAAAAAGTAATAATTAATTAAAACTTAAATAAAAATGAATTAATAAAGGGAAAAGAAATTTAAATAAAATAGGAGTAAGATAGAAAAATAAAAACTTAAAAATTAAGAAAAATTATAAAGATAATTATAAAAATTCTATATTAAAAAATTATTTCCGAATAAAAAATTAAAATTTGAAAAAGTCTAATTCAAAAAAATGAATCAAAGAGCAAAGGTAAATATTTTCCTTAAAATAAATATAAAGATAATTGCAATAAATATAAAATTTAAAAAAAAGAGTAAAATTAAAGATTAGTGTGCATTAGGAGTGTTTACTGAAATATCAGAAATAGTATCTGATACAGATGCCCTAATATCTTTAATTTTAGACATTAACTTATCTTTTCTACTTCCGTTAATTAAGATATTCTCAAGTACATCATCAATAGTTTCAATTGGGATAATTTCAACCATATCTTTGTATTTATCCTCAATCATAACATCCCCCATATTTGCCTTAGGGATAAGTACTTTCTTAATACCTGCTTCTGCCGCAGCTTCTATTTTACCGGTAGCTCCACCAATAGGCATTACATCACCACGAACACTTAAGGAACCAGTAAGTGCCACAGTTTGATCTATTGGAATACCTTCAACTGCAGAAATTACTGCTGCAGTCATTGACACACTAGCTGAATCTCCTTCAACCCCATCATACGCCTGAAGGAATTGAACATGAATATCATAATTTGAGATATCCTTCTGAGTGTATTTCTTAATAATAGCTGAGATGTTCTGTACAGATGCCTCTGCAATATCCCCAAGTTTTCCTGAAACAATGATTTTACCTTCATTCTTACTACTTGCAGGAGCCATTTCAGCAGCAATTGGCATAACGATTCCACTTCTATCACCGATAATAGCTAAACCATTAACCATACCAATTTTTCCACCTTCACTATTAAATACGCTGTAATCTTTTCTCATTTGAATGGACATGTCAGCCATTTGTTGTTCAAGTGTTCTTGAATATCTTTTTGCTTGAAGAACATGATCAGCTGTTACTAAATCGGCACCATCTTCTTTTGCAACATCTCCAGCAGATCTTACTAAACCACCTAAATCTCTTAGTTTAAGGGTTAAGGAATCTTTTTTACCTGCCCTACGTTTAGCCTCAAGAATAATTTCATCCATAGCTCCAGTACTGAATGGCGGAATTCTTCCATCATTCTTAACCTCCTGAGCTACAAATCTTACAAGTTTCTTACGGTTTTCTGGTGTATCATCCATATTGTCTTTCATATAGATTTCATAACCATAACCTCTAATTCTTGAACGCATTGCAATGTGCATTCCTTCAAGTACTTTAATGTTACCAGATGCTACAAGAACAAAGTCACATGGTACAGCTTGTGAACGAACCATCGCACCACTACTGTTTTCACTTTGACCAGTGATAGCGTAACGTTTTTCCTGCATTGCAGATAATAACTCTTGTTGAGTTTTCATACTCATGGTACCAATCTCATCAATGTATAAAACTCCTTTATTTGCCTTATGAATCATACCTGCTTCCACACGTTCATGTGCAGGAGTTCCAAGACCACCGGATTGATATGGATCGTGTCTTACATCCCCAAGAAGTGCACCTGCATGAGCACCAGTTGCATCCATAAATGGTGCAAATCTCCTATTACCATTATTTACAAGTAATTTAGGACCTGATGAATGAGACCTTGGTCTTATTTGAAGAGCTATTAGGAATATAAATGCAGCTGCAATAATAGCTTCAAGAAGCGCATGATAATAGAATCCTAATGCTAAAACAGCTGCTACTGCAAACATTGTAATTAATGATTTTTTCTCTTCATAGATTTTTGAGGAGGATTTATTGCTTTTAACAATTTTAATACCTTCTCCAGCAGGAACTGTCCTAATTAGTGGATTGTTCTGATCTTCTAGATTTGGATATACAAGTACATCTTGTAATACCTCTGGTGGTAAAAGCTCTGCCATACCTTTTGCAAGCATTGATTTACCTACACCAGGATCTCCAATTAGAAGAACATTTCTTCTTTGTTTAGCTGCTTTTTTAATTGTTTCGACAGCTTCCTCATGACCAATAACTTGGTCGATTAAAAGTGGTGGGATATCTACATCATTAGAACTGGTAATTGATTCATAATCAACCATTTGTCCCGCATAACTTTTCTTTTCTTCCTCTTCATTAGGAGACTCAACAGTAACAGTTGCCTCTTCTTTGTTTTGAGGTTCAAGAATTGTGTCTTGGTTTTCATTATTTATAGATGTGTTATCTGAATTAACGGTTTTATCTTGAACATTAGAAAGACTTTCATCATTGCCTTTATATTCATCATTTTTATCATCTTTATTAGATGAATTATTTTCTAATTCCATAATAAACCTCATATAATTATTAAGTTAAATAATTGATTAATATTGTATAAAATTAATTCTAAACTAGAATTTTATGGTGTTTTATAACTTCTAATTAATCAAAATAATTTCAATAGACATTTTAAGTAAATATTAAATTTAATATTTATTTATACATCAACTAAAATAATTTCAAAAAATTTTTTTAGTCTACCTATATAAACATACATTTTATAGTTTTGTAATTTCTATATAAAAAGATTATTGTTTTAATAAGTTTTTGTAATTAAAATTCTAGTTATTATATTCAAGATTTTGTACAATATAAAGTTTTCTTTCATTTCTATCATTAAAAATCATGTGAAATTAAATTTTTATATAATTTACATAAAAAGAAAGAAAAATAAGCTATTTTAATGATTAGATCCCACTTTAATCCATTAAATTAAAATAAAAATTTTAATAAAATATTTTTTAATATAGAAAAATCCAATATTGTAACTCAATATTATATATAATATATATTATATAAGGGAATCTATTAAAGACTCCAACATAACCAAAAAATTTAAAACATCAATAACATTGGTAGTATATTTAGAAAATCTTAGAGACAAAATCTATAGTAAATATATAGAACCCTTAAAAATTGAAATATAATAATATATAATAATTATAGAAATAAAATAAACTATATATAAATTGTATTAAATTCAAATTTAATTAAGTAGATAAAAATAATTACTTATTTTATATACAAAAAATAAATTAGCTAGATTTTATATTTTTAATATTTGTCAATTTAAGGTAATTCTTATGGTTAAAGCATTAATGATTCAAGGAACATCTTCAAATGCAGGTAAAAGTCTATTTGTCACTGCACTATGTAGAATATATATGAAAAGAGGATATAAAGTGGCTCCATTCAAATCACAGAATATGTCACTTAATTCTTATACAACATCCGAAAATGGTGAAATGGCTATAGCACAGTATTTACAGTCAATAGCTGCAAAAGTTGAACCAGAAGTAGATATGAACCCAATACTTTTAAAACCAAAAGGTAACTTTACATCACAGGTTATTATACAAGGTAAAGTTATTGGAGATATGAATTTCTATGATTACCAACATCAATTTAAAGAGGAAGCAATTAAAGCATACCATGAATCATACAAGAGACTTGCAAGCAAAAATGACATAATCTTTATTGAAGGTGCAGGTTCCCCTGCAGAGATTAATATGCGTAATGAAGATATTGCCAATATGGATGTTGCACATATGGCTGATGCAAATGTAATACTTGTTGCAGATATTGATCGTGGTGGTGTATTTGCATCTATTGCAGGTACATTTGCATTACTTGATGATAGGGATCTTTCACGTCTTAAGGCTGTAATTATTAATAAATTTAGTGGTAACTTAGATATTTTAAAACCCGGAATTGATAAAATTGAGAAAATCATAAATGCACCTGTTTTAGGAGTTGTTCCATATGATAAAAGTCTTAAATTACCTGAGGAAGATTCGCAATCCTTACAAGACCATGATTACTTTAAAGAAGAAGGTGAAAAAGATATTGTTATTGGAGTTATAAAGCTTCCAAAAATAGCTAACTTTACAGATATAGATCCTTTTGAGGTTGAAGAGGATACTAGTTTAAGAATGATATCTGTATATGACTCACCAGATGTACTTGATAATGTAGATGCAATCATTATTCCAGGTACACGTACATCTACAGAAGATGCAAAAGCGTTATATGATAATGGATTATATGACAAAATCATAGAACTTGCAGAAAAAATACCTGTAATTGGAATTTGTGGTGGCTATCAAATATTAGGTCAAGAATTAATCGATGAAAGTATGCAAGAATCACATCTTAAACATGTTAAAGGTTTGGGACTTTTAGATATTAAAACAGAATTTAAAAGCAAGAAAAAAGCAGCATGCCAAACAAAGGCCATTATACCTTCTAATGATAAATTATTAGGGCTTTCCAAAATTTTATTTAAAGATTTAGAAGGATGTGAAATTACAGGCTATGAACAACATGAGGGCACATCAGAGATTATAAACAATATTGAAACCCATCCATTATTTACAGTCAAAGAAGGTGTTGGAAACGAATTTGGTGGTAAATATGATGGTGCATGCTATAAAGGTTTAGTATGGGGAACTTATATCCACGGAATTTTCCATAACTACATTATAAGACGTAATTTCTTAAATTATATACGTTCTAAAAAAGGTCTTAAATTAGATACCAAAGGTATTGATCCATATGAAGATAGTCTAGATCAATCTATAGAACAACTTGCAAAACTTATAGAAGATAATGTTAATATGGACTATATTGATAAGCTAATATTTGGTGATGAGATTCAATAGTTTTATTTAATTATTAAAAATTAGAAATTTTTAAAAACTGATAAATTTAGAACAAAAATATTTATAAAAATCTTTGATTATATTTCTTAAAAATATCTTTTTTTATAATGATAACTAAATTTTTTTCCAAATAGGCGAAATATATGGAGATTAATTATAAGTATAACAATAAACCTTCATTATACATTTATTAAATTTTTAGTTTTTGGATTTTATTAATTAATGGATTTTAAAGTTTTTTTAGTTTTTTTATTTAAATTTATTAGATATTTAATGGAATTTAAAAGTATTTGATTATTAATATTGGTTTTAGTAAAATCTACCTCTTTATTATTTAATATTTTAATAATATCTTCTTTAATGTCTTTTTTTATATTATTAATCTCCATATAATTTAGTATTATGTTAGCTAATTCATTTACTTCTCTTTGGATTTTATGTAGTTTATTATCTTCAATATTTTCACTTATGAGATTACTTAATATAATTAATCTAGATTTTTCTATATTATTTCCCAAACATTTTTCTTTAATTAAACTAATTAATTTATTATTTAATTTTTGATATAATCCCATATTAATTATTGATTCTTTTCCTATTGAATATGGCATTATTATAAAGCTAAAAATTCCGCAAGTAATAAGAGCTACAGAAGTCCAGATAAGTTTTAATGGAAGTGCTAATTTAAGTGGAATATACATCAACGAAATTATTATAGAAAGTATTGATGTAAATGTAGATCTATAAAATCTGTTATCACTATTTAAAATTATTAAGTAGATTGTTATTATGATTATAATACCAAATACCAAATTTGAAGGTTTATATTTCATTAAATCAAAGATTATTATTGAACTTAAAAAAATTATTATCCCTAAAATTGTAGCTTTTATACGTGTCTTATATCTATTAAACAAATCATTTGTATATGGAAGGATTGCAGTGATAGATGTAAAATATAACCATTTAATATATGGAAGATTAAATAAGAATCCTATAGTTTGCCATAAACTCATTATTAATCCCATTTTAAGAGCAAAACTAAATTTTATGGAGTGTTTTGAAAACTCTAATCTTATAACTTGTTTATATATTTTTAGTGTATTATTTTTTCCTATTTGTTTATCTTCAAGCTTTTTCTTTTCAGGTTTTAAACTATTTTCTATAATTTTAATATTTAATAAAATCAAATACATTTCTTTAGTCTTAGTTTCTGGATAGTTAATCTTCTCTTTTTTAGTCAATTTATCTAAACTATCTTTTATATAATTCAAATCTTTTTTACTTAATTCAGTGTTTACAATTAATATATTTATGTACTCTAATGATTTAGCTATATTTAAAAAATTTTCCTGGTTTTTTCTTAAGATAAAATTATAATCTAAACTGTTGTATATATTCAAATAGAAATCATTGTTTATCTTAATATCATTTTTATTTATTTTCTTATTTTTAAGTTTTAAATCAATAATCTCATTAATTTCACATATTAAACTATTAATTGTTGTTTCTATTGTTTTGTATTGTTTCTTTCTATTTACAATTAGATTAAGTCCAACTATAAAAATAGCACCTATTAAAAGCAGAAATAACCTCATAGGCAATTCATTTATAGGTATTTGTCTTGAAAACATTAGAAAGTATGCAGTTAAATATCCAATATAGGAATTATTATTAAATATATGGAATGATGTAAAACTTATTCCAAATACCAATATGAAATTAATTATTATTGTAATCATCGTAGTTTGACTAGATGTATAAAATGCAATAATCCCAAGTAATTCTAAGGTAAATAGAATTTTAATAAAAGAAAGCCCCGGTTTAAGACTTAAATTGGATTTAATAGTGAATATAGATACAAATAATATCACAAAAGATATCGGAAGATTTTTAACCCCAAATATTAGACCAAAACTTCCTAAAAATCCAGTTAATATTATTATTAATCTTATTTTCTTTTTAAATTCTTCTTTCATCATTTTATCTTTTTATCAAAAATAGTAGTCTTTTATCTAATTTAGATTTTAACAGGTTTGTATTTGAATCAATACACAGGCACAAATCCCATTAAAGTAGATAAAAACAAGTGAAATTATACTAAAATCAACCATTAAATGTGGTTAGTTGCAGATGCTAATCCAATATATCCCAATACTATTTAAATCATCCATTAATAAACTTTTCATTTGTCGTTCTATTTCCCAATTTCTATTATTAACCTAATAAGTTATATATCTTTCATATATTTTTATTATTGAGATATAAAGTCATTTCATAAAATTATTAAATTTTATTATAAATTATATTAAAAAATATAAATATATTGTAATTTGTATAATAATAAATTATTTAATTAATAAATATTATTTAAATAATTAAATCTAATCTATTTGTCTATTTTTATCTTTAAAAGTTTTTAAATTTTTATATTATACTTTAGAGTACTTTATTATTATTTAAATAATTTTATTAGATTTACATTATTCTAAAAAGATTAATATGAAAAGAAGATACTTTAATCATCAATAAATGATATTACAGTTTAAAAACTACCGAATTGGAATTAACAAAAACAAAATTCTTTCTTTCATTTTTTTTTCCAAAAGATTTTATACAAAACAAAAATTCGACAACAAAATAAGCCAATATTAGACATATTAACAATAGAAGATATAAAAAAAGCTAAAAGACTATTCAAAAGATGAAAAAAGAATTATTAAATAAAACTCGTCTACTGGAAATATTACAAGCCAACACATGAAAAAAAAGAAGATTACTTCAAAATACTTAAAAATTCATTAGAATGAGAAAAATATACAAATTTACACCAAAATCAGTAGAAAAAACAATATTTTTTTATGTATTATCAAGAACCCTGCTCATACAACAATGGAATATATCAAAAAGGCCTACAAAAGTTTTCCCAAATGTAAAAATTCCATATTCTAAACTATTATATATTTAAAAAAAAAGAAAAAGAAAATTTAATTGTATTGTTATAAAAAAAATAATATATAAAATAATATTGACTATTTTTTACGTTTAAAATTAAATTTTAAACCGAATAAACAAATTATTGATAAAATCAATACAATTAAAGGATTTCCTGTTTTCGGTAAAAAGGTTAAATTTGAATTCTGACCAATTTGTGAAATGTTTTTAGAATAATTGCTAATATGTGATATGTTTTTAGAATGATTTCCATCAGGATATACTTTGTCCTTAACGGTGATATTAGTACTTGCAATATTATTACCAGTATCATTATCTGTAGTACTGGAACTAACAACAACTATATTATTAATAATTCCAGATTTCTCTGCAATACATGTAATGTTTAAAGTTACAGTATCATTAGAACTTAGATTACCAATATACCAATAACCAGTATTAGAATCGTATACACCTTTAGTTGATGTGAAATTAATAAATTTAAGTTTATTAGATAAATTATCAATTGCACGTACATTTATTGCAGTGTTAGGACCATGGTTAATAACAATAATCCTATAAACCACTTTATCCCCAATATTAATGACTTTTACATTAGAGGATTTTTTAACCTCTAAATCCGCAACAGGAAGATAACTTACATTATCCCTATTATTGGAAATATTCCTATCAAATTCATTACCACTTACATTGACAAAGTTTATGACAGTTTCGCTTGAAGTCATATTGAAAACAATAATAATATTTTCAGTCTCTCCAGATTCCAAGTCACCAATATTCCAGATACCTGTATCATCATCATAATAACCTTTGGTAACATTAGATGATATGTAGATAAGATTTTTAGATAATACCATATCAGCCACATTAACGCCAGTAGCATTAATAGGTCCATCATTCTTAACAGTTATCTGGTAAATAATTGTACTGTTAAATGAATCAATAATAGTTTTATTAACAATTAAATCGACAGATTCTGGAATTTCAACTGTCACATTATCCTTATTGTTAGATAAATTCCAATCAAACTCGTTAGAAGTAACATTAACAAAATTAGTAACATTACCAGTACAATTAACTTTAACAACAATGGTTAAAGCAAGACTATTACCTGAGGATAGATTATCAACAAACCATAAGCCAGTAACCGGATCATAGATACCATCACTAGCATTAGATGAAACAAATACAAAACCCTTAGGTAAAATATCGGTTACATTAACACCAGTAGCAAGATCAGGACCATTATTAGATACAACTATATCATAACTAATATAATCCCCATAATTTACAATACTTACATTAGCAAACTTAACAACAGACAAGTCTACAGCATTAGGAACCTCTATTGTTGCATTATTAACATTGTTTGTCAAATTGGTTTCGTTTTCATCTGCAGAAACATTAACAACATTTGTTATGTTTCCAGTTCCATTAATTTTAGCAGTAATAATGAAATTTAAAGATTGACCTGGATTTAATGAATTGACTTGCCATTTAATAATGTTTCCATCAATAGAATAATCTGTATTAATTGACCTAAATATTAAGTCCTTAGGAAGATTATCTATAACAATAACGTTATGTGCAATATAAGGACCATTATTCTTTATTGTAACATTATATATAACATCCCCACCATAAGGTCCTTGTGAAATAACAGTTTTATTAATAGCTAAATCAACAAAGATTACAGAGATTGTAACATTATCTGAGTCCATATAAGTCCTATTCACATCATTATTAGCTGAAGTATAGGTTAGATTAGCAATGTTTGTAATGTTTTTACCTAATATATCACTCATGTTTTGATTTACATCACATGAAACAATAACCTGAATGGTCTGATTCTTTTCTAAATAAGGACCAGTGATTATAAGTTCTTTTTTAGACGTATCATAGTTTACAGACCAGGAATCATTGTTTACATGAGCAGATTTATAGACCAAATCATCAGGTAGAACATCATCTATTTTAATATTAAACCCTGGGGAATTTCCATTATTCTTAATAATAATTGAATATTCCACAGTTTCATTAACATCATAGTTAGTATCATCATTATGGTTAAATATTGTTTTATTAATACTCATATTTGGCTCTACAATACATACACTAGCACTGCTGTTACCTATTAAATCACCATCTAAAGTAAGATTTGCAGTATTAACTTTAACCATACTCTCCATGTTACTATTATTCAATACAAGTGCATTGACTTTAATTAACAGACCATTACCGTAAATGTTTGAATTAAATGGATCTATAACTATATTAATAAACCTACCATCATTTACGTTAACAGTTACCCCATCAATACTTGAAGAATTTATGAATTTAAATCCTTCAGGAAGAACATCATTAATAACCATATTTGTATAGTTACCAATAGGTAAAGTAATGTTTAAACCATAGGTGATAATTTCACCGATAGTAACATTATTTATGCCATTATCAATTGAGGAGTTAATAACTGTTTTATTAATTGAAGGTTTTGCTAGATTAAAACTAGCACTACTATTTGCAAAGTAAGCCCTTGCTTCCTGGTTTTCAACAGGTACGGAATAGGCAGTTACATTAATATTATTAATGTATGGAGTATTGTTAATTAATGTTGAATCTTTAAGTGTAAATTCATAAGTGATGTCTACAGATTCACCAACATCTAATTGATTAATAAGAACATTAACCACACCATCATTCCAAATCACAGAATTACTAATCTCCCGATTATTGATTTTAATAACAATAGCACTTCTATTGTTGTTCTCAATGAATCTATTTAACAACTCGGTTAAATTATCAACCACCGTAACATTGAACAATGGAGAATATCCGTTATTTTTAACCACACTAATAATCTTAATGCTGTCATTACCTTGAACGTTATCAGTTTTATTGAAATTCTTACTGATTGTAATATTAGGTTCAACCACTTTAACAGTGCAATTTGCATTTGCAGTTAAATTATTCCAGATAAGTTCAGCTTTATTTATTTTAGATTGATTTGCACTATTTGAACTTACATTTAATAATGTAGCATTTAGGTAAACTCTAAACCTTGAATTATAATAATCTATTAAATCTTTAGTAGTTGTACTAGGATTTGTAAATTTGATTATTACACTATTGTTCTCTACAATAATCTCATAATCATCACTATTAAGTAAAACATCACCAGTTTCACCCTTATAGATAACTACAGAACCATTAACATATCTAAGACCATCTGGAAGAGTATCATTTATAATGATAGTATTGTATTCCCCAACTGCTAAGTTGGCACCAATACAATAGGTTATGTTTTCACCAATTGTAATATTATCCTTACCATTAGAAATTGTGGAATTAATTACTGTTTTATTAATAGTTGGATTCTTAGTATAGATTGTATCATTAGCAGAGTTAGAATAAATCCTATATTCCTCACCACTAGGTACAGAAGTACCGCTTACATCAACAATGTTTAAATAAGAATTACCTATTAGAACATCATCCTTTACTTTGAAATAGAATCTGACTACAACATTCTGATTTTGATCTAATTGTTTAACTTTAATTGTAGTCAATCCAGCATTATAATCAATAGAAACATCAACATTATCCAAATCTCCAACAAGAACATCATAACCAATAGAACCTTGTGAAGCAATGTCGGAAGTTAATTTAGTTATATTGTCTATTGCAGTAACATTAAATAATGGAGTATTACCATTATTTCCAATAGTGATATTGAAACTAACATTGTCATTACCTTCAATATTAGTGTCATTAAATTTCTTATTAACTTTCAATATCGGTTCTACAATAGTAACTGGACCAGATTTAGCTAAGGCTGAACCATTATTATTCCAATTTAAACTTGCATTATTAATTTTAGATACACCCATAGTATTAGAAGAACTATTTAATACTAAAACGGTCATGTTAATTGTGAAATTACCATGATTATTACGAATAACCTCTTGAGCAAGTGCATTATCAAAATTTAAAGTTATATACCTTTTTAAATTATTTTCATCATAATTAACAGAAATATTACCATAATCAGTTATTGGAGTACCATTAGCAAAAATAGCACTTCCATCAACATACTCAAATCCATCAGGAAGATTGTCCACTATTACAATAGAATTATAGGTACCCTTGGATAAATGAATGTTAATGCTATATAAAACATTTTCACCAATAGCAGCTTCATCATACTTATTATAGGAAGTACCGTTGATTAATGAATCCATTAATATTTTTTCAATAGTAGGATCAATTAAACTAATAGTTGCATTAGAATAAAAGCTTGAACCCTTATCAGATGAATAAATCCTGGTTTCATTAGTATCATTATTTGGCATAGAATAATAAGTCAAGTTAGCAAAATTGACATATTTAGTATCATTAATGATTACATCATCTTTAATATTAAATTTAAAGCTTATATTAACCTTCTGACCTATCTCTAAATTACCAAGATTAAATACAGCAATATTTCCATTCCAAGTCATATTCTCGGTTACTGGAATGCCATTTAAGTAAAATTCAATGTTATCCTTTGAGTTATCCTTAATAAACCTATTTATTAACTCATCTAAATCGTCGACTAGAGTTGTATTATAGGATATGGAGGTACCATTATTGACTACAGTAATGATACATTCTACTGCATCCCCACCTTCAACCTCAGTAATATTGAAAGATTTATTAATTAAATCTTTTGGCTGATAAACATTAACTTTATCAGATTTAGAAATGTTAACAGTTTTATTATTAACACGATATGACAAGACTGCAGTGTTAACAATAGTTTTATTCACGTTATTTAAAGGAACTGATGACTCGCTATCAAATGGAGTGAAATATAATTGGATAGTTATATTATTACCACCAGAGGTAGGAATTATCCTATGAATATCAACAATAATATTGGATTGAACACCTGTATAACTACCATTAATAAACATATCATAGTCCATACCATTATCATTGACAATATTATAACCCAAATATTTTAATCCATAGACAGTATCATTAATTGTTAAATTCTTAGCAATTAAATCAGGTAGACTAATTGTTAAATTAAAGGTACAGTTTTCCCCAATTGTTACTCCATTATTACCTGTAATATTAGATCCAACATAAACCTTGGAGAAGTTTAAATCCTTTGCTTTAACTGATGCATTAGATGAATATTTGAACTGATTACCGGAATTAATAAAGTTTGTAGCATTATCCCTTGCATAAAATGAAGTGATATTTGCAGTATTATTAATATCCTGTCCTAAATTTGGATTCTCATTAAATTTAACATAATATTTTATGGTAAAATTATTAGATTCACCATATAAACTAGTATAACCTAATTTAGATAATTTAAAACCATCACCAAATAAATCATCAGCGTTTATATCCAACTCAGTTCCATTACCGCAATATGCAGTAATATTAACAACATTACCGTTTCTAATTAAATCCTTGTACAAATCAATGAAATCATCTTTCACGGTTATATTATAAGCTGTAGAATGTCCGATGTTCCTTACAGTGATGTTATAACATAAGACAGTGTTATTTTCAACAGTTATATTATCAACAGTTTTATTAATAACTAAATCAGGTTCATTGGTTATTAGGTTAGTAAATACCTCATTTGAATAAACCATATTTAAAGTGTTATCATAGGATAATTGGGCAAAGTTTACTAAATTAAGTAAATCAGCCATTGGTTCATCGGTTGCTGTAACTGTAATTAAGATTCTTGCTATATTCTTTGAAGATACAGGATTGTAAATAGTACCTGGAGCACGTGCTGTAAAAGTATTTTCAACAGTATTGATTGAAACTATTGGATAAGCAAGTGAACCGTTGACATACCTGCAGAAATAACTATCATTAGTAAAAGTCCAATGATTAGCAGCAGGAATAGTTCCAATATCAACCATAGTAGTATTGAAATTTTCTAGATTAAATAAAGGCATTGGGAAATAATCAACAACAGTCAAATTATCTACATTACCAAAAGGAACATCCAAGGTTAATACAAATGTTACATTTTGACCTGGACGAACATTAATAGTATTATTGTTATCTATAACAACACCATCAACTGCATAAATACCTTTAGAAAATTCCATAGGAATAATTCTAACCTCTTTATAACTTGAATCATTAATGGTTATATTAGTATCCAAGAGAGTACCATTTACCAATACGGAATTTCTCATATAATCATTAGCAACTACAGTTCCATTATTAGAATAACGGTTATTAACCTTAAATGTCATTGAAATAGAACCGTCTAAAGGAGTTCCATTGGAACTTTCATTGTAATAACCACCAGCACATCCTGAGATAAGATTATTATCCTTTAAAAATTTTGAAATATGAATAATAATGATATCATGGGTCTCATTACGTGGAATAAAGTCATAATAAGAACTATTTAAACGATAAGTTTGGTTTCCCACCATAAATCTGATACTGCTAAGATCAATGACTTGAGCATTACCCCATTCAAATCCAACAGTATCATAGATATCAAAATCATTTAATGCAAAATAATCTGAAACTTGGAAGTTAACAGTATAGGTAATGTTTTCATTAGGTTTTACCACATATGAATTTGAAAGTTTCTGAATAGCGATAATCTTCAAAACGACATTATCATAATCAGACTGATTAAAGGTATTATTACCATAAACATAGGTTATGTTAACATTGTTAGTTACCAATAGGGAAGTTCTATCTTTAGTAAGAATCTCTTTTAAATCTCCAGTAGAGTTATCATATTTTGGAGCATAGACCCAATAAGACAATAGCAAATCCCTATATTTTGCACCGGTTAAATTAGATAATTTTACAACAATCCTACCGCCAGTAGTCATACCATCAGGAATTACCTCAATAGTATATAAACTAGGATCCATCAAAGTCCCATTATTATAATATAAAATAATAGGATACCTACTGTTATTAATAAACATTAACTCGGATGGAATGCTATCATCAATAGTTAGATTCTCAATCGTAACATTATCTGCAACGTCAATAGAAACATAATATTTAAATGGAAAATTAGGACCTGTAACAGTCTCGTCCTCATATAATGAAGAATCCTTATACAATTTAACAATTGAAGGTTTAACATCAGCACTGACAGTATTACCTATAATCTGCGGATCCACATCAGGATTATCCAATGGATCATTACCATAGATAAATTCTGGAGTAGCATAAATCTTTAATGTATCAAATGCATTAGTTCCATTTAATGAAGCGGTGAAATTCAATAGTATTGGAGGCTGATTATTAGTATAACTACCAAAAGGTAATTTAAATACATAAAATGTTGAATTCTCAGGACCAACAACATCCAAACGTGAATAAGGATCTTTTAAAGTATAATTATTCTTGGATGAGAATACGCCTACTTTAACAGTTTCTAAAGGAAAATTCAAATATTTTGCACTTAAAATCTCACTACAACCCTGCGGTAATATCATTTGAATAACAGGTTGAAATCCGGTTTTAGAACCGGTATTATTAAATAAAAGTGCAAAATTTAAAGTTTCATTAACAAAAGGATAATAACAACCATTGATTGTATTAATAAAAGTTAATGAAGGATTAGCACTAAAATTTCTACTTAATGTTTCATTTTCACCAGCAGAACCTACAAAAGAAGAGTTAACATTTGAATCCTTTGAAGAGTCATCAGACAAATAATTAGAGTGATTGCTAGAATTACTTGTTGAATTAACTAAATTAGCATCATGACTGGTAACACTAGTTTCACAATTTATGCCAATTGAATCTCCGTTAGATAAAGATGAAGAATCGTTTGTAAGCTCTGCTCCATACACATTTCCACAAAATATGAAAATCAGAACAAATATCATAAAGAATATAAATATCTTCTTTGAACTTTTCATATTTATCACTAAAATATAATATAATATAATATAAGTAAATAACTTATTTTATTAAAATTATTTAAAAAATAAATAAAATTATAAAAAAATCATACTTAATTTATATCAACAAATTAAAAATTTATAAATTTTTAACAATCTACTAAAAAATATAATTTCATTAAAAATCACCATGTTGAAACTAATCAAATTTAATATAAAAAATTTTTAAAATCTAAAAAATAATGGATTTGAAAAATTAAAGTTTAATTAAACCATGTTTTCAACAGAAAAATCAAGGAAATATACCAAAACCATATAAAATATCATTAAAGACATTAATATATTTTTATAATTTAAGTATTAGCTCAATTATAGAACCAAATTCTGATAAACCCCCCAATATATAAAGAAAAAATAATTTTTAGTATAGAATATTATGATTTTTATATAATATAAATATACTTATGATTACGAACAAAACATAAAATATACAGAAATATTAAAAAAAAGTATCAGATTATTCAAAAATTAGAAATTAAATTAAAAATTTTAAAAAAAATGAATCTATTAAAATCCAACTGATAAAATATCTACCATTTTTAATTTAGAGAGTTAATATTTCGAAAACTAATAACAATATCATTACATATTTTTATCTTTTATTAGCATTTAAATTTCATAATCTACTATTCAAATACAAACAACAATAAAGTCAAAATCCTTCAAGTATAAATTTTAAATAAAATAAACTTTAAATTATTAATTAAATTTTTAAAACTATTTTTTAAATTACCTAATTTTTTGAAAATAATTAAAATATAATAAAAATAGAGGATAAATATTATGACAATGTATTAGTTACAGGTGGAACTGGATTTTTGGCTGGATGGACAATCCGTAAACTTCTTGAAAAAAACTATGTAGTGCAAACTACTGTAAGATCACTGGAAAAAAGCGAAAAAGTAATTACAATGCTAAACAATGAAGGGGGTGGATACTGCAAACCTATCATTTAAAGTGGCTGATTTGACTAAACCTGATGGCTGGAGTAATGCTATGGAAAATATGGACTATGTGATACATACAGCTTCTCCACTAGGAGGAGATAATCATGAAAATCCGGAATTAATTCCAATTGCAAAAAAAAGGTGTGGAAAATGTGTTGAATGCTGCTATTGATAACGGCATAAAAAAGATTGTCATGACATCTAGTGAGGCTGCCTGCTATCCATATAAATCAGATTCTAATCCTAAAATCAATGAGGACTATTGGACGGATCTTAACAATAAAGACATTACTAATTATCAACGTTCCAAGATTATTGCAGAGAAGACTGCATGGGACATATCGAGAAACAATCAAACACCAAATTAGTAACCATATTACCTGGAGCAATTTTTGGACCATATATGGATAAAAAACGTAGTAGTACTGATCAGGTTTTTTAAATGCTCATGAAGGAAACACCAAGTCCAAATGTAATATATCCTGTTGCAGATGTACGGGATCTTGCAGAACTTCATATTCTTGCAATGGAAAATGATGCTGCAGATGGACAATGATTTATTGCAGAATCAGAAGAGATGACCATGGCTCAAATGGCTAAGCTTTTAAAACAACAATACCCTGATTACAAAGTTAGTACCATGGTTATTCCAAATTTCATAATAAGCCTTATGGCTAGATTCCAGGCACCGATGAAGGTATTGAACACCATGACAGGTCTGAAATATCATAGGGACAATACAAAAGCAAAAAAAGTTTTAGGATGGAATCCGCGTTCTGCAGAGGAAACAGTTATAGATACTGTAAATTATATGATAGAAAGTAATATCATACAATCACAGTAAATTTGTATGCTTTTAATTAGCATTAAAGTTTTTTAAATTTATTATACAAAGATTATTACAAAAAATAAAAAAATAGGTATATTTTATTGTAAGTATGGGAAATTAATGGTAATTTCTGCATTGTCATTGGAATAATTTAATTTCCCTTCTATCTGTTTTACTAGTTGTTCAAATAGGACACTTCTCATATTTGACTTTGAAATAATATCCCGAATGCCAAATCCATAATCCGAATATTTTAAAGTGCATTCTTCTTGATTTTTTTCAAGACTGAAGCTTATTTTCCTATTTGAATCTTCTTTAAAAGTTGAATTAATGGATAGATTAATTAATTCATTAATAAGAGCTATTATATGGAAGAGCTGTTTCTGCTTTATATAAAATTCCTCTTTAGCATTAATGGAAAAGTCTATACTGGAATAATATTCGTTAAGAATTCCAATATAATCTTTTAAAAACCCTTCCGTTGGAATTAAATTCTTTTCATGCCTTGCTTCAAATTTCTTGTTTTGAATAGCTGCTATAGATGCGATAAAAACACATGACGTATTAATAATCTCGTCCTTATCCACACCAAATCTATTTTGAAGCTTAGTATATGCCAATATAAATTGAAGATTATTATTTAAATCATGATTAAATTTCTTTAATATTGCTCTTTTCTCATCAGAACCTAAACTATCTGTCATAATAACACTTACTATCTATATATTCCATTCAATTTGTTGATGATTTAATATTCTGTTAAATGTAGAAACATACCAGTTATATTGCCTATTCTGCATATTTGCAATCATGTCCTCTACACGGTCATCCACTTCTTTTGTATAACTTTTATTATTGTAGTCATGAGTTGTAAAGTAATGGACCTCTATACAATAATTCTTATCCTGTTTATTAAAAAGATATACCACCCCTATATGATCATACTGTGTTTTAGTATCTCTTGAGGGATTTGTGTAATATTCCCTTGTGACATTTCTACCAGCCAATCTAATAACCTCGGTTTTTAATGGTACATACCCTCCTTTCTCAAGAGATCTTAATCTAGCCCTAGATTTTGACCCCATATGATTTTCAGGCCAATCATCCCAACAATCCAATATAATATAATTGTTGGTCATTGCATTTCCATTCTTTCCTGTAAGATTCATTTCATCTGTTGTATTCCAATGATCCGGCACCACATAAGATGAATTATCAAATTGAATGGTTTTATCGGTATGGAAACTTAGGAAATCATTAACAGCACCAATATTGACTACAATCGTAAGTAACACTATTAATAAAATAGCATATCCTATTTTCTGTTTAAAATTCATATAATCATCCTTAAATTAGTTATTAGGTAATTCACCTACCGGCATCTCCTCATCATTCTTTTCAGCTTCTTTATCTTCCTCGTCACCACTATGTACAGTCTTAGCCCATGTTCTCTCCTTTCTAACCAACATTTGATATACTGTAATAAAGAATAATGGAATCAAGTGGAAACAGTAAAGCCAATATCCGAAAACACCATAAATAAGTTTAAAAATATTTACTTTATCACGGGCCAGTGTGATTATTGCTCCTGGGAAGAAACCGAATGCGGATATGATTCCAATAATTAAAGGTGCATCCATTCTAATTAATGTGACCTGATGGAATACAAACCATGCAATAAGGTTGGCAAAGAATACTACAAAACCAAAGAACACCAACATGTTTAATCCATAGAATGCAACATGTTCCAATACACCAAACATTCTAAATACAGGCATTGGTGAATTAATAATCTTTGTTCCATAAATAAACAATGTTTCAAAGTTACCAATAGCCCAACGAGCCCTTTGACGGAATAGCTGTCTCCAAGTTTGTACAGCCTCCTGATAAACCCATGTTTCTCCACAATATCTTATAGCGAAACCTTCAATCATTAATTTAACACTAAGGTTTAAATCCTCTGTAACTGCAAAACCGTCCCAGCCTCCACCTTCATAGATAGCCTCCTTCTTTACAAGTTGTCCATTACCACCTAAAAATCCTGCCTTACCGAGAATATCTTTTGCACGGACGGTGTTACCAAAACCTGCTAACTCAACATGTTGCATAAGAGTAAGCCAGTTTTCATCTTTATTATACATCTTAATACGTGATTGAACACCTTGAACCTCAGGATCATTTAAGTAAGGTACAATGATATTTAGAAAATCAGGTTCTACCCTTGCATCTGCATCAAATACTGCAATAATATCTCCTTTTGAAATTTCCAATGCATCATTTAATACAAAACCCTTACCTTTGCCAGAACGTGGTGGAACACGGGTTACAATTCTTAAATGAGGGAATTTTTCTTTTAAACCTTCCAATATTTCACCAGTCCTATCCTCGGAACCGTCATTACAGACAATAAGTTCAAAATTAATTTTTCCATTGTGATAATAATCTACTGAAGCTAAACTGGTTACAGTCTCTTCAATGGTATACTCCTCATTGTGTGCTGGAACAATCATTGTTACAAATGGTGGAACTTCCCATTCTTCAACAGGATCCTGTTTTTTAAGACTGACAATAGCTAAAAATACCATAATCGCAGATGGAATAAATAAAACCCATTGCAACCATGTTACATTACGATTAAAAAGACTTACAACAATCAATGCAATACATGTGATTAAAAGAATAGAAACATCTGTCTTCTCAATAATAAGTTCCTTGTTTTTCTCAGCGACTTTGTCCTCGGTTTTAATAATTGTATTAACATCTGCCTCATGTTTTTTAAGTACCATTTCAATGGTTAACTTTAAATCCTTGGATGAAAACGGTTTAGTCAAATAACCATAGGGTATGGCTTTCAATGCATCAAATGCAGTTAAATCATCAATTGTTTCAGTTAGAAATATGATAGGTATTCCAAGTTCACCAATTTCATTAGCTGCTTCAATACCAGTCATTTCACCTTTTAGCTGAATGTCTATTAAAACCCCACTTGGAAAAATCTCTTTTGACTTTTTAACAGCTTCAACTCCATTATCTACAATTATTGGAAATTCATAACCCAAATCTTCCAAATATTGTTTTAAATTTAATGCCGTATCTGAATCATCTTCAGCAACTAAGATCTTCTTTTTTGAATTTTTATTTTCTTTAAAATGTTTTATAGCTTCAGCGGATAATTTATACTCATTTTTTGCCTTTTTTTGAAGGTCGCTATAATCCAAGTAATTCTGATAATTTTCTTCCTCTTGTGATGATTCAATTAAATCGTTTTCAGACCCTTCAATTAATGGAACATCACTATTTTTATTTTCATCCTTACTAATTCCCCTTGCTTCATTTACCTTCTCGGATTCTACGGATTGACGGTTAATAGCCAAAGCAACATTTTTAGAAAGTGTATTTATGTTATATGGTTTGGATATAAATGCTGATGCCGGTGACTGGTTAAGTGCATCATTAAATGTCATATCATCAGAGTTTGCCGTTAAATAGATTACAGCTAAATCAAGTGCCAGAATTTTTTCGGCTGCCTGTATACCATTTATATCTCCCTTAAGGTTAATATCCATTATTGTCAAACTGGGACGATATTGGACTGCCTTGTCAATAGCGTCTTGTCCATTATCTACAATATCTATAACCTCATAACCCAAATCTTCAAGATCCAACTTCAGGTTTAAAGCAGTAATCGCCTCATCCTCTACAATCAGAATAGATTTTGATTTAATTTCGCCTTTTCCTTCATTCATTTTATGCCCCTTTTGTCCATTAAAACTAAAATAACTATTATTAAATTGTTTAAAATTAAAAACCTTTATTTTAAAAGTTAATTTTTAAAAAATAGGTTAGTTTTATTTAAAAAAAAGAAGTTAAAACAGATTGTAATTAAATAAAAAAATACAAGATAACCCCTTAAATTCCTAAAATACACTAATATCTTTAATTTTTTATATATTTATACTTTTATAAATAATCCCAATAAAAATGAAAAATACCTTAAACTTTATAAATATTTCCATAGTTTTTTAAACATTGTATAATAATAATTTATTATTTTAAAATAAAATAGATTTTTAAAAATAATAAAATATACAAATTAATTTAACATGATTAATTTCTATCAAAGATTTTATACATATTATAAAATAATTTTATTTTTTTAATATATTGAGTAATATATGTACTGATTTTTACTTGAATATTATTATCTTACTAAAAAAAGTACAATAATTTTAAATTAATGACAATGTTTAACAATAATAAGAATTAAGCAAAGATATAAAAATTTTTATAAAAAAAGACATGATTTAATACTTAACCCTCTATTTTAATCGTTTTTATCCGTAAAAATTGAGCTTATCAAAAAAATAGCAACTGATTAAAAACATTTATTGTATTGAATTATCTAAAACAACAGTTAATTGTTTTTAAAGTCTTATAATATTAATTATACCTAAAAAAGAAGATTAGTTTAAATTAATTTCTAAATATTTATTTTATAGTGTTTTTATTAAGGGATTTTTCCCTTAATATTTAAATTCGTATGATTCTTCAACTTCCATCATATTTCTGAATTCTGCAGTTGCATCATCAAGATAGAATACACCCATTTGCCAGCCGTTTGTTCTGTACATTTCAGCTATATCCGGCATAAGTTCAAATGCTTTTTCAACAACCGCCTCATTATCATCTAAAATTGCAGTTCCATAGTACCTTAAAAAGCATTCTCCGTCCCATGAAGCTATTTCCACATTTGGATTTGCTTCTAATTGTTTATATACTCCTTTGAAAGTTCCAACTCCAAAATAGATCTTATCCCCATATAATAAATGAAAACCTAATGGTCTTACTTTTGGTTTATCTCCATCAACTGTTGCAAGGTAAAATACTCCTGCTTTAGATAACATCTCGTCTACTTTTTCAATACTCATTTTTTTCACCTAATCATACTGTGTTTTAATTGTATTTAATCTATTTGATTTTCTTATGTAAGGATCTTTTAAATTACTTACCTTATCAAATAATCATTACTAAACAATAAGTTAAACTATATTGAATGTTACTACCTTATTCTTACCGATTCTTTAAATTCCCTTTAACCATATTTAAATCCTTTATATTTGGTTTAAATAAAAAAATATTTATGTCTAAACTTACTTATATTAAATCGGTTTAAGGGTTGTGACATTATGTATATATTCAATAATATTATCAAATTTTAAAAAGGTTTTTTGAGAATATACTGAATATTTTTTTTGTAGTTCACCTCTTTAATGAACTTTTGTTTTATATGGATTTTTATAATTCAAAAAAAAAGGAAGTTAAAGAGAATATAGATTTTTTATTAGATTTAAAGTATTGATTTAGTTTAAGATTTTATAGGAAATATCTATTAAGATTTAATCCAAAACTAGTTGATTTATTCATAACATAATGATTAAAGAAATTATTTATTGTTTTATAATTTTAATCTCATTAAAAAAAATTTAAATGAATAAATTGACTGTTTTTATTTAAATTTATTGAATATAATATAATCTAATTGTTAAATTAAGTAATATCTGTTTTAAATTATCTAATAATACTAAACTTAGTTATCTGCCCTTATCCCTAATGAATTTAGAGGAATATAAATGGAAAGTAATAATGAAGATAAATTAAAATATTTGCCTTTAGTTTTAGGTATTTTAGGTGTATTTCTTGGTCTTGTTGAAGGTTTAAATTGCCCTGTTCTTTTTGGATGGGAAAATATTATAACAGAAATGGTTATTTCTGTTGTTGGTGGTTTAGCTGCTGTAATTTTATATTGGAAAACCGATGAAACATTGGTTTCAGGTATTCAATTTATGGTAACTGGAATACTTATGTTTGCGTTAATACAGAATATGGCAACATATGGATTGATTTTATTCGTTCTTACAGGTTTAATCACCATATTTTTAGGTGGAAATTTCTCAGTATCAGATAAAAGATTGATTGGGATCCCTGCCGGAACCTTTATTTTATTAATTATTATACTTCTTATTGCGGGATTTGCAAGTTCAATGTATGAGGATAACCTTTCTAATGAGATTTCCATATCAAACTTAAATGCCCAGTGTGAAGATTCATTTGGATATTATAACAGTAATGTTACCTATGATCTTAATGTAAATACTAGTATGGATTATATTCAGGCTGATGTAATATACTACGATCAGGATGGTAAAATTATAAGCACGGATACACCATGGAGTCAATATAATATCAATCCAGGAGTATATAAAATAAAAAGTACTTACTTTGATACTTTCAAACCAGTGAAAGCTGAAATATCACTTAAAAATGATTATGATAGTAACGAAAGTTTCTATACTCAGAATGTAACTTTCACACAGACACAAGCCAGTATTTAAATAAGGTTTTAAAATTAGATTTTTCAATAAATCAAATGAATAATTAATCTATTTTATTTTTTATATTTTTTTTAGATGAATGTTTGAAAATAGTTTACATTGAAATAATGTAATAGTTAAAAAAGCAGCAGAATAATAACATTACGTGATTATTTTGAAAGTGTTATGTGGAGCATATGAGTTAATACAAAAAGATCTCATTTCAATATAAATCTTTAAATAAAAAATAATAAATCTTATCAATTTCAAGCTTTTTTTAGATATTTATAAAAATTAAAACTTTTTTTAACTATAAAACATGAAAATTCCTTAGAATTTCTAATTTAAAACATATCCATTTAAATATAAGTATAATCAAAGTTATATGTTAGGTTTTATTTTATTAATTTAAATTTAAGGTTTATTTAAATGGAAAGAAATGAAGAATACAATCCAAATCTATTAATTCTCATAATGACCATTGGAACATTTGGAATACTCAGTACTGAACTTGGTGTAATAGGTATACTGCCCCAGATAGCCCAGTATTTTAATATTGGTATAAACTATGCAGGCCTGTTTGTAAGTTCATTTTCAATAACAATAGCAATATCCAGCCTATTTATACCATTAATCTTCAGTAAGTATGATATAAAAAAAGTATTCTCATTGGTATTATCCATATTCGTCATATGTTCATTTGTATCTGCATTATATAAGAATTTCTACATTGCAATATTATGCAGAATAATACCTGCCTTATTTTATCCCGCATATATCAGTCTATCACTAACTGTAGCTGCAGAAATTGTACCTGAAGAAAAAGCCACTGAAAGTGTAAGTAGAGTCATGATGGGAGTAAGTGCAGGATCCATTATTGGAGTACCGATTACAACATTTATGGCAACGGTTTTGGGTTTTAAATCAGCGATGTTATGGTTTGCTGTTGTAAATTTAATAGCGCTTATAGCGACATTAATATTCTTTCCAAACCTTCCAGGAAATCCCACTTCATATGGAACACAGATCTCCAATGCAAAAACAAGGCTGTTCCTGGTTTCATGTTTAGGAGTATTTGTACTACTTACCGGAATATGTACTAGCTATAGTTATATGTCCCAATTTTTACAAACAATAACCCATATTATAGATTTAAACCTAAGTATAACATTATTCCTATTTGGAATAGCTTCATTATTTGGAAATTGGGCTGCTGGAAAATTACTAGTCAGTAAACCTAATCAAACAGTGATAACTTACCCATTCATAACTGCCATTTTATTCATACTATTATTTTATTACTGTAATAAGGTTATACCAACGGTACTGCTCATGATAGTTTGGGGTTTTCTTGATGGACTCGTCAATAACATTATACAATATTGGATTGTATCTGCTGCACCAGATGCACCTGAGTTTGCAAATGGAATATTTATAAGTGTTTTAAATATTGCCATAACCATCGGTACAAGTATTGGTGGTTTTATTATCGTAAGTTATGGGACAGTATATATCTTTATAGGATCTTTAGTAATTTCATTACTCTCATTAATTTTCCTTGCATTAAGGGTAAGAATAAATCCGGATTATACCAAATAGATCAAATAAAATAAGTATAATAAATAAAAAAAACTAATTTTTTTAATTTTTAAACCGTTTTCATTGATTATTTAAGAATTTAAAATGTCTATTAATAGAATCATCACAGTGCCTTTTGTAAAATCCAACAAGAGGACCTACAAATAACGCTGCAAATATAGTGCCCTCCCTTACACCAACAAGACCGTTAATGTAATACAAAGAGATAATTGCTGCAATAACAATCAATGAAATATCTACAAAGGGTTTAATCTTTGAATATACACTGTTTTTAATATATGCAATGGACAATACAAAACCGTCAATAGGTAAGTAAACTATTGCTGATTTTAACTGTAGATAAATTCCAAATGCAAGAATTACTGCACCTACAACACAAAAAACCCACTGCACAATATAATTGAAAGGGTTTAAACCCCTAATTAAGTACAAAGACATATCAATAAAATATCCATAAATAATAGCTACAAAAAACTGCAAATATTGTATTTTAGGAAATTTGCTTCTTAAGATAATTAATTCAAGTAAAATAAGTATTATATTAAAGATCATCGAATAGATACCAATACTAAAAAGAGGAAATAGAATACTTAAAACATTAGGAATTGCAACAAGTGGTGAAGTTCCAAGTTCTGCCTTTACAGAAAAAGCAACTCCCAATGAAGAGATAAACAAGGAAAATACATAGAAAATATACAATCTATAATCGTTTAATCTTTTATTCATGGGATATATTATGTTTTTTAAATTATTTAAAAATATTCTAGAAGAATTATCGAATATAAAAAGGATTTTATAATTTAACTATTATTTAACAGAAATAGAAAAGACATGAATGGAAAGTCCATCTTCAAACATCATTTAACCTGTAGAAATTTAAATTTAAAATCCTCGTTTTTAATAAAAAAAGGATTATATTCTAAACAGATATTTAATATAATGTTTAAACATCCTTATTAAATTAAAATATGATTAATCCTCATTTAATAAAAAAATGAAAATATTTTAAACAATACAATATGAAATGTCCAGATGACCTCATTAAATTAAAAACATACTCTAAACCTAATCCCAAACAAGATTATTCAAATGACAATTTAAAATTAAAAATACAATAAAATCTTTTAATTTATTATAAATTTTATAATATAATTTTGAAAATTTTATAAAAAATAATATTAAATATAATAAATTAATTATTATATATTAATAAATTCATTTTTACTAAATTAAGGGATATCATGGATGAAGATTATGACTATTTAACTGAAAAATATAGAAATCTTGAACTTGAAGATAAAGTCGATAAATTAAAGAAAGAAAACAAAACAGTAAATAAAAGGAACTTTCAGTTAAATAAAGAAAACTTAAACCTAAAAGAAGAAAATAACGAACTATTTAAAAAGAACCAACATTTCAAATCCACAAAAGCATACAAAGTATGGATAAAATATGCCACAATAAAAGACAAAATATTCCCAAATAAAGACAATAAATCCCATTCTAATAAAAAAATTGAAAAATCTAATTTAGATTTTAGCAATAAACCAATTAAAAATTTAAAGGATATCAAAGTGGCAATTATTGCAGATCAATTCACCTACGACTCATACAAATATGAATTCAAAGCCATTCTAATCAATCCAGACGACTGGCAGGAAAAATTTAGAATCTATAAACCAGACTTATTTTTCTGCGAATCCGCCTGGGATGGAATTGCATCAGAGAACAATGAGAAACCATGGAGAAATAAGATATTTAAGAGATATGATTATAAAGATGAAAATCGTAAGGAACTACTTAAAATCCTGGAATATTGTAAAAACAATAATATACCTACCATATTCTGGAATAAAGAGGATCCAGTTCATTACAGAACCGAAATTTGGTCCTATGCAGATACTGCCTCAGAGTTTGATTATATTTTCACATCCTCTGAGGAATGTATTAAACGTTATAAAAAGGATTATAATCATCCAAACGTTTATTGCTTAATGTTTGCCGGACAACCTAAATTATTTAATCCGCTGAATTTAAGCAATGAAACCATTGAATACCCCGTATTTGCAGGTGCATATTACGGTGAAAATCATCCCCAAAGAACGGAAAAAATGAATATGATTTTTGATAAGGTCATTGAAGAGTGGGGTGATCTTATAATATTTGATCGTAATTATTATAAACAACGATTCGATTATCCTGAAAAATATCAGAAATATGTCCGTCCTGCCATAAAATATGAGGAAACCGCTCTATTATATAAGAAAATGAAATGGGGTCTAAATCTTAATATAGTAACTAAATCAAATACCATGTTTGCAAGAAGGGTATTCGAGTTATCTTTAACCAATACCCTAATTTTAACCAATTATTCCAAAGCTGTTGAAAGAATATTCAGAGACAACGTGTTTTTCTTTGATAAAATGGACAAACTACCTGATTTCAACGGTTCCTATATGGAAAAAAGAATGAACAACCTATACAATGTCTTAGAAAATCACACTTATACCAACAGATTTAAACAGATATTAGATACAATCGGATATCCTTATAGTGAGGATGTAAATGACATTACAATAATCTTTAAATCAGATTCAACAGACAACATAGAGAAGATTATTGACTCATATGACAAAATAGACTATCCGGATAAAAAATTAAACATCATTATCCTTGATAAATCAGCGAACATTAATAATATCAAATCAGAATATCCGGAAATAGATGACATCCAAATAGAAGACAATGACCTTTATGATTATATCCACAATCTCAATAGTGAATTCATAATTATCTTAAAAGACATTACTGACAATGATTTTATAAGTAAAGGAATTTTACACTATAAATATTTAAATAAGAAAATATCAATAGCCAAAGGCCCCGATAAATTCACATTAGGTCAGGAAGATGACATAACCAACAAAATAATAAATAAAGAGGTATACACCAACCTATCCAAAGACATGCCACTTGATGTATACTATATATAATGCATAAAGATGGATTTTATTTATAAATTAAATATCTAAAATTTTAAAAATTATATAAAATCTAACTTATGTATGTTTATAAAAAATAGGATTGAATGAGTGAGTTTTATTTATAAATCAAATATTAAAATTTAAGGATTAGATAAAAATTTAATCCATATATAAAGTACTTTGGGCTGTATTTTAAGGATTTTTAAAATTTTAACTAATCCTCTTTTAAAAATGAGAAAAAATAAATTTTTATAAAAAATATGAATCTATTTTATTGATATAATTACCATTTCTTCTGTTCAGATGATGCCTTATGTTGGTTACGTCTTGTCTCAACCATTTCATCAAACCATCTAACCATTTCAGGATCCTGATGGTTGAAGAATAAACTATCATTGGTATTCAATTTTTTAATTTCCTCCATATCCTCATCACTTAACTTGAAGTCAAATACATCAAAGTTTTCTTTAATTCTTTCAAGATGTGTTGATTTACATAATACAACTACTTTTCTTTGAATTAACCACCTTAAGATTACTTGAGCAGCAGATTTACCATATTTTTTACCTATATTTACAAGTGTCTCGTTGGTAAACATGCCCTGCATGCCCTCACCAAAAGGAACCCATGCAGCCATTTGAACATTTAAATCCTTCATATTCTCTTGAGCCCCATATTGCGCATTTAACGGATTGGTTTCTACCTGATTAACTGCAGGTACTATCTCGCGACCAAATAAACACATGTCAGTTATTCTATCAGGATAGAAATTTGATACACCAATAGCCCTAATTTTACCTTCCTTATATAAGTCTTCTAAAGCCCTATATGCACCATAATAATCTGCAAATGGCTGGTGAAGTAAAACCAAGTCAATATAATCCAAGCCTAATTTTTCAAGTGATTCATATACAGATTCCTTACATTTTTCATATCCATAATTATCAATCCAAATTTTTGTAGTGATAAATAACTCTTCACGGAGAACATCAGTTTCCTTAATTGCCTCACCAACTTGTTCCTCGTTGAAATAACTTTGAGCAGTATCGATAGACCTATAACCAACACTTATTGCATCAAGAACTGCTTGTTTTGTCTCTTCCTGAGGAATTTGATATACGCCAAAACCTAAAATTGGCATTTCTACACCATTGTTTAAAGTTACATATTCCATATCTACACCTTCAATAGTTTTTTAACTTGATGTTAAATAGTATGAATGTTTTCTTATATAAATGTTTCTTTATGAAACTGTTTATTTATGATATAATTCATATTTTATAGAGAAATATTTATAAAAAAATAATTAATTTAATTCTAAAATAATAAAAAAATTAGAATATTAAAAAACCACAAACTTAAATTTAAGGGTTATTAAAACATGAAAGATTAGATTAATAAAAGATAGACTTTTAAAGTAAAGTCAATCTAAAAAAACCTAAAATCAAAATCAAAAAAATAAGAAAAATATTAGAAACCAAATTTAATATGTAAATTAAAAGTTTTCAGTTTCCATAACAAGCTTAAAGAGAAGGTTTTTTAGAACACTAATCTCAACATCAGATAAACCAGAAGAAACCTTATCCTCCCAGGTATCTAAAAGGGCTATTAATTCATCTGTTTTTTTAACACCTTCTGGTGTAAGATTAACAATCTTTTTTCTACGATTACTAGAATCCTCTTCCCTTATAATCCAACCTTTATCTTCAAATCTTCTAAGTAGTTTAGCAGTATAACCTTTACTAACCTTAAATAATTTAGTTAATTCCATCTGAGTAGTATTATCCGAAAATCTTAATCTTATAAGAAATGGAGCTTCAGTTAAAGGAATTTCATTGTCCTTTAATAAATCACCCATATATTCACGATAACTATATACCAACTCTTCCACATAATGATATATTCTAATGGATTCAAAATTCTCTTCTTTAAATTGTTTTGGAAGTGCCATATTATCCCTTTAATAAAATAAGTAAAAAACGTTAAAACTTAATTAATAGTTATTGTATGAAATGATATATAAAGTTTCTTAAAATAACTGTTTTAATAAAAAACAATGAAATGTTTTAAATAATAAATAAAGGTTATAATAAAAAATAATACCGTATCTTAAACAATAAAAGATTATATTCAATAATTTAAAAAAGGAATAAATATCAAAATACAAATCCTTCCCAAATCAAATAATTTTAATCAATGAACATTAAAGCCTATATTTTTTTATAATACACCAATTAAAACCATTAAAAAAAAAAAAAAAATATTATTTTTTACCATATAATATTCCAGACCCATTTAAAAAATATAAACTAGCCTCTCTTTTCTTCATAAACTTATCAGTAGTATTTATTAATTCCACCTTTTCATAGCCTTTACTTTTTAATTTATCAACAAATCTATCCATATCCCCATATTTTCCCCTACTATAAATATCATGTAAGGCAAAGGTTCCCCCTTTTTTTAAAGTTCTTAAAGACTCCAACAATATTTTTTGACGATCTCCTGAGGGAATATTATGTATACAATAATTACTAACAATTGCATCAAATGACCCGTCTTTAAAAGGTAGTTTAACAGCATTGCCTTCAATAAATTCAGTTCTAGCACTTACACCCTCTATTTTAGCATTATTTTCACATAATTTTTTATTGAACGATGCATATTCCTTGCCCCAACGGTCCAATCCTATTACATATGATTTTGGATTTTCTTTTGCTACAGCTATTGTTAATGCACCAGACCCACAACCAATATCCAATACTTTACCATCTTCCACCACCCTTGAGAATTTTGCAGTTTTTTCAATTATATCCTTGAAAGATTTCTTCCTCCATTATAATCAAAGGCTCTATATAACATATACATGTATACACATATTAAAGCCATTATAATTGTAAGAACAAGAAATATAACAAATAATATTCCATTCCATCCTTGATTAATTACCAACATATTCTCTTTGAATATTAAGGATAAAATGAAAAATATAATAGCTCCTACCAAAAATCCTATAATCATTTGAATAGGCATCCAATTCTTATAATCCGGTTCCATATAATCACTTTTTAAAATTATAAAGAAAAACTAAAAAATTAAAAAATATTCAATATTTTAAATAAAAAAATAAAGAATCAATTTATTAAAGCTCAATTTACTTATTTATTTATAAATTAAATAATGTCATATATAAACCTTTCTAAATTTTTAGGCATACCTAAAAAAACAATATTGTAGAACCATTAGAATGATAATACAATCATGAAAAATAAAGAATCTAAAATAATTCCCCGAATTTAAGGTAATTCATATAAAATTTTAAAGACATTAAAATACATATTAATAGTTAAATATTAAAAATCTAAAAATTTATTAATAAGGGGGAAAAGTATGAACTATAGAATATGTCCTCACTGTAAAACATATATGGATTCAAATATTATAAGATGCAGTACCTGTGGAAGAGTATTATCTGATGTAATATACTCTGAGGAAGAATTAGAAAAGGAATATAAAAACTTTGAAAAATATATTAACAAAACATTAAATCCGAAAGGGGTTTTCTCAGATTTTAAAGCTTTACTAAAGGACCAATTTAACATAAAAGGTAATGATGAAAAGGACAACATCGCATTTACACTAACCATGGAACATTTAATCTATCAGAAAGATTTTAATCCATATACCTTAAGAAGAAGATATTTGGAACTTGCAACGGATTTAAATAACCTTAAAAAAATGCCTGTTGAAAAATATCAGGAAATGGTTCATGAAGATGCAAAGGAGATGTTCTTTCATATATTAAATACAAGAGAAATCCAATTTAATCTATACAACCATATTCCAGAACATACGGTACCTGTTTCAGTTGTAAAAAATAAACATGGAACAGGAACAAAGGTAGTTGCCACTGGTTTATTTGGTGTTTTCGGACTTGCAGGAACTAGTGGAGTAAAAGAAGAAACATATAATAAAGTAGTGCCTGCAAGGGACGAACTAACATATAAGGTAAATATTAACGCAAATGAAAACAACATAAGTATTCAAATTATTGACATTAATCAGGATAAGAAATTACCTAAGAACACATATAGTTGGAATCAGATTACTGAAGCAGATGCAGATGATTATCTAAAATCCAAGGAATTCGATGCAATATTATTAAAAGACTTTAATGCAGAAGAAATCACACAGAGCATAGAAAATATTTACTATATCTTCCTAAATGAAGATCACCCATTAAGAAAAGCAATTAATATCCCTACCTTAAAAAGATTACTATTAGAGGATTTTAAAGAATATGTAAATAATCATGCTTATGGAAATTATGTTCATGAGGTAAATGACGAAGCAAAACAATTAGAGGAATTCTATACACTTAAGAAAAAAGGAATAATTACAGAAAGGGAATATCTAAATAAGAAAAATGAAATTCTGAAAACAAGTAGAAATGAGGAGAATAACGGTGCCCATGAGCAAATTAATTTCTGTCCAAATTGTGGAAATAAATTAGATAAAGATGATAAATTCTGCTCTGCATGTGGTACCAAAATCATATAATAAGTACCAAGTTTTGATTTGAAAATTTTTAATTTAAAGCATATCCATTTATAAAAATAAAGTTTTATAAGTTTTTTTATTAAACGAATTAAAATTGTTGATTTACGTAATTAATTTCTATTTAAGATTTAAACCATAATTAAAATAATCATTTACCTAGATTTATTCTAATTTCAAATAAATTCCATGCGGTTTACATATGGTAAGATTTAAATTTTTATTTTAAGAGTTTAACCATATTTAAAAAATGATTTTAATTTAACTTATTTTTTATCTTTTTATTCTTTATTTTAGCATAATAATAATTATTTTATCTATTTATATAATTAATTAAGCTTTTATAGTTAAATGTATTGATTTAGAAGCTTTATTCTTAAAAAAAAGATTTATATATAATTTAAGCTAAAAATTTTATTGTAAAAAAAATATTTTAAAATCTAAGAAAACTATTTTAAAAAAAATAGTTCTTTGTAATGTTTAAAAATTATTGAATGATATTTTAAATTTACAATTAATTCTTAGATTTCTATTAAAAATTTTCCAAGATATGATTTTTAATAATAAAATATTTTTTAATGAATTCATATTTAAAAATTGTAGGGGGACAAAATGTCGAAAAAATTTAGATTAATTGGTTTTTTAACAGTCTTTATTATTGTTTTCATTAGTCTTGGCGCTTTAAGTGCTGCTAATCTTAATGACAACAGTTCAACTGATTTAGGAGCAAATTCATCTAATCAAAGTCAGGTTCTTAGTACAGTTATAGATTCCAATAACTCAGATAATTCGAATGTTGATAACAATCATACTAATTCCAATCTTAATAAAGCAGTTAACAATGATAATTCCATTAACAATTCACTTGATTCAAGTACAAATAGTACTAAAACATTAAATAATCAAGTTAGTGACAATTCAAACAAGGTCAATAATACTAATATTTCTACTAAATCCAGTACCCAAGTATTAAAAATCAGTAGCAAACCTACCAGTTTCAGTATTTCACAGATTACCAGTGCTTCAAAGACTGTTAAGGCATATTACATTGCCAATGGTAAATTACCTAGCACTGTAACCGTCGGGTCAGTAAAACTCGCCTTAGCCCAATTCCTATACTACCAGTCAAAAGCCATTAGCCAACTAAACTCAAACAACAAAGCAAACATCCAAATCATAGGATCTTTAGATGAACCGTCACGTCCAAATTCCGGTGACTCAGTAAACGGTAAATTAAGTAAATCTGCTTATGTTGATTCAGCTACAAGAACCTATAAATTTATATTGAATTACAATCAAGGTCCAAACTATTCAACTACAACCATAGGTAAAGTTTCATATAATAGATTAATTGAAGCTTTTAGTGTTGTTCTCGATTATTATAATAGTAATAATAAATTACCTAGTACTATTAACGTTAAATACAATTCAAAAACCACTATTCCATCAAGTACTCCTAATACAAATACAAGTGCTAAGTCTTTTACTATTAATCAAATAGTTTCAGCTTCAAAAGTTGTAAAGGAATACTATGATAAGAATGGCAAACTACCCAGTACTGTAACCGTCGGATCTGTAAAACTCACCTTAGCCCAATTCCTATACTACCAGTCAAAAGCCATTAGCCAACTAAACTCAAACAACAAAGCAAATATCCAAATTGTCAATAAGAAATTTAATGAACCTTCAAGACCAAATACAGGAGATTCCATTAATAAAAAATTAAGTAAATCTGGATATGTTGACTCTGCAACTAGAACCTATAAGTATATCTTAAACAATAATCAGGGACCTAATTACTCAACTACAACTGTAGGTAGAGTTTCATACAATAAATTAATTGAAACCTTCTGTGAGGTTCTTTCATATTATGAAAATACCAAAGCATTACCTGCTTCAGTATATGTCCATAGTAACAGGGTTGGAAACTACACTTATATGTCAGTTCCATCAACCACCAATTATTTAAATGGTGGTATATTTACTGTAACCTTAAAAGATTCTCAAGGAAATATAGTTAAATCTCAAAAAATTAGCTTAAAAATTAATGGTATTACATATACCAATACTACTAATTCAAAAGGTGTTGCAAACTTTGTAATTCCCAAATTAAATGGCAAATACACTGTAAATTATTATTATACAAATAGTAACAAGAGATTATCCTCAAGTGGTTCAAAGACAATATCCATTATTAACAGTAATGTGACAAAGATTACAGGTACCGATCTTAATACATTAAATAATTCTAATGTTAAGTATAATGTTACTTTAAAAGACACATATGGAAATCCGATAGCAAATCAACAAATAAGCTTTAAAATTAGTGGTATTTCTACTATTTATACTGGAAAAACTAATTCAAAAGGAATTGCTAGTGTAACAATTAATTTACCAGCTGGAAATTATATCATAACATATAGCTTTGCGGGAAATAGCTATTATCCAAAATCAAGTGGAATGTCTAATATCTCAGTAAGTAATATGATAAGAAGTATCCCAATTAATTCACTTATAGACTCTGCAAATTGGGTTAAAGACCAGTATAGTGCAGTGTTAAATGGTACTAAATATACATTTGATAAATATGGTGTTTCTTCCGACGGCAAATATATTATGGCTATTGGTAGACCATCAGCTAATGGTGAATTATCAAAATATGGTTATACCTTTTATAGAAGTGTATTTGAAAGGAAATGTCCAATATGTGGAGGTACACATCTTTACTGGAGTATATTCTGGGCAGGTAACGAATATGATAATTATGGAGTATTCCCTGCAACAGGTAATAAAGAAGGTGGTTCAGCTGAAGGACATATCTTCTGTGCTGACTGTGATGCAGATTTCTCTTGCATAGATGGTTTAAACCATGTTAATAATCCAGTTAATAATCTTAAAAAATTAGTTGCTACTGTAAGAGCAGCTAAATCAGACGCACATAAATTATTAAATGGAAGTATGAAAGATGTAGATATTTCATCTACAGTTGGTAAACTTCCTTCCATGGTAACTATTGAAGGTACTCCATTTTCATTAAACCAATACTTCTATTATGTTTGTAGAGCCATATCCCAATTGGATGATGGAAATACTAAGGATTTATCATTAATTAACATAGTAGATTCACCATCAGATCCAAACCGTGGAGATAGTATTAGTGGTGCTAGTTTATCCAAATCTGGATATGTTGATTCTGCAACCAGGACATACAAATTTATTTTAAATTATGATCAATGTCCTAATTACTCAACTACAACTGTAGGTAGAGTTCCATATAATAATTTAGTTAAATTATTTACAGAAGTTTTAGTCTATTATGATAATAACAAGAAATTACCTAGTAGCATTACTGTAAATACCTAAAATAGTTTAAGATAAATTCTTAAATTATTTTTTTACTTTTTTTAGATTCAACTTTATTGATTTCTACCAAATAATTAAAAATAGACTAATTTTAAAATATACTTTATAAAAAGCTTTGATTTAATCCATATAATATTTAAATATAAATAAAATGAGAATTTTTTATAAAGATCTAAATCAATCAACATATATTCCAAGTAATAAAATGAGAATTTTTTATAAAGATCTAAACCAATCAGATATATAAAGGTCTAAAGACAATAAAAAAATATTTAAAAAAAATTGTTCAAATTTATGCTTACTCAGGATTTACTAATATAAAAAATCCATCTAGGAGATTAAATAAGAAAAATAGCTAAAAATTAAAGATAAAATTCAAAGATAATATTTAATGTTTTTTTAAACTACCTTATAACCACAATTCCTACAAAAGATGTCTTTCTCATCCAATTGTTTTCCACAGTTAATACAAAAGACTTGCTTAGTTTTAAATCTTTCACCACAATTATTACAGAATATATCATCTTTTTCTACTTTTGAATTACAATTGGAACATAAATACTCAGGTGTTAATTTAGTTCCACAGTTAATACAATACAAATCCTCTTCCCCACATACATTTCCACATTTTTCACATCTATTTCTTGTTACAATATGGGCTTGCTGATTTAATTGAATATTATCTGTACTAATCATTACATCATTATCTCCAATTATTGGTTTACTGTAGAAATCAGTTTCATTTTCAATCTCAACAATTAAACCTCTCATCGTAGCTATCCTTTTATCATCAGAGGGATGTGTAGATAAAAAATCGATTTTATTAGGATTGTTTTTACTCATTCTTTCCCAGAAATTAGGTATATTGTGGATATTATATCCTGCCCAGTAAATAATAGCCATTCCTAAACGATCTGCTTCCAATTCCTGATCCCTTCCAAAAGGCATTAAAATAAGTGAATTATAACCAATATCTGCCGCATATGATAAATCAATCAAGCCATTACCTATTTCACCATGGCCTAAAAGAGCTAATCCAAGTCCACCAAGTCTTGTAAGTGTTGTGATACTGTCTTTCCTTTTTTCCTTACTTAACTTAGTTCTTGAATGATCAAGTAATGCATGGGCCATTTCATGACCTATGATAAAAGCTATCTCTTCTTCAGTACCTGCAATGGAAAACATTCCTGAATACATTACAATCTTTCCTCCAGGCATACAGAAAGCATTTACTGTATCACTTGATATTAAATGAAATTCCCAATCGTAATAATCCTCAATATAATCAAGCCTATTAATTTTTGCAAGATAATCTGTTACTGATTTAATCAAATTGTTAGCTACTCTCTGTAAAACCTGACCATAAGGTGTTTCATCAATGATTTTATTCTGTTGAATTATAGCATTATATTCAGCATAACATTCACCAAGAAACTTATCATCATCCAATATATCAAATGCCGCCTTTCCTGTAAAGGGATTAATTTCACTTCTATCATCTTTTCTCATATATTCACCCATTATTATTCTTAAAATAAACTATAGATTTAAAAATATATAAGATTTTATATTATCTTAAAAGAATTATTCCCTAAAAAGATTCATAATATATACATTTAGATAAAAAATATATGAAAAATTAAAAATTTTAAAATGAGTAATTCCTAAAATAAAAATAAAAAAAGAATTGTTTAAATCAATTATTAGTTTATAAATCTTAAAGATTTTATAAAACATAGCCTTCCTAAAATAGAAAAAACTAAAAAATGGTTTGAACCAAATATTAAACAGATTATAAAATTAAAAAGATTTAAATTATATTTTTAAGTAATTTAAAAAAATAAAAAAAGAATTGTTAAATTATTGAACCGGATATAAATTATATCTCATAGTTCTTGATTTAATATCATTAAAGTTATCATCAATTAGAAGTTCACCATCTTTAAACACAGTTCTTAAGATGTCCTCTCCAGGACTATCAATTGGAACTGTTTTAAAGTTTTGACCATCATATAATAATTTTAATCTTCCTTTTTTAGATTTTTTACTGTTATCTAATGGTTTCTTAAATATATCAAACCATTTACCATCCCTATATTGGGCGGAACATTTAAATGCAGTTCTTTGAGTATCACGGGTGACATCAGAATGTAATCCTCCACCCATACCAAATATAAGGTTTTCAGCTGCCCAATCATGGGCTTTAATACCAAACAGGATATCACGTATCTTATGGTAATTTAATCCGTCACCCCATAAAACACCGACATTGGCATTGAAAATCTTATAACCTTTATTATTTAAATGAGTACCAAATCCCTTTTCAATAATTTCAAGACAATCCAATGTAGTGGATACAGGTTCTCCACTATCTGGACGAAAAACAATTTTATTTCCTTCTTTTCTATCTAAAAATTTCTTAATCTCATTATTGAGCTGATATCCATCAAAGCAAGCATTTCTTAAAAAGTTCTTATAGTCATAACTGTCAATTACCATTGACAAGACACCGTCATGTGCACTTCTAACTACATTTATTGCCTGGTTTAACTCATTATCAGGACCTTGTGATGTCATTACACTATGTTCAGTTGCTTGAACTGAAAAACCTTCAATTTCAGGAGTATTATAATAATTAGGTGGAACTGTAAGTGCAACTAAGGTATCAGTGCCGGCAAAGCTAAGCAAATGTGCAGAACTACATAATTTTGCAGATTCAGTGGAACTGGCACCACGGTATCCGAAATCGTGTAACATGAATGGAAGATTATCCTTAGAAGATCCGGTTACATCAAGATAAAAATCGCATAATTTCTTGACCTCTGCAGACAATGTTGCAACGGTTGAAGGATACCATACCTGCTGGAGTAATGGTTCAAGATAGTTTGTTAACCAGAAACAACGTTTATCAGTATTTTCGACTGTCATTAAAACATTGCTTACATTTACAGGAGTTCCCTCAGGAACCGCCTTAATCTCAATTGGAAGTTTACCGTCAAGTTCCCTTGCAATGTACATCCAATCGTCATAATTAAATATTCCATCTCCAAGATGAACCTTCATAATCTCATTTGCTTCTTCAACCTTCTCTTCAGTTACAATATCTCCCACCAGGTATTTCTTAAGAATATATTGCAAACCATAGAAGATTGTTTTATTAAATTCCGCTCCGGTTCTATTTTCAAGATATGAATAGATTTTTTCAGTACCTTTTGGATAGAAATAGTGGTGTGTAATCTTATAACTATCTGTTAACAGACATATATTGTTTTCTATCATCAAATCACCATAAAATAATTTAAAAGCTTAATATTATTAAAGTGTTTTATAAATAATGAATTTCTAAAACCATTAATTTAGATAATATTCTAAAACAAAATAAATAAGAATTCTAATATTTAACTACTTAGATTAATCGTTTATACAATATTCACTACCCTCAATTTATCATATAATAATATTAATTTTATTTTATTAGTTACACTTAATATAATTATTTAAAAATTCAAAAATTCAAAGGAATAATCCCTTACAAAAGAAATCAATAAAAGATATGACTATTTAAAAATTCAAAATTACAAAACAAATCCATAAAGGGAGATTATGATTAAAATTTAAAAAAAAGATTCCATTTATATCATGCTTAAATTAAAACATGCTTTATATGTTTTTAGAAAAATTAGTTAAAAACCCTTAAAAAAAGAAAAAAAGACAAGAATTGTCTAAATAAAAAATTTAAATTTTATTTTCTTCTTCTTGGAATCAATAGGCATAATAAAGCAATTAAGAATGCCACTATAGGAAGACCAGTTGCTGGAGTTCCTTGAGCTATACCAGTTAAATTCTTTTCACTATTATGATCAACCGTATTGCTGTGGTTGTTTTTGTTGGTTTTATTATTAGTGTGATTAGTGTTATTATCTGTTTTATTTTCTTTAACACTAGTTGTATTGTTTGTAGTTATATTAACAGTTTCATTAGAACCTGCAATAACAATATTTGTATAATTTCCAGGTTTAACTGTATTAAATATAACTGTAAAGTTAGCTGATTGGCCGATACCTAAAGTGTTTAAATAGGTAAAGACATTATCATTTTTAACCCAATTGTCACCATTGAAACCTACATAGTTTAAACCTGTATAATTGGATTCCACAACATAAACACCGGTTAAGTTATAATCACCAGTGTTAGTAACAACAATAGTAAATGAGGTTAAATTACCTACAAATACATTTGGATTATTTGCTATCTTAACAACAGTCATATTAGGAGTATAAGCAGTAGTATTATTTGAAGAATTACTGAAAACATAATTTCCAACTCCAGAACTAACATTATTCACCAATACACCTGATTGGCTTGTAGTGAATATAATGGTTAAATCTGCAGTTTGGTTTGGTTCAAGAGTATCATTTAATATCCAGGTATTATTTTCAGGATTATATACCCAATTATATGTGGATTCAAATGATTTATAGATTAAACCATTACTGAAATCATTATCACGAACAAAGATTCCAGTTAAATTACAATTTCCATTATTCATAACAGTAATATTGAATTTAGCATCGTTTCCATTAAATACAACAGGTGTAAGTGTTTCCTTGACAACTGTTTCATTAGCACCTTCAGATAAACGGAATAAAAATGAATTTTGGGTTCCTTGAGGTGTTATAAGGAATTTGAAATCATAAATCCCAAATGTTCCGTTGTCTAAGACTTTAACATTGTTAGAGCTGTTAATTCTTAAACCTGAATTATATTTAGAAACTACATCCTGAATCATTGTATTATTACTGTTTAAATAATCGCCATCAGTTAAAATGTTTAACTCACTTTGTAATGATGTACCATTGTAATATTCATAAACTAATATTTTAAGTAAATCTGAGATGTCTTCTCCATTTAACCTGTTGAATATTGTATAATTATCAAAAACAACACCGTCTATAAGAGAATCAGAGAATTGTTCTGCACAGTAACCAAGATAACCGTTATCAAAGGTTGATTGATTTTCACTATAATTACCATTAACAATTCTATCGTTATTATAAGACAAGATCTTTAAAGAAGAGCTATTAGAATTAATAATATCAATCTTGTTTAAAGCAACAATTGCTTTATCGTCTTCTGAAATATCATCATTACTAAAACTGGAGTTAACAATTGTAGAGTTGATTGAATAAATTGTTGAACCAATTTTAGCATTATTGTTTTCAAAAGTGGAATTAACAACAGTTATATTATTCATACTTATTGCTCCACCATAATTTTGAGCAGTATTGTTTATAAATTTAGAATCGCTTATACTGTCATTTGTACCTCCACTAACAACGGCACCACCGTTATAATAAACAGCCTTATTATTAGTGAAATTTGATGACTCAATATTGTTATTGGTACTGTTAGGACTGAATAGTACCGCACCACCCATAATAGCAGAATTGTTATCAAAACTACTGTTTATGATTTGGGTGTTATTTGCAAAAGCATATACAGCTCCACCTTTAGTAAATGAAGAGTTAGTGTTATTAATTACATCTTTTCCATTATTGGTGAAAACAGAACCAATTATAGTGTTATTTTCTATAGCCTCATCAACATATGCACGGTATGCAATAGCTCCACCTCTTACAGCAGAGTTATTATCAAATGTACAATTAATTACTGAATTATTAGATCTAGTAAATAATATTGCACCACCTTTCTCATATGCCATATTATTTGAGAAGGTAGAATTGATAATCTTGTTTCCAATACCATTTAATAATAATGCACCACCACCCATAACACTATTGTCATATGCAATGTTATTTGTGAAATTGGAATTTACAATGGTTATAGGATTGGTACTACCACCAGCATATATAGCACCACCTTGATCATCAGCTACATTATTATTAAAACTAGAACCATTAATCAATAGATTTGATGATTCTTTATCATTAAATATTGATCCACCATAAGTAGCCCTAGATTTATTAAATGTAGAATTGATAATCTTAGTGTTGCTTCCCTTATTATAAATTGCAGCTGCATAAACAGCAGCATAACAATTTCTAAATGTGGTATTATCAAAGACAGTATTGTTTACTGAACTATCATATAAATATACCCCACCACCATATGTAGCCTGACACCTTTCAATGCAGGTGTCTTTAAAGACAGTATTGCTTACACTTGGATAAATGAATACTGCACCTCCGGCATTAGCATAACAATTTCTAAAAGTACAATTTCTAATCTTTAGATTACTCCTTTGAATCAATAATGCTCCACCATAACTTTTAGGAACATTCCCATTTATAAAGGTTAAACCGTCTAAGGTTACATTTGGTGATCTAATTACAAATATTCTATTTTTAGATTGACCATTAAATGTAGGAGTAGCACCTTCAGCAGCTTTAATAGTTAAAGATTTACTAATAACTAAATTTGTATTATTTTCACCAGAGAAAATCCCATCATTTATAATAATTGTATCGCCACTCTTACTAGAGTTTAGTGCTAAATTTAAATTATTATAAGGATTATCAACACTTCCATCACCATCAGTTGTAGTATTTCCCCCTACATAATAAACATTGGATTGATTACCTTGGGGATCTTCTAGATTAAGATTTGTATTATCACTAACAGTGGATGTAGCATATTGTGAATCTGATACATTATTTAAATTAGTATTATTATCTGCAGCAGAAACCGCCCCTACAGAAATTACAAGAAGAGTAAATAACAATAATAAAGTGAACATTTTATTCTTTAAAATAATTACGCCCCTTATAAATTTACAATTATTTTAAAAATAAATGAAGCTTTTAAAATTTGTTCTTATCTTTAAAATATCTAAAAATTATTAGAATTGAAATTCTAAATAATTTAAGTAAATATTAAATTAATAAATTGATTGATTAAATTTAAAATTAAATAAATTTAAAGTTATAACACAATTCTATAAAAATGTATAAAATCACGTGAAACAATAAAAAAATATTTAATTAAACCTATTATTCTATCTTAAATTATAGATTAAAATAATATTTACTATTAATTATTTATATTTACTTAAAAATAAATTTAATGGATTTTAAGAAATATTAAAAATAAACAAATAAAGATAAATATCTAAAAACAATTTAAATACCATAAAAATAGATTTTAAAAATTTAAAAAAAATAAGATAAAATATGTACAGTAAAATAATAAAATTAAAAAAAAGTTAAAATTTTTAAAAAAAATAGAAATGAAACTTTAAAGGGTTTATGTTTAAAACCAATCATTTTTAATTGAATTACACATGCCAACTTTAAAATAGCTTTTAAAAATAAAAGGTTAAAAATCTAATTTAATGTTTAATCTACCTGCAACAAAATGTATAATCTTGTTTAAACCTGAGAAGAAACCGTCATAATGTTTATTGTGGATGTTTGATATAAAATCCTCCATACGATCATCTAATTCCTTTCTATAAGAGGAGTTATTATAATCATGTTTTGTAAAATAATGGATTTGTACGGAGTAATTCCTATCCTCCCTTGTGAAAATATAGGTTACACCGATATTACTATTATTCGTTTTAGGTCCCCTTGAGGGATTCATAAAATACTGACGGGATACATTATTTCCACCTAAATCAACGGTACTAGTATTTAAAACCTTATAATTACCATGTTCCAAATGAGCTAATTTCTTCTCGGACACGGACGTTATACAGCCTTCTGGCCAATCATCCCACAAATCCCATACAACATAACGGTTAGTAATGGAATTATTGGTTTTAGCCTTATCTGTCCAATTTACCTGTTTTGTGGTATTCCATGCCTGTGGAACGTTTACGGTACTATCACCAAAAGTAATTCTATTCTCAGTACCCCAGGATAAAATACTATTAACCGTGCTTAAATTAGCAATCACATAAAGAAACATTATAACTATAATAAAACTGATCAACATGTCTTTTTTTCTCATTTATTCACCTCTAAAAATATTAATTATCTTCTTCCTCATCTTCCATACCTTTATGAGAGGTTTTAGTCCATCTTCTCTCAACCCTCGTAATCATAACCCACATTGTTTTAAAGAACAATGGAATCAGGTGGAAACAATAAAGCCAATATTCAACCAAGTCTATAATAAATCTTTTAAATTTCTTATCATCACGTAAAAGTGAAATGGTTATTCCCGGGAAAAATCCGATAGCTGAGATAAAACCGATTATCAAAGGTGCCTCCATACGTATTACAGTCGGAATATGTAGTATAAACCATGCAATTATATTTACGATAAATATAATAAAACCAACGAAAATGAATAAATTAAATGCATAATTACTGATATGTGAAATGATACCTATTTTTTTAAAGAGAGGTAATTTACAGGTAAGAATTCTTGAAAAATACACAAACAATGTTTCAAAATTACCCATAGCCCAGCGAACCCTTTGTCTCATGAAGTCACCCCAATTATCGACAGCCTCCTGATAAACAGCAACTTCCGGACAATATCTAATCTCACCACCATTAATCAATATCTTAACACTTAAATTTAAATCCTCAGTAACAGCAAATCCGTCCCATTTTCCAGATTTAATAATAGCATCTTTTTTAACAAACTGACCATTTCCACCAAGAAAGCCATTAAATTTAAGATTGTCCTTAGCCCTAAGTATATTTCCAAAGCCTGCAAATTCCACATCTTGCATATTAGTTAAGAAATTTTTATCCCTATTATACATCCTTACACGTGACTGAACACCCTGTACCTTAGGATCATTTAAATAGGGTATTAATTTCTCTAAGAAATCGGGATGTACCTGGGTATCTGCATCAAATACCCCTACAACAGATCCATTAGCCAATGAAAGAGCATCGTTAAGTACAAACCCTTTACCTTTACCTGCTTTAGGTGGTCTACGAGTAATTATTCTCAAATTAGGGATTTCCTTCTTAAGATCAGATAAGATTTCACCGGTTTTATCCTCAGAACCGTCATTTACAACAATAATCTCAAAGTTAGATTTACCTTTATAATTATAATCCATGCCTCCAATGCTTCTAACAGTTGATTCGATAGTGTATTGTTCGTTATGTGCCGGAATAATAACGGAAACAAAAGGAGGTATCTCATATGGAGTTGGCTCAGTCATTTTAAATAGACTCACAATTGCTAAAAATATCATCATTACAGAAGGAATAAATATAATCCATTGAAGGAATGTTACATTACGAGATATAATACCATCTGCAATAAGAATCACAGAAAGTACTAAAAGCAAAGTAGAATATAATTTTTCAATCCCTAATTCTATATTCTTCTCAGTCATCTTAGATTTAACATTAATTACAGATTTAACATTAGATTCATGCTTTTTAAGAGCAACTTTAATAACAAATTTAATTTCTTCAGGAGAATAATCTTCAAATATAAAACCATAGTTTGTTTCTATAAAACTACTATAATCTAAACCATCATCTAAATTAAAAATATAGATTATTGGTATATCTAATTTATTGATAAGTTTACCTAACTCTTCACCTTTCAATTTACCATGGATATCTAAACTTAAGAATACGATATCCGGAGTGTTTTCTTCAATAAAGTAAAGAGCCTCTTCACTATTGTCAGAAACACCTAAAAAAATATAATGTTCAGCATTTACGGTTTTTTTAATATTATCAATAGCTATATTACTTTTAGAAACAACATATACAGTTGGAATCCTTTCATGCTGTTTTTCAGTAACTAAACCATTATTACCATTATAGACAGTTATAGCCAAATCATCTGTCTTATTTGCATTATTTAATGATGAGATTTCATTATTAGCTATTTGATAAATAACATCATCATCAGTACCATCCATATTAACTGTATCATTATCATTTATACCACTAGCACCATTATCAACATCCCCATCTGCACTAACAAGATCATCATCATTTATACTGTTAGTACCCTTACTAACATCATCATCGACATCAATACCTTTATTGTTCATATCCCTGTCTGCAACAACAATATCCCTATCTTTATCCAATATTACACCTCCTTTTAGTTTTTTATTTAAATAAATAGATCCATTAAAAATGAAAAACCATATTAAATCAATTGAAAAAAATACTATTAAATCTTTAAAATACTTAACATTAATAAAGCAATTATAGAAAAAATCTAATTTTTATCAGTGGTTGGCTAAAAACTAACAAATATTCATAAAAAGGACCTTATAATAGATAATTTTGTATTTCAAGTAGAATTCCATATGTAAAAATTTAAATTGTAGTGAACCCTATTAAAAATAACAAATAATATTAAATTAAATTAAATTAAATTATTCCAATAATAAAACAGGAAATTTCATTTATATTATTAGATTTATTTAAAAAATACATTTATATAAGTATATTTAATAAAGTAATTAAAGTTTTATATTTTACAAAAATAAGGTTTTAAAAATTTTAGGATTGAAACAATCACTTCATTTGAAATACAATTTGCTTAAAAAAAAGAGATATCAATTTTAAAAAAAAATATTTTTCTTGAATCCTTCAAAAAATAAAAAAAAAATAAAAAAAATTTATTTACCTTTTACAAAACCCTGAGCCATATTAAGTTTTTCAGCATCAACTTTAGAACGTTTAATTGCAAAGTCAACATTTAGACCAATCGTACGTTTATTAAAGGGTTTTGTAATAAAGCCATAGGAAGAGCTTTCCAAGACTTCATTAAAAGTATTATCATCAGAGTATGCAGTTAGAAAAATACAAGGCAAATTAAGTTCTGAAAGCCTTTTGGAAGCATCAATACCAGTCATCTCACCTTTTAGATGAATATCCATAATAGTTAAATCTGGTGATAATTCCGCTGCAAGATTAATCGCATCTTTACCATTATCAGCTATGCCTACAACATCATAACCCAACTCTTCCAGTGTAAATTTTAAATCCAGTGCCGTAATTGACTCATCTTCTACAATTAATATAGTATTTTTCATAAATATCCTTCCAACAACATTTTAAAAAAAAATATTATTTATAAATTTTAAGATTTAACCCAATCCGAATATGAAAGATTATTTTTAAAAAAGATGAAAATGAAAAATTAAAAAAATCAAACTTTGAAAAACAAATAATATTAATCAAATCTTAAAAAATATATTAATTTTTTAAATGATTGTTTAAATATATATTTGAAAAAAATTACATCTAATCAATCAATGACCTAAATTAATAATAAAATACATTCCTCTTAAATATATCTTATTATTAATAAAAGTATTTGAAAAGCTATATTCTTAAAAATGATTTAATTTAAGCTTTAAAGAAAATTTGAATTAAAATCGTTTATTTTAAAGAATATTTTCATAAAAAACATTTAAATCAGATATAATAAATAAATTTACAATATTAATATATAGATTTCTATTTAAATAGTTATCTATTTAATTTTTTAATAAATTACATATTAGAGTATATAAACTCATTTTAAAAACAAAAATAATTAAACAGTTACAAAAATTATAAAAAAATTGATAAAAATTAAATTAACAACCCTAGAAAAAAACCTTTTTTAAATTAAATGAAACTGAAAGAAAAATACAATAACTAGAAAAAGAGTTTATTTGTTTCAAGAATAATTAAAAAATAGAGTAATTACTTACAGATAATAAAAAAATAGAAAAAAACTAATAAAATCATCAAAATAAAGTTAAAAAATCAATCTAATGTAATTAAAAAAAATAATTAAAAAATTACTTATTTAAAAGTTCATTAATCTTCTCAAATAAATCTTCAAAAACGAAAGGTTTACTGACAAAAACTAAATTCTCAGATTTAATAAAATCATCAAGTTTTTTATCATGATCAGTTCCAGAAATAATAATAAATTTATAACCATCCTTTTTAAACTTATTATAAAGATCAATTCCAACAAATCCAGATTTAAGTTTTAAATCAGTGATAATCAAATCTGGTTTCTTCTCGGAAATGATTTTTAATGCATCATGATAATCATCTGAATGATAAACAGTAAAACCTTTATCTTTTAATTTGAAACATAAATCTAAAGAGATTATTGCTTCATCTTCTATGACCAATATTGTTGTTATTATAACACCCCCAACAGATCAAATATTATCATAAGGGAAGCGGATTTCACAAGCAAACCCTTTATCAGAATCAATAACTTCAAAATCCCCATCAACTTGTCTAGTTAAAGAATTTACAAGAATCTTACCCAAAGAGTTTTTAGATGATTTTCCCTGTAAACCTATACCATTATCCCTATAGTTGAAGAGAAGAACATCATTTTCACCTTTTAAACTACAATAAATTTCCTTTTTACCTTCAAAATCATCAGGAAATGCATATTTGATTGTGTTTATAATTAATTCATTCAAAACTAAGGAGAAGGGCATGATTGATTGTATATCTAGATTTAAATCCTCATCAATATCATATTTAAAGTCAATTTTCCAAGGAGAATATAAATCTAAAAAAAGAGATTTAAACTGCTTAAAAAAACTAGACAAATTTACACGACCAAATACATCACCTGAGTAAAGTTTTTCATGCACAATTGACATTGATGAAATAAATAACTTCATAGATTCAATAACTTCACTATCAGCGTATCCAAATCTTTGTTGCAAATTAATTAAACTATTTAAGATTTGTAAATTATTTTTAACTCTATGATGTACTTCTTTAAGCAATAAATCCTTATGATTAGATGTTTCAATAAGTTCTAATTTATCTTTAATAATTCCTTTATCATGTAAAACAACTATCAATAATGAAGGTTCACCATCAATAATAATATTTGCAAAATATATTTGTAAACAAAGAATCAAGTCACCAGTATCATAAAAAATATTATCCATAAAAGCAGATTGAAATTTAGATTCCTTTATATCCCTTAATAATTTACGTATAGAAACATTAAAATCATTATAATCAATAAATCTACTAATTAAAATGTTTATAAATTCATCCCAACCAGATTTTTCTATAATATCCTCATCTATTTTAAATAGGTTATAAAAATTATCCTCATACTGAACTTTACGATCCTTCCATGTAATACCCAAAAATGAAATAATTTCATTAACCTGGTCATTAACAGCTAAATGAACATTGAAAAATGGCTTAATATATTCAACTAAATCTTCTTTATCCTTATATTCATATTTCATGAACATCCCCATTTAACTAAAAAAAATTTGTAACAAAACCTAAAAATAATATTTTTAATATCAGAATAAGATTTTATTGTTTATACTATATAAATATTTTATAAACTAAATATTCAGACAAATAAAAAAAATGTATACTTATTAATAAAAATAATTCATTAAAACCGATTAATATACAAATAATTTATACAATTCATAAATATTAAACAAAATTTATAATATATCAAAAGTTTATAAAAAAATTAAATATAAAGTGTGATTTTTAGACATGTGAATATATATGTAAAAATTTTAATCCCTATAAAAAATATTTTTAATTAACATAATAGAAAAACAAGATTCAAATTGAATTTTAATATTAAAAATTAATTATAAAAGTTTTAACAGATATAAATAAATAAAAAACAAGAATATGGAAAATATTAATTACCGTATTAAAATAAATACAATATTAAAGTTATAATCAATTAGTGAGGAAAGACAATGTGTACTGCAGCAAATTATTTATCAAAAGATCATTATTTTGGACGTAATTTTGACTATGAACTATCATACAATGAGAAAATAACTATAACTCCAAGAAATTATCCTTTAGAATTTAGAGTTGAAGATACAATAAACAGCCATTATGCATTTATTGGAATTACAGCAGGTATTGAAACCTATCCACTATATTATGATGCTACAAATGAAAAGGGATTAAGTGTAGCTGGTTTAAATTTCACAGATTTTGCAGACTATAAAGAAGTAGATGAAAATAAAACCAATGTTGCATCTTTTGAATTTATTCCTTGGATTTTATCACAATGCAAAGATGTTAAAGAAGCAAGAAAACTCTTAGAAAATCTTAACATTGTCAACATCCAATTTTCCGATGAACTTCCAAACTCATCACTTCATTGGATTATTTCAGATAAAAATGAATCCATAACCGTTGAGACAGTCAAAGAGGGTCTTAAAGTTTATGATAACCCTGTAGGTGTTTTAACAAACAATCCCCCATTTGATAAACAGTTATTCAATTTAAATAATTATAGATACTTATCCAGTAAAACACCGGATAACACATTTAGTGATGATTTAGATTTAATGGCATATAGTCGGGGAATGGGAGGTTTAGGTTTACCTGGGGATTTATCCTCAATGTCCCGTTTTGTAAAAGCAAGTTTTACCAAAATGAATTCACTATCCAGTGAAGATGAACTTGAAAGTGTTAGTCAGTTCTTCCACATTCTTGGATCAGTTGAACAACAAAGAGGCCTTGCATTTATTGAAGAACCAGATAAATATGAAATCACTATTTATTCATCATGTGTAAATACAGATAAGGGAATCTATTATTATAGAACCTATGAAAACAGTCAGATTAATGCAGTTGATATGCATAAAGAGGATTTGGATTCTGAAAGTTTAATTTCATATCCTTTAATTAACAAACAGAATGTAAACTATCAAAACTAGATTAATATTAAAAAAAATTTTTATAATTATTTTTTAAACTTTTTTTTAAACTATTTATAATAAATCCAATAATTCAAATAAAAAAAAATAACTCTTATTTTCAAATTTCCAATTAAAAAAAAGAATTAGAAAAAACAAAAAATAAGCAAAATAATGAAACTATAAAAATAATTTCATTTAAAGGGATACACCTGATTCAAACTCTTCATTGATCTTTTCAAGCCATTTAGCGATTTTAATGTTCTGTGGACATAATTTAGTACATTCACCACAGGCATCACAGTCTGCAGCAGAGCCAAACTCTTCACCCATTGAAAGAGTTGTATAATATATTGGAGCGTTAGCTGCATCGACGCCTTCCCTTTTTGAATCATTGTATAATCTAATATATTTTGGTATTGGAATATTATGTTCACATGCGGGAATACAATAATTACAATCAGTACATGGAATAACCACATCATTATTAATTAAAATAGATGCCTCACCTATCATATAAGACTCATCTAATGTTAAAGGCTTAATATTCTCAAAGATATTAAGGTTATCCCTCATTTGTTCAATACTACTTACACCGGACAAAATAACCATAGGATCCAAACCAGCACAGAACTTAAATGCCCATTCAACTGGACTGATATCAGGATTATATCTTTTAAATAAAGAGTCTACAGAACTAGGAATATTTACCAACATTCCACCTTTAATAGGTTCCATTATAATAAGTTCCTTACCATACTCTTTTACCAAATTACAACATTTCCTTGCTTCTATTGAATCACTATCCCAATCAAGATAATTAACTTGCAATTGTACAAATTCAATCTCAGGATGTTCATCTAATATCTTTTTAAGGAATTTGGATTTGTCGTGTAATGAAATTCCAATATGCTTAATTTTACCTTCCCTCTTCTTATCCACTATAAATTGAAAAGCATCAGTATTTTCTACAGCTTTCCTTGTCCATGTAGAAACATTGTGTAACATATAATAATCAAAATAATCGACACCACATCTTTCCAACTGTTCATTGAAGATTGGTTCTAATTGTTCCTTCTTATCAATAGAAAACATAGGCAATTTATCTGCAATAATCACATCTTCACGAGGATATCTCTCAATAACTGCTTTTCTTAATGTAACTTCACTTAATCCCTTATGATAAGGATATGCCGTATCAAAATAATTATATCCCTTTCCAATATATTCATCTACCATCCGATTAACTTGTTCCTGATCTATACTAGTTAAATCGTTTTCATCTAAAAGAGGTAACCTCATTAAGCCCATACCAAAAAGTTTCATAAAATCACATACCTTATTAAAATCATATATTTTATAATACTGACTAAACACTCAGTAATATAATATTAAGATATAACATATATAAATATTACCAAACCTAGTAAAAATAGCCAAAAAATAATACAAGAATTAAAGAATCAATAGTATGGAAACATGTTACGGTAGGTTTTTTGTCAAAAAATAATACAAGAATTAAATAATCAGAAAAATAATTAAAAAGATTAATCATCTTTAAGGCTAACTCCTTTCCATAGGAAATCAAAGCCAATCTTTTTAATTTTATCCACGTCAATATCAGGATCATCATTAATAAAGTTTACAGTTGCTGTAACATCATGAAACATGAAAACACTAAATAATCCAAATGGCTCTTTAACTTCACCTTTTGATTGAAATTTATTATAAACATTAGAGAAGAATTTACCTTGATTAAACAGTTCTTCCTCAAATTCTTCACTTACCAATGTAGATCCTTTAGATTGAACGATGAAATTATATTCGTAAGGTTTCATTAATGCATAGTCAACCATCCTATTCCACACTTCAATCATCCCCCTTTTAAAATCTTTTTTCTCTTTTAAATCCTTAACATAATCAATAAAATCTTTATTAGCATATAAAAGGGCCTGACGGAATAGGTCTAACTTTGTTGGAAAATAAATAAATAAGGTACCTGCACCTACATTAGCCTTCTTTGCAATACTTGCTGTAGTAGTATTACCATAACCATTTTTAGAAAATAGTTCTATTGCAGATAAAAGTATCCTTTTCTCTTTATCTTTCAAAATAATCAACCTTTTATAAATAAGTTTTTTAATATGATAATATTATAAGTTAATGATATATAAAAATTATAGATTTAAAAAGAAAAAAATAGAAAAAGCTGACTAAAAAATTATTTAAAACTAAAAGTCAACTCAAATTAATTTTAAAAATAAATATTATATTTTTAGCCAACTAAAATAAAATTAAATAAAAAATAATAATAATAATAATTAAGTTAAATATTTTTCAAGAAATATGAAATCGAACTTTAAAGCTAATTCTGGTATATATTCAAATTTATATGGAGTATACCCATTTTTCTTATAGAAGCTTATGTTTTTGGTACATAAGGAATTTGTAAACAACTCTGCTCTTTCTGCATTTGATTCTGCTTCAATAGTATTAAGTAAAGTACTACCTAATCCGCAGTTTTTCAATTTAGGATCAACAAATAACTTACTAATATGGACTGTATTGTCCTCAGTTACACTTCTGACAGAACCTACTATTTTACCCTCGTCATCTGTAGCTTTTAAAATCAAACCATTATCAAACTCTTCCTGTACATTGGATACAGTTTGATGGAGAGGTTCTATAGAATAATCCTTAGTTTTTCTAGCCTGAGTTATAAATGCCTTATATTGTAGATCTAAAATTTCCTCTATGTCATTATATTCAGCTCTTTGAATTTCCATTTTGAATACCTCACAAATTTTATGTATTCATAGAATGATAATATTAAAAATCATCATATATAAATGTGTTTATTTTAAATGGAAAAAGATAGAAATTTTTTATACATAATATTAAGCTGTGTATAAAATTTTATTAAAAAATAAGAATATCCGTATAAAAATTAAACAAACATAAAAAAATAAAAGTTGAAAAATAAGTTAGAATAGAAAGTTTTAATTCTATTTTTTAACAGTTCCCCTATATCTTAGAGGTTTAATTTTGACTTAATATCAACCTCGGAATCAGAGGAGGTGAATCTTACTCCAGAAATAAATTCTGCACCTGGTGCAGATGGTTCAAGTTCTGGAATTGTGTTTCCAAGGCTGCTTCCACCTGAGGTATAAGATACAACAATCCTTTTACCGGACAAATCATATTCCTCAAGGAAACTATTGATTATCTTAGGTGCTACATACCACCATATTGGAAATACCAAATAAACTGTATCGTATTGATTAATATCATTTACCTTTGTGGATACTTTTGGAATTTCCTTACCATCCCTTTCTTTAACATTACGGCTCTCAGAATTTCTATAATTCAAATCATCTGAGGAGTAAGGTGTTTCTGGAAGGATTTCAAATAAATCTCCATCAACAACATTTGCCAATTTAATAGCGGCATTTTTACTGGTACCAGTACATGAGAAATATGCAACTAAATTGTTTACCATAATATCACCTTTTTAATATTATTTAAAAATGAGTGAATACTCAGTTATATAAATTAATTTCAACATTACTGTATATAAAGTTTTTTAAAAATTAAAAGAAAATTTTATAAACAATATTAGAGTCACCAAAAAGAGGATAAAAATAAGAAAAAATTCAAACTAAGAAAAATAAGAATCAAATGAATGGAAAATCTAAAAACAAAAAACAATTCAATGTTAGAATTGGAAATTTGAAAATCCAGAAAATAAAAAAAATAATCTAATTAAATATCTAAAAAAAAACTAAAAAATAATCAATAATTTAATAATCCAATAATCTAAAATAAATTATTTAAAAATCAGAAAAACATTAAAATAACTTAAAGATAATCTAAAAAGAGAAAATAAAAAAGAGAAGTGTTTAGTTAGGGTCAACACCTAAAATATGTACAGCACAAGTACCTCCGGTACCACCTACATTATGAGTAAGTCCAAGTTCTGCACCTTCCACTTGACGTTTTCCAGCTTCTCCTCTTAATTGCCATACAACTTCAGCTGCTTGAGCAATACCAGTTGCACCTAATGGGTGGCCTCTAGCTTTTAAACCACCTGATGGGTTAATTGGATGATCACCATCAATTCTTGTTTGGCCATCTGCAATAACTTTTCCACCTTCACCTTTCTTACAGAATCCTAAATCTTCAACAGCAAGTAAACCGTTAATTGTAAAACAATCATGTACTTCTGCAAGATCTATATCTTTTTCAGTTACTCCAGCTTGTTTATATGCTTTTCTTGAAGCATAAACAGTAGAATCGATAGTAGTCATATCTCTTCTATCATGAAGTGCAATAGTACCTGAAGCTTGTTGTGAAGCTTTCACATAAATTGGAGTATCAGTATATTTCTTAGCATCTTCAGCAGGACATAAAACAACAGCAGCAGCACCGTCAGAAACAGGTGAACAATCAAATAAAGTTAAGGGATCTGCAACCATTGTTGAATTTAATGCCTTATCTACAGTAATCTCAAATGGGAATTGTGCCCTAGGATTGTTAGATGCATTGTGATGAGCAACTACTGCAAATTCTGCAAGTTGTTCTCTTGTAGTACCATATTCATACATATGTCTTTTTGCAATCATTGCATATAATGAAGGGAAAGTTGCACCTTGCTGAGCTTCCCATTCCACATCAGAAGCTGTTGCAATAGCAGGTGTAGCATCAACAACATCAGTCATTTTTTCAACACCAGCAGATACAACAACATCATGATATCCTGAAGCTACAGCTAAAATACCTTGTCTCAATGCTAAGCTTCCAGATGCACATGCTGCCTCAACTCTTGTACATGGAATTGGATTTAAACCCATATGATCAGATATAAGTGATGCGATATGTTCCTGATTTACAAATAAACCTGATGACATATTACCAACATACATTGCATCAATATCATCCCCACCAATATTAGAGTCTACAATAGCTTCAATACCAGCATCTGCAACAAGGGATCTAAATGATGAATCCCATAATTCTCCAAATTTTGTTTGTGAAACTCCTATAATTGCTACATCTCTCATTGTAATACACTCCTATGACATTCTAATTTTACCTTTATATTTAGCATAAACTGCATAATCAACATAATGTTTCTCATTAAGATAATCATCAGTTTTAGGAGCTAAATCTCTAACTTCATCAATCCTATCATTTACTTCAATAGTGAATGCATCACTACCAGCACCTGAACCATAACTTACTACAAATATTTTATCTCCAGGTTTTGCAATATCTAAAATATGTGATAAACCTAAAGGAACAGCACCGGAATAGGTATTACCAATATAAGGTGTTAATAAACCTTGTTCATATTGTTCTGGTTTAAATCCTAAGGTTCTAGCAGCTCTAATATAGAATTTACCATTAGGTTGGTGGAAACAGCAATAATCATAATCTTCCGCACTAGTTTCAGACATTTCTAACATTCTTTTTGCTGCACCAAATACATGTTTATAATATGCAGGTTTACCAGTGAATCTTCCACCATGTGAAGGATAAGTCTGACCTTCTCTTCTGTAAAAATCAGGAGTATCTGTAGTAAAACTGCAGGTTCTTGTAATATCTGCAATTGTATTTTCCTTACCAATTATATAAGCAGCTCCTCCAGCAGATGCAGTATATTCTAATGCATCACCAGGTGCACCTTGAGAAGTATCTGCACCGATAGCTAAACCATATTTAATCATATCAGATCCAACTAAACCCATATTCATTTGAATACCTGCAGTTCCTGCTTTACAAGCAAATTCTAAATCTGCAGCAGTTAAATTTGGAGTTGCATCAATTGCATCTGCAACAATAGTAGCAGTTGGTTTAACTGCATATGGGTGGGATTCAGATCCAACATATACTGATCCAATATCTTTTGGATCTATTTGAGCTCTTCTTACTGCATTTCTAGCAGCCATAACTGCAATAGTAACAGCATCTTCATCAGGAGCAGGTACTGATTTTTCGTTAACAACTAAACCTTTCTTATATTGTTCAGGTTCATCACCCCATACTTTAGCAATTTCTTCAACCTTAATCCTATAAGAAGGTACATAAGCACCATAACCTACGATTCCTACCATAAAATCACACCGTTTTACAAATAAATTAAATCAAATTAAAATTCCATAAAGTTTTAATCATTATTCAACTATTTAAAATAATATCATTATAATCTATTAAAAAATCTTGAAATTTAAGTTATATATCTTAGCTAAAAAATTAACTAAATATTTATATTAATATATTATAAGTTTTTTAAACATATAAAATTATATGTTTTTTAAGGAAATTAAATAAAAAATCCAATCTATAAAAATTTTCCAATATATTAAAAATTAAAAATGAATTTAAATTAACAATTCCATAGAATAATTAATATATTTTATAATGAATCACCTAAGAGATAAGAATCACATCTTAATCTTTAAAACATTATTAAATTCCAATATATTCATTAGTTAAATCTATTGATTTAATAAAACAAAGGATGACATCTCATTAAATCATAAAAAAATAAATATAATAAGGAATTTATATTTATAATCCGAAAATAAAATAATAATCATTGAAAATCATGATAAATTATTTTAGTTACAAAAATTTACTTTTAACCGTAAAGTATTTATATAACCTCTAACCCACTTCTATATGTAGATGTTTATTTTTAGATAATTTTTTAAATTTTTTTAAAAAAACTAACAAGGGTATAAACCATTATGTTATAGTATTAAAATAATTGAATGAGATGGTTATATTCCCTAAATACAAACATCAAGCAAAATTAAAGTCTAATTAGATAATTCTATTTAGATAATGATTATAAGAATTATTTTAAATATTGAGGTGAAATTATGGCACAACAAGGTCAACCAATATTCATTTTACCTGAAGGTACTAACAGGTTATTAGGTAAAGATGCACAAAGAAATAATATTTTAGCTGCTAAAGTTTTAGCTGAAACCGTAAGAACTACATTAGGTCCAAAAGGTATGGATAAAATGTTAGTAGACGGACTTGGAGATATTGTAGTAACTAACGATGGAGTTACTATCTTAAAAGAAATGGATATCGACCACCCTGCAGCAAAAATGCTTGTTGAAGTAGCAAAAACACAAGAAGATGAAGTAGGAGACGGAACTACTACTGCTGTTATCATTGCAGGAGAATTATTAAAACAATCTGAAGAATTATTAGATATGGATATTCACCCAACCATTATTGCAATGGGATACAGACAAGCTGCTGAAAAAGCTCAAGAAATTTTAGATGAAATTGCAATAAGTGATATTGATACTGAAACCTTAGAAAAAGTTGCAATGACTGCAATGACCGGTAAAGGAACTGAAAAAGCTCGTGAACCTCTTGCAAAATTAGTTGTTCAAGCTGTTGAACAAGTTGAAGAAGATGGAAAAGTAGATACTGACCACATTAAAATTGAGAAAAAAGAAGGTGCAGTTGTCGAAGATTCTGAATTAGTACAAGGTGTAATTATTGATAAAGAAAGAGTACACCAAGGTATGCCTTCAGAAATTGACGGTGCAAAAATAGCTATCTTAAACTCTGCTCTTGAAGTTAAAGAAACCGAAGTAGATGCAGAAATCAGAATCACAGATCCAAATCAAATGCAAGCATTTATTGAACAAGAAGAAAACATGTTAAAAGAAATGGTTGCAAAAATCTCCGATGCTGGAGCAAATGTATTATTCTGTCAAAAAGGTATTGATGACTTAGCTCAACACTACTTATCAAAAGCAGGAATTTTAGCTGTAAGAAGAGTTAAAAAATCAGATATTGAAAAATTATCAAGAGCTACCGGTGCAAACATCATCAGTAATGTTGAAGATTTAACTAGTGATGATTTAGGTGAAGCTGGTTCAGTAATCGAGAAAAAAGTCTCTGGTGAAGATATGATCTTTGTAGAAGATTGTAAAGAACCTAAAGCAGTAACCTTACTTGTAAGAGGTAGTACCAAACATGTTGCAGACGAAATCAAAAGAGCTATCGAAGATGCTATTGGTGTAGTTGCTGCAACTATTGAAGATGGTCAAGTAGTTGCTGGAGGAGGAGCTCCTGAAGTAGCTATTGCAAAAAGATTAAAAGACTATGCTGAATCAATCAGTGGAAGAGAACAATTAGCTGTAAATGCATTTGCAGAAAGTTTAGAAGTTGTACCAAAAACTTTAGCTGAAAATGCAGGTATTGACAGTATCGATTCATTAGTAGATTTAAGAGCTGCTCATGAAAACTCAACCACCATGGGATTAAATGTATTCAATGGTAAAGTCACTGATATGAAAGAAGCTGGTGTTGTAGAACCTAAACGTGTCAAAAAACAAGCTATTCAATCTGCTTCCGAAGCTGCTGAAATGATTTTAAGAATCGACGATGTTATCGCATCTTCATCAGAAGGACCTGACCCATCCCAAATGGGCGGAGCTCCTGGAGCAGGCGGAATGCCACCTATGATGTAAATATAAAGGGATTACAAACACGGAGATAGAATCCTTCTATCTCTACCTTTTTTATAGAAAAATATCTTTAACCAAGCAACACTTATTTTAATATCCATTTTCTGATTTTAACCTAATATTAAAGTTTACAGTAAAGAATTTTAATATGTAAGATTTTAATTTTAAAGACCATTACTAATTTTTATAAAAAAAATATAATAATTAAAAGTTTAAAATCAATAAGCTTTAAAAATTATAAGTATAATATAAACTATATTATATTGTTAATCTAATTCTAAATTTAAACAATAATTAAGGTAATAATTATGAGTGCAAACGATAACCAAATGTCAGATAAAGACTTTAAAGAAATTAAAGAAAAAGAATCAGACGAACTAGTTCTTAACTGCCGTAAACCTGAAGGAGAACTTGGAGAGAAAATGATTCAAAGAATGAATAAGTCCCATGAAAACTTAGCACAATGGGGCGTAAGTCATTTAAACGTATGTGAAGATGATGACATATTAGACATTGGTTGTGGTGGAGGAGTTAATGTTAAAAGGTTTGCAGGTATGACTAACGGAAAGGTCTATGGAATAGACTACTCCGAGACTAGTGTTAAGGAATCTGAAAAATACAATAAAGAAGAAATTGAAAAAGGTCAAGTTAAGATACTTCAGGGATCTGTTTCAGAACTTCCTTTTGATGATGAAAGTTTTGATATTGTAAGCGGATTTGAAACCATATACTTCTGGCCAGATCTTTTAAACGATTTTAAAGAAATTCACAGAGTCCTTAAAAAAGATGGTGCAATTTTCATCTGTAATGAAGAGAGGAAAGATGAGGGACTAGAAGAAAGAATGGGAAATAGAATTGAATTATTGGACATGACTATCTTATCCGAAGATGAACTTGGTGAAATGTTAGCAGAGGCAGGCTTTAAAGACGTTACAACATTTACCAACACCAAAACAACATATTTATGTGCAATTGGTAGAAAAGAATAATCCATTTAAAAAAACTATTTCATTCAATTATTTTTTAAAATATTTTTATTTTTCCTTTAAATATTTTTTAAAAATATATAATACTCCTTTTTTATTATTCTAAATTTAAATACTTCTAAAAATAAATAAACCTATTTTTATTATTCTAAATTTAAATACTTCTAAAAATAAATAAACCTATTTTTATTATTCTAATTTTAAACATTTCCAAATATAAAAAAAATCATCTTTTCATTTTTAAAAATTTTAAAATAAAAAAAAAAACAATATCCAATTTTTCCCGTTTTAAAATATTTTTTAAACATTTAAAATTAAGAATCTATATTAAAACTATTTTCTATATAATTGTATTCAATTTGAAGTAATCCCCAGAACAAGCCATAAAAGCTTAATCTAAAAAATATTGAAAAATTAAAAAAACTTAATAACAAACAAAAATAAATATATTTAAGTTGTAAAAATATGTGAAAAAAGTAAATATATCTGAATAAAACTTATATTTTAAATTCTCATATTAAACTTAGAAATTTATAATTTAATAAATAATAAATTATTTCAACTAATTAAGGATTTAAATTATTTAATCAATCAAATTTATTGTTTTAAATAAATCAATATTTTTTAAGATTTTTAATCCAATTCTTTTTTTTAATAATAATTATGATTTAAATTATAAATCTTATTCATCATAGGTGAAATAAAGATGGCTAGTCAAAATCAAAAAGTTTGCCAATGGGACAGTACATTATCCTTTATTATGGCGATGATTGGATCTGCTATTGGACTTGGTAATATATGGAGATATCCATATGTAGTATATTCAAATGGTGGAGGGGCATTCCTTATACCTTACTTAATCTCTATTCTTCTTATGGCCTTACCTTATTTATATTTAGAATATGCAGTAGGTTTTGAATTTAAAACCTCTGTACCAAATATGTTTAAAAAGGTTAAGAGTAAGTTGGAAGTTGTTGGTTGGTTCATATGCTTAACCTCCTTCCTGATTCTATGTTATTATATAGTTATTATTGCATGGGATTTAATCTATTTCCTTTTAAGTTTCTCAAAAGGATGGGGAACTAATCCCGGTAATTTTTACACTAACACATTACTCCATAGTACCACATCAATTTCAGGACTTTCTACTGTTATATGGCCAATTGTAATATCCTTACTTGTATTATGGATAATAATCTGGTACATTTCACACCAAAACTTAAATAATGGTATTGGAAAATTCAGTAAAGTCTTGATTCCAGCACTTATGGGAATCATGGCTATTGTAATTATTTATGGTGTAAGTTTACCTGGATCATATATTGGAATACAGACATTACTTACTCCAAAATGGGATGCATTGTTTGATCCGAATATATGGCTTGCAGCTGCAGGACAAATATTATTCTCATTAAGTTTAGGTTGGGGTGTAGTATCTACATATTCAAGTTACCTACCGGAAGATTCACAGCTTATTAAAAATGGAGCAATCGTTGCAATATCAAATTGTGGATTTGAATTCTTTACAGCTATTGGAGTATTTTCAATCCTCGGATTTATGTCACTTAGTCAAGGTGTTCCAATAGACCAAGTAATTACACAAGGTTCTGGACTTATATTTGTTGCATTCCCAACAGTATTTAACATAATGGGTAATTTTGCTTATGTTTTAGCACCATTATTCTTCTTATGTGTATTATTTGCAGGTATAACAACAACAATTTCCCTTCTTGAACCATTATCTCTTGGTATAACACGTAAATTCAAAATTAGAAGAAAAGTCATAGTAACTGTACTTTGTATAATCGGTTTCGGATTATCATTTGTATATGCTACAGGACTTGGAAATTATTTACTTACCATTGCAGATAGTTTCCTAAACGAGTTTGCAGTACTATTCGGTATTGTCCTTGAATGTTTAATCTTTGGTTGGTTATACAATATTGATAAATTACTGGATATTGTAAATAGAAATGCGAAATATAAATTTGGTAGCTGGTGGAAATATCTTATTAAATATGTGATTCCAATAATTTTCATAGCATTATGGTTAAATGGAATCTACACATTAATAACAACCAATAATTTATTCTCAATAACAGTTCAAGGAATAATTGCAGCAATACTCATAGTATTACCTATAGTCTTAACATTGCTTCCAAAAAGTGATAAGAAACTTGAAATTGAATGTGATTAAATGAATAATTTCATTTAATTAACTTTTTTTATTTTTTTAATATAATTTAAATGCTATTTTTAAAACATTTCTGAATTTAGAAGAATCCATACTACTTATAGAAAATATTTTCATAGAACACTCTTTAAAATTTGATATTGAATTTAGAAAAAATTATGCTATTTATAGAAAATAATTTCATCAGGTAATTTTTAAAAATAAGATCTTTAAAATCATATAATCATATAAACACACTCGTTATTTTAACTAAATTTTTAATATAATTAATTTGCTCTGAAAGTATTATAAAATAAAATAACATCATGTACATCTATTCAATAAATAATTAAAAAATTATTTAAGATATAAAAACTATTAGAAGTTTTATAGCATTCTTATTAAATAAGATTATCAATTATATTAAAAAATCTAAAGAGAACTATAAAATAAGCTTTTAAAATATCAAGGTCATAAAGCTATAAAAAATAATTAAAATATTAAATTAATTCGAAAAAAATAAGTCTAAGAGTTACTCTATCCTAACATGAAAAAATAAGGCATTTATCCACTGCGGATGAAAATGAAAATAAGTAGTTTACCAGAAAACAAAAATAGCATGTTTGAATAAATTTCCAAAAATATTTTTTGTGAGTTTAAAACTCAGCAAAAATATGAAAAAAGCCCTCAAAAAAGAATAACAAAACCAAAAGGTTTGTATTATTGAAAAATTGTTTTTTCTTGAAATAATAATAAATAATTCCATAAAATTTATATATTCATTTAAATTTTCATTTAAATAATATGAACTGCTTCTAACATTGATTGAATACCTAAAATAAATATTGCTAAACCACCGATAAATTCAATAGCATCAGCATATTTAATAGCAATTTTAGTTCCAAATGTACCAATTAATAACCATATTATAACTAATATTAAACTTAATCCACCTAAAACAATAGGATCTACTCCTGCAGTAACACCTTGGGAAGCTAAAACTAAGTTTTCTATGTTACCAAATATGATTAATGGTAAAAATGGTTTTATTTCATTCATAAATGACATTATAACACCTTTAGTTTCCGTCGTTACTTCCAATAAGATGTGTTGCTTGAAGCATAGATTGTAAACCTAATATGAAAATAGCTAAACCACCAATAAAGTTGATTGCATCAGCATATTTAATTGCAGCTGCAGTAGCTAAAGTACCAATTAATAACCAAATTATAACAGCAACAATACTTGCTAAACTTAATTTTTTCATATCTGCCTTGGCAACTACTCCTTGTGAAGCAAGAATTAAGTTTTCTATGTTACCAAATATTAAAAGTCCTAAAAATGGAACATAAGCACTTAAATCAAACATCTAATCACCATATATGATTTTTTATTATTTTTTTAAGAAAATAACAAACAATTTTTTTTACTCTTAAAGAGAGTAAAAAATAATATCTAAAGGAATCGAACCCTTTTTAAATCACCAGATAATATTAAAATAAAATTATTTAATAAAATCAATAATATCAATATTGATAGATATTTAATAAAATTAATAAATAACAATATTTTTATAGGTTTTATAATATTTAAATGTTGTTATAATAACATTATTATATTCATAAAATAGAATATAAATATTTATGGAATATAAGAAATTAAACCGTAAATATTAAGCAATGATTAATATAGATCCTTTTGGAAATATAACTGAAAAAATATAGAATTTACCATAGAAAAATAAGAATATATAAATGGTAATTTCTTAAACCAATGAAAATATAAATGAAATCAGAAGATGATTAAAATTTTTCAAATAATTAATTAGAATATTAAAATAAAAAATTTGAAAAAAATCAGATAAAAATAGAAAGCTTTATATAGTATGATAACAAAAATAATTATGTTGTATGAAAGTACAATCAAATGCGGTGTTAGTCCAGCCTGGTTTAAGACTCTAGCCTGCCACGTTAGAGACCCGGGTTCAAATCCCGGACGCCGCATAAGCAACCGTGGTATAGTCTGGTTATTACTTTGGCCTTCCAAGCCAAAAACCCGGGTTCGAATCCCGGCGGTTGCATGCTTTTTTTGTATGTTTTTTAGATTAATCAATACTTTCAGCTATTTTTGTTGATTAATCTAAATTTATACTTTACTAATTTTGATTAATAAACATATTATTGCTAGTTTAATTTTTAAATGAATAAATCTATTTTTAAAATAATTGAAGAATAAGATTTTGATATTCCATCAATGGATTTTAACTTTTAAGATAATTGAAAAATAAGACCTTGATATATTATCAAAAATTGAATTTTAACTTAAACATAATAAATGGCATTTATACATTATCAAAAATCAAAAGGGAATATAGATATAACTAAAAAAAGTATGTTGAAAATTCTTAAATTAATCATGAAAAAAGGTATTACTCTTTAATTTAAGTTTTACCCTTTTTAATGAAGAAAAAAAGTTTAAAATTATATAAAAACTATTTTTATACAAATTAATTAAATAACTCCTTACCATCTGAAAAAGCAGATCCAACTACCTCTCCAATAACACGATAGGAATTAGTTACAGAATCAAATATGATAGGTTCTAATTTTTCAATAGAGATATTTCCATCATCATCCAATATTGATTCATCTGCTGAGACATTTACCGCTTCACCAACAACTCTTAATTCACCTAAAGTTTCCTTCATTTCTATGACCTTAAATTCAATAGTTAAAGGATATTCTTCAATAATTGGAGCGTCAACCTTTTCTGCTTTGATTACACTTACACCAGATTCAGCAATTTTATCAGCATCATTTCCTGAACGAAGACCGAAATAATCAGATAATTCCTCAGTGCTTTTAGTTGCAAAGCTTACAGTGAAAGCCTCTTTTTCCTTAAGGTTCTCCACAGTTTTATGTGCTAGGCCTAAGTTTAATGCTATGTGATTTGGTCCACATTGACCTCCCCATGCAACATTCATAACATCAGCGTTTCCATCTTTATCATAAGTACCAACCATTAAAACCGGTGATGGTATTATTTTTGTAGTATCTAAATTTTTTCTCATAATATCATCTATTCTTATTTGTTATCATAAAAAATAATCAATCTTATAATATAATATAATATTATTTTATTACTATTTAAATAATTAATTAATACACTTATTTTTACAAAAATTAGGCAAAATAAATTAAATTTAAAACACATTTATTTTAGATTTAAGCATTTTATAAAAATGAAACAATTTTAAAAAATTAATTCAAACCAATAAAGACTATTTATTAATATTTATTTTTTAATAATATATAAAAATTATTAATAAAGTTTTAGTTTACCTAAAAAAATCAAAAGTTTTAAATATAAATTTTTATAAAAACTAAAATTGCCTAAAAATTTTAGGTATACTAAAAAATAAGTATAAAATTTTTTATAAAAGCTAAAATTATCTAAAAATTTTAGGTATATCTAAAAGTGGGTGTAAAAATTAATTATATAAAAATTTACAAGGAGTGTCGAAAAATGAGCGACTATTGGGACGAAATTTGTGAACATAGAGAAGCATTAATATTTTTAGGAGGAATTGCTACTGCATATATTGGAAAAAAAATCCTTGAATCACAGCAAGTAAAAAAAGCTTGTACTCAAGGGATGGCATCAGTTATGGCAGTGAAAAGAGATGCTGAAGAATGCTATCAAGATATGAAAGAAAATGCAGAAGATATCGTTGTTGACAGTAGTAAAGCTGAGAAAAAACAAATATATGCAGATTCTAAAAAAGAATAGAACCATATCTCAAGGCTAAACTATGAAATATCAAATAGTGTATGACAACCAGACCAGATTAAGGGTCCGTTCTGGTAAAAATGCATTTACTGAATATGAAGGATATGGTCTTAGTGAACTACTTTTGGAAAATGATTTTATTAAAGATGTAAGAACTTCCCATAGAAATGGAAGTATCTTAATTAACTATTACAACATAGAAGATAAAGATAAGATTTTAAGAATATTAGATAATATTGGAATGGAGGATTTATTTGAAGGAAAGCCAAGTCCTAAAAACGAATCTAATGAAATTACAAATAAATTCTATCTAAAGATTATTAAAAAACTTATTAAAAGATATTTGATTAGACCTTTTTTACCATTAGACATTAGAAATGCTATAACTCTAATTAAAGCTGTAAAATATATAGCAAAAGGTCTAGACAGTTTAACAAGCTTTAGAATTGATGTAGATTTACTTGATGGATCTGCTGTTACAGGTTCATTACTTAAAAAAGACTTTGAACCTGCAAGTTCAATGATGTTCTTACTTTCAATCTCAGATTTACTTGAGGAATATACTGTACAAAAATCAAAAAGTACATTTAAAGAAAGTTTAAGCTTAAACATCGATACCGTATGGCTTGTAAGAGATGATGGAACTGAAATAACCTATCCATTAGCAGACATTAAAAAAGGAGATAAAGTTAAAATCCATATGGGAGATATGATTCCTGTAGACGGAAAGATTGTTGATGGAGAAGGAATGATTAATGAATCCTCAATGACTGGTGAACCTTTAGCAGTACATAAAGACATTGGTAAAACCGTTAATGCAGGTACAGTACTTGAAGAGGGAAATATCGTAATCGAGGTTTATTCTGTAGATCAAGATACAAGGTTAAACAATATTGTTGAATTAATCGAAAATTCAGAAAATCTAAAAGCTGAAACCGAAAGTAAAGCTGTTGAATTAGCTAATTCACTAGTTCCATATAGTTTTGTTTTAACATTCTTAACTTATCTATTTACAAGGGATACTACAAAGGCATTATCCGTTTTAATGGTAGACTTCTCATGTGCAATAAAATTAACCACCCCATTATCAATCATATCAGCTATGCGTGAAGCATCCGATAATAGAATGATGATAAAAGGTGGAAAATTCATCGAGAAATTTGCAACAGCAGATACAATTGTATTTGATAAAACTGGAACATTAACACATGCAAGTCCTAAAGTAGTAGATGTAATTCCAACTGGAAATTACACAAGAGACGAAGTGTTAAAGATGTCAGCTTGTATTGAGGAGCATTTTGCACACAGTATTGCAAAAGCAATTGTAAAACAAGCTGAGGCTGAAGGATTAAACCATAAGGAAGAACATAGTGAAGTTGAATATATAGTAGCTCATGGAATTGCAACTAGATACAATGACAAAAGAGCTGTAATAGGTAGTAAACACTTCTTATTTGAAGATGAGAAGGTTGAAATTACCGAAGAACAGAAAAAATTAATTGATGAAAAAGTTAAAGAAAATTCTGTAATATATTTAGCTATCGACAATAAACTTGAAGGATTAATCTGTATTAATGATCCTGTACGTGATGAAGCAAAAGATGTTATAACAAGACTTAAAACAATGGGCATTGAAAACATTATCATGTTAACAGGTGATAGTGAAAGTGGTGCACGAAGTATTGCCGAATCAATTGGAATAACAAATTATAAATCTCAAGTACTTCCAGAGGATAAAGCAAATATAATTGAAGGATTAAAAGAAGAAGGAAAAACAATCATAATGGTTGGTGATGGCATTAATGATTCACCAGCATTAGCAGCTGCAGATGTTTCTGTATCCATGAAGAATTCATCTGACATTGCAAGAGAGGTAGCAGATATTTCCTTATTATCAGACAATTTATACGATTTAATAACTTTAAGAATTTTAAGTCGTAAAATGTTAGATAAGATCAATAGTAATTACCACAAAATCGTTGGAATAAATGGTACTTTAATTGCATTAGGAATTCTTGGTATAATCACACCTTCAACATCCTCAACAATACACAATTTATCCACAATGTTACTTGGAATAGCAAGTACAAAGTCAGTATTGAGAGATAAAGATAAGATGTTAAATCCAGCTAATGATGAGATTAAACCTATAAATGCATAAAACAATTTTATATTTAAAAAGGGAGTTAAATCTCTTTTAAATATTCATCCTTTTTTTAAAGATTATATAAATAGATATAAAATCGATTTTTAATTGATTAAATATTTTAAATAAACAAAAACCATAAACTGATTTTAAAATAAAAACTGATTTTTAATTAGTATACCACTTTTTAATAAACAAAAAATCATTTTAAACTGGTTTTAAATAAAAACCATTTTTAATTAGTATAATTTTTTAACTAATAAAGATTATTAAAGCTGATTCCAAATTAAAAATAATTTTCAAATAATAAGCTAATTTTTAAATTAATAAAAACTATTTCAATATAAATTTTAATCATTAAAGCCTAATTCTAATTATGAAATTCATTGATTTAACACATAAACTTGAAAATAATATTAAGCCATATCCAGGAGATCCTGATTTAAATATAGAATATATTGATTCATTAAATAACAATGGAGAATGTAATTTATCAAAACTTACAAGTTCAAACCATACCGGAACCCATATTGATAGTCCTTATCATTATTTTAATAACCTAGATAAAATACCTGATTTAGAATTAGAAAATTTAATTGGTCCATGTAATATTTTAGATGCAAGTCCTGTAAAGAGAAATGATGACATCAATGTTAATGATATAAAAAATATCCCAGAAAGCCTTGAGAAAATAGTTGTTTTAAAAACATTATGGGCTAAAAATTTTAATAGTGATAAGTATTTTCTTAATAATCCTAGCTTAAGTATTGAATTTGCTAAACTTTTAGTTGAAAATGATGTTTCATTAATTGCTACAGATATGTCAAGCCCCGATTTTTATGGAGAAACTAAAATCCATAAATATTTACTGAAGAATAACGTGTTAATTATAGAAAATCTATGTAATTTAGACTTACTTAAAAAAGATAAATACTACGGATATTTTATTCCGCTGAAAATCAATAGTGAAGCAAGTTTAATAAGAGCATTTGTTAGAGATATCTAATATTAATTAAAATAAATCAAATTATTAATATAATAACAAAAACAGCCCACAGATAAAATAGATAAAGAATAAAAAACAATAAAATGAAACTTAAAAGCGAAGGATGAAAATCCAAAAAACAGTGAAAAAACAATAATAACAAAATCAGAAAATAATTTAAATCCTGAAAAATAATAAAAATCCTAAAAAAAATAAGAAAAAATAAAAAAAATCTTAGAAAAATTAGATAAAGAAAAATTAAAGGTATCTATTTACCTACAATATCCTCTGCTATTTTTTTATAGATAACCTCATCTCCCTCTTCATAAGATTCCATATAACCCTTTCTAACTAATTTCTTCAAGATGTTTTGAACACTTGCAAGGGATATTTTATCAAATGCTACACTCTTAATATACTCATGAATATCCTTTGCATTCATAGGCTCATTTGGAATTAAATTAAATACTTGGGATTGGAATGAAGTTAAATCTGTTTTTGGAGGAATGAGTAGTTTATTGTATAATATTTTAATTTCCTCAAGATCTTTAATGGTTTTATCCTTTTCTTCAATCTCTTTTTTAAGTTCCTGATTCTCTTCATTTACAGAATCAGAATCTCCATCTTCAATATTCTTGATTTTACTTTGAAGTTGTTCTAAGTTTTCTAAATCAGAATTGTGTTGAGCCTCAAGTTCAGAGAATAAATCCTTGATTTTTTCCAAACGATCAATTTTCTCATCTTTAAGCTCATTCTCTTTTTTAAGCCTATCATATTCTTGTTTAGATATTGAATTGGTTTTAAGTTCTGAAATTTCCTTATCCTTACTGGATAAATCAGATTTAACAGAATTAAGTTCTTTCTGAATGTTATCAAATCTATCTTTATCAACGGTATTATTTTTAACAGAGGCAATTTCATTATCCTTTTTAAGAATATTTTCTTTAACAGAATCAAGTTCAGATTTAACTCTATCATATTCTGCTTTAGCAATAGATGATGATTTTAATTGATTTAACTCACTAGAAACTTCATCGAATTCATTTTTAGAAACTGCATTAGATTTTAATTCATCTAACTCTTCAGAAACTTTATCATAGATATCTTTTGAAATTGAACTATTTTTAACATGCTGTAGTTCAATTTCCAAATTAGTATAATCTTCTTTTGAAACAGCTGAATCTTTGACAGTCTGTAATTCCTCTTTTAAATCATCATAAATTTCCTTAGGAACTGCACTTGATTTATATGTCTCAAAATCATTTACTAAAACATTATATTTTTCTTTATTTACCGTGCCTTCCCTAATTTTTTTCAATTCCTGACCTAATTCTTCATATGAAGTTTTGGAAACTGTGGAATCTTTTAGTTCATTATAATCTTTTTGTAAATCAGTATATAATGTTTTATCTACAGTTGATGATTTCAAATCAGATATTTCACGGTCTTTGGAACTTAATAAATTGTTAGCATTATCCAATTTATTCTTTAAATCAATATGATCCTCAGAGGATACAAGATTTTCATTAAGAGTATCCAGTTCATGAGTTTTAACTGATAAAACCTGTTTTGTATGATCCAATTCATTCTTGACATTGGAAAGTTCTTTGTTAGACTCTTGTAACTCCCTAATACTTTGGTCTTTAGATTGAATTACACCTTTCAATTCTGTAAACTGAGCATATAAACTATCATAATCAGATTTTGGAATAGAATCCTCCTTAAGAACAGTGATTTCATCTTCCTTTTCTTCCAGTCTATGTTTGGTATTAGAAAGTTCATCTTTGAGTTCTATATAACTATCTTTAGATTCTATCTGATTTTTAAGTCCAATGATTTGGATTTTATACTCATCAATATTCTTAGACAATGATTTAATCTCATCATCTTTCTCATTGATGATATCTATTTTTTCATGAATCTTCTCATCATTTAAAGATTCATCTTTCCTAAATCCTTCAAGAACATCTTCAAGTGATGTTTTAATTGAGTTAATATCATCTTCAATAGCAAGGCGTATGGATTTAATATTATTATCAAAATCGCTTAATTGGCGAATTTTTTCATCTTGGTTACTTATAAGGTTTTCATTGTCTATGATGATTTTATTTTTAACATTTAACTCTTCATTCTTATCATTGATTACAGATTGTAAATCGTTCATTTTCTCTTGAACATCTAATTTATACTGCATAAGTTCATTTTCTTTATTGTTTAAATCAGATTCCAATTTATTTATAGTCTCATCATGTTCAAGTTTTATTTTTTGATTCTGTAAATCAATCCTATCCTTTTCAGCAGCAGCTAAATCTGTTTTTAATCTGTTTATCTCCAATAAACAAGATCTAACTAATGCTTGAAGAGTCTCCTTCTCATCATTTTCAAAAACCATTATTCTCCCAACTAAACCTTATAAATAAAATATAAATGAAATAAAAATCCCAAACACTTTATTCCACAGCAATAATAAAATTTATCATGAAAATTCCAATGAAAATAGACATTTTTAAGATAATTTCATAGTACAAATTATTAAAATGACTAAGAAATTAAAATAATTTTCAATATTCTATTTCATTAAATTATATAATATTTATTATATATTTTAATTATATTTAAACTTAATTACAAAAAATAGCCTAATGTAAAGTAAATAATAAGAAAATACAAAAAATTAAAGAAAAAAAGAAAAGTTTTTTGAAAAAATATTAAAGTATTTCTTTATTGATTAGTTCTGCATTTAATACTGATGCTCCAGCTGCACCTCTAACTGTATTATGTCCAACTAAAACATATTTAAAACTATTGTCCATAGCAGCATCTTTTCTTACACGGCCAACAGTAACAGCCATTCCACCATCAGCACTCCTATCTAATCTAGGTTGTGGACGGTCCTCCTCTTCTTTAACAATTACAGGATTTTTTGGAGCAGAATATAAACCTAATTCTTGTGGACGACCTTTGAAATTAGCCATAGTTTGTTTAATATCATCAATATCTTCATCTTTATCGAGTTCAATGAAAACAGCTTCAGTATGTCCATCTACAACTCCAACCCTATGACATGAAGCAGATAATTTGAAATCAGCATCTTTTACAACACCATCTTCAAAGCTTCCTAATAGTTGTAAAGTTTCACTTTCCATCTTCTCTTCCTCATTACCAATATACGGAATAATATTATCAACTATTGCCATAGATGGAACACCATTATAACCTGCACCAGATATTGCTTGCATAGTTGAAACATAAACCTTGTTAATATTATATGCATCGTATATAGGTTTCAATGTTAAAGTTAATGCAATAGTAGAACAATTAGGATTGGTTACAATGAAACCATCCCATCCCCTGTTTTTTTGTTGTGTTTCTATTAAACCTAAGAACTCAGGATTAACCTCAGGGATAACAAGAGGAACATCTGGCACCATTCTCATTGCACTAGCATTAGATGCTACAATATAATCTTGAGCAAATGCTGGTTCAATCTTAGCAGCAAAATCTGTTGGAAGTGATGAGAATAGGATATCAACATCATTAGACATAGCTTCAGGTTTGGTTTCACAGACTTCAATATCCTTAACAGATTCAGGCATTGCCTCATCAAGATACCAAGTAGTTGCATCTTCGTAACGTTTACCTGCAGAACGTTCTGATGCTGCAAGGGCAGTAATGTCGAAATCAGGATGTTTATCTAAAAGTTGGATAAATCTTTGTCCAACCATACCTGTTGCACCAAGTATACCTACATTTACCATTTAATCAACTCTCTAAAATTTTAATTTAATCCTAATACATCAGTCATATCAGAAACTTTACCGTTTTCAGCATCAGGAATATATCTAATAGCCCTAATTACACCTGCAATAAAAACTTCCCTTTTATGAGCCATATGTTTAATCTCTAATCTTTCACCGTCACCGACATAGAGCACAGTATGATCACCAGTTATATCTCCACCACGGATAGCATGAACTCCAATTTCTTGTTTGGTTCTTTTACCTACATGGCCATGTCTTCCATAAACTGCTACCTCTTCAGGATCTCTTCCTAAAGCATCACAAACTGTTTCTAAAGCAGTCATTGCAGTTCCAGAAGGAGCATCTTGTTTCTGATTATGGTGAGCTTCAATAATTTCAATATCGTAATCATCTAAAATAGGTGTTAAATCACGGATAACTTTAAAGAATACGTTTACACCAATGGAGAAATTGGAAGTAATAACTGCCTTTACATTATTATCTTCAACAGCCTTTTTATTTGCAGCTTCTTGTTCAGGTGAAAATCCGGTAGTTCCCACAACAATATTTACTCCACATTTTGTAGCGGTTTGAATTGTTTGTGCTGCAGCTGCAGCAATAGTGAAATCAACTAAAACATCAGGTTTTGTTTCTTTTAATGTTTCTTCTAATTTTTCAGAACCAACAATTGGTACTCCAAGTTCATCAATACCTGCTTGAATACCAATATCTTTACCTTCAAGAGGTGTGTTAGGTATTTCAATAGCTGCAACAACTTCCATATCATCTTGTTCAGTAATTCTTCTAACAATACCAGAACCCATTCTTCCAGCAGCTCCAGTAACAGCAACTTTAATCATATTTATTAACTCCATACTTTTTAAATAAAATTAAAAAAATAAAAATAGTGTTTAAATTTAAATAAACTATTAATCTACAATTAGAAATCTAAATAAATCCGTCTTTTTTAAGAACATCCTCTAAAACTTTTTTAGTATCCTCTTTAATAGGTGCAAGAGGTAATCTTAAAGGTCCTGCAGGTTTACCCATCATATGATAAGCAGCTTTTGCAGGAGCAGGACTAGTTTCTAAGAATAATGCTTTAATTAATGGCAACATTTGATAATGTAATTCCCTTGCTTCATCATATTTACCTTCCTGAATACAATGAACCATTTTAACCATCCTTACAGGATCAACATTTGCAGATGCACTAATAACACCCTTAGCACCAATGGACATTAAAGGAAGTGTTAAACCGTCATTACCAGATAAAACATTAATATCATCTAAAAGATCATTATCTCTTAAAAGTGAGAATGTATGACTTGTTTTATCTAAACTTGGATTAGCCTCTTTAATAGCTGTAACTTTATCGAGTTTTGCAATTTCACAGATAGTTTCAGAAGCCATATCAACACCGGTACGTGATGGTACATTATAAGCAATAATATCCAAATCTGCATTATCATTTAATGTTTTATAATGTTGAACTAAACCATGTTGTTGAGGTTTATTATAATAAGGAGTAATTACAAGTCCATAATCAACACCAACATCTTGACAGAATTTAACAAGACCTAATGCCTCATCAGTAGAATTACTACCTGCACCAGCAATAGTTGCTACCCTACCATTAACTTCATCAACAAAGATTTCAATCAATTTTCTATGTTCCTCATGGGTCAAAGTAGCTGACTCACCAGTGGTACCAGCAGCAAGTAAGCCTTCAACCCCACTATCAATATAAAAGTTTATATTTTCTCTAAAACCTTCTTCATCGATTTTATTATCTGATGTAAAAGGAGTAATCATTGCAATAGCAGTTCCTTCAAATTTCAATTTAAAACCTCCCTAACAAGTTTAAGTGCTTTTTCTCCATCTTCCCATTCAACAAATAGAATAACAGCAGACTGTGAAGAAGAGATTTCTACTATATTAACATTATTTTTATGTAACGGATTAGTAATATTTGCAATAATACCCGGTGATTCAGCTTGACTGAATTCAGGACTAACAACAGTCAACATTGCAATATCTTCACCCATTGAAATTGAACTTAAATTATCAATATTAACAACTAAACGGTGCAATAAATGATAAGCTCTATCTGAATCTTTTTTACTTACCACAACAGTCATAGAGTTTTCTCCAGCAGAAATACCATAAATATTAATATCATTTTCTGCAAGAATGTTAGTTAAGTTTGCAAGTAATCCTTTAGCTTCAATCATATGTTCTCCAACAACAGCTAATATGGATAATTTCTCAGGATATAATATTGCTCTTTTAAGCATCCCATCCTCAAAAGGACCGACAATTTCAGTTCCTTTATCTGATAAATCACATTTCTCAAAACTGATAATTTTAGCTTTAATCATCGGATCTTTATATTTTAAAGCATTTGGATGTAAAACCTGTGCACCATGTAAAGCAATATCCCTCATTTCTTCAACTGAAATTTTATCTAGTTTTTCAGCTTCTTCAATCTTTCTAGGATCGGTACTCATTACACCATCCACATCTGTTACAATTACAACCTCACTAGCTTTAAGTGCATGACCTAGGAAGAAAGCGGTTACATCACTACCTCCCCTGCCAATGGTAGTTATTTCATTATTAGGACCTCTACCTAAAAATCCGCAGATTACCGGAATAACACCTTGGTCTAAGAGCTGTGAAATTTTTTTAGATTGATATTCAGAAGCTTTATAATTTATTTTAGCATTTAAAGGACTATTATCAGTTATAATAGGCCAAGCATCATTATAAGGATCAACAAATGTAGATTTTACACCTAATGATTCAATTGTAGATGCAAATACTCTAGTGCTAGTCATCTCACCCATGGATAAAATTTCTGCCATTTGTTGAGAAGATACATCATCACCCATTGCATCACTAGTAACTTCTATTAAATCATCAGTAGTCTTGTTTATAGCAGATACTACAACCACTATTTGATTTCCTTTCATATACTCATTTACGACAGATTGTGCCGCTTTTTTTATTCTAGAACCATTTCCAACCGAGGTTCCTCCAAATTTCGCCACAATTAATTCCATTAAAATTCACAACCATAAAATTTAAGAAAATTATAATAATAAAAATAATTAATTAATTATCTATAAAAATAATTATTTTTCTTCAAATTTTAAAATTATTATACAGTGATATTTATAATAATACATATTAATAAATTTTAGCAAATAATAGAAGAATCTTAAATTTTAATTGAAATAAAAATTAAATTGTTAAAAAAATCAGTTAATTAAAAAAAAGAATATTAATTGAAATAAAAATCAAAGGATTAAAAAATCAATCAACAAAAAAAGATTCAAATTGAAAAGATCAAAAACCATTGACAAAAGAGATTCCGATTAAAAGAAAAATCCATCTATTGAAAGAATATATCATTTGGTATCTAGGTTAAGATAAAATTAAAATCTTAAACCTATTTATATAAAAAAAATTTTAACATTAGAAAGAATGTTATTTAGTTTCTTGATTATGGTAAACATCAAAGGAATCCTTAAACTCGTCTAATGCATAATAAGATTCTAACTCCTTTATAAATGAGGATTTTTCACGGAGATTTGTAAATAAGAAAACATAGTTTCTGGTTCTGGATAATGCTACATAAAATAAACGGCGCTCTTCCAAACTACGTTTTAAACCTATATCATTACCATTACTTACATAATCAAGTAAACCGCTATTTTTAACCTGACTTGGAAAGTTATCATTGACTATTATAATTACATTATCCGCTTCCAAACCTTTGGATACGTGAATGGTTTTAAATTGGATATCCAATCTATCTTCCTTTTTTACATTGGAATTTTTAGGATAAGTGATCCTTAGATTATTAGACTTTCCAATCTTACTCGGATTTTTTGAGAAGAAGGAACGTGGGGATAAATAGGCTTTAATATCCTCCCTATTTCTTGAAAGTACAAGTAAACTAGAACCTGGAAACTTACAGGTTAAATCCATTAAAAGATCTTCAAACAATTTAACCCTACTTGTCTTACCATAATTATAATAGATTAATTGTATTGGTGCTTTCTTTATTGAAACATCAGAGACCAAATCCTTTTTAATCTGTTTTTCATTGGACAATACAAATTTACTTGCAACATCAATCAATTCCTGAGAATTCCTATAGGTTTTAGATGTAAAGACAATTTTCGGATTCCTGAAATACTTCGGAAAGTTATTAAACAAATCCAAATCGGTATCCCTAAAACCATAAATAGATTGCCAATCATCACCTACCACTATAATTTTTGCATTGGTCTTGTCCTTAATAGCCCTAATTAGTCTATAATTCATGTAGGAAGTATCCTGATACTCATCGATTAATATATAATCATAATTATCTTTTATACCATATAATTCAACAAGGGGTATTGATTTATTTATCATATCTGAAAAATCGATAAAATTATTCTTAAGCAGATATAATTCATATTCAATATAAAATTTCTTTGCAATATCCAAGAATATTAAACGTTCATCCAGATATTCATCATAGTCATATTGATAGAATTCATCAAACTTATCAATAGTATAGTTGTTACGTTTAAATCTTTCTGTAAACTCCTCGATTAAACCTGGAAGAGCACAGTTTTGCAGGACATAATTGTATTCTTCCATTACCAGTTCTTCACGGGAATAATTTCTATTCTTATTTATATAATCATTAAAACCCCTTTTAAATACCTTAAAATAGTTATATGCTAATTTGATAACATCTTTCATCTCATCAATAGATAGACTATTCTTAAATCGTTTAATGAAAAAATCAGCAAAATCCATAGGACTGCCATATACAGTATTGTCATAGGACCTTATGATTTTACGACCTAAAGCATGGAATGTACGGGTTTCAATATCCTTACCCAAGGTTTTATAAAGTTTATCTTTAAGTTCAAAAGTAGAATTAGAACTAAATGACAAACATAGAATATTGTTTGGATTTACACCCTTAATTTCAACTAGATACTTTACCTTAGCAATTAGTGTTAAGGTTTTACCAGTACCTGCACCGGCAATGATCTGTTCATTATCACAGTCTACAACCACTGCCAACTTCTGATAATCATCCAAACTACAGGATAGAATATTATTGAAAAAAGATTTATTCTCATTTAATTCTGCTTTTAAATCAGAGGACATGTTATCCAGATTGATTTCCTCATAATCTCCATTAAAATATTCGATATCCCCCAGATCATAACCCTTAATTAAATTATTGATTTTATTATCAAATCCATTCAATATCTCAATTTCCTTAGAGTATTTCCTCATATGGAGATTTTTATTTAAAGTATTTGATCTGTCAATTATCTTATTCTGTTTAATACTGCCATTAGAATCAAATAGTTCGTTTACATCTTTATTTTTCAGGTTTTCAGATTTTTTAGTTTCATTTATCTCATGACTAGTTTTATTGAAATTATATGAGCCGATTTTAATAACCTCAACATCACCATCATCAAGGGATTTCATGGCTGTATAGAATAAGTCTCTTTTCGTTATATTCCTTGACCTTACATATTCAGATAAATATTCGGCAAAATCATCACCTAAGTCAATATTATGAACCTTGACATGTTTAGGATTCTTATATTTGACAATAGGTAAATCGTTTAATGAGATATATAAAACTTTACCAAGAAGAAGATCATCTAAATCCTCATTTAACTTATTTGCAAATTGGCTAAACCGATTATAAAAGTCTTTTTCCATAAATATTTTTTCCTTAATAAAAAATCCCCCGACTACAATTTCCCAAATGCATAAGTTAGATTTATAAGAATTAGAACTAGTTATAAAATTCTATTTTATAATCTAGAATATCTATTTTTTAATATTTATTATTTTATTTAACACTGAAATTAATAAGAGTTTAATATTATATGAAACCAGCTGAAAATAAAAAATCATAAGATGTAAAAATTATGAGAACTAATAATAAACCTATAAAAATAGTCAAACAAACTATAAGAAATTAAAAACAGCCTAAAATAGGAATACTGTTAAAATAACTGAAAAATATCGCAATAAGATTATAGAATAGCCAAAATAACAAAATATGACCAATAAGAAAATAGCTAAAAATGTAAAATCAATAATAAAAAACCAAAAATAAATTTAAAATTAAAACTAAAAGAAAAAAAGATAGAATTAGTTAAACTTAAGCTTGTTCTTGTTCTAATCTAACTAATCTAGTGATGTAACCAGCAATTTTATTTCTTAAATGTTTAGTACTGACAGTAGAATATTCGGAAACTAATTTTTTATTGGTTTCAAAATCAGTAGTAAAATCACTGTGAGTTTCAATAAGTTCTCTTGATATACGTTTTACAAAAGTAGTTCTTATATTTCCCATAGTCATGCCTCCATATTTTTTAAAGTAAATTTTTATTATTCTAATTCATCTAAGATATGTTTCTGTTTACGTTTACTTAAAAGAGCCAAATCATCTAATATTTCAAATAAGATATCCTGATCGATACCTTTTTGTGAAGCTAATTTTTTAGCCTTATCATGGATGGATTTTTCTCTTTTTTCATCATAAATATCCATATCTAAATAAGTTTTAGCTTTAACGATATCTTCCGCATAAGAAGTACGTTCAGAAATAATATTAATTAAGTCATTATCAAGTTTATCAATTTCCATTCTAGAAAATTTAAGAGTTTCCTTTGCTTGTTTCTCATTTTCAAACAATGATTTCTTAATATCTTCATCCATGAAAAATTCTCCACAATATAATAATTAATAATATTATAATATTGTTTCTTTCTTATATTTAAATATAATGTATCCGAGGAATTTTTAACAAGGTTTTAGAAAAATTAAAAAAAATAGATAATTAACAGTTTTAAGATTATCCTCCTATAAGAAAACAGTACCCTCATTATTAACCTTAGTTTCAATTATCCTACCTTCAAACTGAGACCATTTATCTTTTACATCATCAATGGAATCATTATCAACAATAGCTGTAAATGCTGAACCTGTACCAGACAAACCTGACGCCAATGCCCCAGCAGATAGTGCCTCAATTGCTATATTTGAATCATATCCTAAAACATTTGAATATAAAAGACCATTTAAATTTAATGCAAGATAGTAATTCTTGTTTTTTGCCTCATTAAATGCCAAATCCACCATTGGAGAAATTAATTTCATTCTATCCACATCGGAATTGATTGTAGATGATTCCTTATCAACCAGAAATATTAATACTTTTTTCTCTTCCATTGGTTCCTTAATAAGTAGTTTCCTATTATAGTTATCTGTTACAACAACCCCTCCAAAATAAGACGCTGAAGCATCATCAAAAGCACCTGTGATAGTTACTTTAGCCTTTAATGAAGTGTCAATAGCCAAGTTTAAAATTTCCATATCAGTTAATGGTTCCTTATCATACTCCTCTGAGATGAATTTTGAAACGGCAGTTACCACACTATTTGATAATGCGCTACTACTTGAAAGTCCTGAGGCTAAAGGTAGGTTAGTTTCAGTTTCAATATCTAAACCACAGCTAACATCATAATGATTTAAAACAGCTTCTGCACACATATCCATTAATTTAGTACTAACACCAATATCAGACTTGGATTTAATATCAGAGGACCTGTTATCACTTACCTTAGATATAATATTCAAATCAATACCAAATGCAGAACCAAAACCTGAAGCTATTGCATTTATAATAGTTGCAGATCCTGGAGATTTAACTAAAATCTTCAAACAATCACCAAAAATATAAGCTTTAAAAAAATTATAAAATTTAAAAATAATTCTATTATATAATATAAATAAAATAAATATAATTAAGATAAAATTTATTAAAATAATTATATAAAATTTATTGAATAAATTATTTCATAATAATTATTAAATAAATTAGGAGATAACATGGATTTGAAAACAAAGTACTTTGGACTTGGAATATTAGGCGGTTTTGCAATCGTCATAATTATCTTCTTATTATTATTCATTTTACCAGCTACAGGATTACTTGGAACAACCACAGTTGCCGTCATTCCTGTTTATGGTGAAATAGCTTATGGAAGCAATGATACAACCAGTGTTATAACACCAGATGCCTTTGAAAATGCGCTTACTCAAGCTGAAAATAATCCTTCAGTCGGAGCAATTGTAATAGACATCAATTCACCTGGAGGAAGTACTGTCGCAAGTGATGAAATGATGAAGATGGTCAAAAACTGCTCAAAACCAACAGTTGCCCGGATAGGTGAAAGTGGTACCTCAGGAGCCTACCTATTAGCATCAGGAGCAGATAGGATTGTGGCAAGTAACTCCTCATTAGTTGGAAACATTGGAACAATTATAACCTTGACAGATATGTCAAACTACAATAATAAAACTGGAATCAAAACATATTCCATTAAAAGTGGAGAGTATAAAGATATCGGAGCAAATTATAAAAGCATAAACTCCAATGAGAGTAAAATGTTACAGACTATTGTTGATAATGATGCGGACCGCTTTAAATCCAATGTAGCGGCAAATAGAAACATGTCTAAATCTGAAGTTGATAAGGTTGCAGACGGTTCAATATATGATGGACAGCAAGCAAAGGACAATAAACTTGTAGACAATGTGGGAAGTAGAAAGGATGCAATAGAACTTGCAGTCAAACTTGGAGGTTTACCATCTACCTATGATACCGAAACCTATAGCACCGACAATACTTTTTATTTAGGTCTAACATCACAGACCAACATAGCCAATACACTAAATAGATTAATATTTAAGTAGTAACAGCAACCTTTATATATGAAAATATAAAATTATTAATAGAATAAAAATTCTATTAACTACGAACGGATAAACTTGTTAAATGTTTATTCTAGAAAAGTGAATAAAAAAAATTAGGTGATATAAATGACAAAAGTAGAAGTATTCGTTTCATCAACTTGTCCTCACTGTCCAAGTGCTATCAGAGTTGTAGAAGAAGCAAAACAACAAGTACCTGACCTCGATGTTGAAATCCGTAACATTGAAGATAATGAAAACAGAGAAGCTGCTATAAACTATGGAATTATGGCTGTACCTACCATTGCAATTAATAACCATGTTGAATTTGTTGGTGCACCTAGCCTTCCAGAATTATTAGATAGATTACAATAAATTTATCTAATAATACTATTTCATTATTTTTTAAAACGCTATTTTTCAAATAAGATACTAATTTTAAATAAAAAAGACTTTATAATTTTTCCATAAAAAACTAATTTTAAGTAAAAATAAAGACCTTTTAATTTTTCCACATAAGATACTGTTTTTAAATAAAACTGTTTAATCTAAAATAATAGATAAGTTTTTTATTTTTAAATACAATAATTTACTTTATGTGTGGAAATCATCAAAATAAAGGATACAAGTTTGGACCAACTACAGGAAGCATTGCAACAGCTACAGCCTTAAGTAGTTTAAAAATGCTAACTGAGGATAAAAAAACAGATATAGTTCAAATTAAAACACCGAAGGAAAAATTAGACATTTTCATAGATTCAGTTAAAAAAGAATCAGATAATAAAGCAGTATCCTCAGCACATAAATATCCATATGATGATCCAGATGTTACTGTAAATATTGAGATATATGCTACAGTAGAACTTGTAGATAAATCCAGTTATAAAATCGATTATGCAAATCCGTTAATTGATAAGGAGGATAATGTGGTTATTAACGGAGGATGTGGAGTTGGTAAGGTTACTAAAAACGGTCTTCAAATACCGATTGGAGAATATGCAATTAACCCAGTACCACGTAAAATGATTAAAGAAAATTTAAAAGAGCATGTTCCTGAAGATAAGCTTGCAATCGTAACAATCAATATTCCGGAAGGGGAAAAGATTGCAAAAAGAACAATGAATCCCCGTATTGGAATTGAAGGTGGAATCTCAATTCTTGGAACAACTGGAATAGCTCGTTCAATGAGTACTAAAGCATATAAAGATTCCCTTTTAATACCTCTAAATGTTGCAATAGCTGAAAAATACAATGACCTTATCTATGTACCTGGAAATATCGGTGAGAAGATTGCAAATAGAATACTAGACATACATCCAGATCAGGTGATTCAAACAACTAATTTTGTAGGCTATATGTTTGAAGAAGCTGAAAAAAGAAATATCACCAGATTAACCTTAGTTGGCCATATCGGAAAATTAGTGAAACTTGCAGGAGGTATTTTTAATACCAAACACTCCATTGCAGACGGAAGAAGGGAAATCTTTGCAGCCCACACCGGAATATGTGGTGGAAGTACCAAATTAATTCAAGAAGTCTATAAATCCAAGACCACTGAGGAAATCATTGACCTATTAAAGAAGGATAATTTAGATGTGGCTGTACTTAACAGTATTGCAGATGCAATTAAGGAAAGGGTAAAAGATAGATTTGATATTGATTTAAACGTGATAATCGTCAATATGAAAGGAGAAATATTGAACACCAACTACACGAAAGAACTATTAAAAAAAGAATTTGTTTAAAAAATCATTATTTAAAATACTTATCTTATATTAAAACAAGAACACTTAAATTTAAAAAGATATAATCAAATTAATTTATGAAAATTAATAAGATTATAAACTTTTAAACTATTTCTTACGATAGAATGGTAATGCTGTTAATAACATTAAAGCTGCAAATAGAACATATAATGGGTTACCTGTATTATATAAACCAGTTCCAGTTTTATTATTCTGATTATTAACCAGAGTATTATTATTCATGGTACTGTTGGTGTTATTACCATTTGTTGAATTTGTTATATTGTTTGAGCTATCTGTATTGTTATTTGTAGAATTAGCAGTGTTGTTATTATTTGTATTATTACCTGTTGTATTTGTAGTATTATTGGTAATATTAGTATTATTGTTTGTAGAATTACCAATATTAGTATTATTAGTATTACTACCAGCCATATTTGTAGAATTATTAGTGTTGTTATTATTTGTATTATTACCTGTTGTATTTGTAGAATTACTAGTAATATTAGTATTATTTGTAGTATTATTCTGAGTTATATCTTGCATTGTAACCTTATATCCAAAATAATTTTGAATACTATCAGAACCAGAGATTAAACTTATAAAGTCAAAAACCATTTCACTAGTTTCATTTATTTTTTTAACAGCTCCATGATCAGGAACTCTTAACCCATTATTATAATCAGATAATACATTTGTAACTAATAAAGAAACAACTGGACCATCATAATCACTACCTGTATATGGAATATAAGTTCTATCTGTAAATCTCCAAATTGCATCAGAAGTAGCAGTCTTATCAGAATTTACAATATCCCAATAATTATAAAACAAGATTTTAATATATTCCCCTACATTAGAACCATCTAAATGATTAATAATATTAGATGTATTAGTAACAGTAAATGTTTGACCAGATTCCGCATTATGTAAAGACATATTAATACAATACCCATTATACCCATTAGTAAAAGAAATATTACATATTCCACCATTTACTGTAGAACTTGTATTTAAATCATCATATTTTAAAATATCCTCATTATTATTCACCACATTTTCATTTTCCAAATAACTATCATTGTCTTGATTATAATTAACGGTATTATTACTATGAGAATTGTCAACATTAGTCAAATTAGTTAATGAATTAGAATCTACTGCCACAATAGAACCTATAGACAATGAGATAATTAGAAAAATTGACAATATCCAATAAAAATTTTTTAATTGCATATATTACCACCATAATTAACAAAAAATTTTAAAATATTTAAAATTTTAAAATATCAAATTTTATATTAATAATATAAATAATTTATTATAAAAAATTTTAGATACAAAATTCATAGAATGTTTACAAGTTAATAAAAAGAATAAAAAGTTATAAACCATAAAAAAATAATATAAATTCTAATTTTCTAATATAACAATCTATAAATATTTTTTTAAACTTTTTAAAATATTTAAACAATATTTTAATAAAATAAATAAATATAAATTAATAAATTAAAACAAAATAAAAAAAATAATTAAAATTAAAATTTTTTCATTTTAATATTTAGAAAAAATAAGTTTAATTTGGAAAAAATAATTTAACAATAAATTTAACTTTTATAATAAACTAATTTTAAAAAATAAATCAAATCAAACAAGTTTAAAAATCAATCATATTTATATATCTAAATATATAGATTAATTATTAATTTTTATAGTCGGATGATAACATGAAAAACATATTTGATAAATGTAAATTTGGAAACTTTGATATTCAAAGTAGGATAATCAGATCTGGAATGTGGGAATCTCAAAAAAGTGAAAATGGAATTCTAGATCAGGCTGTATTTAATAGATATGAAAATATTGCAAAAAGTGGAGTGGGACTAATCAACTCAGAATTCTTCTGCATAGATCCAAGAGACAGATTTGCAAAGTACTCCTCAAATGTAAATTATAAGGGATTCGTCAAGGACTATAATGAAATCACCAACATAGCACATAAATATAATGTCCCTATTCTAGGACAATTGGCAATCTTCTGGTATAATGACGGACTTAATCAAAAAGTCACACCAAATGATATAAGTTTTGAAGGTATAAGACGATTCCAGACAGATGTAATCTTAGCTGCCAAAAAGTTTGAATTTGCCGGATTTGACGGTATTCAAATAAACATGGGAAATAACTTCTACTTAAGTAATTTCATTAATCCCTACTTCAATCAAAGAGAAGACAAATATGGTGGAAAGACCTTTAACCGTATGAGGATTGTACTTGAAATCGTCAGGGTTATTAAGAAGAACTATGACATTCACGTAAATGTAAAACTAAATGCCAATGACGGAAGAAAAGGTGGAATAGGTTTTGATGAGAGTATGGAAATGTGCAAATTACTTGAAGAATATGGTGCGGACAGTATACAGTTAACTTCACGTAGTAATACATTCCCAACAAGTGACGGCAGCAATCCTTTCATTGATTATGCAGATAAATTAAGTGGCGATACAAATATTTCAATTATTTTAGGTGGAAGATTCAATGACAAGGATAACATTGAAAATGTTTTAAATACAACAAATATCGAATACATTTCAATGAGCAAACCATTTGTAGCAGAACCAGATTTCCTAGTAAATTGGAAAGCAGGTACAAGTTCAGAAACCAAATGCATTAACTGTAAAAATTGTTATTCTAAGAAAGTAAGTACATGCTTTGTTAATGGAACTGATAATGTTTAAAATATCTTCTTTTAATTTTTAAGATTATTTCCAAAATAATCTTTTAAACTACTTTTCATATCCTACAACTTTAACATTTAAAATAATATTTTAAAAAAAATTTTCAAATATTATTACAATTAATAACCTAAAAATAATTCTTTTAAAAAACTACTTTTCACATATTTCTACAACTTTAACATTTAAAATAATATTTTTATAAACTACTTTTCACGTATTTTACGAAATCCCAAATAAAATAATTTTAATAAATAGCTAATTTTAAAAAATAAAATAGATAAATATTAAAACAATTTTATAAACAGTGTTAATTTTAGAAATATTTAAAGGTGTTTTAATGAAAATAGCTATGATAGGTCAGTTTCCACCACATATTGGTGGTGTAGGTGTTCATATACATTCACTTGCAAAGGAATTAGTTAAAAAAGGCCATGAGGTATATGTGATTACCTATCCACACAAAGATATTAAGGATATTGATGGAATCCATGTAATTGGAACTAAAGGAATAAATATCCCCGGACTTAGAGGATTAGGATTCTATATTAATGGTAAAAAGGAACTTAAAAAACTAGTTGAAAAAGAGGATATTGACATTATCCATGGCCATTATCTAGTGCCTGCAGGTCTTATAGCTGTTGAAGTCGGTAAATCAGAAGGAATAAAAACATATGTTACAGCACATGGATCCGATATTTTTGAACTGTATAATAAAAAAGCATATTCACACCACATAATCAAGAAGGTTTTAAAGAATGCAGATGTTGTGCTTGCAGTAAGTGAAGCCCTTAAAGATGATATGCTTAAGATTGATATTAAAGGATTAGAATCTAAACTTAGAATACACCATAACTCCGTAGATATTTCTAAATTTAAGATAGAGAATGACTATAATTTTAGAGGGGAGCTTGAAAGGGATTACAATCTCAACAACGATTATCCGATTGTGGCATTTGTCGGTAATCTAATTCCACGTAAAAATGTGAATAGTTTAATTGATGCTAAAAGATTAAGTGACATTCCATATAATCTTTTAGTTGTAGGTGACGGACCTGAGGCCAAAAGGCTTAAAGAACAATCAAAGGATTTGGACAATATCTATTTTGTAGGTTCAAGGGGAGATGTTGAAAATATCTTACCAAGCTGCGATATGCTTATCCTACCTTCCCATAGTGAAAGTTTCGGACTTGTACTTATAGAGGCACTTGCATGTGGTAAGGCAGTTATTGGCAGTAATGTAGGTGGAATTAAAGAAATCATTAACGAGGATGTTGGTCTTTTAATAGATCCCGAAAATCCCAGTACCATTAATGAAGGGATTACCAAGATTTTAACTAACGAGGATTTAAAGAATAAGTTTGAATCAAATGCCCGCAGTAGGGCCATGGATTTTGCAAAAGTAGAAATACCCTATGACAAAATAGAATAAGTTAAAGAAAATATTGATTTATAATGATTAAGTAAATAAGCCAGCCAATTTAATGATAATTAGGTTTTGTAATAAGGGGGGTGTTAAATTGACTAGGCTTATAAATATGATTTACAATTTAGAATATTCCTCATCGGAAACTTCTTCCAACCATTCATTACTTGTGTTTTCACCAGGAACCTCAATAGCTATATGTGAAAACCAGGAATCAGATTTAGCACCATGCCAATGTTTAACATTCGGAGGTATCTCAACAACATCTCCAGGTTTTAAACTCTGAGCTGGTTTACCCTCTTCCTGATACCATCCTTCACCATCGACACATATTAAAATTTGACCTCCACCATTTGTTGAATGATGTATATGCCAATTATTTCTACATCCTGGTTCAAAGGTCACATTTGCCAAAAACAAGTTAGCATCTGGACCAACTAAAGGATTCAAATAGGATTGTCCAATAAAGTATTCTGCAAAAGCATCGTTAGGTTCTCCAAGACCAAAGTCTCCACCATGTTCATTGTCACTCATGATAATTACCTCTCATTAATTTTGTAATAATATTATAATTTAACATAAATATATATTAATTAATCTATTATAATGTGTATATATAAGTTTGGGTAAAAAAAATCCCGAACCACATAATTAAAAGAATATTCAAGTTAAAAAGTCCTTTAATAAACAGCCTTAGAAACTACTCCTAGATATCCTAAAGACATTATCTAAAACCCTTGAAGCAAATCTATTTATCTACCATTTTAAGACATGTTAGTAAAAATAAACATTCTTGTAAAATTTCAATTAATCTAAATCATTTAAGTTTTTAATAGAATAATCTCAATATATAATATATTAAATTAATATTAAAATATAATATAATTTCAATGAAATTTTAAGAGGTATATTATGAGTAGTGGTGAAGAATTTACACATTTAACAGAAGACGGAGTTCATATGGTAGAGGTAGGGAAAAAACCAGAACAAACTAGAAAAGCAGTTGCAAGTGGAAATATTTTACTAAAGGAAAGTACAATCTCAAAGATTGAAAATTCAGAGATTAAAAAAGGTAATGTTTTAACTACTGCCCAAATAGCTGGAATTCAAGCAGTTAAAAACACATCTCAGATCATACCCCTATGTCATCCGTTACATATCACAGGTATTGAAATTGAATTTGAAACAAATAAGAATTATATCAATTGTATTGTAAGTGTTAACAGTAAAGGACAGACCGGTGTTGAAATGGAAGCAATTACAGGTTGTAGTGTAGCACTTCTTACAATTTGGGATATGGTTAAAGCTGTTGAAAAGGATGAAAACGGCCAATATCCAGATACCAATATTTCCAATATTGAGGTTCTTAAAAAAGAGAAGATATAAAAGAATAATAAAACTAACTTGATATAAAATTTAAGTCCTTAAAAAAGAGAGGATATAAAAGAATAATAAAACTAAATTAAGAATTTAATATCTTTCTAAAACAAAAGATAATGATTATTTTTCAGATGCTCTTACTTAGATTTTATATAAAAAGTATTAGAAATTTATAATGAAATAAATTAAAGATGGATTCATATGGAAAGTTTAGACAATGATTTAAAAGAGGTAATTCAAACTGCATATCCATATATTAAAGAATTTAATCCTGCTCAAAAAGCTGTTATTGAAAGTGGATATATTGATGACGATTCTAACTACATTATAGCTATTCCAACTGCAAGTGGTAAAACGGTTTTAGGAGTTCTTGGCTTATTAAAAACAATTTTAAATGGTGGAAAAGCAATATATGCAGTTCCATTAGTTTCTATTCAAAATGAAAAGGTTAAAGAATTCAAAAAATTTGAGGAATTCGGAATAAAGGTAGGTAAATCTCCAAGATACAATGATCTTTCTGTAATGGTTTTTGAAAGCTTTGATGCAATCAGTCGTTTCTCATGGAATACATTAAGGGAAATTGACACCATAGTTGTGGATGAGTTCCATATGATTGGAGAGGATACCCGTGGACCTACAATAGAATGTGCACTCACAAGGGCAAGAATTGTCAATCCATCACTTAGAGTTATAGCTCTTTCTGCAACACTTTCCAATATGGAGGATATTCAAAACTGGTTAGATGCAAAAGTTGTAGAACATGACTATAGGCCGGTTCCACTTGTTAAAACAGTTCTTGACAATGAGATGTTCAATGTTAAAAGTAAAAATGACATTGTTGTAAAGATTATAGAAAAGGCAATGAATGAGGACTCCCAGGCCCTTGCATTTGTATCTACAAGAAGATTTACAGAAAGTCTTGCAAAATATGTGGCAGGTAAAATCAAAAATAAAATCTCAAAGGAAGATAGGGCTAAGTTTAATGAAGTTGCAGACAAACTACTTAAAGTACCTGAGAAGAAAGGGTCAAGACCAACAAGCACCTGTTTAAAGCTTGCAGAGGCTGCAAAGAATGGTTGCGTTTTCCACCATGCAGGACTATTTCCTGAACAGAAAGAGATTATTGAAGACGAATTTAGAGCAGGTAATATTCTAATGATTGTTGCAACACCAAGTTTAATGTACGGTGTAAACCTACCTTCAAAGTCAGTTGTAATCCGTGACTATACACGTTGGACTAAAAACGGTCCTCAGGAAATACCTGTATTTGATTATGAACAGATGTCTGGAAGAGCTGGAAGACCATTATATGACAATGAGGGATTCTCATATTTACTTGCAAAGACAATGGATGAGTCTGAGCTACTTAAGGAAAAATATGTAAATGGTGAAATCGAGCCAACTAATTCAAAACTTGTTGACAATAAAGATGCATTCTATAAACAGATAATAGCACAGGTCGCCTCATCACTTTCCAAAACCCCTGAGAAATTATTCGATTTCTTTTCAAAAACATTATACGGTTACCAAATGACTGCAAATGAATCAATGAAATTCTTTGCAGAGGAAAGTCTTAAGTATGAGATAGAAACCTCCCTTAAATTCCTAATGGAAAATGGAATATTAAGACCAACACCAGAAGGACTTAAAACTACCGAGTTTGGTCAACTCATTGCCAAATCCAATTATTCAGTTGAAACAGCAGTTAAGATTAAAGAATACACAAATGTTGTTAATGACTATATCAATATTGGAGAGTTAATCTACCTACTAAGCCAGACACCAGACTTACCATTAATATCATTTAAAGCACGCAAAAATAAGGATCCTGTCCGTGAGAAGATGGCTTCACTTGGATTATTTGTAACCGATATTGGAAACCCCGAAGCCACTACAGTTTCACTTATGGAATGGATTGACGAGAGAACGGAATTCGAAATAGAAAATAAATACCAGGTATATTCTGCTTCATGTAGACGTTGTGCTTTAGATGCATCATTACTCGTCAAATTTGTAAAAGACACATTTGAGGTTTTAGGTAAATTCTCATACTCCAACGAATTGGATAAACTATCTGCAAGACTTTACTATGGAGTTAAAGAGGATATAATACCTCTTGTAATTGGTGTAAAACGTCTTGGAAGAAGACGTGGAAGGGCAGTCGTTAATGCCTTTGGTGATGATTTAAGGGTTCCATCTGAAAATGAACTTCAAAGGATTGATGGAATCGGCAAAAAACTTGCAAAAAGCATTAAAGAATTTGCCGAACATTATAATACAGATTAAGATTAAATCCATTATAGATTTAATCATTTTTTTTACTCTTTTTTATTCAATTGAAATAATTAAAAACATTACTTTTTTTATTTAATTAAATAAAAACAATTAATTCAATTATTTAGTCAAATTTACTCATTTTAATTTACTCATTTAATCAAAAAATAAATAAAAACAGTTAATCCTTTTATTTATAAATTAAAGTTTATTCGTTTAATCAAAAAATAAATGAAAACATTTTATCTTCTTATTTAATTGAAATAATAAAAAAATAGAAATAACCCTTTATAAATAAAAAAAGGGATATTTTTTAATAGATATTAGATCCTGCAGATATAAATCCTAAACCATCAAGGATTAAGCTTATTGCAAGAATAAGCGCTACATAGAAAGGATTAAGCCATGATAGACAACCCAATATTATTGTGATAATACCTAAGATCAACATTATAATAGCCGTAGCTCTAAGTGGACCGTACTCCCTATAATAAATATTTAATATTGCAAATATTACCATTATTAAACCTACAATCCAAAATATTAATCCAAATATCGCATCAAATAATTGGATATTTCCAATTAAACAGATACCCAATATTACACTTAAGATTGATAGAAATATCTTAGTAAGTGAATGAGCGGCGTAACTAGACCACTCCCAACATCCTCTAATAAAGTAATAAATACCTAGAATTATGAAGATAAGTCCAAATATAAATGATAAAAATGTCTGGCTTAAGTATGGAAATGCTAAAATAATGATTCCGACAACAATTGTAATTATTCCTGTAATAGTTAAATCATTCATATCCTCACCTCTGATAATTATTTTCTAATTTAAAATATAATTAAGAAGTATATATACTTTTAATAAGCAAAATGGACATTTAATAAAAAATGAACAAGTTAAAATTAAAAAAGAATCTTAAAGATTAAAAAAATAAGTAAATAAAACAGAAATGAAGTTCATTAAATAAAAGTTATGTAAAACCTGTAGAAATAGAAAAAAAGCCCATATTAAATAGGAGTTATGGAAAATAAAAAAATAGGTTATAAGAATCAAAATAGCCAATATTGAATAAAAATCGTTAAAGATTGAAAATAAGTAAATAAAACAGAGAAAACTCTGTATTAAAAAATAATCCAAAAAGGAAAATAGTGGATTTAACCTCCACCATCAGCTACTTGATCATCAATTCTTGCATCAGCAAATTGTCTTTGTCTTTCTTTGAATTTTTCCTCATCGAATTTGGTAGTATCCTCAAGTTTATAATCTTTTTTATCAATGATTTCATCCTCAGATAAAACCTCTACCTCACTGGTAACATACCACATATTAGTATTAGCTATCTTAACCCAATATTTATCATCTTTAATACGCATATCCTCTACTTCACCAGTAGTACCGGTAGGTATATATCGGACAGTTTTACCTTCCTCTATTACCCTACCAATAGCATCTAAAATATCCATTAATATCATCTCTACAAAATGAAATTATCCTTTAATTATATTAACATCTAATAATACATAGTCCCCAATACTTTTAATATTGTCATATCTTACAACAACCTCATCACTAGATATCATATTTTTTTTAAGAGAAATTGTAAGTTTTTGGATTTGACCAGATTCACTATCAAAATCAGCATCCACTACTTTTCCAACTTCTTTAGCATCAGTATCCAATACCTTCATACCTAATAAATCTTTAACCTTCATGAGAAGTCTCTCCTAAATAAATTTTAAAAATATTTAAATCTAAATATTAATTAATTAAGAATTTAACAATAAAAATATAAATAATTAACTAATATATTTCTATTAAGAAAATTAAATATTCAATTAGAACTGATTTTATTATTTTTTTAAAAAAGAAAGTATTTTAACATTATGTTTGAGGATAATATGACAGAGGAAACATTAGATAAAGCTTGTAGAATTATTATTGACAATATTCTAAATGGTCAAATCCAGAATCGTAAGGATTTAGAAGTTGAAAAAAGACAGTTATGTAGACAGATGAAACTTTCTAAATTTATGAGCAATGCGGATATTTTAGAACGTGCAAGCTACGAGGAGATGGATTTAATCACACCAATACTTCAGAAAAAACCTACCAGAACTTTATCAGGTGTTGCAATTGTAGCGGTTATGTGCCATCCACATAAATGCCCACATGGAAGATGTTTTTACTGTCCTGAAAGTAGTACAGCACCTCCAAGTTATACCGGTGAGGAACCTGCTGCCTTACGTGGAAGAATGTTTAAATTCCATCCTTATATTCAAACTTACAATAGATTAATGCAACTTCACAAAGTAGGACACCCTATAGACAAGGTTGAGCTTATTATTATGGGGGGTACTTTCCCGTCATTGGACATCTGTTATCAGGAATGGTTTGTCTCCCAATGTCTTAAGGCAATGGTTGATTTTGGTATTGTTCTTGATGATGTTGAGATTAAACATCATGGAAGCACAAGAAATCTGGATTTAGATGACATTGATAAGAATATTCTAAAACAATATCCACCATATTCCAATGGACTTGTAAAACCATATAAGCCAAATGATTATGTGATTCTAGAGGACATTCAAAAGGCAAATGAATCCTCCAAGATAAGATGTATTGGAATGACATTTGAGACAAGACCCGATTACTGCAAACCCGAACACATAAACAGAATGTTGAAAATGGGAGTGACGCGTGTCGAATTAGGTGTTCAGACCATACATGACGATATTTACAAACGTGTTAAAAGAGGCCATACCGTAGCAGACAGTATTAATGCAAATAGAAACCTCAGAGATTCTGCCATTAAAGTTGCAATGCACTTTATGCCCGGACTGTTCCAGAACCAGAAAGAGGATCTTGAAATGTTTAAAACCATATTTACAGATCCGAACTATAAGCCGGATATGTTAAAGATCTATCCGGTACTTGTAACCAAGGGTAGTGAACTATACGATCTATGGCTTAAGGGTGGATATGAACCATATACCACAGAAGAGGCTGTTGATTTAATAGTTGAAATCAAAAAGATACTACCTAAATGGGTCAGGACCATGAGAATCCAGAGGGATATTCCAACAACCTTAATACAGGGAGGAATATCCAATTCAAATCTTGGAGAATTTGTATATAAAAGACTTGAAGAGGAGAACATTAACTGTCAATGTATAAGATGTAGAGAAATAGGCCATAAAAAAACAAAAGAGGAGTATACAATCGACGATTATCAATTATTCGAGGAAAGTTACGACTGCTGTAATGGTGTAGAACATTTCCTGTCCATAGAAGATAAAAACGAGGAAAGTCTTGCAGGATTTTTAAGACTAAGACTTCCATCACCGCAGACATTCAGAGAAGAGATTACCGGCAAATCAGCTTTAATCCGTGAATTACATGTCTATGGAAACCTTATACATATTGGTAAAAAATCAAATAAGATAGGTCAGCATACAGGCTTTGGAAAACAGTTACTTAAAAGGGCCGAGGAAATTGCAATAGACAACAACAAAGAGGAAATACTGATTATAAGTGGAATCGGTACCAGAAACTATTACCGTAAATTTGGTTATGAAAGAAAAGGACCATATATGGCAAAAAAACTGATATAAAATCCAAATCCCAACTCAGATTTGTTACTATAAAAAATTTTCGGTTAGGATTATATAAGAAAAGTTATATATGAATTATAAATATTTATATACTTTTAAAATTATAATTAAGAAATTAGTAGGGAGAAAAAACGAGGTAAAATTATGAAGAATAAATCACCAAGAGAACTTGCAAGAAGTATGGAATTTACTTACTTAGACAATACTGCTACAAAAGAAGATATGAAGGTATTCTGTCAAATTGCAGATGATTGGAATATGTTTTCTGTTGTGGTAAGTCCTTGTTACGTTAAATTAGCATCTGAATTACTTAAAGACAGTGACGTTAAAGTAGGAACCGTTGTAGGTTTTCCATTAGGTACTAATGATAAAAGGGTAAAAGCATTAGAAGCTAAGATTGCTGTTGAAGATGGAGCAGATGAAATTGATATGGTAATGAATATTCCTGCATATGAAAATGGAAATTACCAACTTATTCTTGAGGAAATCTCAGCTGTAAGAGCTGAAATTGGTGATAGAATTTTAAAAGTGATTATTGAAACAAATTACTTCCAGGAAGACGACATTAGAAAAATCAGTAAATTGATTGATAAGAGTGATGCAGATTTCATTAAAACCAATACAGGATTTACAGGAAACAATACCTTTAATGAAATGATCACATATATTCAAATAATGACAACTGCAGCACCTCATACAGAGATTAAAGCATCTGGAGGTATTAAAAACCAAAAAACTTGTTTAAGATATTTAGCTGCAGGTGCAAGTAGAATCGGATCATCTACTGCAAATCTTATTCTTGAAGAATATCAAAATTTACTCGAGAACAAAGCTTATAAACCTAGAAAAATTAGTTTATAAACATTTCCTCTTCTACTTTTTTTAATTTTTAAAGATTATATTTTAATTAAATAATTTACTATTTTTTATTAGAGTTCCAATTAAAAAATTGAACTTCATTATAATTATAAGATATACATATCTATTTCTATAAAAGCTCTAATTCTAAAATTACAAGTTTCAATAAATCATCAAATTTTTAAGTAGAATTAACTTCAACGAAAAAATTGAACCTTAACCATAACCCACATATCTATTTCTTAAAAACTTAATTCTAAAATTACAAGTTCCTATAAATCATCAAATTTTAAGTGAAATTAACTTCAACGAAAAAATTGAACCTTAACCATAACCCACATATCTATTTCTTAAAAACTTAATTCTAAAATTACAATGGAAAATTAAATTGAAAAAATTATTAAACTATAAAACCATAATCCATACTGAAAAATTCCATCATTTAATTAAAATGTGAAATAATAATTTTCTATTTAAATATTTTTTATTTAATTAAATTAACTGTAACATGAATTTAGTTTGTATCTAATTTTATATCAGGAAATAACAATTTGTAAATATAGATATCTTTAATAAAAATTTGATAATATTAAAATTTTAAAATCAAAAGGTAATTTTCAAGATATATTTGAAACATGAATTTTCAAATATAGGACAAATTGAAAAAATCAAAATAGAGATTACTAAAAAAATAGCTAAAAAAATCAAATACAACAAAAAATGCAATAGAATAAACTAAACAAGCAAAATATACAACAAAAAAATACAAAAAACTAGCTAAAAAAATCAAATACAATAAAAAATACAATAAAAATAAACTAAACAAATAATATAAAACAAAAATTACAAAAATAGTTGAAATTTAAAAAATAAAATCTTAAAAAAAGATGTATCTAGTGCCATGGGCCGGACTTGAACCAGCGACATCTAGATCTTCAGTCTAGCGTTCTCCCATCTGAACTACCATGGCATATGGTCCGGACGAGATTTGAACTCGTGATCCCCTCCACGTCAAGGAGGTATCATACCCCTAGACCACCGGACCTACAAACATACATACCTATTATAGTTTATAGATTCTCATATATAAAGATTACTATTTCTTTATTAAAATCTAAGGATTTTTTAAAAAATATCAAATCTTTTCCAAAGAATAATTACACTAAAAAATAGTCTAACTAAAAAAATTTAAAAATAAGTAATTGGCCATAGAACTGGCCAAACTTATAAAAAAATTCATCACTAACTGGATGCAAATTAAAAAACCTATTTGATAGCTAATTTTACATCAGTAGCTTTGACAGTTTTTCTACCAGCATGGCGTGCAAAATCAACAGATTTTCTTGCTAATTCTTCACCTTGTTCTTCTAAAGCTTCAGCTAATGCAATTTTTGCTTCATCGGAAATTCTTTGTGCTCCAGCATTTTTTAAGATACGACCGACTGGTGCGATTGGTAATTCACTCATTTTTTCACCTCCAAATAATAGTTGTTTTACATAGTATATAAAGGTTTCGTTAAAAAATGGTTAAAATAAGCTAATATTTACTCAACATAATTAATATTATTTTTATCATGAATTAAAAAATTATTAACATATTACTATTAAAAAATACTAAAAAAATTAAAACTTATAAGTTAAACTGGCATTATAAGCAATTAAAAAATTCAAAAATTAAATCTATTTAAATATCTCAAATTAGGAATAAAAGAACAAATAATCTTTAAAATAGTTTAAAAAAACAAATAAAATATGTTTTTTATAAAAATTAATAATATCTCTTAAATCAATTAATTAAATTGTTTTAATACCCTAATTAATAAAATAAAAGAAAATTAATTAGAATATATCTTTAAAGACCTTTAAAATTCAATATATTTTTTAATGTTTTAAATAATGTTTTAATATTTCAAAACAGAAGACAAAGATAAATATTACATAAAAATATTAGCAGTTAATGGAATTTAGAAAGATTAAAAAAAATATCACTTATACTAATAAAATTATTAAACTTATCTTATGAATTTATTAAAAAATAGTATTATTTTATTTTTAAAAAAAATAAAAGTAAACAATTTTTAGATAAGTTAAAAAAAGAATAATTAATCTACAATCTCACCTAATAGATAGGTGCTTGTAGCATCGTTTATTTTAACATTGACAAAAGAACCAATTTTAGCCTCAGGAAGAATTACCGGAATATAGGAATATGTTTTTCCCATATATCCACCTTTGGAACCCTTACCAACAATTAAAGTTTCTAATGTTTTACCAATTAATTGTTTATTCTCTTCCTCGGTTATCTCTTCCTTGATATTGGTAAGTTCCTTAGATCTTCTCTTCATTACTTTAAATGGAATTTCCTTAAGTGAGGAGGAAATGGCACCTTCTCTATGTCTATATTTAGATAGATGTATTAAGCTTGGTTTAATCTCCCTTAATAATTTTATAGTTTCCTCGAAATCCTCTTCCGTTTCTGTTGGATAACCTACTATAATATCAGTTGCAAGGGTTAAATCCGGAATCGCACTTCTAACTTTTGATACAAAATCCTTATATTCTGCAATTGTGTGGCGACGATTCATGTCCTTTAAAACCTTATCACTACCTGTTTGTACAGGTAGATGCATGAATTTATATACCTTTGGCATTTTAAATGCCTCGATTATACCGTCAACATCATCGAAAATGTTTTTAGGATGCATCATTCCAACCCTAATTTTAAAATCACCGTCTAAACTTGCAACCTCTTTGATTAAATCAGATAGTTTTTCATGGGTGTCATGACCAAATGCTGCAGTGTCCTGGGCAGTGAGTTCAATTTCCACAGCACCATCTTTAATAGCTTGTTCTGCCTCGGCTTTAATATCTGCTATTGGATAAGAATGAAGGGGTCCGCGAGCCAGTCTTGTACAACAAAAAGTACATTTTCCCATACATCCTTCACATATTTGAATGATGTGTACTTTATCATCACTTTGAACCTTTTTAAGACCTACTTTTGTTTTTTTGGATAAACCTATATCCCTTTCAGTCTTACCCTCATATGCTGCTTTTACAACATCAGCAGTTTTATCTAATTGGTGAGGCCCTATCCAGGAAGTTCCGTCCTCAGCTATCTTCTCAAGTTTTTCCGGATCTATCTCAACCATACATCCACTGACAACAACCTTCTTATTGGGATAATGTTTCTGAAGTTTTTGAATCCTGTTAGTTACCTTATTTTCTGTTGGTTGTTTTACATAACAAGTGTTTACAATAATTACATCGGCATCCTCAGCATTATCAACAAGCTCCATACCGTTTTCAGCAAGCACACCTGCCATAATCTGAGAATCCGCCTTATTAAAAGTACATCCAAATGTTTCAATAGATACTTTAATTTGACTCATAATCAGAACCCTAAGTAATTTATAAAAAATAATATGTTAAATTTTTAATTAATAATAAGATAATATATTACTTTACTGTTTATATAATTATTTAATTTTTATATATATCTTATGGCTTATTGGAAAAACTAGGATTAATTGAAATTTCAGGTTTAATACTAAATTAAAAATGAATTTAAAAATCTCAGATAAATAAACAATTGGATTTGAATCACAAAGATATTTACAAAATATTAAAAATAAAAAATAGAAAAAGCAGAAATTCAAACATTTGTTGTAGTAAGCCCTTTTAGAATTCTTAATTTTATTGATTTTAATCTTATTTAAAATTAATTTTTTTCAATGTTAAATAAGAAATTAGAGATAATTTTTGTTCTTCAGAGTCAACTGGAACTATTAAAGATTTGAATAAGAATGTTTTGTTACTTTATATTCCTTGTGTTTTTAACTCCTTTTAGCACGATAAGATTATATGTATTACTGAAAAGATTCAAAATAATCATTTAAATTATAACCTGAATATTATGTTTCAGAAGTAAAACACATTTAATGGAAATACAATTACATTTCTATTAAATTCTAATTTGTTTAATTATACTTAATAGAAAATATTTAGTGGGGTTTTAGCACATACAATATCTCCAAGTTTAAGTAAATTATATTTTGAAGTGTTTTTAGTTACAAATTTTATTCTAAAATATTTAATTTAATTTAATTTAATCAACAGGAAAAGTTAGTACCGAAATTACGATTCAGGAAGTTCAAAGATGAATGGAAAATTGTTAAAATTAAAGATATATTTAATGAAAGAAAAGAAAAGGGATATGTTAATTTAGAATTATTATCTGTAACTATAAATAAAGGAGTTATTAAAACTAAAGATTTAGATTCTAAAGACATGTCAAATTCAAATAAAAGTAATTATAAAAGAGTTTTACCAAAAGACATTGCTTATAATTCTATGAGAATGTGGCAAGGTGCATGTGGTGTTTCTGATTATGAAGGTATTGTAAGTCCCGCATATACTATATTATCACCAAAAAATAATATAAATTCAAAATTCTTTTATTATTATTTTAAAACACATTATATGATATATCAATTCATGAAATATTCTCAAGGTTTAACATCAGATACTTGGAATTTAAAATATCCATTGATATCAGAAATTAAAATTAATTTACCTTCTATTGAAGAGCAAAATAAAATAGTTATGTTTATTGAATTAATCGATAAAAAAATTGACTTATTAGAAAAGAAAAGTAACTTACTAAAAGAATATAAACATGGATTTATACAAAAATTAAGAACAGGTAAAATCAAATTTAAGAAAAATGATGGAACATATTATTCAGATTGGAAAGAAATTAAACTTAGTGAAATATTATTTGAACATAAATTAAAATATACTGGAAATGAAGAAGTTTATTCCGTTTCAGTACATAAAGGGGTGGTTAATCAAATTGAACATTTAGGAAGATCATTTGCAACAAAAGATTTATCCAAATATAAATTAGTAAAACCTGGAGATTTAATTTATACTAAAAGCCCAACAGGAGGATTTGAATTAGGTATAATTAAACAAAATAAAAATAACAAAAATGTTGTGGTTTCACCATTATATGGGGTTTTTACACCGAAATCAAAATATTTAGGTAACTATTTAGATGCTTATTTTGAATCATCAGTTAATACAAGAAATTATTTACATCCAATAGTACAAAAAGGTGCAAAAAATACGATGAATATAACCAATAAAGTTTTTTTATCAAAAAGTTTATATTTACCATCTGTTTTAGAAGAACAAAAGAAAATATCTGATTCCATTAATATTATTAATCAAAAATCAGAAAAAATTGATAATAATATATTAATTATAAAACAATTCAAAAAAGGTCTTCTTCAGAAGATGTTTGTTTAGGTGATATTATAATATTTATCACCTAAAAAAATATTTATTGTAATATGGAATTCTTCATTAATTATTTCTTCTTTTTCTTCTTTTTCAGTAAAAATCATTACATTATGCATTGCACACATATAGATCTTTTTTAATCTTTGAGGATTTGTTTTTATATAAGTTTCATGTACTATATTTTTACTTCTTCCTTGTAATGAATCAATATATTCAGCAGTTAGTCCAATATTGGATGCATGGAACTTTCTTAGTGTATGTGATCTAAAGAATCTATATTTTCCTTTAAATCCCCAATTCATATTATCATTTATTTCTTGAAATCTTGATAACAATAATGAACTTGTAAAATCAAATAATTTATCTTCTAATTTTAAATCTTCTCTTGTTTTTAAATATTTAACTATAGCATGACTTGCTTCAGGTGAACAAAAAGTATAATAATATTTATCTGTTTTAATTCTTTTTAGATAAAAAGTTGGTACTACATTATTTCTTTTTTCAAGTACATTTAATATATTATTAAGTGGTCCACCATTATGATATTCACTTGTTCCCTCTATAAATTGTCTTACTGTTAGTGATAATGTTTCTGCTTTTGCTGTTCCTGATGATGACATAAATAATATTATTGCTTTTAAGTCAATTGATACTATTTCAAGTGCTTGATATATATGTTCTCTTGTTGGTAAATCTAAATAATTTGTTTCATATATTTTATCATATTTTGCATCAGGTAAATGTGGTATTTCAATTTCAAAATGTATATAAAATGTCTTTAATTTTGAGAAATATGTTTTTGAAGTGTTAGGTGACATTGTACTGTTTAGTAAGTAATTACGATATTCCAGAAGTCTTTTCTTAAGTTTTCTTTCTTTAAGTGGAATTCTCATTTCTTCATCTTTAATTGCTTCATTAAGTAATTCATTAATAGTTTTATTATGAAATGATTCATATTTCTTTAAAGCAGATTCATATCCTTTCATAGTACTATCTTTAATATTCCTTTCTCTACAAAATTTAATAAAAAGTTCATTAGTATACATAAATATTATTTAAATAAATTTTAATAAATATTTTAATTGTGTTTATTCATTAAAAAGGATTTATTAAAATAACTGTACCAAAAATATGAAAAACAAATAAGAAAAGATATTTTTAATTTTAAAAGTAATAAAATAAAATACATTAAATATCAATTAGGTAATATTGCTGAAATTAAAAAAGGATTCACACCATCAACTAAAAAAGAAGAATATTGGAATAATGGCAAATATTATTGGCTAAGTATTAGTGACATAAATAAAAAATACATTAAAAATTCAAAGAAAAGAATTTCGGAAAATGCTATAAAAAATAAAAATATAGTGAAAAAAGACACATTAATCATGAGTTTTAAATTAACTATTGGAAAAGTAGCAATATTAAAAGAAGATATGTATACAAATGAAGCTATTGCAAATTTTACTTGGAAAATTGATAATATATCTACGGAATTTATGTATTTTTATTTGAAAACATTAAATATTGAAAAATATGGATCACAAGCAGCAAAAGGAATTACATTAAATACAGAAACATTAAATGCAATACCTATTATGTTACCTGAATATAATATTCAATTAAGTATTGTTAATAAATTATTAAAATTTAATAAGAAAATTGATTTAATTTGTGAAAAATTGAATAATATAAAAAATTTTAAAAAGTTTTTACTTCAAAAAATGTTTATCTAAACAAACATTTTTTGTAATAATCCCTTTTTAAAATTAATTAAATAATTTTTTTTATACTTTATAAATCTTGTTTTTTAATTAATTTATTTAATATTTTAACTTGTTTTTCTTGTTCTTCAATTGATGGTACTTGTATTTTAATATTTAAAAATTCTTCCGGAGATATTCTTTTTGATCCAGTACCTGTTGAATATTTTTCTAGACGAGTATAATAATTTTTTCTAGACATAAAATAATATAACCAATATGGATTTAAATCATTATTAATAAAATCAAATGAAGGAATATCACTTGAAGACATAAATCCATCTAATTCTTTTGGAACAATTCCAAAAGCACCTTTATATAAATTTTGTTTGCCATAAATAAATTGGCCTTTTTTTCTAATGTATTGTGTCGTAACACCTTCTTTTTCTGTTGTTTTAGTTTTTCTAGGTGTTATACCTTTCAAATTTAGTTTTACAGTTAATCTTTTATTAATATTATCTTCACATTTAATTTTTGAAATTTTTAAAAATTTATTTAATTTATGAGTTGGATTATTTAAATTTGAAAATAATTCAACTTTTAAGCCTTCCGTGAATTTTTGGTACAAACACAATTTCTTTTCTAATAAGTCAATTTTCCTATCAATTAAATATAAGAAATTTGAAATTTTTTCCTGTTCATTTAAATTATTAGTAATATTAATTTTAATATTCTTTAATGAATTTAAATAAACTCCACCTTGTGCAGATACATTAATTAGTTTTTTCAATTGTTTTTGAAAATTATTAGTTTGAATATAATAATATAAATATTTATTATTAATTTTTAAATTATTTACTCTTAAAATAGATACGCTTCTTTGCAATGTAAATTTATTATTTATGTTAACAATAGCAGTTCGGCCTATTGAACCAACTATAGTTAATAATATGTCCCCTTTTTTTATTTCATAATTTTTATGAATTTTTTTATAATCTTCTTTAGAAATGGTTCTGGGATTATTATTTATTAATATATTTCCATTTTTTATATCTTTTGCACTTAATAAGGGTATTCCTCCATTTTTATCTTTATAACTTCCGTGTGTTCCATCTTTTATAAATTCACATAATTTATTAATATAAATAATTATTTGATTATTATTTTTAAATTCAGGAAATCTTAACTCTGGGACATGTTGATTGTCATCATTTATACCTTGTTTCTTAGTAGAAACATTCTCATTATCACTCATATTTTAACCCCCTAAATTTTAAAATATTGGTGATTGAATTCCAAGTTCTTCACATATTTTATTAATTTCTTTATCTACTTCAGCTTCTTTAATTGAAATTTCTTTAAGTTCTTTACAAACTTCATCAAGATCAATAGGTTCTTCTTCTTCAAAAGTATCTACATATCTTGGTATATTGAGATTGTAATCATTCTCTTCTATTTCTTCCATTGTTGCTTTGTGTGAATACTTATCAATTTCTTCACGTTTAGCATAAGTGTTTACTATTTTATCAATATCTTGTTTTCTTAGTTTATTTTGATTTTTGACTTTTTCAAATTCTTGTGATGCATCTATAAAGAGTATATCCTCATCTTCTGTTCTACATTTTTTAAATACTAATATACATGTTGGAATACTTGTACCATAAAAGATATTTGCAGGTAGACCAATTACCGCATCTAAATAGTTTTTTTCTTCAATTAAATATCTGCGTATTTTACTTTCTGCAGCTCCTCTAAATAATACTCCATGTGGAAGTACAATACCCATTGTACCATTTTCATCTAAATGATATATCATATGTTGTACAAATGCATAGTCTGCTTTAGATTTAGGTGCTAATTTTCCATATGCACTGAAACGTTCATCATCAAGGAATGTTTTATCTGCACTCCATTTTGCACTAAATGGTGGATTAGCAACGATTGCTTCGAATTTCATATTTTTATGCATTGGATGTTCTAAAGAATCTCCTTGTTTTATATCAAAGTCTTGATATTTAACACCATGAAGAATCATATTCATACGTGCAAGGTTATATGTTGTTTGATTTAATTCTTGTCCATAGAAGTTTGCTACATCAGCTTCTTTAGATACACGTAGAAGTAATGAACCAGAACCACATGTTGGATCATATACTGATTTAATACGTTTTTTACCTAATGTCACGATTTTAGCAAGTACTTTTGAAACCTCTTGCGGAGTGTAAAATTCCCCTGCTTTTTTACCTGCACTAGATGCAAATTGACTTATCAAGTATTCATATGCATCACCAAGAATATCTGATTCACTATTTTCAAGTTCAAAATCAATATCATTTAAATGGAGTAATATTTTTGATATTAACTTATTTTTATCATCATTTGTTCTTCCAAGTTTAGATGAATGAAGATCCACATCCTCAAAAAGATTGCTGAAATCATCTTGACTTTCAGTACCAATACAGGAATTACTAATATAATTTAATGCTTTATTAAGATCATCCAATATGAAATCTCCAACTTTAGCTTTTTTAATAATGCAACTAAATAAATGTTGAGGTTCAATAAAGTATCCTAATGAATCTATTCCTTCATCTTTCAAATCTTCCTTATAGTCATCACGTTCCCATGCTTCTTTAAAAGTGATACCATCTACTTCTAATTCTTTGTTCATGTGAATTTCTAATTTTTCAGAGAGGTATCTGTAAAATATAAATCCCAATATGTAATTTTTAAATTCATTAGCATCCATATTTCCTCTTAATTCATCTGCAATTGCCCAAAGTTTACTTTCTAATTCTTGACTTGCCATAATAATTCACGCCCCTTAAAGGTCTAATAATTTTCCATAAACATAATATATTTAATAGCTTTTAATACAAAACATTTACTTATCTAATAGTTTTATATAAAACATTTACTTATTTAACAATTAAACAAAAGATTTATTTATCAAATTCTAATGCAAACATTTACTTATTTAATAGTTTATAAAGGTTTTTTAATAAACTAATACAATATTTATTATTTAATAATTTAATACAAATTCCACTATTTAATAATTTTAATAGAATATTTTATTTATAAATACAATATTGATTTAATAAGAAGCAATAAATAGAATCTATCTATAAATATCTTCAATTATTGCTTCCTTGTAATCATTTTGATATTTAATAAGTTCTTTTTCTAATTTTATTTTATTGTCAATTAAATCCAAAAACATCCCATATTTCTTTTGAGTTTCTAAATCAGGAATGTCAAATTTAATTTTTCTTAAGTCTGCAACTTTAATTATTCTTAAAGCTCCTCCTTCACGTAATTTATGTAGTTCAGAAAGGAAATAATTACTTTTTAGTAGATGATAAAAGAATGATGGATTGTAACCTTCTTTTAATCTAATTACTGCAAAGTTCATTGTAATAATATATCCTTCCTCATTTAATCGAGTAACAGTATTTGGTTCAGATAATGATATTACAATATCATCTTTTTTTGAATAATATTTCTGATTTAAATCATCAGAAATATGTTTATATTCAAATTCAAATATACCTTCTTCTTTAAATTTATTTCGGATAACTGGTTTTAAATTACCTTCTGAATTAACAAAACGTGACAAGTGAACTCCAGAATATACCTCTGCAATATCATTTAGTCTTTCTTTAGTCATGAAAACCTCCCCAATAAGAATTATTAAATAATCCTATTAAGAATCTTTAAACTTAACTTAAATTCACTCAATAAAATCAATCATTAAGAAATTCAAACATTCAATTAACTTAAACCTTAATAAGAATTAATAGATAATCCCATTAAGAATCTTTAAACTTAACTTAAATTCACTCAATAAAATCAATCATTAAGAAATTCAAACATTCAATTAACTTAAACCTTAATAAGAATTAATAGATAATCCCATTAAGAATCTTTAAACTTAACTTAAATCTCAATTAAAAATTTTCTATAAATAGAATTTTTATTTCAATTTAAGATATATCATTTAACTTCAACCTAAAATATAAAGTAAATAAGTAATTGCGATAATTTTACTTATTATACTTAAAAAAGGTGAAATTTTAATAACATACAATAGAGAACCGTCTCTTATTATATATTAAATGTATAAACGAGTTTACCTCCAAATGGGAGTCGAACCCATCAACGATTAAAGGAGGATTTGAAATACTTGAAAGTATATGAATTTAATTCATATACATATTCAAGTAATAAACTAATATTCACCCAAGAATATTAAACCTCTTTGTAACTATTTACTTATACAAAAATTTGTACTTAGTAACTAATTACAATTAATTGTTTTGACATCATCATATATAAACTTAACGAAAATTTTAGTCATTAATTACTAATTACAATAAATTTTCCTAAAATAAATAAAACAAAATAAGAAAAATAAAAAATTTAAATAGATAAATACAATTAAATATTAATTAAATTAGAAAAATAATATATTAAAATAGATATTGAATAAAACAAAAACATAATAATATATTAGACTAAATTTAAACCAATCAAAACAATTTATAGAAAATAGATAAAAAAATAGAAAATATAAAAAATATAAAAATTATAGAAAAAATAGAAAATATAGAAAAATAAAGTAAATTTAAAAATAAAATTTTAACCAATAAAAAAAACTCAATTAAGTAAAACAATAATTAATAAAAAGTTTCTAATTAATAATCAAATTTTTCATGGAAATTTTCAATCATATTTTTAACTTCTTTAACTTTATTTCTTCTTTCTTTAAATTTGAGATTATGATTAAATGATTTTTTAAGTTTATCTTCATCAAGTTTACCGGAATATTCATAATAATCGAAAATTTGACGAGCAATCTTTTCATTTAAATCCTCTTCAGAAATAATATCCAGAATTGCATTCTCTCTTTCTTTTGACATGAATCCATCAAATACTTCATTAAAAGATAAATCTTTATCATTGATATTTCCTAATTCCTCATCAATGAATTTCTCAATTAAACTGATTTTACTTCTTAAATGTTCAGTTTCTTGCATAATATTTAATATACGTTTTTTATCATGCTCAAAACTTGAATCTTTAGGATCCATTGTTTTAAGAATATTAAGAATATAATCTACATTGATCTTATCATTTCTAAGCAATTCAAGTTCAAAGTCAATATCATCAAGAACAGATACTTTTTCTTTATCTGGACTTTTAAGTTCATCATGAATATCAAAGTAAATACTTTTATAATCTGAGAAATCCTGTTCAGTCATTTCAATATCATCATATGAAAATTCTGAGAAAGTATTCATCTTATTTAATATTCTTGAAAGTTCTCTGAAATTTAATACAAATTGTTTCTTATCCTTCTCACTTTGTAAATTAACTGCATCGTTTACTGTTTCAACAAGGGAATAAAATTTTTCAGCTTCCTTATTAAATTTATCTACAAAGAAGCCATATGGTGGTAAAATAATATCCTCAGATGCATTAGAATCAGAGAATAATCTAATTGCCCTATCAGTATTTTCCTTAAGATTTCTAAAACAAATGATATTTCCATGAGATTTACGCATATTATATATTCTATTTGTTCTAGAAAATGCTTGTAATAAACCATGATATTGAAGATTTTTATCTACATATAATGTATTTAAAAGTTTACTATCAAATCCAGTTAAAAACATGTCAACAACTAAAAGTAAATCAATTTCCCTATTTTTCATTCTTTTAGAAACATCTACATAGTAAGCTTTAAAATCATCAGTACTGAAATTAGTACCAAACATCTCATTATAGTCATCCATATATTTATCAAGTTTATCTCGTGATAACTGTTTGTTATCAGACAAATCTTCATTAGCAACATATGTAAAGATAGTAGCAACCTTTAAATTGTGTTTTCCTTCATCTTTTTTCTTTTTAAATAAATCATAATATTTGTGAATTACTCCACCACGTGCAACTGTAAACATTGCATTAAATTCACGATTTTTAGTTTTATTATCATAACTTTTAATTATATAATCTACGATTTGATTAAGACGCTTATCAGATTCAAAGTATTCTCTCTTATCAATTCCTTCAACTTCCAAATCAGTTTCAGTAAGCATTTTAGCTCCACCAAAATAATCAATTGAAAAACCTAAAACATTATTATCTGCAATAGCATCTTTAATTGAGTATTCATGAAGTCTTTTTCCAAAAATGCTTTTAGTAGTTTTTAGGCCATTGGAATTTTCTTCAAATATGGGAGTTCCAGTAAAACCAAAAGATAATGCATTATTAAAGAAATTAATAATGGATTGATGCATTTCACCAAATTGGCTTCTATGACACTCATCATAAATTAGAATAATATTTTTATCACGAATGTCTTGGAGTTTCTTCATATCCCCCCTTGTTTTAACTGCTTTTGATAATTTTTGTATAGTTGTTGTAACAAGTTTACCATTACCGGTTGTGGTTAAATGTTTAATTAAAGCACCTGTATGCTTTGTTTCATTAACACAACCATTACAAAAACTGTTAAACTCTTTATTTGTTTGAATATCCAAATCACGTCTATCAACAATGAAAAGAACCTTGTATATAGATTCATCTTCTGCTAAAAGTTGGCTTACCTTATAAGAGGTAATAGTTTTTCCACTACCTGTTGTATGCCAAATATAACCATTTTGTTTAACTTCTAATGCCTGATGTAATACTGCTTTTACAGCATATATCTGATAGGCTCTTAAAACCATTAAGGTTTTAGATGATTCATTTAAAATCATATATTTTGAAATAATTTCTGCAATATTACATTTTTCTAAAAAGGTATCTGTAAATTGGTCTAATGAATGATAATTGTTATTTTTCACATCTTTCCAGAAGAAGGTAAATTCAAAATTAAGATCATTTTTAGAACCATTTGCAAAATATTTAGTATTAACACCATTACTTATAACAAATAATTGAATATAATTAAAAAGACCACTATATGAATGAGATTTATATCTAATAATTTGATCAAAAGCCTCTTTAATATTTCCCCCTCTTCTTTTAAGTTCTATTTGAACAAGAGGTAATCCATTAATAAGAATAGTTACATCATATCTATTTTCATGAAGACCATGAACAGTGATTTGATTAGCTACTTGAAAAATGTTTTTACACCATTCTTTTGTATTTAAAAATTTAATATAAAAAGAGTCTTTATCCCTATCAACATAATATTTATCTCTTAATTTTTTAGCCTTATCAAATATACTGCCACTATCTAAGTATACCAAAATACGGTCAAATTCCACATCAGAAAAACTACAATTATTTAATTTTTCAAGTTGCAATCTGAAATTTTCTTTTAATTCATCTTCATTTTTAACATTAACATATTCATATCCATTTTCTTGCAATTGTGCAATTAAATTTTTCTCTAATGTTTCTTCACTTTGAATTGGCATTTTAATACTCCTTATTCATATAACAATACATATTATTGTTTAACTCCATAAATAAGCCATAAAAAGATAAAATTTAAATAATAAAAAAATTTTAAAATCAAATATTAATTTAATCTGAATTATATTTTAAATTTAAAAAACATTTTCACCCATATAAAAATATCTAAGTATACATTAATTTTTATGTATTATAATATTTTTAAATGTATTGATTTAATTTTATTAGAAATATTAAAAAAAATAGATAGCTTTCAATAAATGTCAATTTAATTAAGTAAATTTTTAAATAAATTAAATAAAGAAATTAATTATGAATCTAAAATTTAAATTTTAAAATGACTGTTTTATTTTTTAATTCATTATCATTGAGTAAATATTTATAGAATAGATAATTTTAAATATTCTGTTCGATGAAAAAAATAAGTCATTTTTATCCAAATTTAAAATATACTCATTTTAATCCCCAAATATAATCTATTGAATTTATTATTTAAATTTACAAATTTAACGACTATTCTCTATCATATAACTAATTTTAAAAATGCATCATTAAGAATAAAATATGATATCTTTAAAATTATAAAAAAATGAATATTAAAAATAAAAAAAATAAAAAAATCATACATAAGATTTTAATTTTAAAGGTTTATATCAATTGAAATTGAATTTTATTTAAAATTGATTAGTTTATTATCCAAATTTTATATTATACACAAATATTAAGAGGATTTAAATATAATATTTTAAAATATGAATGAAAAAAATTTAATTATGTTTAAGGGTGATAGTATGGATAAATTAGAAATATTAGAGGGAAGCGCTTGTTTTTTAGTCTACAACACATCAGAAACCATGACCAAAAAACAATTCAAAAGATATCTTAGAAAGGAAGGATTTAAAGAATATAAAAAATATTATACATATGATAGAGGATTTTTTTACATCAATGTTAACAATTTACGATACTCAGATGGAATATATAAAGCAGCGAACCTTGCTAATACAATAATTGATGAGAATACAAAAAATCCATTTACAATTGATGAATTTAAAATTATTTGGAAAATATTAAAAAAACATATTAATAAACCAAAATTTACAGGAAGGCTTAGCCAAGGCTGTTCTACATTTTTAATATGTGATAACTCCCTTAATAACTATGAAAATGATTTTTTAACTTTTCTTGAGAAAGAAAACTTTAAACCTATTATTGATGATAGTTATGGTGGAAGTGGATTTGTTGTATTGAATGTTGAAAGTATGGTTTATTCAACTGGAGATATGGGTGAAGCACTTATTTCAACTTTTGTAGGAAATAATTCTAATTGTGCTTTAACAATAAAAGAGTTTAAAACAATTTGGAAAATAATCAAAAAACATAAAGATGATTTTCAATTTGTTGAAAAAATAGTTAATGAATACATTGCATCAGATGATTATGATCATATTAATGAATATCGTGAAAAGATATTAACTTATGATAATAGTGATGCTGACAGAATTAATTTTAAAGTAAGTGTATTATTTTCTTTAAAAAAAATATGAAGAAGCTCTTGATTTACTTTATTATGCAATAGACATCTATCCCGAAGATTATAGATTTTATAATTTTTTAGCATTTATCTGTACCGATTTATATAGAATATCAGAAGCTATCAAATATTTCAATTATTCCTTTAAATATGGGGGTTTTGATTTTAAGGGTAGAGATTTAGTATACCAATATCGAGGGAAATGTTACTTAAAAAAGGCAAGAGAAGATTTTTATATAAGAGAAGACTTAGATGAAGCTTTAAAAAGCGTAGATATATACTTAAATCAATTTCCAAATGACTATGATATTATCAGATTTAAGGATGAATTATCTCATGGATACATTGATCCCCATTCTATTCGTTTTCATGAAAAATTAATGTATTTCGAATGCAAAGCATATGAATTATATAAATTAGGATACTTAAAACAATCATTTGATGCATATGAAAATGTTTTAAAAGCTAGTGAAGATTTTAAAAATAATGTTCAGAATACTTGCTATAAATGGTACGATAAAATTTCTGAATGCGGAATAGATGAAATAAATAATTTTAAATGGTATGATGAAGTCTTATCAAAAAATTTAAAAAATTTCAAGGGAGATTATGATGAATTCTTTTTAAAACTCTTTGAAATTACACCCGAAAACATATCTTCATGCATTGATAAAGCAAAACTTTATTCAAAAATTTATCAAGCTGATTTGGCAGTTAAATACTCTAAAAAAATAGTAGAAAAATATCCTTCACATATTGAAGCAAATAAATTTTATAATTCATTGACAAAGGTAATTGAAAAAAATAAATACTTAGATGAATGTGATAAGTTTAAAAATTACAATAATATCAATGAATATATTGATGATATTATATTCTGCTTAATAAATTCTTGCGGATATAGTGAAGAGGATGCGAAACAGTTTGTAAAATCCGAAAAGGAAATGATAAAAAGAATGTATAAATCAGAAGATCCTGCAAATGATGTAGCAATGGATTTTTATCCTCTTTGTGGATGATTATAGAGTTTATGGCAATGATTAATATAAAATATAATTATATCAATATACTTAAACATAAACCCAAGTATTAAACATCACTTTCATAAAAGATTTTATAATTTTCTATATTAAATTTAAAAAAATAATAAAATTCAATGAAGTAAACCATATCTAATTGAATTTATAAAAAAAATAGCTAATATTAGGTTAAAATTGAAATAAAAATAATAAAAAATTAGATTAACTAATAATAGTCATCTTTAAAGTTTATTTGGACTATATTATCAGTCAAATTGTAGTCATATGTTTTTAAATCTATAGGTTTTGTGTAAACCCTCTTGATTACATCTGCTCTTGCAGAGCCTGTAGACAGTTTCTTGGAACCTGTTTTAATAATATGAACTTTAAGGGTATAATCTTCTATTCTAATTATATCATTGGTATTAATCTCGAAATCCCTATTTAAATCAAGTTTATAGGATTTAACTTTACCCCCAAAATCAATTGATAAACCTATTCTTGCAGGTATTTCAAGTGATGTTGCCCATATAGTCTTTATATCAGAAACCAATGCAGAGTCTCTTCTTCCCTCTTTTGTTTCAATTGAATTTACCTTTACTTGGCCATCGTCTGCAAGTAAAACTTCCCCACATTTTAAGACCTCATCGGGATATAACTTAATTGATGTTTTCTTAGAGTTTTCGTTTTCACTTACAATTAATCTGCAGGATATAGGATTTCTTTGGGTAACCCTATCCTTGAATACATGTTCACATTCATTACATCTTAACAAATAATCATTAATATGCTTTGATTTTGACGAAGTTTCTTTTGATTTTAAAACCGTTATATTATCAGATCCACAAATTGGACATTCCATTTTTAATTCCCTCTAATTATAATAATTTTAATAAAAAATAATCATTAAAAATCTTAATTTAATTTAAAATAAATTAATAAAAAAAATCAGTAATTTTTTAATATTGAAAAGTAAAACCTATTCTTTAGATTTTAAATAATGATTTACTAAACCGCCATCTTCTAAGATTTCTAACATGAAATCCTTAAATGGTTCAAATTCAACATCCTCACCAGTAGTTTCATTTCGAATAATACCTTCACTTAAATCTACAGATACAATATCCTCATCAGATGCTTTAATATCTGCTTTAATTACTGGTAATCCTATATTTATTGCATTTCTATAGAAGATTCTTGCAAATGATTTAGCAATAATTGCATCAACACCTGCAGCTTTAATAGCTACAGGAGCTTGTTCCCTAGAAGAGCCACAACCAAAGTTTTCATCTGCAACAATTACATCTCCTTTTTTAACATTATGTGTAAAATCAGGTCTTTCTCCTTCCAACACATGTTCTGCTAAATCTTCAGGATTAAATGTTCTAAGATATCTACCTGGTATGATTAAATCAGTATCTATATTTTCACCAAATGTCCATACTCTTCCTTGAATTTTTTCCATTGTTATCACAAAAAATAATTTTCAATACTTAATATATTATTTTTCATTAAGTATAATCTTTTAGTTATATGTATTTTATATTTAAAAACTTATTGTTTTATAAAAAATATAAGACAAGTGAAAATTTTATAAATTAAAATCTTCATAAAGAAGGTTTAAATCTAGTCAGTTTTAAGATATTTAAATAAGATGGTTTTATATAAAAAATTAGATTCATACAAAGGAATTTAAAAATAAAACTTTAATTTCCCATATAACATTCAATTTTGAACTATGAAATTAACTAAAACAATCAAATTACCATGCAGAAAAAACTTAAGTCCAATATTTAATCTAAACCTAAAACTAATAATTACTAACTATAAAAGAAAATAAGTTTAATCCTTACTAATTTACTGAGCCTAAAACTAATTAAATTATTATGTAGAAAAGACCTAATATTTAATCTTAACTTAAATTACTAATTTAAAAGAAACTAAGTCCAAACCTTATTAATCTAATCTAAACCTAAAACTAATTAAAACAAGAGTAAACCTAAAGTTAACTAAGTAGAAAAAGGATTATTTAATTAATCTAATATTACATAGATTAAATTATATCACGATTATAATAGTGCAACCATTATACCCTTTTTATGTGAAGACTTATTTTTCAATAATTTGATGACCAAAGTTCTGAGCCTTACATACAAAGTATGTATCTCCTTCCTCTTCATTAAGATAGTCTGCAGTAGCCTTTACAATATCTTTATTTTCTTTATCAAAAATAGTATAAATTGCAGGTCCAAATGAACTCATACCCACACCATATGCTCCATTATCACGCATATATTTCATTAAATTTAAGAACTTAGGTGGTTGTAAACTAACCTCCACCTTTTTAAATCCCCTACATTGTATTTGATCTATGCAGGAACCAAATTCATATATATTATGTTCAAGCATGAAAGGAATTAAATTCATAAAGATAATATGAGACATTTGTTCTACTTCACTTTTATTTATAGGACAATTAGCTTGGAAAATATTAACCTCTTTTTTACCATTAATATGTTCTGTATTAGTAGGTATTGTAACTAAAATATCCCAGTCTTCTGGAAAATCATAATGTCCTAAAAGTTGTGGTGGTCTAACATTTGATGCTGATGAAGGCAAGAAAGATTCTTTCTCTTTAAGACTATGGCCCCCATCTACAATAAATCCACCATAATCAAATGAAAAGGTACCAATTCCTGATGTGCCCCCTCTACCTACTACACTAGCCAATTGAACTGAGTCCTCATGAATACCTTTCATCTCAGTTATAAGTTTACCTGTAGCTAATGCTGTCTGAGTTCCTGATCCTAATCCTGAATGTGGAAGACAAGCTTTTTCAACTTCAAAATTGAATCCCTCATCAATTCCATAATATTTACGAATTCTATCAGCAGATGTTACAATCTTCTCTTTACATTCCGGTTTTATCTCTTCATCTATATCCTCACAAAAATCAACTTTAATATCCTTTGTATCGGATTCTTCCCCTTTTATTATAAAGTTTGGTTGATCTATAGTAAGCCCAATTCCTCCGTCAATTCTACCATATGCACCACTCATATCTATAAGACACATATGGAGACGGGAAGGCGTCTTAATTATCATTTTAAGTGTCCCCAATTGTTTTTTTAGATAAAATAAATCAACATTTAAACAAATTTTTAAATCGATTAAAAAAATTTTAAATTAAATTTAATTTTACTAATCTTTAATAAGTTTTAATGAAACTTATTATTAAAGTTTTCTAAATGACTTTTTTATTAAAACTACAAAATTTTGTTTATAACATATAAAACAAATTTATTAAAACTTGTTTAATTATTTAAAAAAAAGTTAATGTACAGTCATTTAAATAAAAACGTTTAAAAGGAAAAATAAGTAAAATAAAGACGATGAAAAAATTTTAATTAAAAAGTTCTAAAATAAGTGAAAACTTGATTGAATAAATTAAAAACTAATTGAATTGGAAAAAATAGAAAATTAAAATTGAAATAATAAAAATATTTAAAAATAACCATTAAATCTAAATTTAAAAAAGATTGACTAAGTTAATAAAAAAAAATTTAATAACTAGAATATGGCTCTACCATTAACACCTAAAAAAATAATCCCTACCAAATAATAAAAAAATGAATCTACCATTATTACCCAAAAAATAATTCCACCAAATAATTAGAATATGGCTCTACCTGCATTACTTAAAAAATAATCCTACCAAATAATTGGATCATAGATTCATCATTATTTACCTAAAAAATAATAATACTATTTTTCAATAATCTCAAAACCATTATTAGAAGCAGAACTAATTAATACAATATCATCTTCATCCAAATAATTTTTAGTTTTATCTACAATATCACTGTTTTTATCATCAAAGAATGCGTAAATACAAGGTCCAAAAGAACTTATACCCACACCATAAGCACCATTTTCCTTAATAAATCTCATAAGATTCTGAGTTTTCTCATCTTGTAGGTCTATCATTACCTTATTAAACCCTTTATACTGGATATCATTTACAGCTTTTCCAAACTCTTCAATGTCACCTTCAAGTAAAAAAGGTACAAGATTCATGAAGATAATATGCGCCATTTCCTCAACATCATGGGATGGAACAGGACATGTATCTTGAAAGATGTTTACCTCCCTATTACCATTAATATTGTTACCTGATTTGGCAAATGCAAGCATTATTTTCCAATCTTCTGGAAAATCATACCTACCAATAAGCTTTGGTGGTTTTGCAGGAGATACAGAGGATGGTAAAAAGTCAGGTTTTTCACTACGACTATGGCCCCCATCTACAATAAATCCCCCATTATCAAATGCAAAAGTACCTATCCCAGAGGTACCTCCTCTACCAACAATTGCAGATAATTCAACTGCAGATACCTCAATACCTTTTAATTCCGTGATAATTTTAGCAGTAGCTAGAGCTATCTGTGTTCCAGAACCTAAACCACTATGATTTGGAATATGTTCAAGAACTTCAAAATCAAAACCTTCCTCAATGTTATAATAATCACAAACTATTTTTGCTGTTTCTTTAATTTTAGAACTATACTCAGATATAGTATCATCATTAAGTTCCTCTTTAAATTCGACAGTGATATTATTACTTTGTGAAAAATCTCCTTTTAAAACTAGATTTGGTTTACTTAATGTAAGACCAATTCCTCCGTCCATTCTACCATTTGATCCATCCATATTAATAAGAGCCATATGAAGACGGGATGGTGTTTTTATTATCATTTAATTTTCCTCAACCAATTAATACTTTTATAAAATCAAGATTTACCATTTTAAATTTTTCCAAACCAAAAAAAATACCATTATAAAATCAGGATTTTATAAAAATTTTTTTAACTTCATATATATTTCTAAATTAAATACCTTAAATTTTTCTCTGAAAAAGAAATAGTAAAATATAATAAATCAATTAAAAATTAGTAAATTTAATATTTTAAAAAATTAATAAAAAATAGATTAAAAATAGCAAATAAGTATCAAACTTATTTAGCTTTTATTTTCTATATCTAAAACTTCTTTTACAGCTTCTTTAGTATAAGGAACTGAGAATTCTTCCTCAATACCTGATCTGTATCTTGAGTTCATTGTACAGAATGGTATGATTCTACCATCAGGAACTGCATAATGAATAATACATTTTTGAACCCTGTCCTCATCAAAGTTGTATGGATCCATAAAGTGCATACAGGAAATCAACATGGCATTCTTAGAGAATTCGCCTAAAGCATCATAGGACTTGTTCTTAAATACCTCATAAAGGATATGTTTAATATCCAAACCGTTTGGTGCTTTATCAGTATCTATAAAGCTGGACAAGTTTTTAATAGCACTTGCTGCAATTCTTGTTTTAGCTGCAAATTTACCTTCGTTAATCTTGTTAGCACTTTCATCCAAGAAACCTAGGAATTTATCAACATCAATGAAATCAGTGATAGGAATGTATTTAGAGTTTCCATCCTCATCAGTATCTAAAAATACATAGGTTGCTGTACCACAGTGTTGGTGACAGTTTAACATGATTGGATCTACACTGTCATCTAAAGCATAGATGAATCTTGTGACAGGTTCAACTGAGGAAGGTGGATAGAAAGCACTGGTGGTAACTTGACCATCCAATTGTGTTTCGACTTCTTTTTGGAAATCTGGAATGGTGATTCTTTGTTGTTCTACAAGATTGGTATCAATTCTTCCAGAGAAGGATACAGGTTGGAAGTTAACACCATAGATAATATCCCTATTGTCAAATGCAAATTTAATGATGTCTCCAACTTGCTGATCATTTACACCTTTGACTAGTGTAGGTACAAGTACCATACCTAGTTCCGCTTCCCTACATCTTTCAATAGCTTTAAGTTTCTGTGGAAGTAGGTTTTTACCACGGTTGTTAATATAAGGCTCTTCAGTTACACCATCGAATTGCATGTAAACTGTGTTAAGGCCTGCTTCTTTAAGCTCCTCAGCATAGCCTTTCTTCCTTCCAAGTCTTAAACCATTGGTAGCAATTTGAACATGAACAAATCCCTCATCCTTAGCCATCTTAATAAGTTCAGGTAAATCGTTTCTTACAGTAGGCTCTCCACCAGCATATTGGATAGCAGGAGTAGGAACTGGTTTAAGATTCCTTAGGTTTTGAAGCATCATCCTGATTTCAGCCTGGGTAGGTTCAAATAATCGTTTACTTACTGCCGCATTAGCAAAACATACTGGACATTTAAGATTACATCTGTTTGTAACGTCAATTAAACCTAAAACTGTTGAGGTTTGATGTTGCTCACATAAACCACAATTGTTAGGACAACCAGAATTACGTTTAATCTGAGGATTATCAATTTTTGTAGCAGTAGTTGGGAAACTATCTGCCTTTTCATAAAGTTTTGCATCACTCCAATAAGTGTTAGTAAACTCCCCGTGTTCAGGACATGTTTTTTTAATCATTATTTTTCCGTTTTCCTCATAGACTTCAGCGTCTACAGGTTTAAAACATTCCGGACATAGACTTTTGGTTTTTTTAATCAAATAATCACCTATATTTTTAAAATAACATTACCTATAATAATAAAGTTTAAATTAAAAATTTATTAAAATGAAAAAGTAATATAAAAACAAAATAAAATTTAAACTAATTAAATTATTAATTATTATAATATTTAAATATATTTATAACAATGAATATTTAAATTTTTAGAAAAATATTAGAAAACTATTTTTAAAAGGATAATTAAATCTAATAATGTTTATAGAATTTACTTGGGGAAAAAATGAACATTGATTTTTTTTATATTGGTATCTTATGTGTAGTTTCAATTTATTTTATGTTACCTGCATACCTATCCAATATTAGTGGCCTTATATTTGGGGGAGGTACACCATTAGATTTTGGTCATAAAACCAAAGACGGACATGACATAATTGGTAAAGGATGTACCTGGAGAGGACTAATAGCAGGTACTATTATCGGAACCATTGTAGGTGGTCTTCAGGGAATTTACACGCCAACACTTATCCAATTATCCTATGGAATTATCCCTTTGATTACATATAACGGACTATATCAAGGTTTACTTATTGGATTCTTACTTGGCCTAGGGGCTTTGCTTGGTGATGCCAGTGGAAGTTTCATTAAAAGAAGAATCAACATACAACAAGGCGAACCTGCACCAATACTTGATCAGCTAGATTTCGTATTTGGAGCATTAATTATATCTGCATTTGCAATAAGACTTGATTGGCAGGTTATAATTACAATATGTATTTTAACTTTATTCCTACACCTATTCACCAATATGATAGCATATTTAATTGGTGCAAAAGATGTGTGGTATTAAATTCTTCACTTGAAACCCTATTTTTATTTTTTTATTTTTTAAAATATTTTCTACAAATCTTAAAAGTTTGAATAGATACTCTTAAAATCAAATAACAAAAAAATCATTGATAAAAAAAATCGCCTTTTTATTAAAATTCAATTCTTTTTCCGAAATCATCATAATCTTTTTTATAAAGATTATTATAATATATTTCAAAAGATGATTCCGGTAATGCTCTTCTGTATTTTATCATTTTATTCCACATTGAATTAGCTTCATCTTTATTTATTATATTTTTATCAAACAATATCCCCAACAAGTAAGCCGTGGTTAATAAAGGTAATTCAAAATAATCAACATAAAATTTAATATCTTTAAAATTATTTGATGCCAAAATACCTTTATTTTCATAGGCCAAAGTGATTGCTGCAGCTTCACCTTTACCTATTCTACAACCTTTATACAGGTTTCCATTAATAATATTTCTATAATTTAAATATTCTGCTGTTCCGGCATTTAAATCAACTATTTTTACAAAATTATCCTTAATCAATTCTTGTAAGTTATTTTTTACATTTTCTGGGGTTCCTTCACATGTTAATTCCTCATAAACTTGTGAAGGTATATTAATTTCATGAAAGAGTTCTTTCAAAAGGTTTCCCTCGTTAATTATTAAAAAAGAGGATAAACAATCAGAATCATAAAAAGTTTGTTTTTTAATCAATTTAATCCTCCTTTAAATTATATACAATATCTGATCTATAATTCTTTATTAAGATTTCCTCCATTAGACCTTTTGAAATTAAACCCCTTTCATAACTTTTATTCACCAAAGGAATCAATTTACCTAACATGTAAAATTTCTTATCATTTGGTGATTCATTATATAATGTTAAATCATAGCCTAAATTCATAGCATTAATTTTTATAGAACTCTTAAATTTATCAAACTCTCTTTGAGATATATAATCCTCATTTTTAAGCCTAAATAACATTGAATGATGACTAATCTGGAAAAATTGCTCACATTTTATAATATCTTCAAGATTCCACTTGTTAATATTATTATTTTCAATAAACTTTTCTAATCCGCATGATGGTAATAAAAAATAAGAGGCAAAGTTATTAGCCAGTATCTCATTTTCATTATTAAAATTAGTACCGCAAACAGACCAATTATTATCCCCATCAAATAACAAATGATATAACTCATGAGCCAAAGTGAAATTCTGTCTTCCCTTAGTATGATTAGAATTAATCATGATTATTTGATTTTTATCATTCTTACAACAACAGCCACTAATAGATTGATTCATATCATACCATAACAAAGTTAGATCCTTAATCTTATCTAAAACCAATGGAAAAATATCAATTGGACTATGTGTGTTTATATCCCATCTATCTCTTAGCCTAATAGCTAGTTTCTCTTCTTTTTCCATAAATCTTATTCCCCATCATTTAATTCCTCTAATAAGTTTAAGTACTTCATTGTCTCATTAATTTTACTTACAACATTTAAATCATAATCCTTTTTATCAAGTCGAAATGCTATTTTCTGAGGATTATACACATCAGATTCACCTAAAAGATACTCTGGAGAACAATCATATAACAAACATACCTTATCCAAGGAACTTACATTTAAATTTCTTTTGCCCTTTTCAATCTTTGAGTAATTACTTTGATCCAAATCAAGATAATTACTTATTTGTTCCTGAGTTAAATTATTAAGTTTCCTTAATTTTTCAAGTCTTTCACCAAGTTTTTCACCCATTTTAAACACCTTGCCTCCCAAATAATTAATTTAATATTTGACCTATAAAATATATATTTTTTTCCATTTATTTAGGTCAAAGTATAAAATTTAATTGATACTTGATTTTTCATTCCCATAAAATAAATGTTAAATCTAAAAATAACTTATATTTTTAACTATACATCAAAAATAAGAATATAATTTTTGTTAAACTAAATAATATAATATTATAATAATTTAAATAAAAAAATTAAAATAAAACTATTGAATATTGAAAATTAAAAGATCAAATATACCTAATTTAAGAAAAACAGCTAAAAATAATAAAAAAATAAAAACTCAAAAAATAGGTAAATTATGGGAAAATCGAGACAAAAATAAATTTAGTAGAAAAATAGCTAATAAACAACCTATTAAAAAAAATAACCAAGATTTTAAAAAAAAAAATCAGAATTCAAAAAAAATGGATAAAAAAAATAAAAAGTGATTAAGAGTTTCTTAAAAACTCTTCAGTCAATATTGCAGTTCCTACAGCAGGTGCTACAACACATTCCTCATCTGTTAAGAATTCATCCATAGATTTAACAGTCAGACCTAATGATTCTGCAGCAGGTCTATCTATAATATCTTTACCAAGACCGGTTACAACGATAGTATCTAGTCCTTCCCTTTCTGATACTTCACCAATAGCCCCTGCAACTTGTTTAATTTGAGCTTTATGAATGTTTTCAGATAATTGTTTAATATCATCCTCACTTAACATGTCTAAATCTGCACATAACACCCTTGCAATACGTCTTTCACATTCGATGATAGATTTTCCCTTTCCATCATTAGTATTACAGACATAATCATCCTCATCGATTAAACCTAAAACCATATAGATATCAGCGGTTTCCGCAAATAGCTCGGAACCAACCCTATATTCAATAGTCTCACCATCCTTTTCAAGAGGAACCTTATCTAAAAATGCACATAGATTAGTTCTTAATGTACCTGTGTATACAAGTTCACCAGTACCTAATCTTTCCATATCTGAACGACCTTTAGCACATTCCTTTCCATTTTTAACTGGGATAATATCGGTTGTAGTACTTCCAGTATCTACAAATATACAATCATCAGCGATTTTACTTGCAATTGGTGCTGTTGCAATCCAGTTTGCAGCTGCGGCTTTAAGTGGATCTTTTCTTAAATCCTCAGGAGATTTTACACCATCAAGAGTAATGTATCCTAGAGGAACATCAAAGACGTTTTCACATTTACCTGCAACATCCAATATCCCATCTTTTTTGGTGTTATATGCGTCCACAAGTTCCGCAGTCATTGAGATACCTACACCATCAAGTTCATCAAGAGGGCAGATATTCTCAATTAATTCTTTTAAAACATCTTCAAGTGTATCATTTTCACTCCACATTGGTAAAAATGAGAAATCAGTTTCTATATTTTTTATTTCTCCATTATTATCAAAATCAACAATAGCTAAATCAGTGTTTGCACCACCAATATCAAAACCTGCTATTTTCATTAAATAAACTCCTTATAAATAATTTGAATTGAAATTTTAAAATAATTGTAATAATTATTAGAAAACAATATTCTAATTTTAAGAATATAATAATTATATAAGATTCTATTATAATTAAATCTTACATTTTAAAAAATAGTTTCTAATTAAAAAATTAAAAAGGTAAAAATCAGATAGAAGATATTCTCTAAAAAAAATATTTTAATTGGAAAAGAATATTTTTAAAAATTAAAAAATTAAAGGTTAAAAACGTTATATGAAATAATAAAATCCATTTAAAAGTTTTTAATATGTTAATTCTTAAGCCTTTTCAAGCTTCAATAGTCCATCCTTTTTATAGAATTTAACGGGATATTTAACAGGTATATCCTTAATATCTTCAATAGATATTTTACCGTCTATTAAATCTATAATGGTTTGACCAATATTCATATCCAAAGCTTGTCTTAAGCCTACATAAGGTGTTGTAAATCTTGAATTTATCTCAATAATATAGACTTCAAATTTACCATTATCCTTTTTATTGGCAATTAAGTCTACACCAATAAAACCTTTAAGTCCTTCAATAGCCTTAACAGCTTCAACGGCTGAGTCAAATATCTGATTTAAAGCAGGATGATTATATAGAACCTGGCCACCAAGATATTGTTGTTTATCCTTTGATATGGTTACAAATTGTTTATTTAGGCTTACTGGTATAGCATCAACACCGTCACTTATAAGGCTCACACTTAATACCTCACCTTCAATATATTCCTGGATTAGAACATCACTGCCTTCCGCAAAGACGTTTTCCAAATCATCAATATCTTCCCTTGACTCGATGATCTTGATATCCTCACAGTCCACACCATTTATAGGTTTTGCAATGAATTTATTTTTAATTTCCAGATTGTCTATCAACTCATCATCCAGACCGTATTCATAATTTTCCTTATCCATATTATAAGATTTAAGATTGAACAATATTGGTTTTTTCCAGAATATATCAGAATCCAAAGTGATTTTATAGGTAAATGGCTGAATTGCATCGGATTTTAATGCTTGATACATTTTGAATTTATCTGAGCATATACCTGTTGACTCTGCATTGGACACATAAAGCTTTACATCATTATCCTCTAGGAATTTTGTTAAATCATAAAGATTGTTCTCTTCCTCAGATGCTATAAATATGGATTTCTTAAATTTACGGACATTTTCTATTAGAAAATCCTCTAAAGCGTTATCGGATTTATCCTCATCAAGGACAATTATATTTGCATCCTTACCATCTGCAAGATAGGAATACTTTTTACTTAAAAGAAAGTATACATCCTCATCTTTTAAATCGTCAACCAATCCACTTACAAGTGCCGCCGCTTCGGAACTAATACATAAATCATCTAAACCTGTAGAGGTATAATATTCAAATACCAATATAGAGTTTTCATTTACAGAACTTAAATCATAAGACATAATATCATCATAAATATTTTAAAAAAAGTTAAAATTAAAAAATATTATTAATATAACATTTCATCTAAGCCATATTGATTAAACAAGATAATTGAATCTTTAATATTTAAATCGGGACTAGGGAAAACCATTGAATCATTCTTATATATGACCCTTACAAGGGTGTTATGGATATCCTCGAATTCCTCGACAGTGATGTTCTCATCAACATGTCTCATTTCAACATCAAAGGTGGTCATTATCCTATGAGGTGATTCGATCTTTAAATCGTCATTGTCATAGGCCTTCTCAATAACATCCAACATTTGACTTGCTGCAGAGCCGTCACCATATGGATTCTTGGCATTTTTCATCTTATTATAGAATTCCTTATTGTTTAAGATTTTATCTGCAGTTACAAGTATGGTTTCCTTATCCGCACCTACAAGAATATTTCCACCGGCAGTGACTGTTTCAGGTCTTTCAGTGTTATATCTTAAGGTCAATGCAGGAACATTTAATGTGATAGCCTCTTCCTGGAGACCTCCAGAATCAGTTAGGATTATAATTGACTTGGAGATTAAAACTAAAAAGTCGAGATAGCCAATCGGTTTTGTAACTTTGATATGTTCTGCTTCCTCCAGTTTCTCATATAATCCGAATTTTTCCAAGGTTTTCTTAGTTCTTGGATGGATTGGAAAAACAATATTAAAGTCTTTAAGTTCCAATAAAGCCTGGATAATACTGGTAACCCTCTCTTTATCATCCACATTCTCTGCCCTGTGCATAGTGAGTGTAATTATATTGTCCTTATCATTTAAGTCCAAATCGTCCAAGATTGTACTTGTCTTTTCTGCAATCTTTAAGTTCCTATAACAAGTATCTACCACACTATTACCTGTGATATAAATATCCTTAGGAGAGTAACCTTCAAGCACTAAGTTAATGGCAGATTGTTCGGTCGGTACAAAATAGAAATAAGAACAATCATCGGCTGCCTTTCTATTGATCTCCTCAGGCATTGAGACATCATAAGATCTAAGTCCTGCCTCCACATGTCCGACTGGAATATGTAGTTTCTGAGCAACCAATGCACCTGCAAGTACAGCATTTGTATCTCCCTGAACAAGAACAATGTCAGGTTTTTCATCAATCAAAACCTTTTCAATACCTTCCATCATAAGGCCAGTTTGTTTTCCATGAGAACCGGAACCTACATGGATATTATAGTTAGGTTTAGGAAGTTCTAAATCAATGAAAAAGTTCTCACTCATTTCCTTATCATAATGTTGGCCTGTATGGATTAAAAGTAATTCATGACCTCTTTTTTGAATTTCATCAATAACTGGAGCCATTTTAATAATTTCAGGTCTAGTACCTAATACAACACCTATCTTCAAAATAAACACCTTTCTTATAATTAAAAATTTTTCATATTATATAAATTAGTATTATATATATTTTTTAAATTAATAAAATTTTATAGTTTAAAAATCATCTTCACAATAAATTAACTAAATAAATAATATTACCTAAATCTTTTAAACTGATATCTAAACTACTATCAAAATCATCTTGTCATTAATTAGGTAAACAATATCATCAGATTTTTTTAGATTAATGTTTAAATCTATCGTCAAAACTATCTTCATCATTAATTATTTCTTTAATTCTACTAAGTCCTGCAATATAAACATCACAGTCATAACGGCTTAAAATAATCTCACCAAAATGATTGTTTCTACCTTCTATAAAAGTAAAGAAAACCTCAATATCGGATATGCTTGCACTGCTAATAAATCTAAGATTGTCTTCAATTGTAGACCTTGAACCTCTCATAATAAAAGATTGAATCTCATAAATCCTATCAAGATAGTTTAGAGATTCAAAACCGTGATATTCCAGAAACTGTCTGAAATTGGTGTAGATGGAACCTAAGTCAAGGTCATAATAATCAGAATAATCGGGGTTAGGAACATAAACATTGTTGTAAGAATTTGATACAATAAAATCTTTAGTAAGTTTAAAATAGTCAATATATCTTATAATATGGTTATAAAAATCAATATCACTTAAATCATAGATATAGTCAAAAATCTCCTCCTCTGAAAGATTATTGAAATATTTATAATATTCTATATTAGATAAACCAGATAAGTCTTCCATTGTAATACTTCCTTGAAAATATAATCTAAAAACTGTTTAAAATACATTCAACAATACCATAAGACCTTTGATAATCAATAAGTTTAGATGCAAGATAACGTTTAAACTTTTCCACGGCATAATCATCATATTGAAAATTGATTTTATCATAGATTGTATCCATTAAGATAAGATTTTCAGCTTCCAAAACTTTAATATGAGCTCTTGGTTCATCCTCTTTAGGATTCAAATAATCCTCAACCTGCCCATATGACATGTTGCCACATGAATACTCGACAAACACCCTCATCATCTTACGTATCATATTCCACAGGAAACTTTCACCATAAACATCAATGAAGATAGGTGAGTAATTATTGTTAAGATGTGGAAAGTTCTGCTGTTTAGTGAAGTTATTGGTTTTAAAACTACGTTTTAATCTTTCATCCTCTCCTATGTCCGGAACCGTTACAGAAATCCTATCAATGGTTCTTGTTGTAGTTTTCTGATATCTTTTTGTAAAATTTGTAAAATTGTGAGAACCTTCAAATAAAGAAGCCATTTCATTTAATCTATCAATGTCCAGATCATCTCTAAAGAGAACATATCTGTACCATCTTTGTTTAGCATATCTAGGTTTAAATCCGAATCTAACTGGAGCCTGGGCTAAGAATTGAACATCCTCAGGCAGATATCTGTTAATCTTATTTATATGTAGCTCCTTTTCACTTTGAAAACTTACCACATTTCCAAGACTGTTAACACCTGCATCGGTTCTTCCTGCAATTCTAAAACGTGCATCTTTTAGATCTTCAATGTATTCAAGTTCCATTAAAGTATTAATAATATCTCCTTCAACTGTTCTAACATCAGGTTGTCTTTGAAAACCACTGAAATTAGAGCCAATATATGCCACTTTAAATGCTGTTCTTCTCATAATATCACAATAATTAATACAATATTTAATTAGATAATTAAAATAATTTTCTAAGCCAATATGAAGGGTTTAAAAAAATGACAGAATATAATATCCATTTATTCAAAAACAGTTAAATGTTCAAACAAGGATTCTAAAAGGAAAATTATTAGTATATGCAAATCTAATAAAACAAAATATACTTTTTAGCAAAATAGGAGGTAGAAAAAATGCCTAGTTTAAGAGACGAACATAGAATTAAGAAACATGCAAAAAGAGCATTGAAACTTAAGATTCTTAAAAAAATCGTAAAACACTAAAAATCCTATTAAATCAAAATCAGATAATTTAAATTAGAATAAACATAAGTAGAATATTAAATTAATATTCTACCAACTTTTTTTAAACTAAAAATATAAAAACCCAAATACTTTTTTTAAATCGGATACTCCGCCATTTCTATTCAAATTAAGATTTGAAACATTGATAAATTAAAATTTTTTATATAGGATAAAATAAAAACTTATTTATAATAAATCTTTGGTGTTTTAAATGGTATTTGAAGACAATAAAATGGAGATTATGCCTGCGGTAGATATAAAAAATGGAAAATGTGTTCAGCTTGTTCAGGGAAAACCTGGAAGTGAACAAGTAATTATTGATAATCCTGAAGAGGTTGCTTTAAAATGGGAAAATGAAGGTGCTGAGGTAGTCCATGTAATAGACCTTGATGGAACCATAGACGGTAAAAGCAATGTTAAGTTAATTAAAAAAATCATTGATACAGTAAATGTTCCAGTTCAAATAGGGGGAGGAATAAGATCTGTAGAATATGCCGGCCAACTATTAGATCTCGGAGTTGAAAGGGTAATAATTGGAACTATGGGCATAATACATCCCGAGACAATAAGGGAATTATCTGATGAATATGGTCCGGAACACATCATGATTTCACTTGACAGTAAAGATTCAAAGGTAGTAATTAAAGGATGGCAGGAAAAGATAGATAAAAGCCCTGTGGAATTATCAAAGGAATTTGCAGACAATGGTGCAGGAAGTATACTCTATACAAATGTTGATGTTGAGGGACTTTTAAATGGATTAAATACAGAACCGATTATAGACCTTGTCAAGTCTTCTCTAATACCAGTTGTATATTCCGGTGGAGTAAGTAGCGAGGACGATTTAAAGATACTTCAAAATACAGGCGTTAAAGGAGTAGTAATTGGATCTGCATTATATAAGAATAAATTAAATCTAAAAGATGCTTTAAAATATCAGGATATAGATTAATCGAAGAATCCAGAAAAGCTGAATTAGGAATCTTGAAATAATGTTTTAATAACATATAAACTAAATCAAATATGAAATTATATGAACTATTTAAGAATTCTAGAAAAAAACTAAACTATTATAATATTAACTAAATTAAAAATCTAAAAAGAACTATATTAATATTATATAAAAACTAAAAATATATTAAAAAAATTTAGAGGTTAGTAATATGACTACAGTTATGGCAACAGGAACTTTCGATTTGTTACATCCTGGACATGGAATTTATCTTCAAAAATCTAAGGAATTAGGAGGACCTGATGCTAAGTTAGTAGTTGTTGTGGCACGTGATTCCACTGTTAAAGCAAGAAAAAGAATTCCCGTTATAAATGAAAACCAACGTCTTGAGATGATCAAGATGTTAAAGCCTGTAGATGAGGCATATCTTGGATATGAAGGGGACAAATTCAGAATCGTTAAAGAATTAAAACCGGACATCATATCCATAGGACCAGATCAGGATTTTGATATTGAAAGATTGGAAGAATCCTTAAGAAAACGTGGAATTAATTCAAAAGTTATGAAGGTTAATGATTATCACAGAGACGACTTGGACAGTAGTTGTAAAATCATTAAAAAAATAAAAGAATCTGATTTTAAAGACAAAAGATTAGAAAACTGTGATTAATCCTAATTAATTGAAAATTAAAGTATTTAAAATAAATAACAAAAATAGAAGGTATTGAATTATGGTTAATGTAGCTATTATTGGAGCCAGTGGTTATACTGGTGGTGAATTATTAAGATTATTGTTAAATCATCCGGAAGTTGAAGTAAGTACAGTGACATCAAGAAGTAATGAATCAAAACCAATTGAGACAATCCATCACCATTTACAAGATACTGGATTGGTATTTGAAAACAAAGAACTTGGGGAATTTGATGAGGATATAATATTTACAGCAACACCTCATGGAGCATCAATGAAAATCATTCCTGATTTATATGAAAAGACCGATGCAAAAATCATTGATTTAAGTGGAGATTATAGGTTTGATGATTATTCCGTTTATGAAAAATGGTATCATTTAAAACACACAGAGCCAATACCAAGTGTCTATGGTCTTCCAGAAATTCACAGGGAGGAGATTAAAAAATCAAGACTTATTGGAAATCCAGGTTGTTTTACAACAGGAGCCATCCTATCAGGTTATCCATTATCCAAACACCAATTAGCAGATAGAATGATATTTGACTCTAAAACTGGTGTAAGTGGTGCAGGAATTTCACCTTCCGAAACAACCCATTATCCAAACATTGCAGATAATGTTAATCCATATAAAGTAACTACCCACAGACATACTCCTGAAATCCAGCAGGAACTTCAAAGATTCTCAGATGTCAAGATTTCATTTACACCAATACTCGTACCTGTTGAAAGGGGAATACTTACAACTAACCATGTACTGTTATCTGATGATGTGGGATATGAAACTAAAGAGGAAAGGGAAGATCTTCAAGGAAAAATCACAGAAATCTATAAAAAAGAATATAAAGACGAACCATTTGTAAAGATACTTGAAAATGGTGAGATTCCAAGATTAAGCTCAGTACGTGGATCCAACTATATCCACATTGGCTGTTTTGAAGTTGATGAAACTGGTCAACTTGTAGTCATTTCTGCAATAGATAACCTTGTAAAAGGTGCTGCAGGTCAAGCAATACAAAACATGAATATCATGTGTGGATTTGATGAAAAGGCAGGTTTAAACCTTTATGGATTACATCCATAAAATTAAAACCTCCCATAATCTTTTTAACTAATTATTATAAAAATTATTTCAAAATAAGATACAATATAAAAATATTCAATCTGAAAAATCGCTAATTTTACAAAAACATGAAAAGTTTAAGAAATTTTATTTAAACTATTAATTTTAAATAGATATTTTATAAATTGATTAATATTATTAAATAATAACAAACTATATTAATTGAAAAAATATACTTTTACATAATATTGAATTTTATATTGAATAAAAGAAAATATTGATTAAAATGAAAACCTTAATTATATATTACTCTGACAGTGAAAAAACAAAGATTGTTGCTGAAACATTATCTGTTAAGTTAGATGGAGATTTAATACAGATAGAAGATAAGAAAAATCGTTCAGGTTTTAAAAATAGGTTAACATCCTCCATTGATGCTTTAAGAGAAAATAAAACCGAAATTTCTCCAAAACGTGTTGATGTTAGTGACTATGATGTAATTTACTTTGGAACACCTGTATGGTCAGGTAAACCTAGTCCCGCTATTATTACAATAATCGATAGATGTGACCTCAGAGGTAAAGATGTGGTATTATTTGCAACAATGACCTCATCAGGTGCAAAGGCAAGTTTAGATAGAATGGAGGAAAAGGTTAAAGCCCGTGGTGGTAGAGTAATAGAAAGATTTTCTCTTAAAACTAAAGGTAAAAGTGATAATAAACTTAGAAAGGATAGTGAAGTCTGTGCTAAACTATTAGATTTAAGTATTTATCAATAGATAACAATATTTTATTAACCTTTTTACTTATTTTAAACCAAAACTAATTCTTCAATAAAAATAATAAATATCTAACATTATAAAACAAAAACTAATTCTTTGATAAATAACTAAGCTCCCAAACAAAGGCTAATTCTTTAATAATAATAACAACAATTAATAACTCCATAAATAAACTAAAACTAATTCTATTTAACAAAAATAACAATTAATAACTTCAAATAAAAAAAACTAATTTTTTAATGAGTAGATAATTAACTAACTTCACAGGCTGAAACTAGTTCTTCAATAAAAATAGTTAATTAACTCAAATTCAATAAAACCAGAAAGAATTTTTTAAGGCTTTAATTAGAATAATATTTTTTAAAATTACACTAAAATAAATATATTTTATAAAAATATTAAAAACAGATTGATTTTTTTAATTTTTTAATACTAAAATTCTATTTTAAACAATATATTATAAAATATTATATATTACCGAAATGAATAATAATAAATTAGAAATATAATTATATTTCTATTTGAAAAATTTTAGATAAAAAAAATGTCGAATATTTTTAAATCTAAAATCAAAATCTTTACAATAAAATAATTATTTTATTATTAAATCATAATCGATTTATGATTGTTAATAATCTATTTAAAAAATATTTGTGACTTAACAAGTATTTTTTCCAATTTAGTCAAATGATTTAAATTAAAATTAAATTTTAAATGTTTAACATTTATTTAAAATTTTAATCTAAAAATGAATAATAGGTGGATTATGTTAGAAAAATTTATGGAAAACTATAAATTATTAATAATCGTTCCTATAGTCATTGCTATTTTATCTTTAACCTGTTTAGCAACAATTGGTATTGATGAAGGTGTTGATCTTAAAGGAGGTACAATGGCCGAAGTTACTCTAAATCATCAAATGAGTAATGATCAAATCACAAGTCAATTACAAAGTGCACTTCATGTTAATGAGGTTAAAATTATAAGTAATTCAAATAATAAAGCCACTATTGAATTATCCGATAAAGTAGATGTAGGACAATTTAAACAGGCACTAAATGGAATGGGAACTGTAACAAGTTATAATACAGTAGGACCTGTATTAAGTCAGGAAGCTATGAACCAAGTCTATTGGGCATTACTCTTTGCATTTATTTTTATGGCAATCACTGTATTTTTCGTATTTAGAGAAATCGTTCCGGCATTTGCAGTTATTTTATCTGCACTCTTCGATATAATTTATGCTGCTGGAGGAATGGCTTTACTCAATGTTCCTTTATCCATCGCATCTGTAGGTGCTTTGTTAATGTTAATAGGTTATAGTGTAGATACCGATATTATGTTAACAACCCGTCTATTAAAACGTAAAAATGGAACTGTAGTTGAAAGAGCAACTGAAGCTATGAAGACTGGTTTAACCATGTCTATAGCAGCTATTGCTGCAATGGTTGTATTGTATGTAGTAACAGACATATTTATGCCACAAGCAAAAACTTTAAGTGAAATTTCTATGGTTTTAATTCTCGGATTAGTTGCAGATATAATTAACACATGGTTTATGAACCTTGGAATCTTAAGGAAATACATCGATTTCAAAAACAATAGGAAACATAACCATAAAAGGAAGGTGGGAGCATGAGGAGACGAAATGATCCTGTCGAATTCCTAAAGGACAAACATGTTATCTTATTAATTGTATGTATTATTCTAAGTATAATTTGTATTGCAACATTTGGAATTTCAGAAGGTCTTGATCTAAAAGGAGGATCTGTCATACAGCTCCAATTAGAACATCCCGTTGATAGAGAAACAATGAATGTTGTTACCACAGTATTGGATAAACGTTTAAACTTGTATGGTATTAGTGATGTAAAAGTTAGACAAAGTGGTAATCAACAAGTTGTAGTAGAGATGGCAGGAGCCACACCTGAAGAGGTGGAGCGGCTAATTGGAAATCCTGGTGTATTTGAGGCAAAAATTGATAACAAAACAGTTCTTACTGGTTCCGATATTAGTAGTGTTGATATGTACCAAGTAACAGGTCAATCCTGGCAAGTACCATTTAAACTTACTACCCAAGGAGCTAAGAAATTTGCCCAGAATGCTAAAGGAAAGTCTGGTCATGAAGTAGTTATGTACTTAGATGGAAAACCAATCGATAAGAACCCACCTAAGTTATCAGCCGAATTAGCCAATGGAGAACCTACAACTGAACTTGAAGTTACTGGTGGAGGTAACGACGAGCAAGACGCTAAACAAAAAGCAAATGATATTTACACTGTTTTAAAAACAGGTTCCCTACCAGTAAAGGTTAGTGTAATTGGTTCAGATACTGTCTCAGCAGAATTAGGTCAACAATTTATTGAAGGAACAATGGTTGCAGCAATTCTTGCAATTCTTGCTATCTTTGTAATTATCTTCATAAGATATAGAAGACCGATACTCGTATTCCCTATACTTATAACAACCTTGTCAGAGGTACTTATTGTACTGGGAATAGCGTCTGTAATACATTGGAATATAGATCTTGCAGCTATCGCCGGTTTAATGGCATCTGTAGGTACTGGTGTAGACGATCAAATTATTATTACCGATGAGGTATTGGCTCATCAAGGTGAAAACACTAAGAAAAGTAGAAGACGAACTAGAACTAAAATGAATGTAGATAAAGCATTCTTCATTATCTTTGCATCTGCAGGTACTTTAATTGCAGCAATGTTACCATTAACATATGTTGGATTTGTAAGAGGTGCAAGTGGTATTGGTACAATATCTGGTTTCGCATTTACCACAATCTTAGGTGTTCTTGTAGGTGTATTTATTACAAGACCTGCATATGCAAAATTCGTAGAATTATTTGTCAAATAGACAAATAATCTCTATTTTTTACTTTTTTATAATCAAACTATTTTTATTAATTAAGATTTAAAAAATAATTAAATATTCCCACTATTTTTAAAAATATAAATATATTAATTTCATATTTACCATTTAAGCTATTTTTAAAAAAACTTTTTAAAGTGAAAAATATTTACTATTAAATGGTTATGAAAAAATTAAAAAACTAATAGAAATAAATTAAATATTAACTTTAGAATATTTTATTTGATTTTCAAATATTCAATTTATATTTAAAAAAAATATTGAGAGTTTAAAATGAAAAAACCTGATTTAAAAATAAAACCAATTAAAAATGGTACAGTAATAGATCATATTACTGCAAATAAATCACTATATGTATTAAACATTTTAGGTCTTCCAAGTGAAGAAGCAAAAGATTTAACTGTTGCAATGAATGTTTCATCCCATGAAATGGGAAGAAAAGACATTTTAAAAATTGAAAATCGTGAATTAAATACTCATGAAGTAGATCAAATTGCACTTATTGCACCTGATGCAACAATTAATATTGTAAGAGATTATGGAATTGTTCAAAAGGAAAAAGTTCAACTAAATAAAGAATTAACTGGTATAATCAAATGTACTAATCCGAAATGTATATCCAATGAACAATTTGAACCAATTCAATCAAAATTTACAGTAATTAATAAATCCCCTGCAGAATTAAGATGTAAATACTGTGAGAGAATAATTAAATCAAAGGATATTGATCTTCAATTCCAAAACTAAACTTTTTTTTAAACACTTTTTTATTATTATATTTTTAATTTTTTCAAAAATAAGATAAAACTATTTTATTAATACCTAATTACCTTTTAAATTAATTTTAATTATTTAATATTGAGGGTATACAATGACATATACAATCAAAGTCAATGACGTTATAATTACTGTGGAAAAAAAGAAAATTAAAAATATGTATCTACGTGTAGTTCCACCGAAAGGACAAGTTAAAATATCTGCCCCTCACTCCATATCACGTGAGAAAATTATCCAATTTGCCGAATCTAAAATAGATTGGATTAAAGAAAAACAGAAACAAACAATTATTAATTCTGAAAAATCCAAAAAACAGGAATTAAAATACATAGATGGTGAAAAACATTACCTTTGGGGAAAACCCTACACACTAAAAATAATTAAAAGGACTAGTAAAAATAAAGAGGTCTTTATTGAAGATGATAACATATATTTACCTATAAATAGTGAAAACAATAGTTTTGAAAAACGTGAAAAGGCAATGAACGAATTCTATAGAAAAGAGATTAAAAATAAAATTCCGGAAGTTCTAGAAAAATGTGTTAATGTTGTAGGTAAAAGACCTAACGAGTGGAGAGTTAAAAACATGAAGACCCGCTGGGGAACATGCAATACACGGGACAAACGTATCTGGTTAAATCTCCAACTTGCTAAAAAACCTATGGACTGTTTGGAATATGTCACTATCCATGAATTAACACATTTATACGTACCAAACCATGGAAAGGAATTTAAGGAGTATATGGATATATTCTGTCCCAATTGGAAAGAGCTTAAAAAGAAATTGAATAATAAAAATTAAATCTTAATATGATATAACTTTTCTAATTCCTCAATTTCCGTTTCTATTGCAGAACGTGGCCTTGAATTATTTTTATCCCCATCTTCCTTATCATTATCACTGTTTTTATTGTTTTTATTATTCTCTTTTGTATTGTTTGAATCTTTACCTTTTCTGTTCTTATCTTTATTATTTACTTTACTGTTTGAGTTTTTACTGCTTTTATAATTCCTATTACTGTTTCCATCCTCTTTTGTATTGTCTGAATTTTTATTTTTAGTGTTTTCCCCATCAATACTGTCTTTATTATCATCCACATTACTAGACTTATTACCTTTTGATTTTATATTCTCTTTAGATTTATTTTCACCTTTATCTTTAGCCTTCTTTGATTTATTTTTCCTAGTGGATTTTTTTCCCCTATTCGTTTTTGGATTTTCCATACTGTTTTCTTGAATTATCTCACTTTTTATCTCCTGCTTAAGTGCATTTATAAGTTCATCATTTACAAGAGGATTATTCTCTAATGTATTATTTTCTACAATGCTTTGATCTTTATGACTCTCATCATAGCTATCCATTAATTTGACAATGACATCACTATAAGAATCGTTCATATTCCCGTAGTTTAATAATCTTTTTTTAACCTCAACTGGTAATGAAATTGTAGTTCTTTCCATATACCCACCTTCACCATAATAATTAAAATATATTTTATATTATAAAATATATAAATCTTATATAATGAATATATTGAATATTGTGAATACATATAGTATTTAAATTGTTAATTTAATAAAAAGATAAAAAATATAATATATTTCATTAAAACAATAATTTATAGATGAATATTAAATCTATAACCATAATTTAATAATTGAAATAAAAAACAAATGAAAACGAATAAAATAAATAAATTAGATAAATAAAAAAATAGATTATTGAATCTAATAAATAGAATTATAACTTGATATCTAAAATAAAAAATAAAGTAAAATAGATAAAATAAATAAAAAAAGGGATTCCAGATTCAAGAAATATAATTATAGAAAATTATAGAATAATCCCAAATTACAATTTTAAAAACAGAACTTGTATAAAATGATTATGAGATATAGATGCACTAAAAGTTTAAAATAATATAGTTACATCATGTTAAAATATTAAAAAATGTCCATCATTAAATTATAATTTATCCATAGAACATTAAGATAAAAGAAGATGAATTCAATATAAAGACAATGAAAATTTATCCAAAATTAGAATCTAATCATTAAAATGATAAAAAGAATTGAAAAAATAAATGAAAGAATTAATTTAAATTTTCAATTAAATATTTTGAGAGTCTTAATGATAAAGCTAAGATAGCCACAATCGGTGGACAACCTGGAGCTTTAGGAAATACGGATCCATCACAAACATAAAGACCATCAACATCAGTTTCAAGATTTGAATCAACAATTTCACCTACTGGAGTTGTACCTCCTGGATGGGCACTTCTAAATACAGTAGATACAAAAACAGATTCTGCACCTGCATTTTGTAAAATAGCACCAGCAGTTGCAGCACCTTCTGCAAGATATTGGACATCACGAATAGAGTTATATTTTACAACTTCGTCCTCACTAACATATCCAAGACCTTCATCACCAATTTTAACCATAATACTTAAAATATCCTCAGGTTTTAAATCCTTATCATTTACTCTTGAATCAAGATACTTAGATGAGTAATGTGGAGCTAAAATAAAGTGTTCACCTTCAACAAGTGCATTCATGGAAACCTCAGTATTGAATCCAATATCACGAACAACAGCTCCAACGGTTACAAATGGATCAGTTATAAAATGTTTACCTGCAGGAATGCCTAATTTTAAAAGTAAACGTGCATCGGTTACAGCACCTGCACATAGTATAATTAAATCATCCTCCAAAGTCTCTTTAGAACCGTCATCCTTAGTAATTACAATGGATTTAACCTTTCCGCCTTCAACGACAATATCGGTTACAGGTGAATTGGTTAATAGTTTTGCACCATTATCGACTGCTTCCTTAACAAAATCTACAGCAGTCCATTTAGCATTATTAGGACATCCATATGCACATCTACCACATTGTATACATTTCTTTTCATCAATAAATTTAGGCATTTTAACTGGATTCAATCCTAATTCCTCTGCAGAATCCATAAACAGTTTAGTTCCACGACCCATGTGGGAATCATCCAATTCATGAATGTTAAGTTTTTCCACAACCTCATCCAATTCCTTAGATATATCTATACCATATTCTTTAAATATATCCTCTGAGGATTTCACCCCATTACCTGCGGAGACAATCGTATTTCCTCCAACACAAGTAGTCTGAAGTAGGTCAACACCGTCAATAGCTTTATTATAGTAATTAAATGCATCCTTACTATCAACTAATGGACCTTTCTCCACTATTGTTACAGGTATATTTGCTTTTGCAAGTTCAGCTGATAAAAGTCCTCCTCCAGCACCTGAACCAACAACTATTACCATATTATCACTCCATATGAGATTGATTATTTTATTATCTATTATACATTTAAGTTTTAAGGTATATATTACTTAAATATATAACTATTGTTATAAATCTTTAGATATATAAATCTATTTAATTAGATAAAAAAGTTAAAAAAATAATTACAATGAAAATTTTAGAAATGAAGATTTGAGAAATATTAAATAATTAAATTATTCTGCATTTAATTGATTTAATATAGAGATTTGAGCATTTCTAATATTTTGTTTTTGGGTTGAACCATTATTAACTAAAGCAGTTGAACCATTGTCAAAGGTAACAATTTGGAAACCATCAGCAGGAGTTAGATATACATCTCTCCATAATTTATCCTTTCCACTTACTCCATCAAAATCTGCATCACAACCACCTTTCGCCATATCACAGGTGATTTCACCTTCAGGAACAGTGTTGGATCTTGAAGTATCTTTTGGGGTATCTGATAATGTACCAAATTTATGACAGAATGGACAATAATTTACCCAGGTTCTTGTATAACTTTTATAATCTAAACCGGTATCAACACTAGGTTTCATTGTTACAGTTATAGTGGTAACATTAGTAGCAGAACCATTTTCTGAAATGTTAATGTTGTTTTCCACAGTAGTGTTATTAATAGTTAAATTATCAGTTTGATTTTCAAGAACCGACGATGAATTATCAGATCCATTAATCTCTGAACTGGAATCATTTACAGTAGCATAAACAGCTGCGGTACATACAACTCCTGATAAAACAATTAAAAAGATTGTGATTAACATAAATTTATCATTTTCCATAATATCTTACCCCATAAGAAAATTAAATAATCAAATCCTAAAAATGAATTGGCTTAAAATCCCTATTAATCATCATGAAATATTTTTTTACACATTTTCTATTAAAGCTTAAGATGATTTTTTAATAATATTTTCCGTCAAAATTTCCCCTTAATTATAAAATTATTTTTTAAAGTTTTTTAATAAAACTAGCCATAATTCATTATTAGAATTTATAGTTATAAGTTATAAGTTCTTAAAATTTCTATTAAATATCATTTCATTAAAAATAAAATTATCAATTATTATATTTAAAAGTTTTGAAAAATGAGGTAAAAATACGGTTAAAATGAGTTTAAAATAAAAAATAAAGAAAGGTTTAAGGGACTTTTATATCAAATAACAATAAATAACATGGTATTATTTTAGATAAAATTAGTTTTTAATCTATTAATAAAAAAAAGATTATTTAAGCACTAATTAAAATAAAATTTAGAAAAAAATATAAAATAAAAATCAAAATCAATGAAAAATAGATAGTTTAATCTATACTAAGTAAATTATAGGTTAATAAAGAAAGAATAATTATATATTAATTATTTAATCTAAAAAAGAATAAATCAATTGATATTTAAAAAAGAAAGACCATTTTATAAAAGTTAAAATCAATTTTAAATAAATTTAACCTAATTCCATCAAAATTGAATAAAAATATCTGAATTATTTTAAAAATAATAATTTATCAAGTATTAATAAAGAGTCTTAATAATAATTAGTTTTATAAATTAAATCTCATTAAAAAGATTAGTTTTAAATTTAAAAAGATTAGTTTTAATATAAACTAAAATCAATTTAAGACAAATCAGGCTTATTATCCAAAAATAAACAAATTTAAATCCTTTTTGAAAAATTGAAAATAATTATAACTTATAACAATAAAAATAATGATATTCTCAAAAAAAACTGTAAAAAATTTATTACTTCGAGTGTAAATTTAAGTAATTTTTATAATATAAATTTTACTAAAAAAAAGGTCAAAAGAAAATCTATAAAAATTGAAATTATAATTATGGAATTTATAAAGTTTAAGCCAAGGATCAAGTATACTAAAATTGAAGTTAAAAATAAAATTTACCGAATCCTAGATCAATAAAATATAAAATTATTAAAACTAAACTTTAAAAAAATTACTAAATTTTAAATTTATAAAATATAAAATTATTAAAATCGAACTTTATAAGAAAGTTTACTAAATTTGAAATACTTAATATAAATAATCATATATAATATATTATATTATTATAATTTATTTTAAAAAAAAATATTCAGGTTTTATTATGGAATATGATTTAGATCAATTAGAACAACTCATAACAAAAATCGAAAAAGAAGTAGATTATGTAGATATTAGAGCAGGTAGTGGAAATGGTACTAATATCGTTATGAAAGATAATAAAATTCAGGAAATTAATACTGGAATAACAAATGGAGCTAGAGTCAGGGTTCTAAAAAATGGTGCATGGGGATTTGCATTTACCAATGATTTATCAAAAATTGAAGAGGTATCCAAAACTGCAATTAAGATATCAAACAGTTTAAAGAGTGATGTGGAACTTGCCGATGCAGATGTAATTAATGATAAAATCAAAACTCCAAGGAAAATACCGGTATCATCAGTAAGCATTGATGAAAAGATTGAAACAATTAAGGATGCAAATAAAGCAGCAAGCCTCGATGATGTTATAAGTATCGGAGTTAACTATTCAGACAGTGAAAGCCAGAATGTCTTTCTAAACAGTGAAGGAACCAATATTATAACAGATCAGACAAGAGTAGGCATGTGGTTAAACGTTATTGCAAGTAATGGGGAACTCATCCAAATAGGACATGACAGTGTTGGTGGCGCTAAAGGATATGAGGTTATAAAAGACACCGATATTGAATCCTTTGGAAGAAATGTTGCTGAAACTGCAAAAAGATTGTTAAAAGCAGAAGCTGCTCCATCAGGACAATTTCCAATTGTTACGGATAACACACTAACCGGGGTTATGATTCATGAAGCATTAGGTCATGCAATCGAATCCGATTTAATACTCCAGGACGATTCAATCTTAAAAGATAAGATGAACCAACAAATAGGATCAGATATTGTAAATATTTATGATGACCCTACAATGGATGCCTTTGGTCATTATGAATATGACACAGAGGGAGTTAAAACCTTTAAAAACCATGTAGTCGAAAATGGTAGATTGGTTTCCCTTCTATCATCAAGGGAATCTGCAGGAAAATTAGGTATGAAATCATCAGGAAATGCAAGATCCGCTATATCAGACCAACCTATTGTAAGAATGAGTAATACTTATCTTGAACCTGGAGATATGAGTTTCGAAGAACTTATAGAGGACATTAAAGATGGAATCTATCTTAAAGGTTCAAGAGGAGGACAAGTAGACACCGGTAAGGGAATATTCCAATTCAATGCAAGTGAGGCATTCAAAATTGAAAATGGTGAGCTAACCACACCATTACGTGATGTTTCATTAAGTGGTAACATACTTGAAACCCTTAAACATATTGACGGATTAGGTTCTGACTTTAAAACCAGTGTGGGATTCTGTGGTAAAGATGGACAAATAGCTCCTGTAGGTGATGGAGGACCACATACAAGAATTCAAAATGCCATCGTAGGTGGAAGCAACTAGATCAAATATCTGTTTTATGTGAAAAATATTATAGTTTGAATTTAAAATCTAAGACCAGATTAAATATCTGTTTTATGTGAAAAACATCATAATTTAAATTCAAACGATTAAATCAGATATCCATTTTTATAAATAAAGAAAAATAATTATATTAACTTTTAATATAATTATTATACTATTTTTTAAAAGAGAATAATTTTTTTAAGATTCTATTAAAAGAATAATACTTTTTTATATGTTATAATATTATAATTAAATAATAATTAAGTAAAAATTTTTTAATAATGAAAACATAATTTATTATAATAATTTTATAAACTGATTTTTAATTAATTATTTTAAAATTATTTAAGAAAAATATAAGTAATGATTATTAAATTCTTAATACATTAAAGTTCATTAAATACTTAAAATAAAATTTAGGTGATAAAATGGTATTAACTGAAGAAGATGGTCAATATCTTATTGATGTTGCAAGAGAGGCAATTGAGATATACTTAAATAATAGGATAAAAATTAAAGTTCCAGAAACCTGTCCAGAAAATTTATATGAAAATTTAGGAGTATTTGTAACTTTAAATAAAAACAGCAAACTCAGAGGATGTATTGGTTATCCTGAACCAGTTTTACCACTTATTGAAGCTACCATTAATTCTGCAATATCTGCTGCCGTTTCTGATTACAGATTCCCTATTGTAACTGAAGATGAACTTGAAAGTATTAAAATAGAATTAACAGTTTTAACAAAGCCACAACTTATTGATGTACCAAAAGAAAAATATTTAGATAATATTAATATTGGTGAAGATGGTTTAATTGTTGAACAAGGGTTTAACAGAGGTTTATTACTTCCACAAGTAGCTACAGAAAATAATATGGATGAGGATGAATTTCTATCACATACCTGTCTTAAGGCAGGACTTTCACCTAATGCTTGGAGAAGTGATGAGATAAAACTATATAAATTCCAGGGTCAAATATTTGATGAGGAATAGAATTCACATGCTTATTTTAGATTCTACCATTTTAATTTATTTTAATTATTTTTATGTGATAATATGATGATACCAACAATACCAACAGTTGAGGAACTGTTAGACAAAGGTTTTAGCAGAGGAAAAAAGGCAGCTGATATGAAAAGGTCTGAAAAAATACCTAAACGTATCAAAGGGAAAAGAATTGAGGAAGTAAGAGTAACCACTGCATGTCAAGTAATTGAAGCTAAACTTAAAATGATAATAGACAGAACTCCTGAAATTGAAGAGTTACCTGAGTTCTATCAGGACTATATAGATATTACCGTAGGTGTGGATGATTTAAAACAAGCACTTGGAGGTATAAATTGGGCATATGGTATTATATCCCAATTAGAAGATGAATATAGAAACAGGATTAGAAAATCAGCTCCTGAAAGAGCAAATACTTTACGTAAACAAGCTTATGGAAGAATATCATCTGTTGTAAAAAAGATTTCAAAAGATCTTGATTTTCTAGACTTTGCTAAAAATAGACTTAGAAATATGCCTACAGTTAACTTTGAGGCTACAACAGTTGTAATTGCAGGTTTTCCAAATGTAGGTAAATCAACATTACTTAGACAGTTAACAGATGCAGAACCTGAAGTTGCAAACTATCCATTTACAACCAAAGGTATTCAGATTGGTCATATTGAAAGACATTGGCAGGATATTCAGATTATTGATACTCCAGGTTTACTTGACAGACCTATTGGAGATATGAATGACATTGAATTAAATGCAATTGTAGCACTCGAGGATTTGGCAGATACCATTTTATTTATTTTCGATGCATCTGAAACCTGTGGTTATTATCTTGAAAATCAATATAATCTATTCTGTGAAATCCAGAATATTTTTGATATACCATTCATACCACTGTTTAATAAAATAGACCTTACAGAATATGATAAGAAAGGTGAAAACTACGAATATATTAATCAATTCATTGAAAAAACAGAAAACCCTTTAATCATATCTGCATATGAAGGTAATGGTATAGATGAAATACTTACAAAATTTGATAGTATTGAAAAAATTCCACGTAGTAAATATCCAGATGATGATGATTACTACTAATACTATCTTTTAACTTTTAAAAACGACTTTTTTTAACTTTTCAGCATCTTACTTAGATACATTAATATCCATATTATTTCATAATTCTCCTTAGAATATCTATTTTAAGTTTTGAAATACTTTATTAAATGATGATTAATTGAAAAATATTTCTTAATTTTTTAAAAAAATCTTTTAATATTAACTCTTTTTAATATAATAATCATTAATTGATTGAATAAACAATCTAAAAACAATTTAAAAAAAAATATCCTATTTATAAAAATAGAATAGATTAATCAAAATCTAAAAAAAGTATAAGTTTTCGAAAAAATTTATAAACAAGATAAATATATCTATAAATGTTATATAAATTTCCCTTTAAAAAATATAGGAGACAAAACTATGGACAGAAGTGATTTTTCCGACGGTAAAGAAAAAGCTCAAAAAGCTGCAGACGACTTTGTAATTAGTATTAAATCTGCAAGTAAAAGTTTAGAAGATATGATTAATGATTATAGGGATACATTACCAACCAAAATTAGTGTAGATTTACTTGAAGATGATGAGAATTATTACCTAAGAGCAGACATTCCTGGAGCTCCTAAAGACACAGTCAATATTGAAATTGAAGATCAAAGTGTCATAATCACTTGTGAATTTGAATCATTTAAGGATGAGATAAATAGCATTATTAATCCGCAAGTAGAGGAAACTGAAGAATCAGATTCCGAAAAAGATGAAAATGTAAAGCCAGAAAAAGAACTTAAATTTTTAGTTAAAGGCAGAACTGCTGGTTTTGCAAAAAGAATAGTCAAATTACCTGAAAGGGTAGCATCTAAAAAATCTACCGCTGAATATGATAATGGTACTGTAACTGTAACTATTCCTAAACGTAAACCAAAAACTTACAATGTAACTGTTGAATAATTAAATTAATTATTCAAATCTTTTTTTACTTTTTTATAAACACATTAAATATTTCAATAGTATTCAATTGATTTTTAAACCTACATTACTATTTTCAACCATTTTAAAAATTAAATGATTTTTATAATTTTTATATCATCTTAACCAATTAGCGTATTTTTATAAAATTAATAATTAAATAATTTTTTAATTTTAATTATCATTAATTTACTAAGCCTATTTTAAAAACCCGATAAATAAAAATAATCTTTTATAATAAAGTAATATCGATTAATCTTATTTTAAAAATCAATAAATAGAATAATCTTTTAGGGGCCTGAATTTTTTTTTTATTTTTTTTATGGTTTATTTTTGCTTGTTTTTTATATTTTAAGTGTGATTTATTTTTTATTTTTAATAATACATTTTTAAAATTAGTTTTAAATAAAAAAATGCCGTTTAAATCAATAAATTTAAATAATAGGTGCAATAAATATATATTTGACGATATGTATGATGCACAATTTAAATTTAGATAAAAACGACCCGAATTATGTTATGTTAAACAAAATGTTTAAAATTTTCGATTCTAGAAGATCACAGCAAATATTCATCTCAAATGGATTTAAAAATATTAAAAAACTAAGAACAGTCATTAAAACATAATTTATATGTATGTTTTTTGATTTACCGACGGAATTTGTTGTGAAAAATCTTAAAAGCAGAAATAAACTCAGAAAATTTTTCAAAATGGATCAAGTTTTAGAAGCTCAGGAAATCTATGATTACTTGCAAAAAATTTCCATCAAGGAATACGCCAATTCAGTAAATAGCATTTTAAAACACTTTGGAAACTACAAAAGAAGGGGAAAAAAGACTTTTATTGTAGATGCCACACCAATGGACTTAGATTTCAATTTCAATCGTAGAAGACAGAGTAAAGAAAAACTTGCAAAAATGAATTTAAAATGGAGTTATTCTTCTTCAAAAGGCCATTATATTGGATTTAAAGCTATATTTGTACTTGATTACGATTCATTAACTCCTGTTGCAATTTTATTACATTCTTGTGCCCCGAATGATTCAAAACTTTTTGAAGAAATTTTAGAAGAATTGCATAGAAGAAGATTAATAAGAAAAAGAGATGTGTTAATCTTCGATAAAGGCTATTACAGCTTTAAAAACTACCAAATAGGAATTAACAAATACAAAATAGTTCCTTTCATTTTTTCAAAAAAAATTTTTCACAAAACAAAAATTCGACGACAAATTAAGCTATCCATTAGACGTTTTTAGTAATAATAAGAAGAAACAAAACTCTAAAACTATATTCAAAAGATTAAAAAAAGAATTATTAAATAAACTTGTCAATTGGAAGAAATATAAACCAATACGTGGAAAAATAGAAGATTACTTTAAAGTATTGAAAAATTCATTAGAAATGAGAAAAATACACGAATTCACACCGAAATCTGTAGAAAAAACACTATTTCTTTATGTATTGTTAGGAACACTCCTCATACAACAATGCGATATGTCAAAAACAGCCCTACAAAAACTTTCCCAAATGTAAAAATTTCAGACCCCTATAATCTTTTTAATAAAGCAATAAATCATAGTTAAAACCTAAAATCAGAAAAATAAAAAATTAAATAAAAATAGCTAAAACCTAAAATCAGAAAAACAAAAAATTAAATAAAAATTGTTAAAATAAGTAGAAGAAACAGTTAAATAAAAATAAAAATATTTAATCAGATCTAACCTTTCCAATATGTCTTGTACTACCTGGATCTTCACCATTGAAGTGAGCTAAATAATAGATAAACCATTCAAGTGGTACAATAAATGCGAATGGAGATAACAATTTATCAAAATCATCATCAACATAGTCAGATAGATTATACAAGATTATTTTCATTTCAAGATTCTTAGAATATCCAATAGCTTTTTTAGTAATTACATCTGATTCAAAATCAGAATCTAAAAATACAACTGGAACATCTTTCTCTGCTCTTTCTATAAGACCATGTCTAAATTCAGCAGCATAAACAGGACATGCATGTTTAATAGCTCCTTCCATAAACATTGTCATGGCTAGTTTATATGAAAGACCAAAGTTTGGACCGCTTCCTAGACAATAGAATAAATCCTCATCTTTATATTCCTCGGCCAAAGCTTTATTATCCTCTTCAGTTTCTTTAATAAGTCTTTCAATCAAATCAGGAATATCTAATAATTGGGATAATAGTTCATCTTTATTTTCATAATCTGAAGCTTTAAACAATATATAATACAATGCAGCCAATTGGGTAACATATGTTTTAGTTCCAAGAATAGCTGTTTCACGATTCCCTCTTGTAATAATAGAATAATCTGCCTCTTTAATCATTGAACTTCCAGGTTCATTTGAAATAGCTACAGTATCAATACCATATTCCTTTGCCCTTCTAAGTGATGATAGAGTATCACCAGTTTCCCCAGATTGTGAAGTTAAGATAACTATAGAATTCTCATCTTTAATCAATTTCTTATTATAATAAAATTCAAATCCTGTAAAAACTCGAACACTTAATGTTGAAACCATCTCTAAAGCATCTCTAACAGAATAACATGTTGAGATGGAACTTCCACAACCAACTAAATATATATTATCCTTCTCTAAAATTAGTGATGAAACTTCATCCATTAAAGTTTTCTCTGAGTCAAAAGTTTTTCTTAAGGCTCCTGGTTGTTCCATTATTTCATCATACATTTTGTAAGCCATTATATCCCCAAAATTAATTATAAATAATAATAAATGAAAAAAATTTTAATAATTCGTAATATATTATAGGTAATAATCTCTAACCAATAATAAACATACTAAATATTTTTATAGATTATATTTAATTTGTCTTTAATAATATAAATAGTTTATAAAAATTACAAGATTAATTTATCTAATATTTAAATAGGAATTTATTTTATAAAAAAAGTTTTAAGATTTAGTTAAATAAATAAACCTCAATTCAAAATAAAAACCAAGTAAAAAAAAGAAATTTAAATAAGGGATATTAAAATAGGAAGAGTTACTAAAGATATTAAAGTATCCAAAACAATGATACTTGATGTTAGCTCAGTGTCTAATTTAAATTCCATAACATATGAAATAGCCAACATTGCAGAAGGCATGGCAGATTCTACAAGAGCAATTGTACTATTAAAACCTGTTAATCCAAGTAGCTTTATGATAAAAAATGCTATAAATGGATATAAAAACAATTTTAATACGGTACCTGTTAATGTTAAACCTATCTTATCCCTTATATTATCAAATTTCATTGATAAACCTAATGACAAAATAATTAATGGTATTGTCATGTCTGCCAAGTACTTAATAACATTTGATAGGACAGGGCCTATTGAAACGTTATAAAATGAAAACACAACCCCTATAATTAAAGCCCATAAAACTGGAAACCTGATAATCCTTTCAATAGCTTTCCCATATGATCCGCCAAACTTAATTACAAACATTAAATAAACAACAACCATCATTAAAACATCAGTAATATTAAAAAAAATTGCCCTTAATAGACCGCTTGAACCAAAAACACCACTAATAACAGGAAAACCTACGAAACCAGTATTTCCCATAATAACAACAGATATTATTGCCCATTTCTGCTTGTCTGGTAAATCCATCAATGTTAAGATATAATATGAAATTATAAAACATATAAAAGCAGTGATAAAACCAACAATTGGAAATTTACCCAGTACTGGTAAAAGAGACATATTCTCAGAATACAATGAATTAAAAACAAGACATGGCATTGCTAAATTAACAACCACCTTATTAATGGTAACGCCTTCACTTTCACTTATAAAATCAGAGCGCTTAGCTATAAATCCTATTAATAATATTACAAAAATTGTTAAAAAGGTTGAAATTATATCCATTAAAAGCCTCATTATAAAAATAAAAACGATTCAAGTTTTAAAATAATCATATATACTTATTGAATAAACATATAAAGAATAAATGATAATCTCCATTAAAAAATAAACACCTTCAATCCTTAAAAGAATTTGAAAGATAAGGTTAATATCCTTAATATTATACTATATAAAAACTATAATTTAAAGGTAGCATTACTTTAAATATCAAATTTTTTAAAAGGGAATTACTTTCCAAAGTATTTTTAAAATGTATTATTTAAATTATAAATAATAATTGTTAAAGTTCCGGATTAAATAAAAAAGATTAAAACTTTTAAGAATTAAATATTTAATATAAATTTAAAAAAATACTGTGAATAATATGACTGTTAACATTAAAAGAGTTGGAATGGAAAAGGGAAGCCAATATGAAACGATAATAACAACCATATCCCCAGATGGCAAGAAGAATGCAGCACCAATAGGTACAATTGCATATAGTGAAAAGGAGGTTATGTGCAGAATATTCAAAACAAGCCATACAGCCCAAAATATTTCAAATCAGAAGGAGTTTATTGTAAATATTACAAGCAATCCGGTGATTTTCACTTTAGCCACCATAGGTAATCTTCCAAAGGAGTATTTTACAGATGATCAAGTTCCGATATTGAAGGACTGTGATGCATATCTTAAATGTAAGGTTAAAACATTAAAGGAAGCACGTAAAAAGAATGATCCTGTTAATTCTGATTCCATGTCATTAGTTATTAAAGCAGAGGTTTATGATATTGTTCTAAATAAGAAATGTCCCAAAATTGCAAATCGCGGATTTTATATGTTAATTGAATCCCTTGTAAACTACACACGTATCGACATAGTTAATGACAATATGAAAGAATATTATCTAGAAAGATTCCGTGAAGATGAAAGGGTTATAAAAAAGGTAGGTACTTCTGAAGATAAAAAGTCTATAGAGATACTTAAAAACCAGTTAAAAGATATGGGATATGATTTATAGCATATTATAAAAAAACTCAAAAATTAAAAAATGACAGAATTTATAGTCTATAACAAAAAATAAAGTCTTTAAAAATCTAAAAAAAAATGAATAAAAAAAGAAGTAAGAAAATGAATATTATTTATATTATAGAAAATCAAAAAAGGGAAGAATGAATATAAAATTCCAATTAAATAAAAGTTATAAAATACAATATTAAGATTTTTTATGATGAACTTTAATCTTCAATTAGGTAACAATTTTTTTAAATTTTTTAATTTAATACATAAAATGTATAGGTTTTAGAGAAAATGTTATTTCAAAGGTATATATTATAGGACTATTTTGAGCATAGGGTTTTTTCCATGTGAACGGTTCCTAATTCATTAGGGACTTTTTGTGTGATTACATACTGATTTTTTAGCCAAAAAGGTAAAGCTCCACAACTATCTTTTTGTGTATGTAAATATATTTCCTTATACCCTTCTTCTAGGCAGAAGTTTTCTATTTTTTCAATCATTTTAGTTGCAATTTTACAACGACGATACTCGGGATCTACAAAAACACGGTAAATACTGGCGGTATTCTCATGTGTATAATGTTTGTTTCTTATATGATAATCTTTATCATATCCCCTTATGGCTGCTGTTGCAACTAGTCTATTTGTATCTCTATCTATTGTAATAAAAAATGTACTTTTTTTGGGATTTATATAATATTTATCCAAATCCATTATATCATAATGATACTCAGGTACATAATTCATTTGATATGAAATTTTTATCATTTTAAATAAAAAATCTTCCACATTATATTTCTCAATTAATTCATCATTTAATTCAAGAATATCCATATTCATTCTTAAACCTCTAATAATACAAATTGATTAAAAGTTATTACAACTTCTATTTTCTATTCTGTAAAAAGTAATATAAATACTTAACATTTGTATTACTTTTATTTTAATAAGGGGCTTTTTAGTAATAATATCTAAAATCAAAAGGAGTATTACTTTTTTAATTAAAAAAAGTTGAAAAGTAATAACTTTGAATAAAAAATCCATCAGATAATAATTTTTAAAAAAAAAATTCTAATTTTTAATATATTATTTAAAAAAAAGTAATACTGATTTAAATATAAAAATCTGGTTTTGTAATAATTTTCAGAAATTTTAAGGAAAATTAATACTTTTTAAATATATTTCATAGATTTTGTAATAATTTTAAAGATCAATAGAAAATAAATCAAAAATGTTTAAATAGAAAAAATAAGAAAAATAAGATTGATATTAATAATTATAAATAAAGTAATACTTTTACAATATATCAAAAGATAAGAGTAATACTAAATTTTTAATATCCCGTAAAAGGAGGAAAAAAATGGATAAAAAAATTAAGATAGGCATAATAGCAATTATAATCATTGTAATAGCTATAATCGCTGCTTCTTCTTATCTTGGTAATTCCAGTGACAATAATTCAACACATATTGTTGTGACTGTACCTGGACATGCTGGTGAGCCTGAAGCAGGATTCAACCCATTGACTGGTTGGGGATGTGGACATTTAGATTTCAATCCCCTAATACAAAGTACTTTATTTAAAACTGGTTCAGACGGTAATTTTACTGGAGATTTAGCAACCGATTATAAAATAAGTTCTGATGAATTGATTTGGACAGTGAATATTAGAGATAATGTGAAATTCTCAGATAATACTAGTCTAACTGCAAAAGATGTGGCATTTACATTCAACGAAGCAAGATCTAGTAATTCACAATTAGATATGTCCAATTTAGATCATGCAACCGCTTTAAATGATACAAGTGTAGAATTTAAATTGAAAAAACCACAATCTTCTTTTATCTATGATCTTAGATATGTAGGTATTGTAAAAGCAGACGGTTATAATAATGAAACCTATGGTTCAAACCCAATTGGTTCAGGACCATATAAATTAAAACAATGGGATAAAGGCCAACAAGCAATATTTGTAGTAAACGACAATTATTATGGTAAAAAACCATACTTTACACAAGTGACCATGCTATTCCCTGAGGAGAATACGGCATTTGAACTTGTTAAATCTGGAAAAGCTGATGTCGTACAGGCACCATTCTCAAGCTTGAATCAAAGTGTAGACGGATACAATCTTGTAGATTATTCCAGTCCTAGAGCACAAGGTATTGCATTACCATACCTCAATGACACTGGTTTAAAAACCGAAGGAGGTAATCAGGTAGGTAATAATGTAACTGGAGATCCTGCAATTAGAAAAGCATTAAATGTAGGCATTAACCGTGAAGAAATTGTTAAATCAGTATACAAAGGTCATGCAAAAGTAGAATATACTGGTGTAGATTCACAGAAATATGGAAACCCTATTGGAAAGATACAGGACAATAATCCAGAAGAAGCTAAAAAGATTCTTGAAGATGCTGGATGGAAAGATAGTAATGGGGATGGCATTAGAGAGAAAAACGGAGTAAATGCAAGTTTCAAAGTTTACTACTCATCTAAGGATCAATCAAGACAAGCTTTAGCAACTGTTATTGCAGAACAGGCAAAAGATTTAGGAATCAACATTGAATTAACTGGTGCTGATTGGGATACAATATATAAAAATATGTACAGCCAAGGTTCAGTAATGCAACAATCATCCGACAACCCATATAAAACAGAATATCAACAATTCCATAGTAAAACAAACTTTAGTGAAGATGATTATATGAACCCTGGTGCTTATAACAATTCAGAGGTAGATAAATACTTAGAGGATGCATTAAGTCAAAACCCTGATCAAGCAAGCAGTTACTGGTCAAAAGCTGCCTACATTAATAATAATAGTGGATTTGCTCCAAATGCAGATGCTCCATGGTTATGGGTAGCAGACTATGATTATTGTTATTTTGTTAAAAATACTGTAGATATGGGTACAGCACCTACTATGGGTCAAGATTATATGGCGAATATTGTTGATTGGAAACGTAAATAATTAAATTAATTTAATTAACTTCAATAATTGATAGTTAAATTAAAAATTTAATTATTTCTTCTTTTTTTTAAAATTTTATAAATTTTTTCATAATTAGGAGGATAAATATTGAATAAACGAACTATAAAATTTATTCGAAATAAAACCATCCATTTTATTGTATTGATGATTGCAGTAGCAATATTTAGTTTTATATTATTAGATTTATCTCCTATAGACCCCGTTAATGCATATTTACAAAATGTTCCAGTTAGTAGCACTCAAAGAGCCGCATTAGAAAGTTATTGGGGCGTAGGACAGCCAATGTATGTTAAAGTTTGGAATTGGTTAATAAACTTATTGCAGGGAAATTTAGGAACTTCTTTAATTTATCGTATACCTGTTATTGATGTAATCCTTGAGAAATTCCAGGCATCTATTGTATTAATGTTTTTATCATGGCTTATTAGCGGTATATTCGGATTCCTACTTGGAGTAATTGCAGGTAAAAACAAGGATACATGGATAGATAAAATCATTAAAGTATATTGTTACATTTTACAGTCTGCACCATCATTTTGGATAGGTTTAGTGATTTTAATCATATTTGGTGTAGAATTAGGATGGTTCCCAATTGGACTTGGAACACCAATAGGAACCTTAAGTAATGATGTGAGTATTTGGGATTGGATATCAAGTTTAATATTACCAACATTAACATTAAGTCTTGTTGGAGTTGCATCCATAGCACTATACACAAGAAATGAATTGGTGAATGTTCTTTCATCAGACTATATTCTTTTTGCAAAAGCAAGAGGAGAATCCGGATGGAAACTTATTGAAAGACAGGCATTAAGAAATATCTTACTTCCTGCATTAACATTACAATTCTTATCATTTAGTGAACTGTTTGGTGGAGCAGTTCTTGTAGAGCAAGTATTTTCCTATCCTGGAATCGGACAGACTGCAGTAGCGGCAGGACTTCAAAGTGATGTACCATTACTATTAGGTATAGTTTTAATTAGTGCAATATTTGTATTTGTAGGTAACTTAATTGCAGACATATTATATTACTTTGTTGATCCAAGAATTAAGGAGAATGATTACATTGAGAAGGAATAAAAATCAAAATGGACCATGGGTACTTTATCATGCAAACCTCAGAACTAAAACCCTTGTAATAATAATCATTGCTTCATTAATTCTAATTAGTGTATTTTTAAGCAATTTCCTAATTGACCCCAATAGTTTAACAACAGATTTTGCAAATATTAACCAAGCACCATCTTTCGAACATATATTCGGAACAGATTGGATGGGCAGAGATATGTTTACACGTACATTACTTGGATTAGGTCTAAGTATTGGAGTAGGAGCTTTTGCTGCATTAATAAGTACTGTTGTAGCAATTATATTAGGCATTTTATCCAGTGTCAATAAAGTTGCAGATGAGTTTGTAGCTGCAGTAATTGATTTATTCGGTTCAATTCCACATATTTTACTAATCATACTAATTTCAATTAGTTGTGGAGGAGGTTACTACGGTGTAATCATGGGTGTAGGTCTAACTCATTGGACCCCACTTGCAAGAGTATTAAGGGCAGAAATTAAACAGATAAAAACAATGGATTATATTAAATTGTCTGAGGAATTTGGAAAATCCAAATTATGGATTGCTAAAGAACATATTTTCCCTCTAATAATATCCCAGATTATTGTTGGAGTAATATTGATGTTCCCACATGCTATTATGCATGAGGCAAGTATTTCATTTTTAGGATTTGGACTACCACCACACCAACCTGCAATTGGTATTATCCTTGCAGAATCAATGAACTATTTAAGTACAGGAGCTTGGTGGTTAGCATTCTATCCAGGATTATCATTATTAATATTAGTATTATTATTTGATCTTATTGGTGAGAATGTGAACAAATTATTAAATCCCCAAAGTGCACAGACATAAGGAGATTGAATATGGAAAAATTATTAGAAGTAAGACATCTTTCAATATCATTTAACCAATATTTTAAAGGTTTAGAACAGAGAAAACTAAAGGTTTTATCTGACTTAAGTTTAGATATTTATGAAAATGAGATTTTAGCTGTTCTTGGAGCCAGCGGTTCTGGAAAAAGTTTACTTGCACATGCAATCCTTGGAATATTGCCTCCTAATGCCAATGTTAAAGGAGAGATGAAATATAAAGGTGAAAGCTTAACGCCCCAATTACAGGAGACAGTTAGAGGAAAGAGCCTATGTCTAATTCCACAATCAGTTAACTATCTAAATCCTTTGATGAGAGTTAAAGACCAAGCAGTTGGAAATATTGAAGATGAAAGTAAGAAAAAGGCCATTTATGAAAAACAGAGAAAAATCTTTGAAAATTATGGCTTAAAACCAGAAGTAGACGAGATGTATCCATTCCAACTTTCAGGAGGAATGGCAAGAAAAGTTCTCATATCCACTGCATTACTTAACAATCCAGACACCATAATTGCAGATGAACCAACACCAGGTCTTGATGAAAAATCTGTCAATGAAACCATTAATAACTTGATTGACTTAAAGGACAAGGGAACAGGTATTCTACTAATTACACATGACATTAATACTGCAATAAAAACTAGTGATAGAATAGCTATCATTTATCTCGGATATGTAATTGAGATAACCAGAACAGAGAACTTCAAAAACAATGGTGAAAACCTTATGCATCCCTATACCAAAGCATTATTTGACGCTTTACCTGAAACCAATTTCAAACTAACCAAAGGACATCAGCCATCATATATGCATATTCCGAAAGGATGCCCATATCAGGAAAATTGCAGTTTGAAAACTGAGGAATGTGTAAATGAAGTTCCAAAATTAAGGGAACTTAATGGTAATATGATAAGATGTAATCATCCACTAACAGGAGAGGAATAAAATGAATATCCTTAAAGCCGAAAATATCTCATTCGGATATATTGAAAAAAAACCAATTTTAAAAGGCCTTGATTTTGAAATGAATAATAGTGAGGTAGTAGGATTATTTGGTGATAGTGGTTCTGGAAAATCAACATTCTGCAAGATTTTAACAAGATTCATTCAGGATTATTCCGGCAAGATTACAATTAATAATAATGAAATTGAAAGTGGATTTAATCCAGTTCAACTTATTTTCCAACATCCCGAGAAGGTTATGAATCCCAAATGGAAAATGAATAAAATTATTAGGGAATCCTGGAATCCGACAGATGACATCTTAGATGAATTTGGTATTAAAAAAGATTGGTTTGACAGATATCCTTCAGAACTATCTGGTGGAGAGCAACAAAGATTTAGCATACTTAGGGCATTAAATCCAAAAACACAATTTGTTATTGCAGATGAAATAACAACAATGTTAGATGCAGTAACACAAGTACAAATCTGGGAAAGCCTACTTAAAATAGCAAAAGAAAAACAGGTTGGAGTTCTAGTGGTAAGTCACGATTATAACTTACTTAATAGAATTACAGATAGAATTGTATATTTAGATAATATTAACAATATATAATTCTATTATACCTCTCTTTTTAAAATAATAGAATCAAAAATTTTGATTTTAATTAGTAAAAACTAATTCTACCTCAAATCATATAAAACTAATTAAAAAAAACAAAAATTAATAAATAAATAACTAATTCTACCACCAATCATATAAAACTAATTAAAAAAAATCTATAAATTTGCTTAATAAAAACTGTTTTTAATCCAATTAGTTAATCATTAGTCTATAAAAATAAGTTTTAAACTATCAAATTATAAATTTAGAAAAGAGATTATTTCAATACAAATAAAATTTTAATAGATAAAAGATAAAAAAAAGTAAAGAGTAATAATTAAAGATTAATTATCCTCATCAACTATCAAATCTACAAATTCAAAATTATTAGAATCAAATAAACCTTTGTCTGATAATTTAAGTGAAGGAAGTACTAGAAGTGCTAAAAAGGACATCGTCATAAATGGCGCTTTAAGTTCACAACCAAGAACCTTTAATATATTTTGAAGATTCTGCAACTTTAATGATACAGTTTCAACATTATCATTACACATTAAACCTGCTAAAGGTAATTCCAAGATTTCTTTAATATCTTTTTTCTGAGCGACTACAGCAAGTCCTCCCTGGTTTTCTCTAATAATATTAACTGCCTTAGCCATGTCTCTAGTATTGGTTCCAACCACAACTATATTATGAGAATCATGAGCTACGGAAGAGGCAAATGCACCATCCTTAATATTGAATCCCTTAACAAATCCATTTGCAACAGTATCCTGTCCATATCTATTTACAACAGCTATCTTTAAAATATCCCTATCTACATTTTCCTGAACAATATGATCCATTACATCCAATTCTTTAATTGTTTGATCTGTAATTAAAGAACCGTCTAAAACCTTAATTACACGTGCTTTGACAGTACCTTCCTTAAGTTCAACTTTTACATCAAAATCCTCTGGTGATTTTTCTGATAATCTAAAGGTGTTTTCAAGTTGAGCTGGAGGTGCATTAAATAAAACATGCCCATTATCATATACACATTCACCGCCAACAAATGTTTTTAAAACATTGAAATTCTTAAAATTATCAATCAAAACAAAGTTTGCTCTTTTTCCAATTGAAATTGATCCCACATCCAGATTATAATGTTTTGCAGGATTTATTGTAACCATCTTAATAGCCTCAATTGGGAAGACATCCAAATCAATAAGTCTTTTTACAAGTAAGTTTAAGTGACCCTTCTCCAAATCAACGGGATTTTTATCATCAGATACAAGGAAATCGAATATCGGATTTTTAATAAGGATATTGAAGTCAGAATGGGATAGGTTAGAACCCTCTTCGGTATTGGCCCAGAAGATTTTTCTATCGTTTAGATTTAAGATATCGTCAAAATTTTTAGCAGATGATCCCTCACGGACCATTACCTTCATGCCTAATTTCTTTTTTTCAATAGCCTCATCAAAACTTGAAGATTCATGGTCAGTAGATATACCTGCACCAATATAAGTTTTTAAATCTTCACCTGAAAGAAGTGGAGCATGACCATCCACTGGTTTATTTAGTTTCTTGGCATATTCAATCTTCTTAAATACCTCTTCATCACCTGCAAGTACACCTGGAAAGTTCATCATCTCCCCGAGTGATACCACATCATCAAATCTTAAAACCATTTTAACTATTTCACTATCAAGAACCGCACCGGAGGTTTCAAAGTTGGTTGCCGGCACACAGCTTGGTGCAGCATAGAAAAAGTCAAAAGGGACCGTGTATCCATTTTCAATCATGAAATTGATTCCTTTAACACCTAGAACATTAGCAATTTCATGATCGTCAGCTATAACTGAGGTAGTACCATGACGTATACAAGCCTTTGCAAAATTTGCAGGTGTAAGCATTGAACTTTCAATGTGGATATGACTGTCAATAAATCCCGGAAGTAAGATACCCTCAAAATCCAAATCCACATCTGTAGGATCACTTGTAACAATCGGAATTACATCTTTAATATATCCATCTTCAATATATATCTCGGCAGGATACATATCATTAAATTCAACATCAACCATATTTGCAACTATAACCTTTTCCATAAAAATCACTTAAAAACTTGAGAGTAAACACATCTTAAATTAAAATAATTTATATTTAAAATTCATTAAATCGTTATAATCTAAAAATCTAGTTTAAAAATAAAACATTTAATTTGAATAATCTAAAGTTAATTATAATTATATTTTTATATTAAAAAAAGTTTATTACCTTATATTAAAATTAGTATGAAAGGACCTGTTTAGAAATTAGAACTATAAAATTAACAAGATTTGAATTAAAGTTTTTAATAAATTGTTTCAATTGAAAAATAGCTTTTAATTAGAAAATTTCTTTAAATAACTAAAAACTTAAATTTTTTGTAATATTTTGAGAATATAAGAAAAGTTATATGTTAAATCTAAAAAAAAATAAAACTCAAATCTATTATAGACATTTAAGAATATAAGAAAAATTACATGCAAAAAAAAATTAAAATGAAAAAAAGTAGTAGTCAAAAATTGATATATTTTTAACTAAATTAAGATTTAATCCTCATCGTCCTTGTGAAGTTCATCATATAAAACTGGTAGGAAAGCACCTACATCAGTTACAACACCAAGAACTTGAGCACTACCTCTATCTGCAAGTTTAGTTACAGTGGATGGATTGACATCAACACATACACTACTTACTCTGGAAGGTAACATATTACCTACAGCAATAGAATGTAACATGGTTGCAACCATAAATACCATATCTATTTTTTGTACATATTTACGCATCTCATTTTGTGCTTCTTGGCTATCGGTTATAACATCTGGAAGAGGTCCATCATCACGTATAGAACCTGCAAGTACATAAGGTACATCATTTTTAACAAGCTCATACATTATACCGCTTTTTAGGGTTCCATCTTCTACAGCTTCTTTAATAGAACCTGAACGATTGATTGTGTTAATAGCCCTCATATGATGAGAATGACCATTTGTAACAATTTCACCTGTTTCAACATCAATTCCTAATGAGGTACCATACAATGCTATTTCAATATCATGTGTTGCAAGTGCATTTCCCGCAAATAATACATCAATATAACCTTCTTTAATCAATTTTGCAACAACCTTATTAGCACCTGTATGGTCAATAGCAGGTCCACCTACAAATGCAATCTTCCCCCCGCGAGCTTTAACCTTCTTAACCTCATCTGCAATATCCTCAACAATACTCATTAAAGGTTTCTCAGATGAAACTTCACTGTTCATAAATTCAAAGTTGTTGGTTTTTCCTCTTGGTTTTTCAGGTGTAGAAACTTTAACACCTTCAATTCCAACAACAATTTTATCTCCCTTTTTAATTGCACCTAATGGTCTGCAGTATGCCTCTTCTTTTTCTTCATCGATTACAATTGCACAATCCATCTCAATATCCTTTACAACTAACCAGTTACCTTTATATAAGACGTGAGTTGTGTGGTGAGTAGTAGAATAAAATCCTTCCGGAAGAACATGATCAGCTGGTGACTCTTCTAAATTAACTTCTTCTATTCCTGCAATTGATACACCAATAGCTGAAAGTTCATCTAGAATTTGATTCAATTTTTCAATTGATTCTGCATATACAATTAGTTTAGCCCTGGATATATCGGTTTTATTTTTACCAACCTGAATATCTACAGTATCAAAATCTCCACCACGGTCCATAATTATATCAAATGTTTTAGGTAAAATATTTGAATCAATTATATGACCTGAAAGTTCTATTTCACGTTTAAACATTTTTATTCTCCTACATAATTTATTCAAAAATTAATTATAATGAAATTTTAGTTCTTTCATATATTTAAATATTTATAATATTAGGAAATTTTTAGTAATTTTATAAAAAAATAGTAGAAAAGCAAAATAAACTGAAATAAACTATAAGATCAAATAGATTTCTTAAAAACAGTTAAAAAAGTAATGATACATATTTGAATAAAAAATAAAAAAATCGAATTTTGTATTAATAAAAAGAGTTTTAGACATGGATAAAAAAAAAATATTTGAAAATATTTATCAACATACTGATGAAATTATACCTAAATGCTTACTCTCTTCCATCTACCAATACTTTTAATTCGCCACTTACAATATCAATTATTAACCCATGTATAGGTACCTCATCTGTAATCAATGGATGGTTTTTAATTGTGTCAACCGTTTTTATAACATTGGATTCCTCACCATCTATTGCGCCAATCCATTCCTTAATGTCAACCTTATCAATTTCCTCTTTGGAAATTCCCATCTCAAGCATTTTATTGATTATTTTCTCCTCATCTGCATGTGCCATTCCACAATTAGTATGGCCTATAACCATCACCTCCTCAGCCCCTAGGGAGTAAATGGCTGCTGCAATTGATCTGACTGCATCTTCACCAACAATGGTATTTCCTGCATTTTTAATGATCTTTGCATCTCCTCTTTCAATACCTAATGCTGGTTCTAAAAAGTTAACTAATCGTGTATCCATACATGTTAATATTGCTAATTTTTTCTTAGGAAGATGTCCCAATTCTTCACCTTCAAAGTTCTTAGTAAATTCCTCATTTGCCTTTAAAACTTCATCTATCATCATACTACCACTTCATAATATCCTAATATAATAGAGTTTTTTATTATATTTATTTTAATAATATTTAAATTTTTATGTTTTATTTTCAGAACTAAAATATATTTGTTATATGTTTAGATAATGATTCTTAAAATGTTTAAAAAATTTACAAAATAAATTGAAACTGTATTTTTATTTTTAAAAAAACAGACGAATTTTTAAAAACTTTTAACAATTATTGGATACTGAATATCATATTAAAAGATCGAGGATAATATTTTAAGATATAAATTAAGTCTTAAAAAAACTTAAATTAAGGTATAACTATTAAACTACTAATATCTCCAATATATTATTAAATCAAAGCAGTATAAAAATAAAAATAAAAAAAGTAAAATTATTATAAATATTATCTAATAAAACAGAATTAAAATAAATATACTATAATTAAATAATTAGAGTTAAAAAACCCATAATTTATAAAAAAAAAATTAATATGAACTAAAAAAAATAAAAGATAATTACTTAAAAAAGTAATTATATTTAAAAACTATTTTTTATTATTCCCTTTAAAACTTCCAAACAATAATAAAACTAAAGCTATTATCAAAATAAATAATGGATTTCCAGTATTATACATAACTACATTATTCTTATTATTGTAGTTTACTTTTGAGGTACTGTTTGTTTTATTATTTGTATTATTGTTTATTTTATTATTTGTAGTATTATTTGTAGTGTTATTATCTGGTTTTGAAGTATTATTTGTTGTATTATTTGTTATATTAGTAGTATTTGTAGCATTACGATGATTTACAGTTGTATTATTTACAGCATAGGATATTGTTTTATTTAAGTAACCTGCACTAACATTATTATTTAAGATACCCTCTTTACTGGTATTAAATAATAATATAATATTTCTTGATTCACCAGGATTTAAAGGATTTGTTAAAACCCAAATATGATTTCCCTTATAATCCCATAAACCAGTACCATTAATATAATTATAATAATCGAGACCAATATCATAATTAGAATCATTGATAAATACACCATTGAGTGTTAAATTACCATTATTCATTACAGTGATATTGAATTTAACTAAATCACCGACAGTAACATTAGAATTTAAGGTTTTTTTATCTACCGTAACATTATCCACACCAGAAACAATTTTAAACATGAACATATTCTGATAGTTATTTGCGGAAAATGAAGATCTAAAAAGATAATTTAAAACTGTACCATTATCTAAAATTTTAGAGAATATTGAAGGAACACGTTCACCCATATTATATCTTCTAATAACATCCTGAATAACAGTATCATTAGATTCTAGAAAATTACTATCTGTAAAATCCCAAATCCAATTCTGAATTAACTTAATATCTGTACTATTTAAATTAGAACTTTGGTTTAAATTATGATATATTAATAATTTAACATATTCACCAACATAATCCCCATTAAGGTTATTTCTAATACCATCTAAATTAATGGAATAAGAACCATAATAAGGTTCATGATTATGTTTTTCTGCACAAAAACCAATATATCCGTCGTCAGTCATATTATATAAAGTTCCATCAATAACGGGATAATTATAGATTTTAACAACTGAACTATTAGTACCATTTATCACTCCATAAGATAACACCACAATATCTGAGCCGATAAAGTAAGGATTAGTAACAGTTACATTAAATAGCTGTAGATTATTACTACATATTGCAGAACCTAATACATGTATTATCAATAAAATTAGAATTAGAAATATTTCCACTAAATAAACTTACAGCACCGCCATAATTTAAAGCACTATTATTAATAAAAGTACAATTATTTATATAATTACTCTCACCATCAGAGATAATGGCTCCACCAGCTACTTTTGCAGTATTATTAATAAAGCTAGAGTTAATACAAGTAACATTACCAGCACTATAAGTTATAAATGCACCACCTACATAGTTTGCAGTATTATTAATAAAGCTACAATTTTCAACATATAAATTATCACCATACATAAATACTGCACCACCTTGACTTGTACTAAGATTTCCATTATTAATAAATGTTGAATTAATTATACTAGCACCATATTCACCATAAATAGCGGCACCTTGATATGCAATATTATTAATAAAAGTTGAATTAATTATTTTAAAATAATTTGAAGGAGCATAAATTGCGCCACCTGCACCCCAAGCATAATTATTAATAAACGTACAGTTTATTACCGTAATACCTCCATAATCAAAAATTGAAGCTCCAATACGTCCGTAACCATCTTTGAAAGTAAATCCTCTAATTGTAAGATTAGAAGCATAATTAGTTAATCCGCGACTAGTTTTACCACCGGAAATAATAGGATTATTTATACCAATTATAGTCAAATTATCTAAAGACACAGCGATTTCACCATAAAAAGTCCCATCTACATAGATAGTTGTAACATTATGGTCTTTACAATAATCAAAACCCTTATCAAATGTTTTAAACGGAGATAGTTTAGATCCATCACCAGTATCATCATCACCATTGCTAGAGACATATACTGATTTATCCCCTGTAGGTTCATTATTCCTTATTGTTTGATTAAAAGAATTTGAACTAGAAACTAAACCCTTATTATAATTAGAATTATTGAAATTAAATTATCAGCAGATCTAGAATTAGAATCATTAGAAACTGAAACATTACCAGAATCATAATCAACAGAATCATTAGAATATAAAACATTAGAAGAATTATATACCAAAACATCAGTAGAAGAATTTGAATTAGTAGATGATATATTATCAGAATTTGCAGCAAAACTTACCCCAATACAAGATAATAAAACAAATAAACATAATAAAACAATTAATAATTTTCTAAACTTTACTATATTCCCACCGCCCATACAATCATTAATTAATAATATATGTTCGTAGTCTATAAAACTTTTTCATATATCTTTAAATTTTAAAAAAATTAAAATAAACAAAATAAATATGAAAAAAAATAAAACATATTCAAAAAATGAAAATAATAGATAAACAATATAAAGACAAATCAAATAGAGACTAAAATTAAATAAAAAATCAATTTAACAAAAAAAAGCATGACTAAAGATAAAGTATACAAAAATACAAATGAATGGATAAAAAATGAATAAAGATAGAAGCAAATTAGAAAAACTTATTACGATTAATGAATTATATTATACAAATCACCAAATTTAATTTAATCTATAAAAGATATTAAATAATTGATTATACTTAAAATTACTTGAAAGTCAAGATAATTCTTAATTTTAAAGAATAAAACAATATGAAAGTTTTTTATAAGAATTTTAACTTTTTAATATTACTTAGTTACAAAATCTTTAAATTATTGTTTTTTTAAAATAGAGGTAATGAATTTTAAATTTTTTAATAGATAAATTGACTACAAAAAGCAAATGCTATAAAAAAAAGCCCATATTAAGATACTAAATTATTTTCATGAAAAAATAATTTAAAATAAGAATTTTTAGTTAATTATCCGATAAATAATACAAAACAGAATATTATTTAATTATATAAAATTATCAGAATTAAAAACAAATACGGCGAGAAAGTTAAGAAATTTAATTAGTTAACTAAGTATAAGAATGGATCTTATTAAAAATCAAGCTATAATTAAGCACATGGATTTACTCATACTAAAATTAATTAAACCTTAACTAAACACAGCAACAATATTAAGAAGTTTAATTAAAATTCATAAGATAAAAAAGGGCAGTGTGAGATTATGGATAACATTATATACTCTTTAAAAATATTAGGTTTAAGCCATTATGAAGCAGAGGCATATATTAGCTTAAATAAATTAATTTCAGCGAAAGCAGATGAGATATCTGAACTTGCAAATATACCTAGAACAAAAATATATTATGTTTTAAAAGAGTTAGACAAGAAAGGATTTATTAAAACAAATCATGGAACAAGACCTTTAACCTATACAGTTATCCCCCCATTTAATGCATATAATAATAAAAAAGAAGAACTTATTAAAAAACTTAATGAAAGTGGTGAAAGATTAAATGGAATATACAATAATCAAATTAATGAAACACAGGCACCTGTTTGGTTAATAAATTCTTCTAAAAACATTATTAATAAAGAACTAGAATTAATTAAAGAATCTAAAAAGTCAGTATATATAACAATTGGCTTTTTATTTGAAAATGAAGATGATTATTTAATTAATTCATTAAAAAAGATCTCCAATGAAATTCAAATTAAAATAATATTAAATAATGAAATTAATATAAATGGGGGGAAAGAGAATATTTATGAAAAGTTTAAAAATTCAGAATTAAGTAATTTAGAAATTTTTGAAAAAAATCTTCCACCAACTAAATCATTAATTATAGACGGAAAGGAAATACTTAACACGTTCATTAATGTTGATGATGACAATTCAATAATTCCAAACACTGAAATAGGCATATGGAATAAATATGAAGAGATTTCTAAAAACTACAGTAATATGTTTATCAATGATTTCTATAAATTAAAAGAAAATAATAAATAAATTGATTTCATAATAAAATAAAATTACATTTAATTAAGAAGTCATGAAAAGATTTTAATTTTTTTATAAAATAAAAATAACATAGTTACAGTTATAATAAAAAAATCCGCATTATTTTTATTTGAAAATGAAAAATTCTATTTTTAAACTATAAATCTAAAAGTTAATTGAAATAAAAAAAATTATTATTTTTAACCATTAAACAAAAAGTTAAGTAAATAAACTCATCTTCTTCTAACTATTAGACCAATAGCAATTAATGCAAATAACAAAACATACAAAGGATTTCCTGTATTATATAATGCATGTGAGGTATCTGTATTAATTGGATCTTTTAAATTATTAGTTGTATTATTTGTATTAGAATAATTATTTAATGTAGTATTATTATGGACTGTACTATTATTTGTAGTATTATTATCGACGGTATTGTTGTTTGTAGTATTATTATGAATTGTACTATTATTTGTAGTGGTATTATTTGCTTTAGGAGTCTCCCACCATAATTTAATACCAATTAATTCTTGAAAGTTATCCATTACAGGATTAAAGAATTTAAGCTGATAATGCTCATCACTTCCATTAACACTTCGTACAATACCAGTATCTGGATAAGTTTCAACCATATCTAAAATTTCTAAAACATAATCTCCCCTTGTTTTTCCATTACTAAGTACATAATCAAAAAAGCTGTAATTAGGTTCTAAAAGATTAGATCCATCACTAAAGTTTAAATAGTTATATCTTAGAAATCCTGTAATAATACCTTGAATATCACCATCGGATAAATTTTCTTTTCTAAACTTATTTACAAGCAAGGTCTTTATATAATCATCTACAGATTGGTTTGTTATGGTATTTACAACTTTAACTTTACTAGTATTATGTTCAGTATAATTTATATAATCATATGGATTATCTTTAGAGGGGTTTATACAATATGCAGTATAATTATCACTGGTATAAGCAGGAAGACGTCCATCCTCACCAACATGAGCTACCTGAGTATCACTATTATTAGTTTCATTTATATCTGAGACTGTAACATTAACTGCACTTATAGAACAAATACCCAATATTAATAGGAGCATACAAAAAATTGTCGTTATTCTTATATTCATTCAAATTCACCTACTTTTTTTTATTTAGTTTTATACTATATACAAATTTTGTACAAAATAATCTTCAATTAGTTAAAAAATTATAACAAAACACATATTTTAAACAAATTTCAGTTTTATAAAATATTTTCAATAGGAAACTTGATAAAAATTGATAAAAAATAGTAAAAAATAATTTGGCAGATTCCATATCTAAAAAAATAATCAAATATTAATAGTATAATATATTAAAAATAGTATTATGTTGAATGAGAAAAATGAAAAAAAGATTTTGACAATACAGGACATATCTTGTTACGGACAATGCTCAATAACAGTTGCACTACCAATCATATCTGCATTCGGAATCGAAACTGCAGTCCTTCCATCTGCGGTTCTATCTACACATACATCAGGTTTTTCAGGATATACCTGCAGAGACTTAACAGAGGATCTTCCTGCTATTCGTGAACATTGGGAAAAAGAAGGAATATACTTTGATGCCATATATACTGGTTACATTGGCTCAATGGAACAATTGGAGTATATAAAAGAAATAATAGATTCAAGATTAAAGCCTGACGGACTTGTATTTGTTGATCCTGCCATGGCGGATAATGGAGAATTTTATCCTGCATTTAACCAGGAATTTGCTGATAAAATGGGTGAACTATGTAAGATAGGAGATTACATCCTTCCTAACACCACTGAGGCTTGTTATTTATTACATAAACCTTGGAAACCAGATTTCTCAAAAGAAGAAATCTTAGATATGGCAAATGAACTTTCCGACTTTACAAAGAAATATGTTATCTTAAAAGGAGATAACCACATAGAAAATAAATTGGGAACAATTGTTTTAGATAAAAATAGCCCTTCTTCTACAGAAATTGTATACAATGACAAGATAGATTACATTTCCCATGGAACCGGTGACGTTTTTGCCTCAGCATTTGTAGGATCATCACTTATCGGTAAATCACCATCCAAATCAACGGAAATTGCAGGTGAATTTACTAAAAGGGCTATCGAGGAAACAGTTGGTGATCCAAACCATAGATATGGAGTAAAATTCGAAAAGGTAATTCCACATTTATATGATTTGTTATAATTTAATAGACGATAAAATCTATTAAATTTTTTTAAATTTTACTAATTATTAGATATTATTATTTAATTTTTAATTAATCAGCAGAAATTAAACAACATACCCATTTTCTTCTTTAAACATTATAGAACACTTTTTTAAATCCTTAACTAATAATCAAATTAATTAACAGATTATTTATTCTCCTTACTATCACTATAAGGGAACTTAACAATTTCATCATCAATATAACATATAGCAATATTGAAAATTTACTACTGAAAAATAAAAAAATAATTAATTAGAGACAATAAGTAATTAAACAAGGAATTAACCTATAAAAAAGTTAAATAAATAAAAAAAAGTAGTTAATTAAGAAATTAACCTATAATAAACATGTAATTAAGGTAAGGATTGCAAGACCACCTTGCATTATAATAATTTTTGGATTACTTGTAAAGCCACCATACAATGCAACAAGAATAATATATGCCATTAAACAGATAAGTGCAACTTTACTTGTAAACACAAATACAGAAATTAAGATCAAAATTGCAAGTAAACCATTATACACACCCTGATTTTTAAAAAGTGTATTAACAGAATCTCTTTCTAATTCAGTTCTATCCATGCCAAAGACTTTGGAAGTTCTATCTGAGGAAGTCGCAAAAGTCTCCAAATACATTATAAATAAGAATTCAATGGCTACAAGTGTAGCTAATATTTCAGTTAATAGAAACATGATATCTCCTTTTTAATTAATATAAATTATAAAATATAAATAATTTACTTAACTCCTTAAAGATAAAAAGTCATAAATTATTTTAGCCGCATTAATGGCAGTTATATCACCTAGCCTATCAGATGCAACCTCCATAACATCAAAACCTAAAATATCTTTATCTTTTAAACATACCAGAATATCCTGGATATTTTCAGGTGAAAGTCCACAGGGTACAGGATTGCCCAAGGAAGGAGCATATGCAGGATCAAGTGCATCCATATCAATTGAGATATAAATTGGATTGTCAATAGCCTCCAGATAGTTAAGTAGATAAGTAAAGGATTTTCTTAGATCGTCTGCTTTAAAAGAGGTGATTTTATCCGAATGTTCATCTACAAATTCCTCTTCCTCCAATGATGAGGATCTTATTCCAATCTGAATAATCTCCTTTGGATTTAAATCAAATACCCTATGCATAATAGTTGCATGCGAATCCTTTTCGCCTTGATAATCATCAATAATGTCCCTATGTGCATCAACATGTACTATAATAATATCTGATAGATCATTTGATTCCTGATTGTTTGCTATTGCAGATAAGATTCCTTTAGTGGCACTATGTTCTCCACCAATAAGAATCGGCCTGATGTTATTATTAATTAAATCGGATACAACATCCTCAAGTAAATCACATGTCTTTTTACAATTGCCTGGAATCGCATTAAGGTCCCCAAAATCATAGAACACAGTATCCATCTCCTTGTTAAGAATAGTATTATAATATTCAAATGAATATGATGCTTCCCTTACAATAAGTGGACCATATCTTGAACCAACATGATAAGAAACAGTGCTGTCAAATGGAACCCCTATAATACCCCATAAATTATCATCATCCTGAGGAATATTATCAAAATCAACCTCTTCTTGTGAAAATGCAAATTTACAAGGTTCATGCATGCCAAATATCATTAAAACACCTTAAATTAAGTAAGATCAATTAAAAAATTAAAAAATAAGTAAAAAAAATGAATTATTTTTTATAATAAAAAATAATTAAAAAAGCCCTAAGTTTTAACTAGAACAATTCAAATCGAATCATTTAAATAGCCAAATATTAATGGATTTAAAATTGAATTAATTAATATTTACTAGTTAAAACATGTTAAAATTTTAAATTGAATAGATATTTAAACCAATAGATAAATTGAAAATATTAGATTAAATTGTTAGATATTTAAACTAATATCAAAAGTTGAAATTAATACATTAAAAATTATGGAATCTAGTAACTAGGTGCTGAACCTTTAGTTCTCATAATTTTCATGTTACCCATAGCTTCAATATATTCTACTTCAATACCTTCAACAATTTTATCAGCCAATTCTTCAGGTAATGGTAATTCTAAAGTATCGTAGTTTTCCATATCCATGATTTGTACAGTAGTACCTTGGATAGATAAAACTTGACCTACTCTTTTATCAATTATAGGAATATCAACTTTACTGTTTACAGGTTTGGTTAAAGTTCTTTTTTGACCGTCAAAAACACCGATAGCTTCTACTCTAGCTTTTGCAGCTCCATGTTTACCAGGTGAAGAGGTACTTAAACCTACAATTTTACAAGGTTCATCATCTAATACTACATATTTACCTACTTTTAAAGTTTTTACTTCTACAACTTTAGTTGCCATAAAAATTTCCTCCAAATAAAATTAAATAATTTTTCCTAATATTAATAGTTGATTTTAAAATAAAAGCATAATCTTTACAATAAAATCAGAAATAAGAATTAATTTATTAAAAATTAATCTTGACTATGAAATATAATATTATATTATTATATTAGATTTATTTTTATATAAATGTTAGTACAAAACAAAGAAAGTATTTAAATGGAACCTAAAAAATCAAAAATAGATGGCCACCTCACAGTTAAAAATCATAACATAAAGTCTTTAATTATATGTAAATAACTAAAAGAAAATTATAATTTATTTAGAAAAATAAAAAATAATAAATTTCATAAAGAATCCCTATAAAAAAAGGAATATAAAATTTTATTACTATAAAAAATCATATTATATTATATTTAAATAATGGATTTTCATATTGTATTCCATTGAATCATGAAAAAAATAAGGATGAGATAATGAAGGTTTCTATCGTATCAGGAAAAAGTGAAGGTCCAACACGTTTAAATGCATTTGATAATGCATTGACAGATGCTGGAATAGGGGATGTCAATTTAATAAAAGTGTCAAGTATGTTAGAGAAGAAAACATCCATTGTAAAATTACCTAAACTAAAGGCAGGTGCAATGGTGAATTGTGTTCTTTCTAATATAACTTCAAGCAATCCTGGAGAAACAATTACCGCCTGTGTAGCTGTTGCCATTGGAGATAATTTAGGTTGTGTAGTTGAGACAACAGGAGTTAATGTATCAAATCAGGAAAATAGAAAAGAAGCAGTGCAAATGGTAAAATATATGATGCGTAAAAGAAATGAGAAGATTAATCAGATGATTGTTGAGGATTCAACACATACTGTTGAGAACATTGGTTCTGTAGTAGCCTCAGTTGTATATCTTAATGATGATATTATTGAAAAGGATACAGAGGAATAAAAGTTTTATAATATAATTATTTATCAAATGAAGGGTTTACAATGAATTCAGAAGAAATAGAAAAGTTAAAGGAAATCTCACTTGCAATTATTGAAAATGTGGAAAATGCTGTAAAAAGTCATTTTGGAAAGGAGGAATCTGGAAGATTTGTAAAAATGGGGGCCGATGGAACACCTACTTCCCGTATTGATTTAGCTGCTGAGGATCAAGTAGTTTCATACCTTAAAAATCAGGATTTTATTTGCTACTTAATTAGTGAAGAAATCGGAGAGTTAAAATTAGGTCAGGGAATGATTAAAGAAGTTAACTTAACTAATGAATTACTTAAAGATAAAAAATCTGATGCGGAATATATCTTTTTATGTGATCCATTAGATGGAACCAGTAACGCTATTAAAAACATACCTTCATTTGGTATCTCCCTTGCAATAGCAACTGTTCCCGAAGGTAGACTTGCAACACTTGAGGATGTTGTCATAGGAACAACCAAAAACTTTGCAAATGGGGATATTTGCCAAGCTGTAAAAGGTCATGGCGCATTCTTAAATGGAGAGAAAATGAAACCATCAAGTGAAACCGACCTTGAGAAGATGTCACTTGGAGGATTTACAAAAAGTAATACAGTCTCAGCATCAAAATTAGTGGATACAGCAAGAAGAATGAGAGTTTTAGGTTCAGTTGTACTCGAGTTAGGTTATATTGCAAGTGGCCAATATGATGCATTCCTCGACTTAAGGGGCAGTAGAATTATTGATATTGCAGCAAGCCAGCTAATTGTAAAAGAATCTGGTGCTATTGTTACCAATAAGTATGGAGAAAAATTAGACAATAAATTAAGTATCTATGAGAAGGTAGTGATAGTCTGTGCAGGTAATGAGGAGCTCCATTCCAAAATAATTAAAATAATAAATAATGATGAGACCTTTGATATTAACTCTGTAGCAATCATATCACGTATAGACGATAATAAATCCATGTTGTTCTCTGTAAAAATCATGAATGAGTTGATGGATAGGGGAATCAATATAGTTATAGAAAGTACGTTAGCCAAGAAACTACAGAAACTCAAAAACAATCCGGAACTAATTGAAATTATTAAGGAAATTCAAGGAGAATCACCTAAAATTAAAGAATATTTGAAGGACATAAACTTCAATATAAACTTTAAGGGATTAGCTGAAAAGCTCGAAGATTTAAGAACAGATCTTGCAATAATTCTAGGTGGAGACGGAACATTACTTAGAACACAATCCCATCTTACAACCGAAATTCCAATATTCGGTATTAATTTAGGAACCGTGGGATTTTTAACAGAAATTGAAGTATCCGATACCTTTAATGCATTAAACCAAATATTAAAAGGGGATTACTATAAAGAAAGTAGAAGCCAACTTATTGTATCCCATGAAAACCATCAATATACAGCATTAAATGAAGTTGTAATAATGACAAATAAACCTGCCAAGATGTTACACTTTGAAATTTCCGTTGATGGAGAAATTGTGGAGGAATTAAGGGCAGACGGCCTTATAATTTCAACACCAAGTGGATCCACAGCATATTCCATGTCTGCAGGAGGACCTATTGTGGATCCTAAAGTTAAAGGATTTGTTATAGTTCCTATTTGCCCATACAAATTAGGAGTCAGACCGTTTGTGGTTTCCGACACAAGTGAAATACGTGTAAAATTAATAAAAAGGGGTAAAAGTGCTGTCTTTGTAATGGATGGTCAAATTACTGAGAAGGTAAATTATATGGAGGAGATAATATTTAAAAAATCTCCAAAAGATGTTACTTTCATTAGAACCAATAACAAATACTTCTATAGTAAGGTTAAGGATAAATTAAGTGAAGGCGGAATCAAATCTAATGACAACACGTAATTAGATTTACACCTTCTAATTTTTATTAATCATTAAAAAGTGAAAAAATGAATTATCTTGTAGTTGATATGACTCATGGAGGAGTTAAGATTGCAACTAAGCTTGCAAGTGAAAATAGTGAAAATAATGTCTATGGATATGACATTTATAGAACTTTAGATAAAGATGGAAGACATGAACTTAAAGCAAATAATGTCCATCTAATTAAAAAAATTACAATATTAAAGGATATTGATGATCTTGTTGTGATTTCACCCATCCATTGTCCACTTCAAAAACAGGATTATATAAAATCAATTAATAGAAACATTAAATTTTACACTCATCATGAGGCCGTTAATTTAATTCTTAAAGATTGGAAGGGGAAAATGGATAAAAAACCTGTAATAGAAATTACAGGAGTCAAAGGAAAAACAACCACCTGTTTTATACTAAAAGAAATATTGGATAATTCTTTAGTCCTAAGTAGTCTTGGTGCATATCTATTTAAAGAGGATAAGGAGATTCTACTTAAGAAAAATATAAGTATAACCCCTGCCAATATCATTGAAACCATAGACATGGCAAGAAAGATTGCCCGACCCAAATGCAGTTTTGAAAATGACGGGAATAGCTCTAAAGAATATATCAATTATGACAATGCAATATTTGAATCCTCACTTGGAGCCTGTGGAATGGGAGACATTGGCATACTTACAAATATCATTGAAAACTACCCTATTGCCAAAGGTAAATCTAATGCCCAAATAGCTAAAAAACAGATATTTAACTGTAGGAAGGTTGTGATTGAAAAGAATACCCTAGAGGAGTTTTACCCGGAATTTAAAAACTCCGATAAAGTAATTAGCTTTGGTTTAAATAATGATTCAAATGTTAAAGCAAAGAATATCAAATATTCATTGGATGAAACTAGCTTTACAGTAGAATATGATTTAGACACGATAAATGATGAAAATATAAAAGGACAATTCAATGTTAAAAGTTTCGCACCTTCACCATACCATGTTTTAAATATTTTAGGAGGCATTACGGCATGTCTTGTATTAGACATGGACATTAAAAGAATACAAGAGGGTTTATTAAAGTTCAATGGAATACCTGGTAGAAGTTCCATTAAAAAAATCGGAAATTCCACCATTATCGAGGAGATCAATCCCGGAATAAATACCAAAGCAATTGAAAAATCTATCAATATGGTTAAAGACAATCCGTCATATAATATTATAATTGGTGGAAAATATGGCATTACATGTGAGGAGATTGATGAAGACAAACTTATAAAATTGTTAAGTTCTAAAATTAATGAAAACCCCTCACTTAAAATCACACTTTGTGATGAGTTAGGTAATTCTATCTATGGTAAAATCAATAATTTTAATGGAATCAACTATATTGAAAAACTTGATGATTCTATTAAGGAAAGCATAAATGAAGATAAGAATATATTATTAGTTTATAGGTCAAACTATAAACAAGTATTAAAAAGATAAAAATTTTGGTTAATTGTTTTAACCATGAATAAATAATTAAAGGAGATTTAAGATGAAAGTTGGAACTAGAGGAAGTCAATTAGCATTAACACAGACAAAACAAACCTGTCAATCCATTGCCAACATTACTGGTGAAAAAATTGAAGTGGACATTATTAAAACTAAAGGAGACAAGATTAAAGACTCCCAGCTTTATAATATGGATTCAAAAGGATTATTTACTAAAGAGCTAGACAAAGCCGTTCTTGAAGAAGAGGTTGACTTTGCAGTACATAGTCTTAAGGATGTTCCAACAGAACTTGATGAAGATCTTACAATAGCTGCAATCCCATTACGTGAAAAGGCCAATGATGTATTCATATCTAATAAAAACTGGGAAGATCTTGAAGAGGGTTCTAGTTTAGGTTCCAGTAGCCTTAGAAGAGAAGCATTCTGTAAATATCACGAAAAAGGATTTAAATTCAAACCATTAAGGGGAAATGTTGAAACAAGAATTAAGAAGGTACTTGACGGTGAAGTAGACGGAACTCTCATGGCCGAGGCAGGCCTTATAAGACTTGGACTTACCAAATACATCAAAACAGAATTTCCCGTAGATTACATTACTCCTGCAGCAGGTCAGGGAGCAGTTGCAGTCATCTCAAGAAAAGATTCAACTGAAGTAAATGAAACCCTTAAAAAAATAGATGACTATAACTCCAATAAGAGGGTTCTTGCTGAGAAAACCGTTCTTTACGAATTAGGTATTGGCTGTCAATGGCCACTTGGCTCATATGCAAAGATCAATAGTAAAAGCCAATTAGAACTCTATTCAATCCTACTAAATGAAGACGGTGAAATATTACATCAAACTACTCAAACTTCCTCATTACGCACAGCAAAAGAGTTAGGTGTAAAAGTAGGTAAAGAGTTATTAGAATATTTATAATAAAACTTTTCTTTTTTTAACTATTTTTAATCTTATCTTACAATAAAAATTACTTTTTAAAACACTACTTATTGTATAATTTTTTTTAAAAACCACACTCATCATAAAAAACTACTTTTAAAACTTGTTTTATTATAATAATACTTTTTAACTCCAATTATTATAAAAAACTAATATTAAAAACCCAATTCAGCATAAAAATTACTTTTAAAATTTATTTTATTATAACGATACTTTTTAAATTATACCAATATAAAAAATTACTTTTAAAAACCCAATTCAGCATAAAAATTACTTTTAAAATTTATTTTATTATAACGATACTTTTTAAATTATACCAATATAAAAAATTACTTTTAAAAACCCAATTCAGTATAAGAATTGCTTTTTAAACAATTTAAAATTAGATTAGATAAACACATGTAAAATATAAAAAATAGCTAAGTTTGAAAATAAAAAATCGATAAGAATTTAAAATAAATAAAAAAAATAGTTAAAAAAGATTAAAATTAATTTATCTTAATCTAGAAAGACTAATAATTGATTTAACAGGAACACCTAAAATGTCAGTTAAACCTGCCTTATCAATTAGAACTGTTATAGCAACTGGCTCTCCACCAAGATCCTGAACAGTATTTACAACTTCATTCATAGTTTTTCCACTAGTTATAACATCATCAACTATTACAACCCTTTTTCCATCAACAGATGCAAAATTAGTGCTGATAGTTCCACCAGCGCTTATGTCATCGTCATCAACCTTAGCTTTCTGTGGGTGGAAAACAGCTAATGAAGTTTCTAAACCCATTTCATATGAATAATAATCAGCCATGAAAGTTGCAAATGGAATACCACTAGCCGCAACACCTAAAATCACATCAGCTTCTCCCTCTTCAAGAGCCATATCGCTTAATGCTGCAGATACATATTTAAGTCTAGTGGAACTACCTCCGAGACTGTTCCAATTTACTGCAAAGTCAACTGGCACTTCACTACTATGTTTTTCAGGAGTTTGAAGATTTAACCATCTTGCAGTATCAATTGATACATTTAATTCATCAGCAATTTCACCAGTAGTTAAACCACGTGCCCTAAGTTCATGAGCCTTCTCAATAAGTTCATCATTCATATAATCACCAATATCTAATCATCTTCTAATTCTTCAAGAGTAATTGGTTTTTTAGTTTTAGAAGATCTGTTTGCTGCAATAACCATCTTAAGAGCATTGAGACCATCTTCACCAGTAATGACAGGTTTTTTATTCTCAGTTACAGCATTTAAAAATGATCTTAATTCTTCCATCAATGGTTCCTTATGTTCAATTTGTATATCCTGAGCAAATTTACCACGTACGTCAATACTTTGATCTATATAATCCACATTAATAATTCCATCAGTACCTGTAATGGAAATCTCTCTACGTTTATATGGAGTTAACCAGTTAACTTCCAACATACCGGTCATTCCACCAGCAAAATTAACCATGATTTCAGCATGATCCTCATATTCACAGTTGTTTAAAATACTGCCCATTGAAGCATATACTCTCTTTACATCCTGGTTAAATAAATAGTACATTATGTCTAAATCATGAATAGCTAAATCTATAGCCACACCCACATCTTTTATCCTAGGTGGATAAGGACCAACCCTTTTTGCAGAAGCTGAAACAATGTCTCCAATAACATCATTATCAATTAATTCCTTAGCTTTTTGAACAGCTGGATTAAATCTTTCTACATGACCAGTTCCTAAAATAACACCTTTTTTATGAGCTGCTTCAATCATTTCTTCTGCTTCTTCTAAAGTAAAAGCAATTGGTTTCTCTACAAGAACATGTTTACCATGTTCAATAGCTGACATTACAACATCATGATGATGAGTAGTAGGAACACAAACACTTACCACTTCAATCTCAGGGTCTTCTAATAAATCATTATAATCAGTATAAGCCTTAGCATCATATTTTTTACTTACTTTATCTAAAGTCATTTCACTTACATCTGATACTGCAATAAGATTTGCATTTTCTAATTTATAATAAACACGAGCATGGTTGTATCCCATTGCTCCGACACCTATAACTCCTACGTTAATGTCTTTCACATTATGCCTCCAAAACTTATAACTTATAATATTATTTAATTTTAAGATATTTAAATATATTTAATATTAGAAAGACAATATAAATAAAATTAATTAATTAGATTAAAATGGATATTTTCTAAAGATAGAACATGAAAACTCTTTAAATTAAAAAATCAACACTTAAAATTAAGATATTTAATTTGATTTAATCATTGAAAATTAAAAAAAAATAAGACACCACCAAGAAAAATGATTGAAAATTAACCATTCTACATATTTATTGAAAATATACCCTATCTTAATGAGATAATAAAAGAATATCCTCAATTTATCATTTAACCTTTTTTTTAAGAAAAACCAATTTAAATTCTTGATTGAAAATTAAAAAAAAATGTTTTAAAATTTTAAAAAATTTTCATAAAATAATTATAGAGTAATAAAAAAAATAGACAAATCCCTTTAAGAATCAGAATATCAAATAAAAATTAAGATTTCAATTTTAAAACCTGAATATTTTTTAATAGAAAACCGCCCCTTTCATAATTTATTTATTAAAACTACTAAAAGACATATGAAAATTAATAGATTTTTAATTGAACAAAATTATAAACAAACTTTATATACTATGACATATACACTATTAAATAGAAAAAAACTAACACAATTATTAAAGAATTAAAAATTTTTATATACAAATAATTTTTAAGAGGGATAGGATGAAAGAATATAAAGAATTTAAATTAAAAAATGGCGAAATAAAAGCTGTGGATATTAATATGTACAACAATATTAAAAAGGATTATACACAGAAAAACATGAAGAAGAACTTCTTATTCAAAAAATACAATGATAGTTACAATATTGACAAGTTTCTTTTCTCAGCAATCCTAAATGATATCTATAAACAGCATAACAATAAGAATCCAACCAAATACATCAACATCAATTGCATGTAAATATAAAACTACTTTAAAATCCTTATAATTTTTAATTAAAAATAATAATAAAGTTTTTAACTTTATTTAAATACCATTTCATTTTAAAAACAATTAAAAAAAATATACTGCTTTTATTAATCAAACAATAATTGTTTTATGAAATAGCCTAAAATTAAAACATTAATTTTATAAAGTAAATATTATTAAAAGAAGCCTAAAAAACAACTGATTTTATAAATAGGGAAAAATAATTAAAAAAATCTAAAAAATCCACTAATTTTACTAACCATATAAAAACTATAAAAAAAATCTAAGAAACTAAAAAAATCTACTAATTTACCAAGTAGATAAAGACTATTAAAAAATAGAAAAATTAAAAAAAGAAGAATTAATTAATATGATATCTTAAAATAGCTGCAATTCCACCAAATGCACGGTATAACTGCATTCCCTCTTCGGTTTCTGTGGAGATTAATTCGACAGAAGTACCTACCTGTTCAGCCATTTCAACAAAAGTATCAACAAGATCCTCTCTTGATTCTTCCTTCATTTGTTCATTACAATTATCACATTTAAAATCAAGATCCGCTTTCTTACGAGGTGTTATCTCAGTTGACCATCCACATTGAGGACAGGTCATTTTAACACGCTGTAATTTAAGGCCCTCGGATAAAAGGAGTGTATCTACCGCACCAATTTGAAGATTTCTTCTAACTTCTTCCTCACCATAACTTGCAAGACCTGATTTATCATTGATTAATTCTTTTAAAAATCTTTGGACAAGTTTCTTCTCTTTAATTACGTCTAATTCTTCCAATACATCGGAGGATTTATCGATAACTTCACGGATACCGAATTCGCCAGTATAGGAAGTATCTACAGTGGTGATAACCTTATCCTTGATTTCATATTGCATGAAGTCCCCTTCATAGAAATCAATTTTAGTATTACCAGGTCCACCTAAGATGACCCCTCTCAAATCATCTTTGATTGGTAAAAATGCATCGTTTACATGACGACCGATCCTTTTAAGGAATTCTCTTGCGGCATCTTCAATAACACGGTCAAACCTTCTCTGTGATTGACCACCTGCTTTATGCTTACCAGGCACACCACTAGTTAAATGTGCTACAATGTCAATACGCTTACCCTTTAAAGTTGCAATAGTAGCCTCTTTCCTATCAATTACAGCAATACCGTAAACATCCCTATCGGATACCATTTCTATTAGGGGATCTAGGAAAAATTGGCTATCACAAATATACCAGTAGGTGGTAATTTCCTCAGGTGGTTCAAAGGTATAGGTTTCCATTTTCTCGGTACCAGGTCCACCTCTAGGAATCATTCCTGTGAAAATGACTAATCCGTTTTCTGGAGCCTGTTTATATAATTTTATTTTCTGAATAATAACCTCAATAGCTGACTGAACGTTTTTTCTGGTGGATTTACTTTTAATGTTAGAACTTTGTCCTAGTTCATCCCTCATCTGTTTAGCAACATCACTGATTTGTTTATCATGAGGTATGTAAACAGAAACTAACTCAGTTCCCCTACCTTTCTTTTCAGATAAGTTTTTAATCATTTTTTTAAATTCATATAATTCTTTTGAAGATATATCTTCCATAGTAATTCTCCGTAAAAAGTAAAAATAATAATAAATAATAATCAATAATCAAATTATCCAATTGGACAATCTAAAATATAAACTTATTTTAAAAAATGAAGTTTAATAGAAAAGAAACTATTTAAAAAAAATTAGTTTCCTTAAAAATATAATAATATACTATCTATTTTATCAACTTAATAAATATATGTATATCTAAAAATTTTAAGGAAATATAAAAATTAAATATTCAATTATTCCAAAAGAACACCGGTACCCTTTGCAACTATGTGGAAACTGTCACCAATTAACTCTCCAACAATATTATACTCGATTTCCAAATCAAGTACACCATTTCCACCATGATCTTTAATTTCCTTAGCCAACTGTTTAAGGGCCTGATCTTTAGCCTCTTGAAATCTGATGAGTAAAAGATTTTCCTCGTTTTTAGTCTTAATCTCAAAAAATCTATTTTCATTAGGGATAATTACAGACCCTTCAAAAACACCGATATATTCTTTAACATTAACCTGCCATGGATGGGTTGTAGTCATAAACAACACACCTAAATCATTTATATCTGTCTCTTCCAGATTAGTTGCAAAATTGTCAACTGTAAGTGCAGCCCTTTTAGGTACAAATTCCCTGCCTATCAGTTTATAAAATATAGGCACTATTGTATAATACAGCTTGTCTGTCCACTGTTTAAAGAATCCAAATAGATATGAAACAGATCCAATAACCACTACCAAAAAGAAATAATTAATCAATGTCGGAAATGCGGCCTGTAAAATTACTATTATTGCGCCAACGGTAATTCCGTTAACCCCAAGTGTTGGATTTGCAAGTATAAATCCATGGATAACTGTTACAAAAAATAGAAGATATGCACTAATAGCACCAGTGGTCTCATCCATTAACTTAATAGAAAGATAAGTCTCAGCATATCCCGCAAATAATGGAGCAAAAACAAATGCCAGATTCCAACCAAAGATATCAATATGGAATCTAAAACTAAGTGCATAAGTTAAACAGCCAATAAAGGTTCCAAATACAATTGAAAGAACTGCCTTTCCAATCTCTTCAGGATCCTTATTATTTTTATTTAATTTATCTATTAAGCTCATTAAAATTCACATAAAAATTAGATATAAGATATGGCAGTCCCATAAGCGGTTACAAGAATTGTGTTACCCATAGTTCCACCAAGATTTGCATAATTGATTTTAAGACCTATTATTGCATTAGCCCCAAAGTCTAGAGCTTTATCTTCCATACTTTTTAATGCAATCATTCTTGCCTTCTGGATTTCCTCTTCATACTTAGAGGTTCTACCACCTACAACATCACGTACACCAGAGAATAAATCCTTATACACATTAGCTCCAATTAAAGCCTCTCCAGTAACAATACCATAATATTGCTTGATTTGTTTACCTTCTAAAGTATTAGTTGATGAAAGAATCATAAAATCACAATTTGAAGTTTTATAAAAAATTAAAAAAATTAAATTTATTTAATTACAACAAAATATAACCAAACAATAATAAATACAACTAAAAGAACGTAGATTAATTTTTGATTTCTTTTCATTTGATTTTGTCTTTTGTTTAATACTGCCTCACAATCTGGTGAACAAGCTTTTTCATTTAAAGGAATTGGTGTTCCACAGACGGGACAATGTTTATGTGGTTCTACTGACATTTTATCACCTCTAATCAGATATTACCTTAGTACCAATAGTTTCCCCATTTACAATCTTAACTAAATTCTCGGGATCTTCACCATTAGCAATAACAGTTTCAAGTTTAGAACGTTTAATCATTTGAGCTGCAGTCATATCAAAGAATTCATAAGTACCTGCTTTTACATCTTTACCTTCAAGGAATTTTACTAGATCAGATGCATGAATCTCATTGATTAACTTCGCATCCTCAAATTTATTAGGATCCTTGTCATACATACCGTCTACAGATGTTAAATTAATAAGTAAATCTGCATTAATATATTCTGCTAAAATAGCTGATACTGCATCAGTACTGTGTGCAGGTTCAGTACCCCCCATTACAATAATTTTACCAAATGCAGAATATTCTAAAGCTTCTTTAAAGTTTTCAGGAACTTTTTGATATGCACTATCACCTAATGCAGAAAGTAATAATTGGGCATTAATCCTGGTTACCTCAATTCCTATTGCATCACTTTGAGCTTCTCCACAGCCTAGTTCCCTTACAACGCTAATATATTCTCTTGCAGGTTTTCCTCCACCTACAACAACAAACAATTCATGTTCCTTAGATAAATCCTTTAATATATCACTATAAATCTTAAACATCTTAGCATTATAATCATGTATTAAAATAGATCCTCCAATTGCAACGACTATTTTCATGTATTCACCAAAAAAGAATTTTATAAAAAAATAAATAAGTTCTATCTTAAATATTTATTTTTTTAATAATATTTAAATTTTATATCAGTTGTAAAAATAATTATACATTATAAAAAGAGGATTCAAATAGAGATTTAATTTAGATTAATGTTTTTTTAGGTGAATCTTTTATAATAATTATAAATTATTATTTATTAACATTAAATTAAAGAAAAAAAGAGAATTTAAATTAAAGATAAAGGCGAATCTTTTATAATAATTATAAATTAAGCCTTAAATCAAGAAAATAAAAAAGAGAATTAAATAATATTAAATTATCCAGATGAAATTAATTCTATGATGATGTGTTTGGGAATTACTATAATCCTCATAATATTTCTCATAATCATAAGCTTCATTTGCAGCATCCTCATCGGCAGCATATTCTTCATATGTTGAATTTATAAGATTAACAAATTCGTCTCTAGACATTTCTGATTTAGGAGTACTGCCAATTACATCTTCTATAACCGGAGTTAAATTATTTCCATTATAAGATAATAAATACATCTTATCTCCTGTATTAAAGAATATAGAAGTTACATTATGTTTAACAGAGCTTTTATAGGAATTAGTGACAAATGCATAATGTCCGTCAATATCAGTATACTCATAAGAGTTTAAATTACTATAATATAACTCATCAATAAGATTACTTCCAAGATTCCTGTTATCGCCTAATGACAAAATACCAAATTCGAATACGTTTTTAATAACATAACTGTTATTAGTTAAATTTCCAGATTGGTATTGTTGAGGTAATGTAAAACTAACGTTATCCACCTTAACTGTTTTTGAATTGGAACTGTTACTATCTGCACTAATCATAGCAGTACCTGCAAATAGCAAAAGAATAATTAATGATAATATTAATATCGAAAACTTACTATTCATACCTTTTTATATAAGTTTAAAAATTATTATATTTTTCTATTAATCAATTTATCTAAAGTAAAACTTTAAAATAAGAATTTAAAAAGTAGAAATATACAAGTTAATTTTAAAAAAGAAGAATAAAAATAATGTGAATAAACTTTTAAATCCTTTTTTATAAAAGAAGGTAAAATAAAAAGACATGTAAAATATTTTTAATTAAAAAAAAGTTATTTTTTTATACTGAAAGACATTTAGTAAAAAAACAGCAATATCCCCTATAAAAAAAATAATATTAAACAGCACCTTCCGAGTAAGGAAGATTAAGATTACGATGGGGATTTTTCTTTAATTCCTTGCTTATTAATTTACCTCCTTCATTGTAAGTAAATACAAAGCAAAACTCTGAAGATTTTTTATTTCCCCGATAAAAACCTTCAAATCGTTCATCATCTACATAACCCACATATTTTATAATTTTGTAACCATTTTCTAATTTAACTTTTTCTATTTTTGGATATTCTTTAAGATAAAAAATCATTTTTATCAACCATATAATAATCTTTCAATAACCTTTGACCTATTAGGATAATTCCTTTTGAATCCCCCTCTATCAGACCCAGAAATATAATATTTTAGAGTCTAGAAAACCTTCAAGATATAACCTATTACATTCTTTCTCAACCATATCCATTCGTTTAACATATTTTGTTAATTAATGGATTAAATCTTAAATTTAAGAATATTTATAATATTTCTCAATATCCCGATACAACTCATTGAAGATTGCGGAGTTATCTGTATTTACAACTTTATTTAGATTTTTTTGATATTTATCAAGGTTTGATAGGAAGCTTTTAATGTTTTTAGACTCCATATCCTCATGATATTCACCATAACCTAGTTTATCCACATAAAAACCATTTAAAATCTGCTCAAAATTACCCAATGCAGGCATACTATAGATTGGTTTTTTAAGGTAAATGGCTTCACTGATTAAAGTAAAGCCACCATTGGTGATAACCGCCTTAGCAGTCCTTAAATCATCATAAAAAATATCCTCATTAAATGAACGATAGGTTAAATTTTCATCTACCTCATCCTTATTAAATCCATAGACTATAAAATTCTCATTAATCTTCTTAAGTCTTTCCATAAGCTTATAATTAGAATTACTAGTTTGATAGACAATTACATGATCTTTAATCTCGGGTTTAAGTTTCATTATATCTTCCCTTAAGATTGGAGGGTATATAACGGAATTCCTGCCCTCCTTTATTGGAGGATTAAAGAAACTTGTTAGAATATGTATCTTAGCGTCATGAACATAAACCTTTATAACGGCTTTGGCTTTAAGCATGTCTATTTTATGATGAGGAGGATAGTCAATCTCAGTTTCAGTGATCATATGAATATTGTCAAGACTTATCAACGGAATATTTAATGTATTTGCCACAATATTACAATAATTTTCAAAGTCAGTCACAATAATTCCCGGCTTAAGTTTACGTGCAAGCTTGAAAATCGTATCATAGGCCTTTTTAATGTTAGAAGGACTTTCCTTCATACATTTAGTGAAAGTTGCAATATCATTTACGACATTATCCTCATAAACAGTATTATATACTCCGATTTCATATACATTATCAAATTTAGAGTTCAAATAGGTATATGCCCTGTTACCTGAGAAGATATAAACATCATATATCTTTGTAAGACGTTCCAATATGACTCCACTTCTAATCGCATGGCCCATACCTTCCCCACATACACAATAAAAAATAATTTTCTTTTGAGACTCTACAAGACCATTACCTGATTTTACAAGCGCCTGAGAATTTTCTATTGAGGCATCACCTGTTTTTTTATTTGAGGATTCTTTTTTTGGAAGACTTATATTTCCTTTTGTTTCATATTTGTTAAATTTATTTTTAGAACCCCTCAATTTACTCATACCATCATTTTTAGAGACATTGCTCTTATTTGATGATTTTATATGAATCGGTTTGGTTTTCTTGGACTTGGATTTTTTATCATCACCATGTTCAAAACTATAACCTAACTCATCTGCAGATGTTCTTTTTCCTCTAAAATCATTTACAGTACTTTTACCATAGGTTTTAATAAGTTTTAATAGACCGTCTTCCTCAAGTCTACGTGTGGATACTATAACTTTCGGTTTTCTAAGAACCTTAAACTCTGAGATTGCTCCAATTCTTTCAATATAATCAGTATCTTCCCCATAATCTAAGGATTCATCAAAACCATTAACCCTATCATGTAATACCTTTCTTGTTAGAATACCATAACAGCCTGCACCATGAGGTTTGATGTTTTCAACAGACTTCATAAAGGTATTTGCAAAATCGTGTAATGCCTTATATGAAATTTTATCTGAATCGGGAATCATCTGAGATATTGCTATTCCAAGACCTTCCCTATTAAATTCCTCGACTGCATCTTTAAGATAATCTTTAGAAAGCTTTAAATCAGCATCTAAAAATAACAATAAGTCCCCTTTAGCAACTTTAGCACCATTATTCCTTCCAACTGCAGGTAAACCCCCTTCAACAACAATACAACCATAATACTTTGCTATCTGATAGGTTTTATCTGTTGAATTAGCATCTGCAACTATAACCTCATAGTCTTTAAAATCCTGGGAGTGAATACTTTCAAGCAAACCTGGTAAGTTTTCTTCTTCATTATAAGACGGAATAATTATACTAAGTTTCATATTATCACAAAAAATATACACAGAAATAAAATTAAAATGAAATCCCCTAAGGATTTCTAAAACAACTAATATAATATTATAATTTAAACTATATTAATCTTAATAAAAAAAGGAAAAATAAATATTCCTAAATTTGATTTCTACAGATAGGAATATGCATTCCATGATATAGTATAGGCCCTACATTTTTGATTTAATGATCTATCAAGACTATTTAATAAGACCATCTCATTATAATCAGGATTTAACCTATAAATGTCACGGTCAGTACTATGTACAACACTGATTACACCATAATTGTTTAAATCAATTGAATCCTCAGGCTCTAAGATATTTACTTCATAATATGCCGTGTTTGCTATTGCAAATATAAATGAGAATCTTAGAACCAGGAAGATAAATAATATCAAATGAGGCAACATTATTTTAAAATAATGTTTAACCTTCCTTCCACTGAAAAATTCCGCTTTAAATAGGGACAAATCATGTTTAATAGTTTCAAATAGAGACTTTCCACTATCAATCCCATTATTTTCCCTTTTTAAACTTTCTTTATCTGTATTTCTACTTAAAAGTGGAGATATATGATCAATTAAATACTCATTATACATTATAATTAACATACAATACCAGCCTGCAACAGCAGGTGTGGAGAATAGGCCGCCATCCATTATACCAATAATGCCTAAACTAAATAAAGCAATCATTAATAGTTTTGGAAATATAGTTCTGTTTTCCATTGATTTAATCATTGTAATAAACAACACAGGCACTAAGATAAATATAGCCTTTACGATATCCGGAATATAAGGAGCTAAACTGTTTCCAACATGAATGCCTGAAGGAATATTTGGAATAAACATTACAACAATGGCACCGAATATGGATTTAAGAACATGTGAATGTAGAATACTTGTTGATGTCATTTTAGGTTCAACAATCACCAAGGTTGTATCCAATGGCAGATTCATTGAAAGTCTTATATAAATCTCGGTTAAAATTCCGACACTACCTAAAAAAATCATTATGACAAATGATAATTTAAGATAGAAATCATTAGACTTGTTAAACCAATTAATATTATGTTTTTCACCAAATCTTGAAAAGATTAAGAATAATCCGAAGATTCCGAAATATAATACATCCTTACCCTTTGAAGAACCCATTAAAAAAGGTTGTAAAATAGGCCTTATGATTATATCTAAAAAACTTGTAAAATATATCAAGCAGGCAAAGATAATCAAAACGAATCCTGCAAGATAATAATTATCAATATTCCTCTCCATTTTATCAACAAATCTAATATTTTAAATGAAATATATTTTATATTTCTTATAATAAATAGTATAAATAGATTATATAAATTTTTTATACAAATTGTTTTAAATTAAAGGGTGTTTTAAATTATATTCACAACAACATATATCCTATTTTTAATAGGAATTGGAATAATTGTAGGTTTAGCATCAGGACTATTAGGTGTTGGTGGAGGATTTTTAATGGTTCCTCTACAGTATTTTGCACTTCAAACTATTGGCATACCATCAGATCTTGCATTTAGAATAGCTTTAGGTACTAGTTTGACCTGTATCATACCAACATCTCTATCAGGAGCTTATACCCATGTTAAAGAATCCAAAATTGATATCTTAAAGCCGGGAATAATGTTTGGTGTTTTCGGTATTATTGGTGGATTTATAGGAGGAAACATCTCCACAATCATACCTACAAGGGCATTAGAGATTTTATTTGGATTACTTCTTATCGGTATCGCAATTAACATGTTTCTTAAAAAAGACGATACAGAAAACGAACCCAAATTAAAGTTAAATTACCTGACTGCGGGAATTATTGGTATAGTTGTAGGATTCTTTGCAGGACTTTTAGGAATCGGTGGTGGAGTCTTTATTATACCGATATTAACCCTGTTATTTGGATTTACAATGGTTGAGGCAATTGGAACATCTACCATATTTATACCATTCTCCTCCATTGGAGGTTCAATATCATATATGTTATCTGGATGGGGTGCAAATATACTTCCATACTCAATCGGATATGTTAATCTAGTTAATTTCATATTAATAATAATATTTTCCATACCAATGGCCCATTATGGGGCTAAAATAGCTTATAAAATTAATGAAAAACATTTAAGAATATTGTTTGCAATAGTATTAGTCATTATAAGTTTAAAGATGCTTAAGATATTACCATTTTAATATTTTAAGCTTATCAACTTTATAAAAACTATTTTTTAATTATTTTAAACTAATTTATATAACAACTAAAACATGATTAATATTATTTGAAATAATCCAAACTTACTTAAAATAAGCTAAAAACTAATTTTATATAAAAATAAAAACTAATTTACTAAAAATTAAATTTATATTATAATAAAGACTAATTTTACTAAAAAAAATAAACTAAAAACTAATTTTAAGAAAATGAGAATCAATTCTACTAAAAATAAATTAAATAAGATTAATTCAATCAAAAAAAATAGGTTAACTCTACAAATAAATTATAGAAGATCTCAAATTAATAAGTAATTTATAGAAATCTAAAAATAGCTAATTATAGTAAAAATATTTAAAAAATGGAAAATGGGCTTATAAGGTTACGCCCATTTCTAATTGTTCAGTAAGTTCTTTATATCTGTTTCTTATTGTAACTTCTGTAACACCTGCAATTTCCGCAACATCTCTTTGAGTTTTCCTTTCACCTAAGAGAACTGATGCAATATATAATGCAGCAGCAGCTACACCAGTAGGACCTCTTCCAGAAGTTAATCCTTTTTCCATTGCCTTATTAATAATATCAATAGCTTTAGATTGAACCTCTCCAGATAAACCTAATTCACTAGCAAACCTTGGAACATAGTCTACTGGTGAAGTAGGTGGTAATTTAATATTCAATTCACGAGTTAAGAATCTGTAAGTCCTTCCAACTTCTTTTTTAGTAACACGGGAAACTTCAGCAATCTCATCCAAAGTACGAGGTACTTTACATCTTCTACATGCGGCATAAAGTGAAGCAGCTACAACACCTTCAATACTTCTTCCACGTATAAGTTTATTATCCACTGCACTTCTGTATACAACAGATGCAGATTCCCTTACACTTCTTGGAAGACCAAGTCTTGAGGAATCCCTATCTAATTCACTTAAAGCAAATGCTAAGTTTCTTTCTGTAGCACCAGAAATCCTGATTTTTCTTTGCCATTTTCTTAAACGGTACCATTGAGCCCTATTTCTTGCAGGAATATCTCTTCCATAGATATCTTTATTCCTCCAATCAATCATTGTACTTAAACCCTTATCGTGAATGGTATAAGTGATAGGTGCTCCTACACGAGTCCTTTTATCTCTTTGCTCGTGGTCAAATGCTCTCCATTCTGGTCCCATATCAACAAGGTTTTCATCAATAACGAGTCCACAATTTGCACAAACAACTTCTGCCCTCTCATAATCACCAATTAATTGGTCTGATCCACATTCTGGACAACGAGTTTGCTTATCTATATCAAATACATCATGCTGCATTTGTTCTTTTTCTGAAGTATTATTATCAGAGATACCATTTCTTGAAATTTGTTTGGATCTTCTGGTTCTTTTAATACTTTCTTTTAGTTGTTCTTTTTCCGTGGTCTCCTCCCCCGTTTACGCTTTTTATCATTTGAAACAAATAATTTTTCACCTGAATTTTTCATAATCCTATCTCGATTAGCAGACCTAAAAAGATTAATAGAAATATATGGATTCTTAGTCGGTCCAAAAACAGTATTTACCTTACCAATCTTGTTTTTATTATTGTCAAAAACCAAAGCACCAATTATTGGAGTTTGTTTTCCCCTAGCAATTAATTTTCCAGATTTTGCAATATGTAAACTATTACCTAACACTTTCATAAAAAATCAGTTAAAAAAATATTTAAATTCCAATACAAATAATACATTATGTGTCATCATATATAAAGTTTTCGATACTTTTATATATAAAAAATATTCATTAATAAAAAACTTACGATTAAAGAATAAACAATAAAATATATAAAACCAGGCTTTTTACACCTTATATTTATATTAAAATATTGATTATTAATTATATAATTATGTTATCGGGATTAATCAATACCCTATCTTAACTTATGACAGATACTGGGATATGCCTAAAATCAATCAAGATCACCTCTTGCTTTATCATATATATCCTTAACAGATTCCATATCCACACTGGTGTATATTTGAGTAGTTGAAAGGCTTGCATGACCTAATAATTGTTGAATAATCCTAATATCCACACCATGTTTCAATAAATGGGTTGCGAAGGAATGTCTTAGAACATGGGGAGTAACCTTCTTTTTAATTCCCGCCCTTTTAGCATATTTCTTAATCATCATCTCAACATAACGTGAACTTAATTTATTTCCCTTATTATTATATATTAAAAGAGGGTTATCAGGATTTTTTAATTTGAGATATTCTTCAAGAAGATTTCGGCATTCCTCATCAAATAAAACAATTCTATCCTTATCTCCTTTACCTCGTATTCTCATTGTACGGGTTTCGAAATCTATATCATTTATTTTAAGATTTAAAAGTTCGCTAATACGTAAGCCTGAGGAATATAAAACAGTCAATATAACTTTATTTCTCATTTTAGTAAATTTCTGAAGATTCGTATCTTCCCTATCCCCATCAACTGATGAGATAAGTTTCTCTACCTCATGCTCATTTAAAGACTTAGGAAGGGATTTAGTTCTTTTAGGTGTTTCCACATCATATAAATAATAGATATTGTTAAACTCCAGAAATTTTTTAATTGTAATGGTCACAAGATAGATATAATTCTGGGAAACTTCCTTATCTCTTTTTAGATATTGAATATAACGTTTAAACGATCTTAAAAATTTTTTATCATCAGTTAAATCATCCTGAGTTTTTAGAAAATCTATAAAATTATTAATTATTGTACTATATGTTTTTATAGTATTTCGGGAGTAGTTCCTAATTTCCAAATCAATAATATAATCCTCACATAAATCATTAAAATTATATAAATCCAAAATGCTTATTTTATTACCTTCAGCATCATATTTTGGAAGATTTGATGACGTTAAAGAGGGATTGAAAATATTTACTTCTTTTGATTTAGAAAAATTTACCATAATATCAAGTTCTTAAATTGATTTTAAAAGTTTTACTTCGTTATACCAATATATTTTTAAAGTATATAAAACTTGTTCAAATTGAAAAGTTTAAAAAAAAATCAGATTAAAACAGATTAAGATAAGTCAAAGTAATTATTAAATGTAAAAAAATAGCCAATAAAAATGAAATAAATAGGATAAATAATCCTATTTAGTGTAATGTAATAATTTTAACATCCCTTGGTTTTTTAACAATATTGCTAGCCTTAAAAGCTACAAGGTTTTTAATACCTTTTTTATATGAAGCGTCTACTAATCTCTGAGATACAATTCCATCAAAGACAATAGTCTCTGCATTGTCCTCAACATTTTGTACTTCATTATAGAGATCCTCAACACTAACCTCTTTCATAAGGTTTAATGCGCCATCCAAGATTTCACCAGTTCCACTGCCTTCAATTTCTCTAAGCATATCCTTCATCAAGCTGATTTCATCATCTTCAAGTTCATCATCTAAATCCGGTTCCTCAACAATATCTGAGTATCCATAATCATCATCCTGATGACGATTATTGCGTTTATTATACTTTTTGTTATTATGATTATTACGGGATTTGGATTTTTTGGATTTGTTTCTTGGAGAGTCCTGAACAGATAAAAGATTAGTTGAAGCTAAGAATTGTTCTATAGGAGTTTTATCTCTTAAAGCAGTGATAACTTCATCCTTTTCAAGATCTTCTACTTCCTTACCAACAGGTGCACGTGTTACAAAATCAACATCTCCAACTTGAATAAGTTCTTTTAATATTAATTCTCCGCCACGATCACCATCAACAAATGCGGTAACTGTTCGTTTTTTAGTTAAATCTGCAATTACTGGAGGAACATTAACTCCTTCAACTGCCACAGTATTTTTAATACCATATTTCAAGAGATTTAACACATCATTCCTACCTTCCACAACAATAATTGCATCAGAAGTATGAACACTAGGTCCTGCAGGAAGTCTTTCTTCACCAAATTCAGAAATCTCATGAACACGCATAGCTTCCCTAACTTCTTCAATCATTTGCATACTAGCAGGGGTAACGGTATCCATCATTCCTTGATAAATTTCTTTAGCACGTTCAACAACCTGTTGACGTTTTACAGCACGAACATCCTCTACTTTTTTAACTTTGATGTTTGCTTCACAAGGACCTACCCTGTTAATTGTTTCAAGTGATGCTGCTAAAATGGCTGTTTCAATCCTATCTAAACTAGAAGGAATAACAATCTCACCTTTAGCACGACCACTATTAGAATGAATAATAACCTGAATTCTACCAATTCTTCCAGTTCTTTGAAGTTCTCTCAAGTCTAAATCATTGCTTAAAAGACCTTCTGTCTGACCGAAGATAGCACCTACAACATCAGGTTTTTCTACAATCCCATTTGCATTAATTTCAGCATAAATGAGATATTTAGTTGTTGTTAACTCTTCACCTTTTGACATAGTAAGCCTCCTTTACGGCTTAATTTATAAGAATATAAGTTTAATTTAGAAGTTTGCTAAAAATTAAACTAAATAATTGTTTAAACATATTTACTTAAAAGTAAATAATTCGATTAATTAATAAAGTTTATTAAAAATAACATGAATGTTATTAATGAATAAATGATTAAAATAGGCAAAAAAACAAAAAAAGAGTCCTTTAAATAACAAATATACCTAATTAAAAATCATAAAGTTCCGCCTATAATAGAACTTAAATAAAATCTTACAAGTTTATGACTACTTAATTAAACCCCAAATATCGAATAGGTAATTTAATTAAATATTAATAAAATATGAAAAACATTTCCAAAAAAATCTTAACACATCATAAACTACACCTTATTTTATTTAATATTAGCCAATATTAATTCTTAAATTTTAATAATCTTCAAGTGTTTATTAATAATTCCCTATTTAAAATATCCAAAACATCAAAACCCATTTATAAATAATAATATTTCAAATCGGAATAATATTTCTCTATTAAAATCAATTTTCTTAAATAATAGCTATCTATTATATGTTTCTCCTTTATTTTGTTAATTAGTGAATAATAATATTAATAATGAAAAAACTCTTTCGAGCATAATAATTGTTAAATTTTACCTAATATAATTTTTGCAAATACTCATATATAAAATTGTATATTTAAATTTTAATTGGGATTTTTAATTAATATTAAATCTTATAAAAACAAACTATTATATGACATATAATTGATTTATTCAATTATTCATGATTAAACAATCAAAAATAAAACTAACAATCAGGTGTTATAATGGCAAAAGGAATTAATGCTAATACAGTTTTAAAAATGGCTTCAAGGAGTAATAGGGATCTAAGTTTAGATGACATAAACCTAGATATTGACGATTTCTCAATGGATGATTTGGTTAAAAAGGAAGATGAGTCAAATATTGAAAATTACGAAAAACTCAATATGATCTTAGAAGATGCATCTACCTGCCAAGTTTCTGATGCATATAATAACCTTTATAGAAAAACCGGAGTTATTAAAGGTTTAAAATCATTGAATAACCATAGAACATATGGTAAAATCATTACTGCTTATACACCTGTAGAAGATTGGGGAACAGCTGTAGCCGGAATTGATATCGGCAGGAAAGGAGAGGTATTGTTTGTACAATCCACAGAAGGTCCACTAGCAGTATGGGGAGAGTTAGCATCAACCTGTGCAAAAGAGCAGGGACTTGCAGGTGTTGCAGTTTATGGAAAAATGAGGGATATCGATATATTAAAATATATGGACTATCCACTATTCTGTGTTGATACCTGCCCAAATGCCGGAACCGCCTTAGGCTATGGAAAACTTAATGTTGAACTTAATATTGACGGAGATTCAATCAAACCTGGAGATTTCTTCTTCGGAGATGAAAATGGAGTGGTTGTCATTCCACAGGAAAAGTTCAACGAGGTCATACTAGAAACACTTTCAATTAAACGTAAAGAAAAGGGTATTCTAAAACAATTAAGGGAAGGTAAAACACTTGCAGAAATTGCAGGTGTAAAGGATCAATTAATAGATTAATCCAGTTTAATAGATTTAACTAATTAAAATAAAGAAATGTTTAAAAAATCAGTTTTTAAATCTCATATATTCATTAAATAAGCATGTTAAATCTATTTTAACTAATTAAATACAAGCTTTAATAAAAACATATATAAATTATTTAAAACAATATATAATAGGTATAATATTTAAGATAAATTATATTGAAACTTATTATTGGATATTTTACTATTAGTCGACTTTAACTATTATAAAAGGAGGTAAAATATGGTAAACAATACTATAGAATCTTATTATACAATAAGAAGCCAAGTATATAATCATGTGAAAAATGCCGGAACTTATGAAAAAGTTGGACTTGCATTTTTAATGGCTTGTTTTACTGGAATTGCAGCACAAATTGCAATACCTTTAACTTGGACCCCAGTTCCAATCACATTACAGACTTTTGCAGTTTTAATATCAGGTATGTTACTTGGAAGAAAGTATGGTACTTTATCACAGGTATTGTACTTAGCATTAGGTCTTGTAATTCCATGGTATAGTGGTATGACCGGAGGAATCGCTACATTACTTGGAACCAATTGTGGATACTTTATTGGATTCTTAGTTTGTGCTTACTTTGTAGGTTCAATCTCTGAAAGATATCCTCAATCCAGAAAATTCGTAGGTATGACTGGAACCTTACTTGTAGCTAACTTCTTAGCAATATATATTCCAGGTTTAATAGGATTATATTTATACTTCTACTTAGCTCAAGGAACAGCATTAACCTTAACCCAAGTACTTGTAATGGGACTTGTACCATTTATTATTGGAGATATACTTAAAGTATTAGCAGGTTCTGCTATATCACAGGTATTCCTACCAAAAGACGAATAAGAGTATAAAAAAATACTCTTAACTTTTTTATTTTTAACTATTTTTTAAAGAAGATGACTTTAATGATTAATTTACGTGGACATCACCTTCTATGTCTTCAAGGTTTTCAAGGCTATGGATACAATGAAGAATTTACAAGGAACATGACAATAATTCATGAGAAACTAATGAATGATGAAGAATCCATACACCTAGTTAATGGATTAGATGATCTTTGTAAATATTGCCCAAATCTTAACAAAGATATATGTATCAATGATAGAGAAAATGAGAAAATTTTAAAGATGGACAAAATTGTAATTGACAAAGTCCTAAAAGAGTCAAACCAGAAAGAGTACAAAGCAAGTGAACTATTTAACATGACTAATAGAATTTTTAAAAGTTCCTCGGATATTAAAGATACATGTTATAGATGTAAATGGTATGATGTTTGCACATGGGCAAAATCCAAAAAATAAAGATCAATAGAAATTCAATGTTTATTACTTTATATGCTATTTTTAATAAATCAGAAAAATAAAAAATTGATTAAAAATCTTGAAAAAAAAGGAAAGACTTATATATTATGATAACAAAAATTATAATGTTCATAACAGAACATTACTAGTAATAGTAATATTAGTTCCGTAGGGTAGTGGTAATCCTTCTAGGCTTTGGACCCGGAGACGGCGGTTCGACTCCGCTCGGAACTATTCTTTTTTATAAACTATTTTTTACTGATTTTTTAGATTTAATCAAGTTTTATAATGTTTTCTAAATTTATAGACTGTTTTTAATGATTTAATTAATTTTCAATCAAATTATAAGGATATAAATTAGATTAATAACTGTAATTTTTTTACTTAAAGTAATTCGATATATTTAAATATATCAAAATATAATTCTTAACCATGACAGGATGTAGTGATGAAAATTGTTGTAAGATTGATTTGAATCCAATCATAGAAAAAATGCCGAAAGATGATGAGATTTATGATGACTCTGAAATGATTAAAGCATTAGCAGATCCAACAAGACTGAAAATTGTTTATCTATTATCAGAGGTGGACGAGCTCTGTGTATGCCAGATACTCGAGACATTAAATAAATCACAATCAACACTATCTCATCATTTAAACATATTAAAAAAAGCAAAGATTCTAAAATGGACAAAGAAAGGGCAATGGATCTATTATTCACTCAATAATCCAGAAATGGTTAAAGGTTTAAACCTTTTATTAATGAAGTAAGGTATTTTATCGGTGATTTATAATGAAGGTTAAATCAAAAAATGATGAAAAGACAGCCCTTGCAGCATGTACTGGAATGAGCCCTAATGGACTTGTAGCCAGGGTTGCTGTCTTTGATGCGCAGAAAGAATATGATAATTTCATACACATTTGCATACCATCAACGGCTGCAGAATCAAATAAGTCAATCTATAAAATCATAGATAAATACCCAATAATTGGAGTAAATGGTTGTAGTAATAACTGTGTAAACAAGATTTTAGAAAGTAAGAATATAAAGGTAGAAGATACAATTAATATAGATAAAGAGCTTGAGAATTGCAGCATAAAACCTAAAGATCCGACAAGATGTGGAAAAAATGAAGAAATTGCAGTAAATTACATTAAAAACATTATCTTGAAAAAAATGAATAAATAGGAGAATGATAAAATGGAAATAGACATTAAAAAATGGAATGACTGGGCAAATAGATCATCTTTTCTATTTTCAGGAATAAAAGATAATAGAAAAATAGGAATTTTAATTGATTCAATAGAGGATAAACTTATTATTTTAACTAAAAAAGAGAATGGAATCGATGTTTCATTACTTAATGATGTCGAGGAGGTTGATGATAAGACTGCAGATTTAATACTTGAAATTAAAGAGGATGATGTCGAAAAGGTTATAAACGATGAAAACTTCTCCAAATTTTTAGAATTAACAGCAAGCGATGAGATTAAGATGTATGATTTAGTAGGTATTAAGAAACTTATAAGGTTAGGTTATGAAGCATTTCTATCAAGAATAGGTTATAACGTGAACAATACTGACACATGCTGTTGCTGTTGCTAGGGATAATATGGAAATCAAAAGTAAAGAATGCTAGGGATAATATGGAAATCAAAAGTAAAGAAAATGGTAAAGAATTAAAAGAGATCATAAAAAACCAAGAATTTAGTATCAAAGTAAACTATGATAAATCCACAGTTAAAAGACCAAAAAATATTGTATATAACTACAATCCAGATATTATAAAGAGATTTAAGGAGTTGTCCAAGGAATTAAATGTTGTAAGTGTTGGCTTTACTAAATTAAGTCCTGACTTAATTTTAAATGACGCTGAATTAGAATATGACAATGCAATAGTTTTGGTTTTTGAAATGTTTGATGAGATATTAGAAACGGAACCGGGAATTTTAGCAAAATCATATAATGATTATCTCTACGAACAGATTGCAAACAAAACATATAAACTTTCAGATTTCCTAAGAGAAAATAATGTGGATACAGAACCAATACATCCAGAATATGATGAGTTTATAGACTTTTCAAAGATTGCAGCAAAGGCAAATCTAGGAGGCATTGGTAGAAGTGGACTCCTAATTACACCAGAATATGGCCCCAAAGTTAAAATTTCAGTGATTTTAACCAGCGCAAAATTAGAGAAAACAGATCCCGAAGAGGATTTTAGCTGGATTAAAGAATACTGCAAAAGATGTGGAAAGTGTATGGATGCATGTACTTATGATGCACTTAAAAACGATAAATTACATCCCAAAAAATGCAAGGGCTGTAATGAAGGATGCTCATATTGTATAAATGATTGTCCTTTCCATAAAAAGGGATATATGAATATCAAAAGAAAATTCTTTAAATATCAGGAAAAAATACAAGAAAGAAATAAAAACAATAATTAATCCCATTTTTTTATTTTTTAAATAAGGGAATCTAATTTTAAACTTATTTTCAATATCATTTTATACTCAAATAATTTATATCATTAATTTAATAATGTAATTATATTGAAATTAAAGGAAATGTTTTAAATGGATAATCTAGTTATACTTGGAATTGATACTCGTCCTCAGGTAAATTCAGCTTTAAAACTAAAATACAACGTATACTCTTCAGCTTATTATACGACTATAGATTTTCCAAAAAACGTATTAGAAAAACACATTTTAAATGAAGAGGCAGACACATCCTGTGGATTATTTGAGGAAAATTATAGTGCCAAGAAATTACTTATTAATGTAAGGGACTATTTGGATAGTGCAGACAATATAATATTAACTTCAGGTATAAGTGGAGATGACTTCACTGGAGAATTTAAAAAATACAAATCCAAGATTATCGGAAATAAATCAACGGAACATGTAAGTGACAAATATAGATTTTACAATAAAATTTCCAATAAATTCTTATGTCCTATGACTTTTTTAATATCTGATGTTGATGAGTTAGGTGAAATTTTAAAAGAATATGATGATGTATCATTTATTGTAAAACCCAATAAAGGATCAGGTGGATATGATACAATCCATCTGAATTATGATGCATACATTAAAGATAATCAAATAAAAAATAGTATTGAAAATATTCTTTTGTCACAGGACGAGATATTAGTTCAGGAATTCATAAGTGGAGTTAACATAAGCTCATCAGTACTAGCAAGTTCAACTGATGCAAAGACAATAATGAATACAAGACTATTAACACTTGATGATATTGGATTTAAAGGTGATTATAGATATTGCGGAAATATTATGCCATTGGATATAAAATCCATACAACAATTTACAAGATTCAATATACCTCATGATGAGATTGGAATAAAGAATCTAAATGAGGACATGAATATGCTTTCAGAGGAGATTATAAAAGAATCTAAATTAATCGGATCTAATGGAGTAGATTTGATATTATCAGGTGAGGAAAATAATGAGGGAAACATATTAAATAATGACATATATCTAATAGAAGTTAATCCCCGTTTTCAAGGTACCTATGAATGTGTAGAAAAAGTGTTATCCATAAATCTATTAGAAGAGCATATTAAAGCATGTAATGGAGAATTAATAGAAGAATTAAATCCAAATGCCCATGCAATTAAAGAGATATTATATGCACAATCTAAAATCAAACAGGGAAATCTCAATATCGACGGATTATATGATATATCCCATGAAAATACAATAATAGAAAAGGATCAACCGCTAGTTACAATAATTAAAGAATGTGGTAATGTGAAAAAAGGTTTAAAAGAGATTAAATCATTAAAAGATAAGATCAATTCAAATATCTATCCTATAGATAATTAAATTAAAAAATTCCTTTTTTTTAAAAATATATTTATCATATAGACAATAACTAGAAAATTGATTCTTTTTTTAAAAAAAATAGTTATTCCATAAATAATAACAAATTAAATATTTTTTTTAAAAAATATATTCAAAAAAACAATCAAATAAATAAAAAATAGCAGTTTTAAAACCTAAAAATTAAAAATACCCCATAAATAATAATAATTAAAAATCCTTATTTTAAAAAATATATTCAAAAAACAATCAAATAAATAAAAAATAGCAGTTTTAAAACCTAAAAATTAAAAAGTATTAAATTATGCATGAATAATTCCAAATGCAATTAAAATAAATAAAATAACACCAAAGACCATAATAAATGTTACACCAATCATTGCAATATTTATCCAAATATATAATTTAGTCCTTTTTTCAGGATCCTGCATAGCCATTTCCAATGGATTTCTTTCCATAATCTCACTTATTTTAATTAATTTAACTTTTAATAAAAAAAAGTTTAAAAGAAAATCTTTTTTTAATAAAAAAAGATTTATTCTAGTAAGAATATCTAGATTAGAGAAAAAGGGGTTGATAAATAAGAGAAAATATTATTCTACCCTTTTTTCAATCTAAATAAATCTTAAATACTAGATGTTGTTTTTCTAAGCTGGGTTATCAGCTTTTTTAGCAGCTTCTTCTGCTTCATTTGCTTCGATAGTAGCACGAATCATTTTCAATCTAACGAAATTTTCCCTTTCCATCTCTTGAAGTCTCATATCAATAGATTTTACAGTGTTTTCCAATTTTGGAATCATAATATGTTCAAGAGCATTTACACGACGTTTAGTTGATTCGATTTCCTCAGCTAAAAGGTAGATAGTTTTTTCAATTTCACCTAATTCAATAATCATTTTTACTGCCTGTTCAAATTTTTCAGCAGCAATATCTAATTGAGCAGATGTATCTGAGAAACCATATCCACGGTTGACTAAATCCCTTGAATCAAATGTAGTGTCACATAATGGAACTGGAACACCCATAATACTTCTTGATGTAACCTTTACATCAACTGATTCTTTAACAGATAAAGCAGTTTTTTCTACAGCTAAATCACCCATTTCAATTTGAGCTAAGGTTAAAGCTTCATATGCTTCTTTGAGGATCTTTTCTACATCGGAACGAGCGCCTTTAACTCTGTCTAAAATATCAAAAAACTCTTTGATTAAAGCATCACGTTTTTCTTTTAAAAGACTGTGACCTTTAACTGCAAGGTTTTCACGTTTTTTAAGAGCGAGTAACTCCATACGAGTAGGATTAATACCCTCTAAAATTTCTTCTGCCATAATATCCTCCTTTATAAAAGTTGGATAGAACCAAAGATTTAAAAATTAATTTAAATCTAATCTTTAAGGTGTTCTTCAATAAATTCGTCTTTAACACGTTTAAGTTCAGTTCTTGGTAAGATTTTAAATAAGTCCCAACCAAGATCCAAAGTTTCTTCAATGCTTCTATCTTCATCTTTGGATTGAGTTACGAATTTGTCTTCAAATTGTTGAGCAAATTCTAAAAAACTTTTATCCCTGTCTGTAAGAGCTTCTTCACCAACTACAGCTACTAAATCTCTTAAATCACGACCTTCAGCATAAGCTGAATACATTTGGTCAGATACACCACTATGGTCAGGTCTGGTTTTACCTTCACCAATACCTCCACCCATTAAACGAGATAATGATGGAAGTACATCTACAGGTGGGTAAATACCTTTCCTGTGTAAATCCCTACTTAATACAATTTGTCCTTCTGTAATATATCCAGTTAAATCTGGAATAGGGTGAGTAATATCATCTTGAGGCATGACTAAGATAGGCATTTGAGTAATGGAACCTTCTTTACCTTGAATACGTCCTGCTCTTTCATATATACCTGCTAAATCAGTATACATGTATCCAGGATAACCTCTTCTTCCAGGTACTTCGTCCCTAGCAGCGGAAATTTCCCTTAATGCTTCACAGTAGTTTGTTAAATCGGTTAAGATAACAAGTACATGCATACCTAATTCGAAAGCAAAGTATTCTGCAGTAGTTAAAGCCATTTTAGGAGTTAAAATCCTTTCAATAGCAGGATCATCTGCTAAGTTCATGAATACAGTTACTTTTTCAAGTGCTCCTGTTCTTTCAAATTCTCTCATAAAGAAGTTAGCTTCCTCGTGAGTAATACCCATTGCACCGAAAATTACGGTAAATTCAGTGTCTTCACCAACTACTTTAGCTTGTCTTGCAATTTGTGCTGCAAGTTCATTGTGAGGTAAACCAGATCCTGAGAAAATAGGAAGTTTTTGACCTCTTACTAAAGTGTTCATTCCATCAATAGTAGAAATACCAGTTTGGATGAAATCTGCAGGATATTCCCTTGAAGTTGGGTTCATAGGGTTACCGTTAATATCCAATTCTTTTTCAGGAATTATTTCTGGACCACCGTCAATAGGTTTACCAGTACCGTTAAAGATACGGCCCATCATATCTCTGGAAACTCCGATTTTAGCAGTTCTACCAGTGAATCTAGTTTTAGTATTTTTAGTGTTTAAATCATCTGTACCTTCAAAAACTTGAACAACAGCTACATCATTCCTAACTTCTAATACTTGTCCACTTCTTTTTTCTCCGTTAGGTGTTTCGATGTCTACAATTTCGTTGTAAGCTACACCTTCAACACCTTCAACAACCATTAAAGGACCAGAAACTTCAGTGACTGTAGTGTATTCTCTTGTTTTAATATCAGTATTCATATTTATACACCACCCATTTGGTCTACAACATTAGCTTTAATATCTTTGATTTTAGCTTCAAATTCTTCAGCAGGAATATATTTCATTCTTGCAATTTCTTCTTTAACAGGTAAAGCATCTATTTTCTTGATATCTCCACCTCTTGCAACAGCAGCTTGAGCTTCTTTGTTGAATAAAAGAATGGTTCTTAACATGTCTGCTTGTTTTGCAGGAGGACAGTAAGTATCAACATCATCAAATGCATTTTGTTGTAAGAAGTCTTCTCTTAACATACGGGAAGTTTGTAAAACAACTTGTTGGGAATCAGGTAAAGCATCTGGACCAACTAATTGTACAATTTCTTGGAGTTCAGATTCTTCTTGGAGTAAAACCATAGCTTCATCACGGTTAGATCTCCAATCTTCACCAACAGTTTCCTTCCACCAATCTTGGATACTGTCCACATATAATGAATAACTTTGTAACCAATCAATAGATGGGAAGTGACGTTTATCTGCAAGAGATGCATCTAATGCCCAAAATACTTTAGTAATACGTAAGGTGTTTTGGGTAACAGGTTCGGATAAATCTCCACCAGGAGGTGATACTGCACCTACTACACTAATAGAAGCTTCTTTAGGTTCAGTTCCAATAGTGGTTACTCTTCCTGCTCTTTCATAGAACTGTGCAAGTCTAGATGCTAAGTATGCAGGGTAACCTTCTTCACCAGGCATTTCTTCAAGTCTTCCAGAAATCTCCCTCATAGCTTCAGCCCATCTTGAGGTTGAATCAGCCATAAGTGCTACATCGTAACCTTGGTCTCTGAAGTATTCTGCAATAGTAATACCGGTGTATACACATGCTTCACGAGCAGCTACTGGCATGTTAGAAGTGTTAGCAATAAGAACAGTTCTATCCATAATAGGATTACCAGTTTTTGGATCATCGAGGAATGGGAATTCAGTAAGTACTTCTGTCATTTCGTTTCCACGTTCTCCACATCCAATGTATACAACAATATCAGCATCTGCCCATTTAGCTAATTGTTGTTGAGTAACAGTTTTACCTGAACCAAAAGGACCAGGAATAGCTGCAGTTCCACCTTTAGCTACAGGGAAGAAAGTATCTTGTGCTCTTTGACCAGTTACAAGAGGTATATCCGGATCAAGTTTTCTTGTGTAAGGTCTAGCTTTCCTTACAGGCCAGATTTGTAACATTTGAACTTTTTCGACGTTTCCTTCTTCAGTTTCAATTTCTGCAATATCGTCTATTACAGTGTAATCTCCATCCACAATACTTTTTACAGTACCGGAAACAGTTGGAGGTACCATAATTTTATGTACTACAGCTGAAGTTTCATTTACTTCACCAAGAACATCTCCACCAGTAACTTTATCTCCTACAGCTACAGTTGGTTTAAATGTCCATTTTTTCTCTTTGTTAATAGAAGGTACTTGGACACCTCTAGCAATGAAATCTCCGGTTTTCTCTTTAATAACTTCAAGAGGTCTTTCAATTCCATCAAAGATGGATCCCATAATACCAGGACCAAGTTCTACAGATAATGGTCCTCCAGTACTTTCTACTACTTCACCAGGTTTTATCCCAGCGGTTTCTTCATATACTTGAATGGTAGCAGTGTCACCTTCGAGTTCAATAATTTCCCCGATAAGTTTAGAATCACCTACTTTTACCATTTCATGCATTTGAGTCCCTCTCATCCCATCTGCAAGGATAACCGGACCAGCAATTTTGATAATGTTTCCTTCAATAATCATTTGATATCTACCCCAATAACTCGTTTAATAAGAGCTCTCATTTGATCACCATCAGTTTCAGATTTACCGTTTTTATCAGGGATTTCAATAATCATTGGTACAATCTCTGAACCGAGAGTTTTTCTGATATGTTCTCTTATTTCATCAGCTATTTTATCTGTAATAATAATAATTGAAAAATTATTTTCAATTAACTCATCAAGAGCTTGTTCAGCTTCTTCTTTAGTATTTACAATACGTCCTTCTCTTACTCCACCAAGTCTAAAACCGGTGACAGTATCTAAATCTCCAATAACAGCAACAGAACTCATAATATCACTCCATAATTAACATATGAAATCATACAAGCAACTCCGGAATCTTACTATCTGGAAATGCTTCTTCTCTTTTAGCTCTTGTAATGATTTTTAAGTTCTTAATTTCTTTCTCTTTACCACTTAAAAATCCTATAATTGGACCTACACCTAATGGTTTTTCTAAAGATAAGGAATGTGAATATTCAACAAAATATGTATCTAGAGCTTTTTCAAATACAGCAATAGATTCCCCATTATTGTATTGAGCTAAAGGCTCAGAAAGTATTTCACTGTATTTAGTTCCTTCTAATGAAGAAATAACTCCTTCAACATTATCAGATTCCATTAAATCTTTGAGTTTCCATTCTCTTAATTGATAACCTTCACTAATTAAGAAAGGACTAATTGAATCATAAGCTAAACCATTTTCTTTAGCTCTTATAATTAATTTAAGATTATCCATATCTACCTGGGTTCCAATATATGAATACATTGCTTCAGTATTGTCATTTCCTGGAACTTTAGTTGAGTGTAATAATTTATGTAAATAATATTTATCTAATGCATTTGTAAATGGTAATAAAGAACCTTGTTCCTCATATTCTGGAATAGCATCAGTTAAAACATCAGCATATTCGGTTCCATCTAATCCTGCAATAACATCAGTTACAGAACCTGCATCAACTAAACGATCTAAGTCTTCATATAATGAACCGGAAGGAAGTAACAAATTAGATGTTTGTTCATTATTATATCCTACTTCTTTAGCAGTTAATAATGCTTTAATATTAGCAATATCAGTTTTAGTAGCTAAAACATCAAATGAATCCTTAATTTCATCAGGTGCAATAGTTGCAAGATATTGATAAGTATCTGCAAGATGTGTATCTAATGATTTTTCAATTGAGTATTCATTTATGTATGGAGCATAATCTGGTAATCCTCTTAAATAATTTGTAAGCTCATCAATAGAATCGGTTTCTATGATTTCTGACATTTGTTTATCATCTAAAAGTCTACCTTTTCTTGCTCTGACCTTAGCAATAGGGTTGAGATAAGGATAAATATCTAATATAGGTCTACTAGTAACAACAACTACAACAGCACCAACAATCAATATTGCAATAATTACACCTACAAGGAGTAATTCATTAGAAAGTCCTAATTGTGTTATTAAAGTAGCTATTTCATCAGCCATATATTCTCACTCCTATCTAAATAATATTTGAGCAACTTCACTACGTAATGATTGTTTGAATCTAGATTCCCTAGCTTCAATAGTATTATTTACTTCGATATCTCCATTTTTAGTTTTAACAATAGCTCCACCAATAGTGTCTATTGGCTCACCAAATTCTAAAGTAGTAGTTACATTAGTGTCAGAAGATATATTACTAGCCATAGAACTTAAAGCACTTTGAATTTTAGTTTTATCTGCTTCTTTAGTTTGAACGATTAAATCTCCGCCGCCGATTTCAACAGCAGCTTCTTTTATTAATTTATTTAATGCTTCCACATATTTTGGATCAGCAGTAGATGCTAAATCTTTTAAATCGTCCATAGCTTTATCGAAAGCCATTTCGATAACTTCTTCTTTAGCCCCTAACTCATCTCTACGTTGATTCATTCTAGCTTCAGAGATAATTTGTTGATGTCTCATGTTAGCTTGTTTTTCACCATTAGCAATAATTTTAGCTGATTCTTTATCTGCATCAGCTTGTCCATTTGCTATTATAGCATCTGCTTTGGTTTGAGCTTCTTGAATTATTCCATCAGCTTTAGTTTGAGCCTCAGAGTTTATGTTAGAGACAATTTTATCTGCCCCAGAACTCATTTCTTGACCTCCTAATCACTTATAATATTCCACCGAATACCATGAGTAAGATAGCAATCAAGAAACCGTAAATAGCCTGAGTTTCAGGTAATGCTGAGAAAATAATACCTCTTGCGAACATATCATCATTTTCAACAATTGCACCTACAGATGAACCTGCAACAATACCTTGACCCATACCGGAACCAAGACCTGCAAATCCAACAGCAGCACCTGCACCAATAGCAACAATACCTACAGCAGTGGATAATCCTTTACCTCCACCACCAAGTAATCCTGAAAATACTAATAATAAGATAGCAATCAAGAAACCGTAAATAGCCTGAGTTTCACACAAAGCTGCAAAAATAATACCTCTTGAGAACATATCCCCATCTTCAGCAACAGCACCTACAGAACCTGCAGCTGCCATTCCTTGACCTAAACCTGATCCTAAACCAGCGAAACCGACTGCTACACCAGCACCAATAGCTGCTAAAGCAGTTCCTAAGACAATTTCTACCATAATTTATTTCTCCTTAAATTATATCATAATTTTGAAATTAATTTTATTTTTAAATATTAAAATTGTAAATGAAAAAATCTATTTGTTAAGTTTTGTAAATTTCCTACCTGCTTTGAAAGCCTCAAATCTGTTTTTTCCACCCATGAAGAATTGAGCAAAGAATTCAACATAGTTAAGACGTAATGCATTAACACCAGCACCTAAAGTTTGGAAAAGCCAGTTAAATATATGACCACCAATGAATACAATGATAGCGAGAATAATTCCAATATATGGAATCATAGTACCACACATTACAGTAAGAATGTTTACAGCCATTGCAATACCTGCAGTAGCTAAACATAATGCAAGTAACCTAGCAAATGAAAGGACATCTCCCATATAACTGAAGAAATCCATAATTCCATAAGCTCCTCCTCCCCAGAATAAGAGGCCGAAAGCAGCGATTATGAAAATAGCTCCAATTATTATTCCAATCATTCCAATTGCAGGTAACATGTATCCAAGTGCTAAGAATACAATACCAATTTCTAAAACGAACCAAACAATTTGATTAGTCCAAGCATCTTTTTTATTACCATATCTGTAATTGTTGATTGCACCTAAAAGGAAACCAATATTAAGATAGACTAAACCAAGAGCAATTGCAATAACTAAAATTACTGCTGCATTGGTAAATGCATCTAAACAGGTAGTTGGAAGTGCTCCCATACCTAAGACTCTAGATGAGAAATCTCCCAATAGACCGTTGGTTAAAAGACCTAAAAGTATAGCCCATAAACTTGAAGCCATAAATATTTTACCAAAGTCTTTTGAGGTTTCGCTATTTCTTCCAAGACCTCTATATAATACAAAGTATCCAACTAAAAAGTTTAACAATCCATACATTGCATCAGTTAAACAGAACCCAAAGAATAATGGGAATGTAATAGCTACAAATAAAGTTGGATCAACCTCATTATATTTTAAAGGTGAATACATATCAACTAATATTTCATATGGTTTAACGTATCCAGAGTGATTTTGAAGAACAGGTACATCTTCACTGTCATCTGGAATTTCTTCTTCCTCTATAACACAATATCCATCACTTGCAGTTTCAATAAGTTTTTTAGTTTCTTCTGCTTTTTTAACTGGTACCCAAGCTTCAAATACTTTAGAGTTTTTAGTTTCACCGAAACTAGTGTAAATCTCATTTTTATCTTTTTCATTCTCTAATTGTTCTTTTAAAGCTAAGATATCGTCATCCCATTTTTTAGCAAGCTCTTTAAATTGAGCTTGTAACTGGGTTTTTTCATTAGCAATAGCAGATAACCTAGCATTAGCGTTAGCAATGAAATCAGAAGGTTTACCTTCCATACCACTAACATCTAAATTATCAAAACCGAATTTTCTAAGTGTAGAATAGACAGTGTCTTTATATTCATTAGAACTAACTACAATAAAACTATTAAAAGCTTCATCAGAATTAGTTTCATCAATTACAATTTCATCAGTTATTTTATTCAATTCTGCTTTTACTTCAGAAGCAGATTCAACAGCAATCCTTCCAACTATTGTTGAAGTAGTATTAGTGTCTGCTAAAATACCTAAGTCATAATTAAAGTTAATTAATTTTTGAGCAACGGTAATTTTAGAATTTAATCTACTTGCTTCAGTGTCGAGAGCGGATAATTTATCCTGTACTGGAGATATTTCAGTACTAGCATCATCTAAAACAGATTCTGCATAGATTATCAATGCGTCAGTATCCATCGGTTCCACATTTTTAGGAACAATCAATTCTGGATTAATTAATGAATGAATCTTATCTTTCTTACTTGTATTAAACATTAAAGCATTTGCAATTGCATCAGAAAGACTAGTTGTTTTCATTAATAATGATGATATTCTACCAGTTTTAGATGTGGATTTAGCAGGAGTTAATAGTTCCCCAATCTCAGGATCTTGTTGAATACGTTCTGAAATATCATCAATTTGAACAGTACCTGCCTCATGTAATTCACTAATTATTGAAGGAGCATACTTATCCAAAGTGACTATTTTAAGTTTACGCATTCTTTCAGTTTGAAACATTATCTCACACTACAACAATTTTTCAACAATAACAGAAGCTGCTTCATCAACATTCACTGAAGATTTAGCTTTAATAGACTCAACATTTTTTTCAGATTGAGCTTTAATTTGTTCAGCCTCTTTTTTAGCTTCTTCTTCTGAATTTAAAACAGTGACCTCAGCCTCATGTGATGCATTACTTTTAGCTTCTTCCATTAATTGGTTAGATTTAGCAGTAGCTTCATTAATTAAATCTTCAGATTTAACTTTAGCATCTTCCACTACTTGAACAGCATCACTTTCAGCCTTTTTAATCATTGAGATAGCCTCTGATATTTCTGCCATTTTTTATCACCATGGTATTTAAAATTTTATCTAGATTATAATACGCGATTTTAAATAAAAATCCAACTCTAAATAAAACACATAAAGTTCATTAATAAAATTCAATAAGTTTCAATTTATTAATACAAAAAGATTTTTAAAAAAAGTTAAAAAATTACTTCTTTTTACTACTATGATAAAAATATCCTAGTAATCGTGGAGGTAATTTCTTCATATATGCTAAAATTGAAATAGCAATCAAAACAATACCAAATACTAAAAAAACATAATTATAAGGATTTTCCAAAAACATATAACCTAAAATAGCGAATAATATGCCTTCACAAAATAACATAGCCTTATTCCATTCTGGTCTATATGAGACCAATGGAAACGCTACTCCCACTAAACAAACAAGTACAGCAGTAGCTAAGTTTTCACTAGTAAAAGGTTCGCCTAGATAAAATGGAGCTATTGCTAAGCTAATCATAACAAATAAGAAAACAATTGAGTATACTTGCATCCTTTTTTGATAAGTCATCTGAACCATATTATCTACCTAAAAACCTATTTTATACTAAAAATAATTTTCTCTTATTTATCATATTATTAATGTATTAATTTATTTAATTTTTAATATAATAAATTAACTATTATTTCCTAAAAAATTAGAAAAAAATATTGAAAATAAAAATTTTAAAATATTAAAAATTTACAATTAAAATTTTGTTTAAGATAATTTAAATATTTTTTTAAAAAAAATATGATAGTTAAGAATGAAGAATAAATAGAGTTTTAAGAGATTTCCTATAAAGACTTAAACAAATACTAATAATGTATATAAAAAATTATATGAAAAATTAATAAATACAGTATACTGTCCATTTAATAAAATAATGAAATAAAATAAGCTTACAATAAAAAACACAAAGAATTAAAAAAATTATTTATGAAAATAATAAAAAAATCTATAAAACAATGTTTTTGAAAAAACATGTTAAAATAATAACTACAATATATATGAAATATGTAAAAAACCAATAAGAAAATAGTTTTTTGAAATTTTAGAAAGAATCTCTAAAAATTCAAGGATAGTTTCTAAAATCTTTAAGAAAACTTTAAAGAAATTAGTAAAAAAAACTCAACTAAAATAGTTTATAAAAATCTTAAGAAATTCAAAAAGGAGTTTAAGAAAATTAAGAAAATGAACCCCTGTCTAAATCAATTTCATTAAACTCATCGAAATCCAATTTTTCACCATCATTTTCAAGTTTTGTTGTAATTAAAACATACTGGGAATTTCTATAAAAAGCATATAAAAATAGGACTAAATTTCCAAATAGAAACCATGCAGTGAGAGTAGCTGCAAGTATAATGCAAATTAAATGAGCTACCCAATTGCCATATGCCCTCTTATAAAGAAATGAAAAATTATCATCATATGAATGTAATTTAAAATTGTTCTCCTCAAGAAGATCTGTAAATTTATCTAATTCTTCTTTATTTTTAGCATGTATTGTAAGAGGTCTCATCATCTCAACTACTTAATATCTTTTTAAAATAAACAATAAAACTAAAATACCCATCAATTAAAGATTAACAAATTCAACATTGACAAACTTAACATTCAATTATATCCTTAACTGATTAATAAAACCCGAGGAAATAATATTAAAAAACCGATAGGTGAAATAATTAATACTCAGATTAAATATATTCACTTATATCATTGGCTGTTTTTTTATCTTGAATTCTTGGACCTGCATCAACATGTCCTAGTGGAGTAAATAATAATGGAGCATATTTATCTGAGTTAATTAATTCCTCAGCTGCATCTGGATTAAATGCACCAACATAACATGTGCCTAATCCTAAACTTGTTGCTGCAAGAATGATATTATCCATGACAATAGTCCCATCGATATCAGCAAAGTTTTTATTATCATACCTACGTGTCCAAGCATCTTCTTTTGAAACTGCAACACACAATACAATTGGTGCTTGTAAGAACCATTCTGAGGGATAAACCTTCTTAAGAGCCCCCCTATTTTTATTTGTGTCAATTACATAAACCTTAAAAGGTTGAAAATTTACTGCAGTAGGAGCTTTTGCAGCTACATCTAAAATTTTATCTAAGTCTTCTTTACTAACTTCCTCATCAGTGAATCCACGTACACTATATCTTTTATCAATTACATCAAAAAAATCCATATTGACCACCATTAAATTATTTTCTATTATTTACTTGTTTATTTTCAAATCCTGTGTAAGTGATATCATCTAATTCACAGAATCTTCTAAACTCTTCCTCATCCATTTTCTCCTCATAACTATGGGCAACCAAACCTGGGAGTCTGCCTATCATAAATACCCCTATACCTAACTCAGGATTAAAACCTAAATCTGAAAGAATAGCTCCATTAATACCATCCACATTTAAGGATATGCCCTTCCTTTCCCTCAATAATTGTTCCATACTCAACGCAAGTTTAACGTGTGGACCTAAACTTCCCTCTTTAATAACCAAATCAATTAATTTACGTGCTCTTGGATCCTTATCATGGTATCTATGACCAAAACCTGGAACCTTCTCATGTTTTGAAATCTTTTCACATACAATATCCAATGCCTTATCTGTAATTTGGGGGTCATCCAAATCAGGATCTCCAGATATATGTAAACTGTTAATTCCATCCTGATACATTATCATGACTTTCTCAATAGCTCCAGCATGATGATATCCAAAGGATAGCAAACCGCCAGCAACTGCATTATTAATTGGAGAACCACTTGAAGATATAATCCTTGCAGTCTGAGTACTTGGAGGTGTTACACCATGATCACAGAAGGAAACAAGTACATGATTTAATAATCTGCCTTCTTTTTTATTAGGTAATTTACCTAAAAGTAATAAATATACCATTTCACTATAACTTAGATGTTCTATTAGATCTACTTGATTATAACCTCTTGTAGAAATCTTATTAGGTTCTACCTTAGTAATTGTAGTAGTAAGATTATGTTCTGGAATTTTAAACTTATTATGTACTTTTTTATTCTCCAAGTTTATGCCTCACATTAGTTTATAAGATAATATAAATATCAATATCTAAATTTATAAAACTTACCTCTTAAAAAATAGAAATTATATTTTAATTGTTGAAATACGAGGTTCAACAAAACAGCAGGGTCTTGCACATACTATCCTAACACCACTTGCCCTTTGAGGACCGATATTTAAAAATGTCCCTAAAACAGTAGTATGACCTTTAAGACCCATAGGACCAATATTTAATTTGTTTAATTCATTTGTAATGAAGTTTTCAGTGTTACTTTGGTAATTTAAATTACCATAAACCATAGCCTTTAACATTAGATGACTTGCTTCATAATGACTTCTCCCAATACCAATTGCAGGAATGGAAGGTGTGCAGCCCAACATTTTAAGAGATTCCTTAAGCCAATCAATCGTTTCATTTATTACGATTTTTCTATCATGCTGATGATAAACCCTATATGTTTTAGAACGTATTTCAGGTCCACCACCTAAAAGTAATATATGAATATGTATCTGATTTTCTAAATCCCTGGAATAACTCCTATTATTCTTATCAAAGGAATCAATGGAAATAGGTGCAGGTAACATCATGGAAGGCTCATCATATAATCCTTTAGATTGCTCAATTCGCTCTAAAGGATTTCCTTTAACAGCCATAGGACGTCCAGGTAAATCATCCAAACCTTGTTTCAAGCCTTCCTTAATATCTCTTATAAATCCTTCAGGAAGGGATCTGTTCTCACCTAATTCTACCAATATATGAGGAATACCTGTATCATCACATAATGGGAGTTTTCTTAAAGATGCGATTGATTCGTTTCTAATCATTTGTTCCAATGCCCATACTGCATTATCATTAGAAAGTTCCTCCTCTAACTTTAAAGCTCTTTTAAATCCGTCAATTCTATCCTGACTATAAGTAGTACTGGCTTTAATAACCCCATCTGCAATCTTATTAATTAAAGACATAATTCACCATAATATTTTAAATAACTAAACCATTAACGATTAATTTTCAGGAACAGCCAAATCCTTTGATGCTTGAGGTGAGATTACCGCATCAGGACAGTATTTATCTATTATCCTTTTTACAAGCTCTACTTGTTTTACTCTTTTTACTGCATCCTGACTTGTTGTATCCCAGGAATGTGTTTTTGCAACAGAACCTCCCGTTTTAAGATAAATTGGAGCCGCCACTTTTATCATGCTTGGAACCTCATAATGACGTATAAAACCTCCAGAGGATTTAGGGTTTTCTGTATGAACATCCATAGGTATATTAATAGCAGAACGTATAGATGCAAGCATAGGTATTTGAAGATCCCTTACAGGATTTAAAGAATTAAGACCAATTGATTCAAATAGTTTAGCACTTGCAGGATTTGAACAGCCTGCATGGGCAGACAATTTAAAGTGTAATGTTTTTGGAAGTTGGCCCTCATTTCTCATTTTAGATAAAACATATAAAAGACCCTCATCATATAATAGTATTCCACGGACTCCAAGAGAGACTGCCCTTTTAACATCCTCAATTGCATAAACTAGATTGTCATAACCTCTAAGCCTATATCCTATACGAATACCTTCCTTGGTATGAACACTTGCACTTGTATCATAAGTTGCCCTTGGACCTACAGCTAAAAACAGTTCCACTCCATTAGATCCTGCTAAATCAACCATTCGGCTAATTTCATCATCGGTTAAAAACATGATTCCCTTAGTCTGTGTAATTCTATGAATAAAAATATCTTTTTGTTTACATGTTTTTAAAACTGTTTCAAGAGCATTTACAGATTGAATTCCAGGTATTTCTAATCTATACTGACCTTTATCATTAAAACACTTTGAAGACACATAATTAGAATCTTGTTCTTCAATACCTAATCCTTTTAAGAAATTCTTTGTATCATCCATCATAATATTTCCCCGATTTAACTTATCATCAAAATTAAATTCCATTATTCATAAGAATCAATTAAAACATTAATTAACTCATCCATCTTTGAAGATTCCATATAATCAATCTTATTTAATTTTTGAACCCCATAAGTTGGATTTAATTTTCTGAATTTATCGATAACCTCTCCAGGACTTACTGGATTATGTTTATTTCCTTTTGAATAGATGGTAGTGTGTTCAAATGCCCCACCTCTAAAACTTTCATTTAGATTAATTTTAACATTAGCCGGACGGGCACCTGCCTCTAAAGAATCGAATTCTTTTTTATCATGAATAATGATTTTAGGAGCCAAGATTTTAATCTCTTTAACCTTCTCATCCTCAACCTCATCAATATCCTTAAAAAGACCATCCTCAATTAAATAATTAATCTTTGTAAGACCAACCTCACCACATACCAACGCAATGGCCACCGCATATGGAAGTGATTGCCTTAATTCTTCTTTATTATGAGGTTTATAATTATCATGTTCTGATGCAATCTTATATGTGAATATTTCAACGGATTCGATTACATCGTATTGTTTTTTAATTATATTATGCAAATACAAGCTTGACTCAATAGCTGAGTGAATATGTCTACAGAAAGGATATAGTTTAAAGTAAACATCACTAGTTTGAAGGAATTTACCGAAATCATTCATATATCTGTTAATCTTATTTGAATTGACTTCTTTTAATGTCTTACCAGAACGTATATCCCCTATTGCCATGGCCTTCAGGAAACCCTCATCACCATCGATGATAGACTCGGGACCTGTAAATCCATTATAGGCCAAGAATGCAGAAACGATTCCTGCCCTTGCAGCATTACCTGAGTGAAAAGCTTTAGCCATAGTTCCCTGATGATCTGATTCTAAAAGTCCTGCAGACTGTGTTCCGCAAAGACCTAAACATTGTATTGTTTGATAAAAGTTTAATCTTAAAATCTTACTTGCAACGGCACCAGACACATATGTACCTATTGTTCCGGTTGAATGAAATCCTTGATTTCTATGATTGGGATTTGCAATGGAACCAATCAATATTCCGGTTTCATAACCTGCAAGAATAGCTTCTATAAATTCCTTACCATTAACCTCTAATTTACGGCTCAATGCAATGGCAGTCGAAAATGCGACGGTTCCAAGATGTACAGATGCCACATCATGACCATCATCCAAATCAAGAACATGTGAGGAGGTACCTAAAAACATTGCATCAGTTAAGATTGAATTATCATAATTATGGTCCATAAGACTAAATGAATCTTTTAAAATCTGAGGAGCCATTTCATTGCGTCCCCTTAAATATACACCAATATAATCAATAAAAGCTAGTTTAATCTGTTTTAAAGCATCATCAGATATATCTTCATATTTTAAATTTACAATAAAATCGGCAATTTTCTTTACAATCATAAAAAACACACAGACTAATTAGATAAATAATTTTTAAAAATGATTAATTAAAATAATATTAATATTTTGTAAACTATATTAATTAAATTTTTAGTTATAATATTAATAATAATAAAAACCCATTTAAATAAACAAATATCTAAAAATAGCCTCAATATAATTTAGATTATGGAGATAATTGGAGATTATATAATAAAAAATAAAAAATCAATAAAACAGCTGAAGATTTAAAAAAAAATTATAATATCATAAGATTAAGATTAAAATCATTAAAAATAGTAAAATAAAAATAAAAAAACAGCCAAATATTTAAAAACAACCCAATGCATTAAATTATGAGGATATTTGAAAATCATATAATAGCTTATTAAAAATAGCCAAATCTTTAAAGATTGCTTTAAAATAGTTTAAATTTAAAAATAATAAAATATAAACCTAATTCAAAATAAAAGGAAAATAAAATTAAACCCGACTTAAATAAAAAATAAATTAATATTTAATTATTTAAATGGTTTTTAAAGATATGTCCGTCCCTTACCACCAATTTGATATTGTCTTTATTTTTAATATAGGATATATCCTCTAAAGGATTTTTATCTGTAAGAATTAAATCAGCATCATGATGTAGTCTAACTGAGCCAATCCTATCATCCAGACCTAAAAATTGGGCTGCCTTATAGGTACCTGCACTTATTGCCTCCTTTTCACTCATGCCGATTTTAGTTAAATTCTCAAGTTCACCTAAATTAATACCATGATCCACTACACCACAATCTGTACCCATTAAAAGATTTACACCTTCCTCATATGCGGTTGTAATATTCTCAGAATGTACCTTGACAACATCCTTAAGTTTTTTAATATTGCCCTTATTAACCCTATAGGATTCATTGGGATTTTTATATAATTCCTTATGGACAAGTAAAGTTGGAATTATACTCATATTATGCTCTTTAATCTCTTTTGCCGTTTTTCTATCTACAAAAGTACCGTGTTCTATTGAGGATACACCTGCTGCAATACAGTTTCTCATCCCTTCTATTGAATGACAATGTGCTGCTACTTTAAGATGATTAGCTCTTGCCTCATCAACTATGGTTTTTAATTCTTTTTTATTGAATTGTGGATTTTGTGGGAAACCGTAAGCACTTAAAACTCCACCTGATGCCATGACTTTAATAAAATCTGCTCTTGCACCAATACAATCCCTTGTCATTTTAAGTACATTACTTTCACCGTCTCCAATACATCTAGGCATTCCAGGATAAGATATTCTCATATCATGACCTGAAGGTTCTGTATAATCAAAATGACCTCTTGTAATAGATAAAGGACATACACTAATAAGGGTCTTAGGTAGTGGAAATCTAAATTGTTCTGATTCTCTTTTAAATCCGATATCTGCAAGACCACAATCCCTGACTGTAGTTACACCACATTCAATGGTATCCTTTCCATTTATAAGACCATTATAAAAATAGGTAGATAAGGGATTTCTCATATTATCCTCATAATGAAAACCATTAGCCATCAAATGAGTGTGTAAATCAATAAATCCTGGAAGAATATACTGATTATCCCCATCAATAACCTTAACATCATCATCAACTTTTATGTTTCTTGAAATCTCTTCAATTTTCCCATCACTAATCAAGATAGATGTATCTAAAAGATCATTGTAAGTTGAATCTATGACTATCACATCTCTTATTAATATATCATCCATAAAAACACCATTTTTATAAAGCTTATAATTAATTATAATATATTTAAAATTAGTTTTATTAGTTTCTATAAGATTATTAATATTTTATAAAAAGATTATTTTAAGTCTTAAATTATAAGATTTGAAAATAAAAGAAGATTAAAACGTAAACTATAACCTATCAATTTTTTATTCCTAAATTATAAGATTTGAAAATAAAAGAAGATTAAAACGTAAACTATAACCTATCAATTTTTATTCCTAAATTATAAGATTTGAAAATAAAAGAAGATTAAAACGTTTAAACTATAACCTATCAATTTTTATTCCTAAATTATAAGATTTGAAAATAAAAGAAGATTAAAACGTTTAAACTATAACCCATCAAAAAAAAAGACATTTAATACTTATTTTTAATTTAAGCGATTTTAAATTTAAAATTGAATCTTTAAGAAAATTAATTTAAAAAATAAGATTTAAAAAGAGGGTTTAAGAATATTTAGATTGCACCTGTACCCATTAATACAAGTTGAGCAATTGTAGCAGAACCTATAAATGTACCCAATATAACAAAACAGGTAACAATAGCTCCTCTCCAACCTAACTTTTTAAATTGATCCCAATCTCTTCCAATTGAAATACCAACATAACCAAGGTATACAGTAACGATTGAAGTAAGTTCAACATTATTAACATAGGTTACAATGATTGGAGATAATGGACACCAAGGCATTGAAAGAAGCATACCTATTATACTTACATATAAAATTGAGGATATATGATGTGGAAGTACACGCTCTAAAACAACACTAGCAAATGCCATAGCAGATAGGATCAACATTCCAACAAATGTAAAGTAAAATGATCTTCCTGTTGAAACACAATTTCCACAGGTTACAATAAATGAAAAGATTACAAATAGAATAATCCAATCACTAACCCTTTTCCATGTAATCTTATTGATTTCTTTACTTAAATCATGGTTTTTCATATCCTCGTCTTCATAACTTTGAGAGGGTATTGATGCAGAAGTAGTCCTACCAATCTTAGGTTCCAGCCAATAATATAATTTTTCAGTTAGAGGTATTCCAATAAACATTGTAAGATAAATACCGAAACAGAAAGAAATTAGATTTGAAAAACCTGAAAATGCCATTATGGTATCTTTCATATCTGGAAAGATTGCAGTTAAAGGTGCAAGTGCAGCTGCATTCATACTTGCACTACCAACACCACTTGCCATTGCAAGAGCATAAGGGTGGAAAGGTAAAGAGGTAGAAAGACTTGAAACTAAACTAATAAAAACAGTACCAATAATAGTACCTATAACATAAACAGTTAAAACCCCCCTGGTTTCAGGAGATTTTGTACCATATTTATCAAGAATCGTACCAATATTAGGTTCCCTACAAATAGAACTTGTCATACCGATACTTTCTCTTTTAAATCCTAAAAGAAGAGCGATTGGTAAAGCAAAAAATATAGTTCCTAAATTACCAAATTCCTGTAATATAATAGCTGGACCTACATCAAATAAAAGCTTTAAAGCTTGACCACTTGACACTGCTAATTTAGCAAGAAGCGGAGTCATAAATAATAACATTAATCCTTCTGCAACTTTTGATTCATGATTTCCAATAAAAGTAATTGGTTTTGCAAGATAAAAAGCCAATCCTATAACCATTGCATAAAGTAATGGCATAATAACAATACTTACATTACCACCCAGATTGAATTTCTTCATACCAATCCATTCAGCAATGATAACCAAAAATAGTACTACAATATGTAGTTTATATTCCATCCATGGTCTTATTTTACGATCCTGAGATGTTGATTCCTTACTCATAAATATACCCTAATAAAAATTTAAAAAAAATAATATTAAATTTAGGAGTTATAATATTATTCTAAAATAAATTAAAATATTATTTATTCTTTTAATTTATAAACTAATCTATTTTAGAAAATAAAATTCCCTAAATGTGAATAAAATTTAGTATAAAATGCAAAAAATGAATAATACTTCTTATTTTGAGAACATATACTTAAAACTAAATAGAATATAAATCCATTAGAACAAAAAGTAAATAATGAATCAATTATAAAAAATACTAAAATAAAGTCCATAATCCCCAAAAACATAGAATTCAAACAGGATATTAATAAAAATAACCAATATAAAAAGATTAAAAAAAATTAAAAATTAAGGACTTTAAGAATTTCAAAAAGAGAATTGAATTTTTTAAAAATTCAGAAAAATAGATAAAAATTGATTAAAAAAGCTAAAAACTTCAAAAAAAATTAATATAATATATTAATATTTAAGAAAAATATTATAAAAATGAAAAAAAGATTAAAAAATATTAGACCACTAAACAAAAAGTGAAAAAACTAGACAAAAAAGGAACAAAGATATGAATCTAATCACTTAAATTCATACGAACAAGTGGTTTTGCCAAATGCCTACGTGCAGATACAGGAGTTTCATAGAATTTTCCCTCTTTTAATTGACGACTAATTTCATAAAGAATTTTAGAGGAGTCTCTTAAAATATATCCGCAATGTTTACACTTAAATCCTTTATTATGACCTGCAGAGCTTAAGGTTTTACCACATTCAGGACATTTTGGATTTCTATAGGCAATATTATTCAATTTAAGCACTTGGAATTTTTCAATATTAAATGTGTTTTCCTTTCCAATACCACCATATAACTTAACTTTATCCTTAGGTCTTAACCTAGCAACGATTTTTCTAAAATCTTTGGTAGGTTCATAAGCAGCACATTCAATGGAACCACTTTCATCCCCAAGTGTAAAGAACAGATGTCCACCTTCAATAGTGTGAGGTTTGTCTTTAACGAAACCCTCAACAATATATGAGCTGTATTGTTTCATGGAGGCAATATCCCTAGCATCCTCCAGATGCATATCAGTATGTTGATTTGTTAAATAAATACAGTATCTTTCTACTTCCTCACCATTAATTACAATTTTTTGGGCTTTTTTAAGGCTTTCGGGATCGTTTGCTCTAATACCATAAAGTACAGGACATGGAGTATTAGGTTCAATAGCCAAATAATCGCCGTCAATATTCTCAAAGGTGTCTGTTAATTTATCCATCCTAACAACGGAATCATAATCAATATGACGTTTGGTGCCCCTATTTTCCTTTAACCTATATGCCAAAAGTTCATAGGTATAGTCTGTAAGTTTACATGACATACTTGCAATAGATCCTATAATACCTCTACCTTTTTTAAATTTATGGATTTCGGCACCGATATGCTCTGCAAATTCTTCAGCCTCTTCAATTGTAATAATTGAATGTAATGCCTTATATGCAAAAGCCTCCATTTCTTCGGTGATTTCACCGTCATAAAACACTACACCTGGATTAGTATTATCACAATCAAACATTGCAAGCTCTTCAACTGCATCCAAAATAATTTTTTTAGCCTCATTTAAATCATGATCTTTAAATTGTTCTTTAGGAAATTTAAATGAAACTCCACCATTTCCACGTGTTTTGAATCTAGCGAAAGGATTTAACCTAATGAGTCTAGGATAACCTTCAATAGTAAACCCTTTATCTTTCAATCTTTGAATTACAAGTGCACAAAGATAGGTAGTGCACATTCCATCTGGTGAATCAGTATCATCAATACCTACATAAATATAACTTATACTAACACATCCAAAAAAATTAATAATATTAATATATTGTATATTATACCTTATATAATAATTTCATAAATATCATTAATCAAGGTTAAATTAGTAAAAGACTGAAACAACAGCTAAAGAAAACACAAAAACAAAATTAAAAGATTAGAATAAAAATTAAAAATCAAATATAAAAAACAATTAAATGATGAGATACCTTTAAAAGGGGGATTTAAAAAAATAATTAGCTAATAAAAAAATAATAAAAAAGATGAATTAATTTTAGATTTACTAATTAAAAAATAGAATAAATAAATAAGGAAATTTTCAATTTATATAATATATTCACTAAAAATAAAAAATCCTTTTAAATAGAAATTACATAATATATTATAATAATATTTTTATTCATGAGGTGATTCCTATGGCTACAAGTAGGAATATATTAATTCAAGAAATAAGTCAACTATTAACTACAGAAGGATTTCAAACATCAAATGTTTATGAACAGAGCTGTTTTGATATGGTGGCTCGTCGTAAGCTTTTGATTTTACTTATGAAAGTTCTTGTTAATATTGATAGTGTTAATGAAACCCATGTAAATGAAATTAAAAAAATATCAGAAGTTTTCTTAGGAAGTCCATTACTTGTTGGACTTAAAACAAGAAACCGTCCATTAGAAGATGATGTGGTCTATGAAAGACATGGTATTCCAGCAGTCAGTCTTGGAACATTTAAAAACATGATTATATATAACGAATATCCTGAGGTATTGGCAAACCGTGGAGGATACTTTGTTAATATTAATGGTAAGCTTTTAAGGGAATACAGGGAAGAATATTCCTTATCACTTAAAGATTTAGCTGATTTAGCTCATGTATCCCGTGAAACAATATATAACTATGAAAATGGTAAAGTTAAGGCCAATATTGAAACTGCAATCATGTTGGAAGATGTTTTAAACACAAAGATAACCTTTGATATTGATATTTTTGAACCTTATCAAAATCAAGAGGAAATAACTACTGATAAAAACAATGATCTTGCAAAATTAGGTTTCGGTGTTGTAAATACAAGTAAAACACCTTTTGATGCACTTGCAAAACTTAAGGACACCAGTCAAAATGAAAGTCCATTAATTGCAAATCTTGAGAAAAATAGAAATACAAAAACACTTAAAAAAATGGCAATACCACTTAAAGACCTATCTTTAATTACATCCTCTGATTCATTCTTTGTAATAAATAATGAAAAATTCAAGGAATCAATTGACGGTATTCCTGTAATCAAATCATGGGAATTAAAAGAAGCAGATAACTCAAGTGAGTTTATTAAAATGGTAAAAGAGAGAAAAGATACTTAAATCTTTTCTTAAGTTTACTTATTTAATAATAGACCAAATGTCTCATCGGCTTCACGTTCAGAAGCTGCACTTACAGTCACCATATCAGCATAATCTAGTTTTTCTAAAAAATCAAAGGCCTCTTTAGGTGATTGAATACCACAGGCCAATATTCTTGAAATAATTACTTTTTTATTAATTTGATTGAGCAATGTTTTTAACTCTTCCTGCTGCTCTTTTACAAAGAAATCAACATCCATTGTATATGCTATTTTATTTACTGGAACCATATAAAAATCAAATAAATCAAGGTCAATGCAATCATCAACCAATTGTCTGGATGTTTTAAAAGGATAAGATGTGATAATACCTGGGATTATATTATGATCTTTAATCTCTTCCAAAACCTTAGCAGTATAATCCCAATCATAACCGTCAACTAGAATATCATCAACCAGCATTAAAGGGGTATCATAGTTAGATAATATTTCAATATCTGTTAAATAATCAACCTCTTCTCTTGCTTTTTTAAAATTAGGTGCCAGATAATTAACATCTGTATGACCTACAGTTCCAATTATTTTCATATCTGCACCTTGACCTTTAGCAATATCAATTGCATCTAACAAACATGAATCATTAGGGATATTCATAGCCCTTACTCCCTTTTCATATGCTTTTACAATAATAGATGCTATTTTTTCAGGATTATTATAAATATCCAATTCATATAACCGTGTCCTATGTCCAAAATATCCCTCACAGGTCATAGGTGCATAACCTAAAACTGCTTTTGGAATCTCAACATCATTAAAAACTATATTATCATTAAAAATAATATCAACACCATAAAAAATTAAATTAATAAAAAAAATTTAGATATAATCTTTAGTTTAATATTAAATTATAGGATTATTAAAATTTATTATTAAACTTTAAAGTAAAAATAAAAAAAAGTGTTTGGAAATTAGAAAGGACAAACAATAAAATTAGTATAACTATTCTATTTTTTTAGCTACAACAGCTGTACCATATGCTAAAACTTCCTGCATATTTGTAGAGATTGAATCAGAATCAAGTCTTACAGATATAATACCATTAGCACCTAATTGTTTAGCATGACTAATACATCTTTCAATGGATTCCTCCCTTGACTCTTCCATCATCTGAACATACTGTTTTATCTCACCACCAAAGAGACCTTTGATTCCGGCACCTATATCTCCACCAACACCACGGGCACGAACTGTTAAACCATAAACAAACCCTTTAATTTCAACTATTTCATAACCAGGCAAAAAATTTGCACTTGATACTAAAAATTCATCTACAGAAACCATAATATCACCAATTTTGAATATTATAAAATAATATCATGTTATAAACAATATTTAAAAAATGTCCAAATGCGAGGTATTAAAATAGATTTTAGTATTTTAAATAAGGAAAAATAGCTAAAACTAATTTAAACTCCAAAAGTTTAGAAACATCAAAAATTTAAATATTAAGAATAACAAAGATTATTTTATAATATAAACTATTAATTTATATTATTTTAAATTCAATTATATTTAAATTTTACGTATAATATAAAATAAAATCTTAGAAAAAAAGTAGATTAGATAATATTTCATTAAAATAAAAGCCAAAGGCTTTTAAAAATATCTAAGATGATATTTAAAACTATTTTATCAAATTAATATTAAAACAAATATTTAAATACTATTTTAAATATGAATTTTGTTTAACTAAATAAAATAGAGCTTATTTTTTATATTATTACTTATAAAGAAATTTTTAAAATATAGGTGAAAGGATGAAAGTACTTGTTGCTGATGCAATAGATCAAAAAGGTATAGATAGACTTAAAGAAGTCGCTGATGTTGTAGTGGATACTACCATTAGTCAAGAAGACTTATTAAAAACTATTAAGGAATATGATGGAATAGCTATCAGAAGTAGAACCAAAATGACTGCTGAGGTTATTGAAGCTGCTGAAAATTTAAAAATCATTGCAAGAGCAGGTGTAGGTGTAGACAATGTGGATTTAGATGCAGCTACTAAAAAAGGTATTATGGTTGTAAATGCACCTGAATCAACTTCAATTACTGTAGCAGAACATACCATGGGACTTATGTTAGCTGTTGCTCGTAAAATTGCAATTGCTGATAAATCTACCAAAGAAGGTAAATGGGAGAAAAAATTATTTAAGGGAATGGAACTTAAAGGTAAAACCCTTGGTGTAATTGGAATGGGTAGAATCGGTTCCCAAGTAGTAAAAAGATGCCAAGCATTCGAGATGGATGCACTTGCATATGATCCATACTTACCTCCTGAAGTAGCACAAGACATGGGAGTAGAGTTAACCGATTTAGATACTGTACTTAAAAACGCAGATGTAATTACTATTCATGTACCACTTACTCCTGAAACTAACCATTTAATCTCAACCGAACAATTTGAGATCATGAAGGAAAACGCAATTATTATGAACTGTGCTCGTGGTGGAATCATTGATGAAGATGCATTATATGATGCACTTAAAAATGATAAAATCGGGGGAGCAGCACTTGATGTATATGAAACTGAACCTCCTGAAGACAGCAAATTAATGGAACTTGACAATATCGTATGTACTCCACATATTGCAGCATCCACCAAAGAAGCTCAAAAAGGAGCAGCAATAATTATTGCTGATGAAATTGCAGATTTATTTGCTGGTAAAACCCCAAACAATGTTATTAACATGCCTAGAGTAGATAATTCTGGATTAAAGGATTCTGCAAAATACTTAGAATTATGTGAAAAATTAGGTAGTTTCATTTCACAATCCATTAACGGACATATTAAAGAAGTCTCAGTTATTTATGGTGGAGAAATTAGTGAACTTTCCAATAAAGAAATATTCACAAGAACTGTATTACAAGGTATTTTAAACCCTATATTAAGCAGTCCTGTAACTGTCGTTAATGCTCCTGCAGTAGCAGAATCCAGAGGAATTTCTGTAACCGAAGGTTCCAAAAAAGATGCAAAAGGTTACGATTCATTTATTAAAGTAACTGGTAAAACTGATTCTGATGAATTCTCTGCAGAAGGAACTGTTCTCTTTGAACCAAAAATCCTAAAAGTAGACGGTTACTGGGTAGATGTAAAACCTGAAGGAAACATGTTCATTGCTAGATACAAAGATGTACCTGGAACCATTGGCAGCATTGGCACCATTTTAGGTGAAGCTAATATTAATGTTGGAGTAATGCAAATTGGAAGAGACACCGTTGGCGGAAATGCAGTAATGATTCTTACTGTAGATCATGAAATTCCTGAAGATGTCTTAGAAAAATTAGTTGCTCTCGACAATGTTCACAATGCAGTTAAAATTAAATTATAATTTTAACTTCTCTTTTTTTTATTTTCACATACTTAAATTTCAATTAAATCCACAAACCATGTTACTAATTTTTAAAGTTTTTACTAATTATATAATAACTTGCTAAGTAAAATGTCATACCAAGCAAATTAAAATTACTAATTTTATAATAATTTACTAAGTAAACAATATTTTAATATGTTCCATTTTTAATTAATATCCAAAATCTAATGATTAAGTTTATTATTTTTAGATTTAAATGAAAATAAATTATATAAATAGAAATTTAATTAAAAATAGAAGTTTATTATTAAAATAAGATTATATTTAAAGTAAATAAAAAAATTACAAAATCTAATTAGAAAAATAGAAGTTCACTATTAATCTAAGAATCATACTTGAAATAAAACTAAAGCATGAAAACCAATCAATAAAAAATCAAGAGATATACAGATCGGTATAAAGAAAATCAACAATAAAAATCGAGAAATAAATTAAAATCAATTAAAAACAAACCAATTAATAAAAATCAAGAAATATACGAAACCAATATAAACAAAATCAGTTAATAAAAAAATATATTAAAGGAAAAGGGAATTAAAAAAAATATTAGATACCTATACTGAAAGGATTACTCTTCCTTAAAATCATCTTCGCTATTACATTTATAGTCAATATCCTGATCATTTTTTATAACAATTCTAGGAACCGGCATACCCGGCTCAAGATTAATATTAATACCACGTTTAATATCACTAGCGTTAATCTCAATTACATTATTATCATCGAGATCCTCCGGATTAATAGTTATTGGATTTTCAGCAGAATCAGATTGACCTGGTGATGGAATATAAAAAGTGTTTTTATAATTTTTTGAAAATTCATCATAATCTGTTCTTTTATGGATATCATCAAAACTTTCAAGAAACTCCTCCTCTTCATCTGAGAAATTATCATCATCTGTAAGTATATCATCCTCATCAAAGAAATCGGAAAATTCCTCTTCTTTAAGATATGAGTAATCACCTATTTCAAAATCCATGGGATTACCTCCCTTATCATATGCTTTAAAGGTTTCAATGGTATAAGGTAATCTTACAATCATGTGGAAAAATCCCCTTTTTGAAAAGATTTCCAAATCAGCATCGGAAGGCATTGCACTAGGACCTGGATGTGAATGAACAGTACCATAAAATTTAGTGTTGGGAGGCAGCTGATCATAATGGAGAACTGCGCCAGTATCAGAGGTTTCGCCTGGAATAAAAATTAGTCCAGTGATATATAGAGTATTATCCCTTATTAAACCATCTAACATAGATAAAAATTCATGAGGATATGCCTTCTTTGCATAGTATATAACAGATTCCAAAACTTCTCTATCAACACAGACCCTGTTAAAGGTGTTTGAATCATTATCATCTGATTTTAATATTTTTGAAATTAAACCCATTATATCTCTCCATAGTTTATTAATAAATAAAGATCATTAAATTTAAAATTAAATCATATTATAAAAATCATACTTACGATTTATAGATAATTTAAATTAATAGATATTTAAAAGTTATGAAAGAACCATATAAAAAATTATTAAGATTTTAGATATTTCTAAAATATGTTCCTATAAAAAATAGAAAAAAGTGAAAATTTAATAAAAAGAGGAATTTTGTAGAGTTAAGGGTTTTCTTCAATAATCTCCTTTTTAACAAAGAATTGTCTATCAAATTTTGGTAGATTAAAGTCCCTATATAGATATCTCCTTCTTTCTACAACCTCACTGTCAGTTAGTTTATCATATTTTTTAATAGTGTGGAAGTTTTTATAAACAGCAAATCCCCTCTTCTTCCAAAGATCTATTTCATTGAAATCTATTCCTTCATCGGATAGGATATCTATTATATCAGATAAACTTAAACCAAACAATTTTGAGGCAGCTACATCAGCAGGATAGTTTCTCTTTAATGACCAAATTCCATAACCATTAATACAATTTCTCCAGGATTCATTTTGTCTCCATTTAAAGTATTCCGGGATTTCTTCATGGGATATAGGTACAATCCTTGAATCAAAAGAAATTGGTTTTCTAAAACCTAAAACTTCATTGGTATCTTCACTATTTTGAATACCTAAACTACGTTTAAATCTCTCATATTCATCATTAAAAGATGGATTTTCATTAAATAGTTTATCATTATCAATATTGAATTCACGGATAAGCTTTGATGTTAGTGAGGAGGATGCGAAACTTGCAAATACGGAATCTAATTTCTCAACACGACCATTAAATGGAAGTTCATTTAACAATATATTTATCTCATCTGAGAAGGAATAGATAAACAAGGGTTGAAATTCATTTGCTATATCCAAACATACATCAGACATTGCCTTTGCAAAATGTACATCATATGGTTTTTCAAATTTTAAATCTGATGATAAAGTATGAAAATTACGACCGTCCAAGCGAATAATTACCGGATTAATCTTTGAAACTTTTAAATTAGAATAAATTTCAAAATCTTTCATATTATTCATTTAAACACCTTAAATAATTTTATAGTATTATGTACCAATTACAAATGGCTCGTCTAATTTCCTAAGTAATTTAATAGCAGATAAAGCTGCCAACATACTGGTTTTAGGATTTAACTTAGACGGGAAATTCATTGTTTCTGTTTTTAATTGTCCAAATTTACCGCATACTTCCACTTCATGGACATTTCTAGTTACTTCAGGATCTACAATAATCTTTACATCAATGTCCCTTCCGGATGCAAGGGATAATGCTGCTGCAACATTAATGTTCATTGGAAATTCCTTTACTGCCTGTGAAGCTTTACCTTCAAACAAAACCTCAACCTCATCCACATTTTTACCTAAAGATTTAGGAGATTTACGGGTGGTCAATCTGATATTGTCAATACCTAAAACAGAAGCTGCTTTAATAGCATCAATACCACTTACAGCTCCTGAAGGAGCATATATCTTAGTGTTATTTTTCTTAGCCGCATCAATTAAAGTGTTTCTAAAATCCTCATCCATAAATGCACCTACACTCATTGAAATCATATCTGTACCACTTTCAATGATTTTTAAAGCATTTTCCCTCACAGAATCTTGTGAAGCTGCTTCAAGTATTAAATCAACCTTACCAAACATATCTTCTAGTTTTAAAAGGGCAATACCTCCTGCAATATCTGCAAGATTTTCAGCCCTCTCACCGTCTCTATCATAGAAATATTTTATTTCAATATTAGTATCATCAGTATTTACGTTTTGAACAATAATATTAGCTATGGCACCACAGCCAAGTATTCCAACAATCATCTAATCACTTCTAAAATTATCAAATCAATAAAGTATATAAAAAATTTAGCTAAATTAAAGATTAAAATAAAAAATATTATTTATTAATACAATTAAGATAAAATAATTAAAATTTAGTATCTATAAAAAAAAGTATAAAAATATTATTTAATGAAAAATAATAAGATTATGCATTAGGAGCTTCTGGTTTTGGTACTTGAGAACCTGGTTGTTCCGGATTTTCAGAAGTCTCAGGATTAACTGGTCTTTGAGAATTTGGTCCACGACCATTTGGAATTTGTTGCCTTACATTAGGAGTATTGATTAACATAATATCTCCAATAGCTGTAACTTTATCAAAACCAATGGTAAGTAAACCTTCTTGATAAGATCTCATCTCATCTTCTTCAGGTACCATTTGAAGCCCGCTTCTTATAATTTGTCTAAATCCAACTTGTCTTTCATGTTGAGGTTCTAAAGCTCTAATAACTAATTTTGAAATAGTACCTAAACGAATATTAAGAACAACATCTTCTACTTTACCAACATATTTTCCATGAACTGTATAAATATCTAAATCACGAAGACTTGAAACTTCAACCATATTTTCACCACATCAATAATAATAAGAATAAATTATAAAATTTAATAATAAATTTAATGATTTTTTATACTAATAATAATAATATGTTTTATTCTTAATATAAATATTTTATCATATATAAATTTATAAATTTCAAAAAATCCCCTATAAACAATGGTTTTAAAGAAAAAATAAATAATTTTATAAAAAAATTTAAGAAAATAATGCTTCTAATCAGTATTTTTAAAAATAGAAAAATTCCATAATTTATAAAATATATTTTAAGAATAAACTTATCCTAACCAAATAAAAAGTAAATAAAAAACGTATCTATACTAAAAAAAACTAAATCCAAAAAACCAAAACAAAAACCATATTAAAGTATATCTATTTAAAAAAATAAAAATATTATAATATAATTAGTTTATTTATTTTTATTAGAAATATTTAGGAGATTGTTTATGTGGGATACATCTAAGGATTATAGAATTTTAATAGCTATAAAGTCACAGGAATTATATTTAAATACTGTTCAAACTGGAAGTTTTAGGGGAAATTGGAATAAAAAAGCAGCTATTGATGAAGCTAAAAATATGACCAGTACCTTCCAATCATTAAAATATTCATATCTTGAAGGAGATAACCTAACAAACACTGAGGATGTTAGCAAGCTTGAGGAAAATGCAGAAAGGATTATAGAATTTTTAGGAGGACCTGAATGGAACCATAAATTCATGAATGCAGCACCTAAAGACGATAAATCTAAAACCGAGGAGAACATTGCAAAAGTTAAATTCTTCCTGGATACAATCCTTGGACTTAGAAACAGATTAGCATATGGACCAATTAATGATCCCATCATTGGTATTGACATTAGAGCAGGAGAAATAATGAGCGTAATGAAACATCCCAATGCAGATAAACTTATGATGTGTAATGTCAATATTGGAACAAGAGCCTTAAAGGTAATAACAAATGATAAAAATGTTAAAGAAGGAAATAGGGTAGGAGTATCAATACTTCCACCACAGTCATTCTTTGGTGAAGTTTCAGAAGCTATGTTTTTAGGATATGACGGAAATATTTTAAAAGACGTTCAAGGTGAGATTGGTAAAAATCCTAAAGGCATTCCAATGGAATCATTAAATACAACTAGAAACTTAATAGACACATTTTTAGAAAAATAGAACAAACATTAAATATTTTCTTAAAAAATATATGTTTTTCAATATTTATATTAAAATCTATTATAAAATTCTTTAAACTTTAAATTTATTTAATTTTAATTAAAAAATTTTCATCATATATTTATATCCATAAATACAAACTATAACCTATAGAAAAATAAACTTAAGGAGTATCTAAAAATAAATGGCAAATAATGAAGAATCACCAAATAAATGGAAAATACTTTTATCATTATCATTAGGATGCTTAATGGCCAGTATTAACACAAGTATTGCTAATGTATCCCTTCCAGATATTGGAATATACTTTAATGCCAGTGTAGGTCTTACTGGTTTAGTTGTAACCGGATACTTTATATCATTTATTGGTCTTGCGCTATTTGCATCAAAACTTGGAGACGGATACGGACACGATAGGATATTCAAGATAGGTGTTGTTGGAATGATTATAACATCCATTATGTGTTCAATATCCCCAAGTATAGACATATTAATTTTAAGTAGATTTTTACAAGGAATTGCTGGTGCATTACTTCTTGCAAGTCCAATGGTTATTTTAGAAAAGGCTTTTGCAGAAAAGGATCTTGGAAAGGCTTATGGAATATACTCTGTTTCTGCGGCAGTAGGTCTTGCAATTGGACCTACCATTGGTGGTCTGTTACAGCAACTCTATGACTGGAGAGCAATCTTTCTAATCAATGTCCCTTTAGGAATTATAACATTCATACTAGCAATATATAGTCTTGATAAAATTGAAAGAATGAGAATTATTTGGGACATAAAAGGATTAACCACTGCCTTCTTTTCAATATTATTTGTAATTGGAACTTTAAACTTTATTGAGGATAGATATTTCTTATATGCGATTATTGGTGTAGTATTAACTGCAATTTCTGTTTTAGGATTTATTAAATCAGAACAAACTGCTGTAGATCCGTTAATTAATCTTCATTTATTTAGAAATAAAACATTTACAGCAAATACAATTAATCTTCACCTTGCATATATAGCAGAGTATTTGCTTATTTATTCCATTCCATACTTTTTAGAAAAGGTAGTACATGACGGACCTGGAATGGTAGGTGTAGTACTTAGTGCAGCACCACTTATTATGATATTTATAGCACCTATAAGTGGAATGATTACAGATAAAAAAGGAGTTGTGCTTCCAACTGTAATTGGAAATATTATCTGTATAATTTCATTGGTACTAATCACATTTACAACTAACTTAAGCCATGGACTTGAGATATTTATAGTATTTGCAGTATATGGTCTTGGATGTGGTTTACTACAATCACCAATTAATAAAGCGATAATGGTTTCAGTTCCAGAGAAATATGCAGGAACTGCTTCTGGAGTTATTCCTACTTCAAGAAGTTTAGGTATTAGTTTCGCTGTATGTTACGGTGGTTTAATATTATCCTATGCAGTATCCTCAAAAACACTTGAACAGGAAACATTATTTGGTGTTGCTGCTCAAGAATTAACTGCAGGATTACATTATGTTGCAATACTTGGAATAATATTAGGTATTCTTGTAATTATACTTTCAATAGCAGGAAGACCTGAAAAGAAGTCATATGAATCTTAAATTTAATTTTTTTATTTTTTATTTTAAAAACCAACACACTATTTTTTATATTTCAAAATATTATATTTAGGACAATGAAATTATATTAAAATAGAACCATTTTCAATAATAAGCTAAAATCAATTAAAAACATATTATTTTACTAATAGTTCCAATATTATAACATTAAAAAACCTATTTTTACAAATAAATTAAAACAAATAAAAAAAAACCTATTATTTTACTAATAGTTATATTTAGAATATAAAATTAGAAAGCTATTTTAAGATTAATTAAAAAACGATTTCAAAATCTAAAAGAAAATAAAACTAGTTTTAACAAAAAATTAAAAAAAATAGAAATTAGCGTAAATTTAAACCAATGAGTTTAGTTTTACACATTTCCTCTACTGCATATTTTACTCCTTCCTTACCAGTACCGCTATATTTAAATCCACCGAATGGCATGTTATCTGTTCTAAATGTTGATTGTTTATTTACAAATACAGAGCCTGCCTCAATCTCCTCAGTACATTTAAGTGCACTATGAATATTTTCTGTAAATACACCTGCTTGTAGACCATAACGGGTATCATTTGCAATTGAAATAGCTTCATCAACACCATCAGCCTCAATAATAGGAGCAATTGGACCGAATATTTCATTTTTAACAAGATCCATTTCAGGATTTACATTGCTTAAAACGGTAGGCCAATAGAAATTATCCTTAATTTTTCCACCACATACAATCTCTGCACCATTTTCAACTGCATTGTTTACAGATTCCTCAACCATTTTAACTGCAGTATTATTTATAAGTGGTCCAATATCAGTATCTTTATCCATAGGATCGCCTACTTTAAGTTTTTGGGTCTCGGCTACAAGTTTATCTGTAAATTCACCAATAACATGTTTATCTACAATAACCCTTTTAACCCCCATACATACTTGACCTGAGAAAAGGTATGCTCCATTTACAACACCTCTTACTGCCTTATCAATATCCGCATCATCAAGAACAATTACGGGATCATTTCCTCCAAGTTCCAATGTAAGCTTCTTCATACCTGATGAATTGGCTATGGATAATCCTGTCGGAACACTACCTGTAAATGATACTTTATCAACATCATCATTACTTACTAAAGCATCACCAATCTCCTCTCCCAAACCTGTAATAGTATTTATAACACCATCTGGAAAATGTCTTGCAATAATGTCGGCAAGCATAAGTCCTGATAGTGGAGCCTCTCTTGAAGGTTTTAAGATTACAGTATTTTTAGCTGCAATTGCAGGTGCTACTTTATGAATTGCAAGGTTAACCGGATAATTGAAAGGAGTGATAGCTGCAACCACACCTAAAGGTATCTTTCTTGTAAATCCATAGAAACCTTTACCACCAAGACCTGCATCCAAAGGAACGGTTTCACCATATATTCTTTTAGCCTCTTCAGCTGCAAACTTTAAGGTTTCAACTGACCTATCCATTTCAAAATTGGAACCGGAAATTGGTTTACCTGTTTCCTGTGTAATGATTTTTGCAATCTTATCCTTCTCAGCTTTTAAATCATCATATGCATCATATAATAAATTAGATACTTTTCTTGATGAAAATTCATTAATTTTAGATTTTGCATTATTAGCAGCTTCAACTGCATCTAACACATCATTTTTATCGGCAATCGATATACTATCAACTACAGAATTATCATATGGATTTATTACATCCATTGTTTCTTCCTTAGTGACATATTTACCGTTGATTAAGATTTCCATAAATAAGACTTCCCAATAATTTTAATTCAATTTTTATTATTTTTCATTATTAAAATCATAATATTAAATATTTTCTTAAACTTCAAAAATATTAGAAATTCTTAAATCTTCCAGATAATTTATTTATTGATTGGTTAAAATCCGAAATCTCGGAATTATTTAAACTGTGATATGTGTTAAACATATAATTTTTATAAAGATTAATGGTAATCAGTACAATAACTAAAATTCCACCAATTAATAAAATAAGTTCGGAAGATACCTGACTATTTAATTCATCAAAGATTTTATTTAACATAACAATCACATCAGTAAAATTCCAATTCCCCCATATCTTCAACATAAAGAACATATTAACAAAATTCCAATTCCCCAAACATTTTAACGAAATAACATATTAATGAAGTTCTAATTTCTCAAGGATTTTCTAATATAAAATCACATCTTAAAACTGTAAAATCAGGAAAAACAAAATGATTTAGAAGTAACTCTTTACTATACTGTAAAACTTAAGAAACCTACACCAAAGTTACTGATCAAATAGAATACAGAATATCCAACAAAAGTCAGAGGTATAGAATATTGTAAAAACTTTCTAAAATGACCATACTTTATTACACTTATAATTAAACCAACTAGAAACGAATGGATTATTGTGTATAATCCTAAGATATTTCTTACAGTCATGATTAAACTATTAGATTTTCCTAAAGATGCAACAAAATCAGAATAAACATTCACCATACCCATTGCAAAAGGCGCGGCAATAACTGCAGAAATAACCAGAAACATTATAGTCATTGAAACTGAAGACTCCCTTTCAGATTTAAGGACACACATCTCCCGTATATCATATGACAAATCATCTAAAACCTGAGCAATACTTCCCCCACTTTTTCTACTATCCAATATAATTAGAAAACTATGTTTTAAATCCTTAGAATTTAATCTTTTGGTTAATTTAATCCATGTTTTATCAAAGTCATTACCTAATTTAATCTCTATTACAGCCCTTCTAATCTCGTCATATAATGGACCAGAACCATAATCAGACATATACTCCATAGCATTCTCAAAACTTAAACCTACCCTAAGCATAGATGCCAACTGTCTTAAGAAATCAGCAGATGTTTTCTCTATGATATCCCTCCTTTTTTCTATCTTATAATTTATAAATAAAAAAAGAGCCAGAAAGGGAACAAAAACTGTAATTAAAAAGTAGAATGAAAAATTAAAGAAAAATATTAAGATTAAATCTAAAATAAATAGAACTATAGATATTAAAAGAAGAATAGCTAAAAAATCACATATATAAAGATTAATACCTGCTTTAAGCAATAATTCCTGTAAGTTGTTAATAGTTTTTCTATTTAACAGCCCTTCGAGAAAGATAGAAAACCTTGCAACAACACTTGTAAAATCCATATAGATAGGTTATTAAAGTAGATATTTAATTTATTATTATCCATACATAAAATAAATAATTTAATTAAAAAATTATCTAGTTTTAAATAAAGATTATAATTTAAAGAAGTAGAAATACCATAAAGACGATTTAATGGAAAAGATAAAAAAATGTAATTAAAAAAAATAGTGTTTTGAATGATTTCATTAGATTAAATAGAAATAGATAAAAAAGTAGAAAAGATATAGTGTTAATGAAGTCATAAATTAAATAGAAATAGATAAAAAAAGAGTTCATATTATAATTCTTGGAAGATCTCCAATAACATGAGCTTTTTTATCAATAAGAACCGTATCCTCAACTCTTACACCAAAGTTTCCCTCAAGGTAAATACCCGGTTCAACAGTTATAAACATGTTCTTCTCAAGAACGGTTTCAGTTCTTGTTGAAACATTCGGATTCTCATGGATATCCAAACCTAAACTATGACCAGTACTATGAATGTATTTATCACCATAACCATATTCAGTTATAATATCCCTTGCTATTTTATCTACTTCACAGGCTTTCATACCTTCTTTAATAGATTCAATAGTTTTATCATGAGCCTCAAGTACTATGTCAAATATTTCTTGTTGTTTTTCACTGAAAACAATAGTTCTTGTATTATCAGAACAATATCCCTTATATTTTGCACCCCAATCAATTAAAATAGGTGTTTCTAGTTCCTTATGTTCAGGTTCAGCATGAGGTAATGATGAATTTGAACCTGAGGTAACTATTGTATCAAATGATTCTGATTCAGCACCATAATCTCTCATTAAACGACCTAATTCATAGGAAACTTCCCATTCGCTAGCTCCAGAATCATATTTAGATAAAACATCCAAATCAGTAAATGCCTTTTGAGCAATTTTAGTTGCTTCTTGAATTTTAACAATCTCATCATAAGATTTAACCATTCTCTCATCTTCAATTAAATGATCAATGGTTAAATTTAATTTTCCAGAGAACTTATCAGAAAACTTTTCATACAAACTAATTGGAAGTGTTGACTCAATTGCAAAGTTTGTTAAACCTTCCTTAACCAAATCATCATTTAATGCAGATAAAGATTCAAATTTTCTAACTTCTATTTGAGAATTAAGTTTTGCATTTTCCAAATCTAATTCAGTCGCATAAACAACAGGATTATCACTTAAAATAGCAAAAGCAAAGCTTTTAGTATCATAGTTAGACAAATACTTAATATTGTTAGGTTCAGTTAATAATAAACCGTCATAACCTTTTTCTTTAGTTTTCTTAATCAAATTAGATAAATGAATTGAACTTGGACTTTCATATTCTGACATTTTTATCTCCTATTATAAAACCCATAATCAATAATAATTTTAATTTAAATCATTATTAAAGATTTTTGTTAAAACTTATAAGTAAAATCCAAAAAATATTAAAAAATTAAAGAATTAATAGGAATTTAAATGACAAACAAAAATATTATCCAGAATTATTTTAAAAATTACCTATTAAAAACTATTTAAAATAAAAACTACAAGTTATTTAATTTATAAAAATTTAAATATTAATAAATAATTGTTTAAAACTATTATAAATAAAAGATAATTGGATTATTAGTAAAATTTATAATAAAAATTAATTAAAATAAAAATAAATAGTTCAAATTAAAATTTTTATAAAAACAATAACAAATAACCAATTTTAAACGATATACCCCCATATAAAATGGAATTTGATTAGTATAAATATATAAAGTAAAAAAGCTAATATGAAATTATGTTTCATATTACTAAAAAAGAATCAATTGATTTAATCATATCATTTCTGGTTATTTCATTAGGTTTTAGTATACTTTATTCCAATAGGAATCCAGGTACTTTAATCTTTATCTTACCAATGATTATGATTGGTGTAGGTCTAGGTTTTATATTACATGAACTTGCACATAAGTATGCTGCATTACATTATGGTTACTGGGCGGAATTTAAATTATGGATTCCAGGTTTGGTGTTTTCACTTATAACCTCATTTTTCGGATTCATATTTGCGGCTCCTGGAGCAGTATATATCTATGGAGACTATATGAGTAATAAGGAAAATGGAATAATCTCCATTGTAGGACCCCTTACAAACATTATACTTGCATTAATATTTTTAGGAATATTACTTAATGCCGGAGCGATATTTGGTCCATATACAGTTGGAACTTCAATTATCCAATCAATTTGTTTTTTAGGATTTTCAACTAACAGTTTCCTTGCATTGTTCAACTTAATACCTATAAGTATGCTTGATGGTAGAAAGGTGTTTAATTGGAATCCGTTAGTATGGCTTATAATTACAGCATTTGCAGGAATACTTGTATACTATACATATAATGGTGGACTTCTTAATTTATTAATGTAATTTTATTAAAACACAAAAAATGTAAAAGAATTATTCTTACATTTCTTTTTTTTATTTTTCAATTGTGGACATGCCTACTTCACAACTAATTTTAAAACTCAATAAAATATTTTAAATCTTAAAAAAATCATAATAAACATAATATAAAATTGGTGGTAAATTAATGTTTTCAGATGTTAAATTGAAATATTTTAAAACAGGCCATAGAGTTTGTGAACCCTCAGAAACACTTAAAAAAAATGAAGATAAACTTAAAACAGCGGGCATTACTAGAATTACAGATATTACTGGTTTAGATAGGGTGGGAATACCTGTCTTCTCAGCAATCAGACCTACTGCACAATCTGGAGCAGTGAGTGTATATGCAGGAAAGGGTGCAAATAAAGATCAAGCTGAAGCATCTGCAATGATGGAGGGATTTGAGAGATATTCCGCCGAGATGCAAGAGACAGATAAGGAAAAGATCATAGTATCTTCCATTGAAGACATGAAAGGTGAAAAATTCATTGACCCTAAAAGCCTATATCTACCGAACAACATTACCGATGACATTCTATCTGTTACAACCCTTGAATGGTATCCTTGTATTGATATTGTAAGTGAGGAGGAGTATTACATACCTGCAAACGCAGTTTTCCACCCATATATCCCATCAAATAAAAGTGCAACACCACTGTTTAAAGGAAACACCAACGGACTTGCATCTGGAAATGTCATTGAAGAGGCCGTACTTCACGGAATCTTTGAGGTTATTGAAAGGGATGCATGGAGTCTGTTTGAAATAGTCCATAAAAATAAAAGGCAGATTGATACAGATAGTATAGAAAACCCAATCATACAAGAATTACTTGACAAATTTAACAAACAGAACATTAACATTAAATTAATGGATGTTACAAGTGACATTAATGTTCCAACCGTTACAGCATCAAGTGATGATGATTCACTGAAAGATCCTGCCCTTTTATGTTTAGGTGTTGGAACACATCTTGATCCGAATATAGCAATCATACGTGCATTAACGGAGGTTGCACAAAGTAGAGCAACACAGATACATGGTACAAGGGAGGATACTACAAGGGCAAATTTCATGCGTAAAGCAGGTTATGACCGCATGAAAAAAATCAATAGTATCTATTATAAAGAAGAGGAAAACAAGATTTCAATAGAGGATATGAATGATTTAAGTGGTAATTCATCACTTAAAGAGGATATTGAAATCTGTAAAAGTCATCTAATTGAAAGTGGTTTTGATAAAATATTGTTTGACGATTTAACAAGACCTGAAATTAATATTAATGCTTGCCGTGTTGTAATTCCTGGTGCAGAACTTTATACACTAGACCAGGATAGACTAGGTACCAGATATAAAAAATTCCTTTAAAGAATCTAAAAACACCTATTTTTTACCTATTTTTTTAAAACTTAATAAAACATCTATTTTTATAGCCAAACTTTAAAAACATCATAAAAATAATAAATTTTTTAAGTTTAATAAGAAATATTATTTAATCTTAAAGATTAAAAAGAAATAATAAAAATATATAAATTTAATAAAAATAAAGATATATAACAATTGTTTTATTATTTATTTAAATTTATTAGATTTTTAAATAATTTTTATTGGATGTAATAAAATGGAGAATAATAAAAGGATTATAGTTTTTACAGGATTATCCTTAAGTTTTGATGATGCAAGCCAAATACTTGATGCAGATTATAGGCCTCCCGTTAAAAGAGGGGACATATTTAAAATTCTTAAAGAAGAGGAAAAACCCGATATTATTGGCATAATAGATGGGCAATTTCACTCAGCACCTGCAGTAGCACATAAAGAAATTATGGAAGCACTGAATGAAGGGATAACCGTTGTTGGTGGATCTAGTATGGGTGCTTTAAGAGCATCAGAACTTGACAGTCTTGGAATGATAGGTGTAGGTTTTGTTTATAACGAATATAAAAATGGAAATATCAAATCTGATGATGATGTTGCCGTAATATTAGACCCTAAAACATATAGACCATTATCAGAGGCATTGATTAATATTGACTATAAACTTAAGGGGGCTATCTCCTCTGGAATAATCACAGAAGAGGAAGGTGAAAAGATACATGAAATAGCAAAAGAAATCTATTATCCCCATAGAAACTATCCGAATATCTTTAAAAAATCAGATCTCCCTGAAGATAAGATGAATAAACTTATAAGATATATCAATTCCCATGAAGACATTAAAACCCAAGATGCCAAAGAGGTATTGAAATATATTAAGAAAATAGCATACAAATAATGTCTTAAAATATAGAAAATATTGAAATTATTTAGAAATTGAGTAAAATTTATTAAATAATATAAAAACAATTAAAAAAAAATATACAATTATTAAATATTTATATGAAAGCAATAAACCATTTTAAAAATCATGAATAAATATTGTGTGATACAATGGAATATGGAGAAAAAGTTAAGAAATTAGAAGAAAGTTTAAAAGATAAAAAGGTAGCATTATGCTTTTCTGGAGGATCAGACAGTAGTTTACTTGCATATGTCGGGGCGAACCTTTGTAAAGAAATTATCCTTTTCACCTTTGATAATGGTTTATTCCCAAAAGATTTTATTAGAAAAAGTAAAGAACAAGCAGATAAATTCAATCTAAAACAGATTATAGTTAAAGATAAGTTTATAAAAGATGAGGAGTTCTGTAAGAATAATGAAAAAAGATGTTTGATCTGTAGAAATAAAATTTATTCCTCAATTAAGAAGCTTGCAGAGGAAAATAACCTTGACTATGTAATTGACGGAAATAATATTAGTGACTTTTTAGAGGACAGACCAGGAATTATAGCGAAATATGAATATAATATTGAAAGTCCTTTAATAGATGCGGGATTTGAAACAAGGGATGTGCATAGATTCCTTAAAGAGCATAATATAAAATATAATAAATCAACCACATGTCTTGCAACTAGAATTGAAACCAATAAACCAATCACTAGAAATTTAATAAATAGAATAAATACCGCCGAAAAGATTGTTGAAAACATTACAAAAAATGATATTGTAAAAGTTCGAAAACTTAATAGTTATGCTATTATTGAAACGGATAATATTGAGCCATTATTAAATGTTGAAACATTACAATTAATAGAGGATGAATTTAAAGCAATAGGATTTAAAAAGATTGGAATAAATATTACCGAAATTAAAGATAATGACGAGAAACTTTACACCTATAGGGGATGTCAAGCAAAAAATAATAAGGTAATGTTTACAAAGAATCTTCCCTATGAAATAGATATTGAAGAAACAATCAATCATTTATCCAAGGAATTTAGTGATGTTGAATACTTCAATGATCGTGGTCTTATCCTATTCCGCAATGAAGATGTAGACATAAGCATTTCAAAAAACGGTAAAATCATTATAGACAATGTTGATATTGATAAAGGAGAAGATTTTGCAATTAAAATTCTTAAATTGATTAGAAGAACTGTTTAAAAAAATAAATATGTTTTATAACTTCTTTATTTATTTTTTTAATAAGATTATCCATTAAATACCTATAAAAAAAGACATTATAAATTATTTTTTCATATTTAATTATCTCCAAAGATAAAAATCAAATTCTTAAATCTAATTTTTAATAATTGCTTTTAACTATAATAATTGAATTCTTAAATCTAATTTTTAATAATTGCTTTTAACTATAATAATTGAATTCTTAAATCTAATTTTTAGAATCATTTATAAAACCAATTTTTTAAACCTATTTTTAAGCATAGTTTTAATTTATACCAATTGAATTTAGCCAATTTCATATATTCAATTAAAAATGATATAAAAATTAAAATAAACAGAAAAAGAAAGCTTTAATATACAAATTTTATAAGAAATTTCTGTAATCAACTAAGTTAAAAGGAAATATTTAATATATTAATTTTATAAGAAATTTCCCTATCCAATTAAAAACAATAATAATTAGATTAAATTAAATTAGAAAAGAAAAATTAAAAATAGAAAATGTTTTAGTTTAAGTCCTCAGGACTGTAATCCTCACCAACATATTGTCTTTTAGGTTTTTTTAAATCTATTTGACGCTTATCATAAAGCTCTTTATATTTTTTTAAAACAATATCTGGAGTAAGTAAGACCCTACTAATATTATTATCATATGGAACTTTCTCATTTCTTTCGGGATTTAAATTAAAGATAGTAAATTCTCCACCATCAATACGGAATTTTAGATTATCTGCTTCAATATTAGTTACATTAACAGATAATTGTGTAGCATTATCTAAATCATCATCTGCAATTACATTGTAATCCATATTTAAAGTTTTATGAGGTATAAATTCATTTATAGTTCTTTTAACAGAAGATTCAAAAAGATCCAAGAAATTTTTAATAATATTATCATTATTTCTTCTATACATTGCTAAAATAGGACTTAAAAGAATTTCATTTTCAACATAATCATCTTCAATACGAGCTCTAATAATAATTTTCCTTTGACTTGTTCTAATTACCAAAATCGGTTCAGATGACATATCATTACTCCGTTAAATCATTTTTTATAAATTCACTTAATAAAAATAAAAAGTTAGTTAATAATAATATTTGTTTTTATTAAATTTAAACAATACTAATTTGAAAAGAATAAAAAAGTTAAAAAAATTAAAACAAAGAAATAATTTGATAAAAAAAATAAAAGAATAAGAAATGGTCTATTTTGCATCAATAAGTGCTTTCATTAAGTCACTAGCACGAACAAGACCTAAGATTTCACCGTCAACATCAGTAACAGGAATTTGTTCAATGTTTAATTCTTTCATTTTTTTAGCACAATCAGATACTTTTGTTTTTGAATTTGCAGTTGCAACATTTGAGGTTGCAACATCTTTTACAAGTTTATTTGTAAATTTAAGATGGTTTTTCTCAATGTATAATATTGAGGTACTATCCCATGACCATTTATCTCCTTCAGTACCTACTGTAGAACTATGCTCAGTTCTTTCAGAGATAATTTCACTTTCTGCAATAAAGTCTGTCTCGGTCAATATACCAGTTAATTTACAATTACTGTTTAAAGCTAAAATAGATTTTAAACCAAAGAATTTCATTGATTCAAAAGCTACATTTAATGGTGCCTCATCCCAAGTAGTTGGAACATTAGTAATCATGAAATCTTCAACTGGAATTGAAACATCCAATTTTGCAAGTGCTGAGGTTACAAGATCATAGCTTGTTATAATACCTACGAGTTCATCATCATCATTTACAACAGGAACTCTTCTAACATTATTTTCTAACATTCTCTTAGCAACTACACTTACTTCCTCATTTGGTTTTGCAGTTACCAATTTTCTACTCATTAAAAGAGCAATTTGTTCCTCGTCAGGATTATTAATTAAATCAGAACGAGTTAATATTCCAATAACTTTTTTAGTATCTCCTTTAGTTACAGGTACAACAGAAACATCTTCTTTTTTCATTAATTCTAAAGCTTTATGTCTATTACCTGGAACAGAAACGCTTACAACGTTTTTAGACACTATTCTTTTTATTAACATAATTCCACCATTTTTTAGTTAATTTAATAAAATATTTTATAAGTTTTAAAATAAATTATCGAAATTAAAAAAATAGAAGATTAATCATAAAATAATATTAAATCAATCAATAATTAATTTTTAATATCTTCGAATAATTAATTTATAAACTTAATTACAAATTGTAGATATCCAGTAATTTTAATAGATAACTATTTTTTCAATTAAATTATAAATTATTAAAAATTAAAGATTTAATTTACAACAAGTACTGAGCATTTAGCGGATTTAACAACTTTAGATGCTACACTACCCATTAAAAATCTATCAAATCCAGTTTTACCTGAACTACCTATAACAATTAAATCAACATCTTCATCTTCAGCAACATCTAAAATTACTGCAGCAGGAGATCCCTCTTTAACTAAACTAGTTACTTTAATACTACTATCAACTTCATCTCTAATCTCTTCAACTCTTTTAAGATTTTGTTTAGTTTCTTCTTTGAGCATTTGATTTATTTCATAAATAGTATCATCTGATGGAAGACCTATTGAAAAACCGTTTTCAATTACACTTAATGCAATAATTTCAGCACCTGATTTCTCAGCTAGGAAAAGTGCATGTTGTTCTGCATTCTCAGAATATTTTGAACCATCAGTAGGTAATAATATTTTTTTGTACATTTTTAAATCTCCTTGAAATATATAAATTAAATAACGGGTACTATAAATCAAAAAATATATGGAAATCATATTACATTTACCCTTTTATCCCATATATCCATAAAACAACTTAGATTTAAGTTATTATGTGAAATAATTTTTAATTGATAATTAAAAAAAATTTTCTATAATCTATCATTTTTTAAAGAAAATTTAATTAATCATTATAATTTTGATTATTACTATAATCTACAAGTGTATTTTTATTCATTACATATAATATATTTTTTGTTTCAGTCCTATTAATTATACTTAAATAAGGGTTTTTTGATAGTTTCCTTAAAATTGTTAACTGTGGAGAACTACCTTCCTCAATAACAGTTTTACCTACTACATCATATAAACGGGGATTAGTCTTTTTAGATTTATAAATATTTGTTGTTGCCATTTCAAAGAAAAATTTTGGATTGAAATATTTCCTATAATATGCTCTTGCTAGTTTTAGTGAAAATTCCAAATCCCTCATTATATTTGGAGCATTCAACATTATATTATCAGACCCGATAAGTGGATGAATATTCTCACATAGGACATCATCTATTGGAGGTATCCCAACATTCAATGTGGCATTTGCCCTAGGACATAAAACCACAGATGTATTAGATTCTTTTAGATGTTTAATATCATCACCAACAGGATTAGTACAATGAACAACCTGATCTAGAGAAGAATCCACAGCCCTTTGAATCTCACTTAAACCTGTTTTTTCAATCGATTTATTTTGAGCATTTATAGACTCTGCAGTATGTATTGAGGATATCTTATTATGTTTAGCACACTCCGAGGATATTAACTCTGAAACTTCAGCGGATATCTCACCAAAACCACTTAAACCTACACCGTCACCATATTTTAAGAGTTTATGTAACTGTCTTTTTACAAGATTCATATCAGGATCTTCACCATAGAAACTATTATCCCTTCCCAAAATAATCGGATTTATTGGAAGATTGCAAGAAGCCTTTCGAAGTAATTTCACACCTTCGACTCCACCTTCCCTATAATCAATAAAGTGGGTGGTTCCACTTGAAAGCATATCATCCATAGATGATTTCATAGCCTGAACAATATCCCCAGGTTCTGCATTTTCCAAAGCCTTATGCTTAATACCATTTGGAGGTTTAACCATCTGACTTAAACTTAAACCATCACCTTCATCTTTAATAATGGAATCACCAATATGAACATGGGCATTTAGAAAACTAGGAGATACAATACAACCAGAGGCGTCTATTGTCCTACCTTCTTTAACCTCTTTAGAGATTTCTATAATCACTCCATCATCTATTAATATATTTTCATAAACAGGATCAAGATTAGAACCCTTTAAAACCAATCCATTTTCTATTGTTAACATGAATAATAATTTATTTAAAAGTATATAATAATTTTTTTAAAATAAAAAATAATATAGGCACTAAATAAATTTACAATAAATGAAATAAGCAAAAAAATAGAATTAAAGTTTAACAGTTAATGAATTTGTAAAGTTAATAAACTTTATTAAATAAAAAAATCAAAGAAATACTTACAAATAAACTGTTTTTTAAGAAGAAATATTTTAAATAGATAATGGTATGGAGGGGATTCTATTAAAGAAATCGATATTAGATACTTTTATAGGAATATTGTCCGTGTAGGAGACCATTATCGAATAAAACACAAAAATAAAGATTATGGAGAATTTAGTAAATTAAGTGATGCATTATATGAAAGGGATTGTTTAATTTACTGTAACTTTGACTATGATTTACTTGTTGAATGTGATTTAGAAAACAAATATGAAAATATGGATTTGCCTCCCTTTCCAGAAAAAAGACCAAAGGGACAGATAAAACATAATAAAATAGACAAATCCAGGATTGAAGGTAAATTAGAATTCAATCATAAAATAAATAAATTCACAATAGTTAAAGGAGATAAAAAATTCGGTTCTTTCGACACAATGACAGAGGCATATCTTGCAAAAAAGATTTTAATTGAGAATGAATGGAACCCCCAGTCATTAAAAGAATTTGAAAGGATTAAAGAATCCATATTACATAAAGATAGAAAGAACAAAGAACCATTGAAATTAGGAACCTACTGTCCAAAATGTGGTAATAAAGTTAAAGAGAATACTGTCCTATGCCCATTTTGTGGAATTAATATTAAAGAATATAAAAATTGAGTCTTAGTTTATAAATAGTATAAACTATAAAAACTAAGATGTTATAAAATTAAATAGATTGTTAATTTTTAAAAAATATAAAGAGGTTATAAAATGATTTTAGACTGTATTAATGGAATTATAGAAATTCTACAAAATAATGACAATACATCTGCAGTTAATGATGTGATTGATGATTTGTGTAATATTATACAGTCCGAAATCGAAGGAACATTTGATGACTATGACGTGTTAATCATCGATAGTGAAATGGAACCTACAATTGAAATAATTAATAAACAGATCATTAATTCAGATTTATATGTTAAGATCAAAATCAAACCTAATGAAAATGGATTTCTAATCTCCATAGCACATGACTGGATTAAATTTAAAGATACAACTAAATTTGTAGGTCATGACATTATTGAAACATTAAGTAATGCCATAAAAGATATGCCTAAAGGCTATATTAAATTAAATAACTATTATGGAAG
>NC_021355.1:0-475000 GCF_000404165.1 Methanobrevibacter sp. AbM4 | reverse complement strand
AAATGATTTAAAGACATACAACAATAATATATTGGCTTTATCCCCTGCAAATGTATAGATTGAAACTGTATTGGATTTTATCTCAACTGGAATTATACCTTCCCTAAAACCTATATCCCCTCCAACTTCAATAGCGGATTTAATGTTACCTCTTGAATAATCATCAAATCCTTTAAGATAGGATTCATCATAATCTCCACATAATATCTGATAAACCTTACGGGAAATCAGACTAGAAAGGGGCATGACACCTTTTCCCCATCTTAAAATATCCCCATCACCAACTCCAGGTTTAACCCTTATAATATATTGATTGGTATCTATATCCTTAATTGTCCACAGATTTCCAGATAGAACAAAACTTTGATTCTTGGTAAATTTAAGCACTACTGTTGAATCTACTGTACCAATTGTTCTTGAACCATATTTTACAGTATAATCATAGCTTGTAGGAAATACAGAGAAAAATTCCGAAAAATTACGGCTTCCGAATTCCTTCTCAAAATTATAGCCAATTGTTAAATCCCCTCTTTCAATATCAATCAAGTCCAATTGATCCATATGTTTTAAAAGTCTTGTGTATTCTGATTTAGAAATATCGCTAAACACATATGCCTGTGAAAGCTCATCATACAATTGTTTATAGTTACATTTACCATACTGTACTATTGATGATAATATCTGATGGAATAGAATATCCTTAGCATTCCTAGGTATTTCAATATCCTCTATTTCATATTCCTTTACAAGGATTATTTCAGCAAGGGCAATAATAGATCCGAGACCTACCTCGAAGATTATGGTCATCTGATTATTAGTTTTACGTCCACTACGACCTATTCTCTGTAGAAATGAGGTTATGCTTAATGGCGCTTCAACCTGAACAGCAATGTTAATATCACCGATATCAATACCTAACTCCAATGTTGAGGTAGATATCATAATACCATTAATGTTTCCTTTAAATTCATGTTCATTATTTTCCCTTTTTGATTTGGAAATAGATGCATGATGGAGATAAAGATTTTTAATATTCAAGTTCCTTTTGATAAGGGAATAATAGAATTCGACCTCAAACCTGGATAAAACAAATATAAGTAATTTCCTCATTCTATGTTTTGATAACGTTTGAAGAATAGTTCTATTATCCAAATGTTTTACCTGATATCTTACATTTCTTCCATGACCTGATGATACAATTTCTGCAGGATCATCTTTGTTTAACCATTTGGCGACTAATTCAGGATTTCCTACAGTTGCAGATAAACCTATCTTAGTTAGATTACCTTTAACATACTTTGATAATCTGGTTATAAGGGAGTTTAATTGAATTCCCCTATCGGAGTCTACAAAATAATGTATCTCATCAATTATAATATACTGAAGATTTCCAAATATTTTTAATCTGTCCTCCTCGCTTCTATTCATCATTATGACTTCTAAGGATTCCGGAGTTATTAAAAGAAAATCAGTAGGGTTTCTAATGAAGTTATCTTTGGCAGTTCTTGAAACGTCACCATGCCATTTTGTATATGAAAAATAGAAATAGCTAGTCCATTGCTCTATACGTAAAGACATGTCATTAATTAATGCTTTTAAGGGAGCAATATATAATACACTAGTAGAATCTAACTTATTTACCAAAATATCATTAAATATAGGTATTAATGCTGCCTCGGTTTTACCTGATGCAGTAGGGGAAATAATCAAAGTGTCTTTTTTATCCAATATAAGTGGAATAGCTTTATTTTGAATCTCATTAAGTCTTTTAAATCCTAACTTATTAGATAGAAAATGGGTAATTTCCCTGTTTAAACTAGTTTCAACGCTGGTCATATTCCCTCCACTTAAGAAATTATATAAAAAAAAATTAATCTTTAAAAATAGGGACAATATATTCCATATAACAATTATCCCCAATCATCATCAAAGTCATAGTCAATAAATTCAGACTGTTTCTCATCAAATATATTTAGAATATCCTCAGATGATGTGAAGTCATCTGGATTCTGTTGAATTATATCCAAAATAGCTATAATTGATCTTACAAATAATCTTGGAGTAACTCTACCTCCAGTTAAAGATGCGTTTTGCTGATAATGCTCCACAATATCGTCTAAAACAGGATACACCAATTCCTGACCATTCCAATCATAAACATCCTCATGTAATGATATTATGTTTTTACTAATATCTACAAGTTCATCATCGGTAAATCCCTGAAGTACAATGATAGGTTTCCTCAAATCCCTATATTCACTGTCAACCTTATCCTCTATTCTATCATTCAATGCCTCATAGGAAGGTATGCCCTTTTTAGTATCATCAAATAACCTTGGAGTTCCTGCAAATACAAATAAAATATTTTCAAACTCATTGCTACTGGACAAATCAAAGATATCCCTCATATAGTTATATGCGGTATCCCTCATATTAGTTCTTATCAAGTTCATAATATATTCTGCCTCATCAATAAGAATCACAAGACCAGAATATCCTACAGATTTTATGAAAACGGATAGTGCCTCTATAAAATTAAAGGTATTTTCTTTTGTAACATCACCTTTAACTCCGAATTTCCTTTTAAATTTAGATGGAATATTTGAATCACCCTGGAGCCATGCCTGAGCATAGTTAGCAGTTTCCTCATCACCTTCATCTAGAAATTTACAATAGTTTTCAATAGCCACTGCAAATGAATTAGAGTGTTCACGTGTTTGTCTTAAATCATCCTGAATAGTTTGACGTACTATGTCCTCCTCTTCTACAGGATCAGTTGTCTCCTCCAAAGCCATTACCCTAATATCAGTGTACCATCTATCAATGATATGTCTCAAACTAGTTCCTGTTTTACATGTTAATGATTGGACAATATTCCTATATACAACATCGATTTTATTAAATGGAACAGAGTTACTTAAAGTTACCTTAGAAATCACGAAATTATCCTGGTATGCCATCTCTTCAATAACTTTTAGAAAGAATGATTTACCTGCACCAAATTCGCCATCAATAAATTTCACTACAGATTTACCATCTTTAACCCTTTCAAGAATATATTCAAATTCTTCTATTTCCTTATCTCGACCAATACATAATTCCCTTGCACCGTCTTTAGGTACATTACCATTTTTTAATGCATTAATCATATCTTCTTTATCCATATATCCTCAAACTCATTATAATTTTTAAATGAAAAAAGTAAATATATTAAGGTTTTATCTTATTAAAACTTATTAATCTTAATTCATTATTTGAAATTAAATATTATTAAAAATTTAAATTATTACCATCAAAAAATAATAGCTGAAATTTATATTTATCTTATTATGTATGTAATTAAAATACAACCATATCTTGAAGTTAACAATATAATTAAAAGTATCTTATCTCTGTTAAGATTATCAATATAAAACTAATATATAGTTAAAAATATTATCTTTACCCATTATTAAGATATAAAGCTAATATAACTGAAATTATGTTTATCTCCATTAGAATCATAGAGATATACAAACTTATTAGGATCCCTTGAAGGATTATGCTTAAAATTTAATTGCCATACATTACGGGCATAAAAGTCCTTAAGCTCACTATAAGGTAAATTAATGTTATAATTAGATAGCAAATTCTTTAATAGTTTTATAAATGTTTTAATCTCAATTTGATTTCTTCCTCCATTATACTGTTTTAAAAAACCATACAATGATTTCATACTATCTAAGATAAATTCTTTAAGATTAAAATTTATCCTATTTAAATAATAAGGTAAATTATTTATATGTGGAGACTGACTATAAATACATTTGAAATCCTTGATTGAGATTTCCTTATACTCCTGAATGGAACTTGAAGGTTTATCAGGATTACTTACAAAATCTAACTTATCTGCAATATCCTTTAATATAATAGGACGTGTAAAGTATTTAATTCCTTTAAGTTTTAATTTTCTAGGGTTAAAGTTCTCCTCAGCATTATCCTCAAATACCTCACTAACCTGGGTATAAGCCAAAAAAGATAGTTTATTATCATATTTTGAAAGAAGCAAAATATTATCATTAGCTTCTATTTTCTGAAAAACACCTCTTTTTTTATGTGAGAATAATGTTTTACCATTATTAATATCATTTAAATATTTCTCATCAAACTTAAAAATATAGAATTTACCTTCACTTTTACTTACCTTATCCATAGTCAAAAATCCTAGAAAATTTTTATACAAATATAAGAATATCTATACTATAATAGAATATATATAATTATTTAATAAAACTTCCATGAAAAATGGCCCTGTGATATTATGACATTAAACTTTGAGGAAATTGATTCAACAAATAGAGCAAACAATAATCTTTATTCTAAATTAGCATCAGAGTTTAGCAAAATCATAAGTCTTAAAAAACCAATTTATGATAAGGATAATCCTAAAATAAAAACGAAATTCCTAAATTATTCTAAAAAAAGAAGAATGTGGTTTAGTAGAATTATAGACTCAGAGAATTTTATATATTTCTTTGGTTATAACTATGGAAAAAACAGCTTTAAAGGAATTAAACCAATTCTAATCCTTGAGTTCGATAAAAACGGAGACTATAATAAGGATTCAAGTGGATTGTTCATAAAAGAAAATGGAAAAACCTCCATATTGGTTAATCCCAACTATTTTAAGATCCACCCCATAGCCAGAAATATAAAAACGATCACCTCACTTGATAAAATAGAATATAACAATAAAGAGTTCTATTATATAGGCCCCATTGATGACAATGAATTTATAGAAAATATAAACAGGGTATGTGAGGAAATAGAATCCATAGATTCTGATTTAAATCAGAAGAACAGACTTAACATTAAAGCAGATATTGAATCAGAAATAGCTAAAAGACCGGAGCCACAAGAGAAATGCATTATCTGCGGTGAAGATACAAAATTAGACAATATCTATGAAAATAACTATGTTCTGGAACTTAGAAAAAATCACATGGACAAATGTATAAGCTGTATTAACAAAATCATTGCAATCTCAGCATATATGCAAATAAGGAAGGAATATGGAAACTCTTTTAATGTAAATGACTTAAGGGAAAGGTTTATAGATCCAGAATTTGTAAGTTACATACTAAACCTCTTTATAAAATACCAACTATCCATTAAGATAAAGAACAACTATATTCTAAGCAATCCAAAATCTGACTTTAAAGCTTATAACAATTACATAATCGACAACATACTTATTGAAAAGGAAAACTACAAAGGCAAGGTTAAAAAAACAGAAACACCGACCATTGAAATTGACAAATTAGGAAATGAGATAAAGAATGAACATCATGTTGTAATCGATAATGTGAAAAGACCGACACCTCACACAAAGGTTAAAAAACCTCTAAAATACGTCAATAAAAGAAAAAAATCCAGGAAAAAAACAATCTCCTCAAAGGACGTTCTAATCTCCAGTAAAAATAGAGACATAAAAACCAGAAAAACCAATACACATGATAAGAGAAAAACAATCTCCTCAAAGGACGTTCTAACATCAAGAGATACGGATAATTCTAAAAGATGTAGAGTCTGTGGAGACAAATTACCTGAATCCTCAAAAGACGACAAATGTAAAACCTGTAAAAAAAGGTATAATGCCATTAGAAGTCTTGTTAAACTATTAGATTCAATATCCATAGAAGACAGATTTAAGACTGAGGATTTAAACCTTAAACCTATTGAACTTAAAGGCATCATATGGAATCTTGAAGATTTTGATTTAATAGAACATGACAATAGCACTGACGAATACCAACTAAAAAGCAGGGATACACTTAAAACCTTTATTGACAGATATGGTGAGGGAGATTTTACACTTAAAGGGATCAATGTCGAAAAGACCCCTACTAAAAGATGTAGACTATGTAATAAAAACCTAGATTTATCCAAATTTAGTAAAAATAGAAAATCCGCAGACGGATATAATGAATACTGTAAGGACTGCCACAGAAAGGTACGTGCAACAAGATATTTAATTGATTTACTTAAATTTGAATCCCTTAACAACGAGTTTAATAAGGATTCAATTGATTCCAAATTCGGAAAGGGAATAATTCTTCAAAGTAAATTAGACACACTCGTTGAAAATAACATACTTAAATTTGATATTGAAGATGAAAGCTATAAGTTCAATGACTATGATTTAATCTATAACTTCTTTAAAGAAAATGCTAGATTTGAAAACTACTATGAAAAGGGCATAAAAGAGTTAGGTAATTTAGATAAGGATATAGAAAAAACCACCGACAGTCCAAATCAAGACATACAAAAGAAAAACAATGAATTAAATCTTAAAAAGAAAGATGATAGTTATCTAATCAATGGAACATGTAGTGAAGATCAGTTTTACATACTAATAAATGAGATTAAAAATACCAACAACAATATCAAAGAGCTTAGACTTAAAGAGGATAAGGATAATTTTAGAATACATCTTATAGTTGAAGATCGATTAGACTTAAATGAATTATTATAATCTAAAAAAAACCATTAATAAAATAATGATTTGATAACAGACTTAAAATAAGAACCAAAAAACCTTAAAAAACAGATAAACAAACAATAACAATAAAATAATCAAAAAACAACAACAAGAAACTTAAAAAATTACTAGATAAAAAATTAAACAGGATAAGAAGTAAAAACAAATAAAAAAAAAGAAAATTAAGCAGGATTTTCTGCAAGTTCATCTAATACTTCACTTGCATACTCGGCAGAGATCTTAAAAATATCATGGCTGTCTTCCAAGTTCTTCTTAACATGACCATGTAAGTCATCCCTGTTTATTTTACCAATCCATTTCATATCCCTTGTATGGGGAGTGTCAATATCCCCCACATACTTATAGTCAGATACAATATTTCCAATCAGATATTGCCTTTCCATCTCATCATAGGTTATAACATAATCATCAATATTAAAATCAAATAATAGTTTGCCAATGATATTAGTTATATTACGTCTGTTTCTTTCATCCAATTCAGGATAAACTTCTTTTGCCAATTCCCTTAATTCTTCCTTTGAATTTACATCAGACAAATCCTTAAATTCAGAAGGCAATCCTATGAAATTACCATCTTCAAAATCTTTAAAGAATTTAGTTTGAAAACCTGCCTTTACCAAATACATTGATTCCATAATTTAACCCCATAATTAAATATATTCTATCTTTTATATAAAAATTAATTAAACAATCTGATTTTTTTATCTAACTATTTTTTTATTAATTTTTAACCTTTTTATATAAATAAATTACCATTTTATAAAAATCTTTATAATCCAAATTAGAATATATAATAAATAAAAAAATAGTGGTGAGCAATATGGGATTGTTTGGAGGAAATCAGAACCCTGAATTAAAAGCAACAACAGACAAGATTAACGATTATCTAGGTAAAATTAGATGTAGTGGAGAACCTATGGACATCATATCCGCTTTTACCAAGGATACTTATCTCTGGGCCGAAGCAAGAAAAAGAATGATACAGGAAGCGGATTCAGGAATACTTACAGCAGATAAAGTTGAAAATCGTTATTGTGAACTTGTGGCCGAATTAACAAATACACCTAAAAACAAGGTATTTGAAAGAAGAAGCGAACTTAGGGGAGAGGACATACCACATAACGAAGACATAGACTCTGAGGACAGCCAGGAAATAGATTCCGAAGATGAAACACCTGAAGATGATAAGATATATGTAATGGATGGAAATACTTTAGAGACTGGAAAGAACTTTTTAGGAAAAAAGAAAGACGAGTATGTAAGATGCAAATGCATTCTTGATGATGATAACATTTTAATTGAGAAAAGATCAACATTTACAGCAAAGCCTAAAGGTATAGAGAAGATATACTATAAAGACATTACCGATATTGAATTTATTCCAGATAAAATAAGCACTATCAAGATCAAAACAAAGGATAGTGAAACATTAATACAGCAATTTAGTGAGGAGATTTTAAAAAGCTTTTATAATGGACTGAAAGAGTATGTGGATAATTAGAAATAGATAAAGGTTTAACTTACGAGATTTATTTAAACTATAAAAAAAGAGATAAAATAGAACTTTAACCTACTAAATTCTATTTTTAGACATAAAAAAGAAACAGACAAAATAAGGATATTTAATCTACTTTAAGTTCTTTAACTTTAATATGTGGATTTATATATCTTTTACTGCTTTTTTCAGATTTAACATGAATTGCAGAGCGAGGGCACACATTAATACATGCCATACAAAATTCACACCTATGATTAAATCTAAAGGTTTTATCCTCAGAATCCGTTAATCTAATATTTCTTACAGGACATACCGTTTCACATAATCGGCATACAGTACAATTATCATCAACTGTAAACCTTTTATCCACATCATCAACCACACCCTTATGACGTTTTGCAGAACACACCTTAGTTAATACTTTATCTATTATGGATATTTTAGGTTTATAAACCTTTTTAGAATAGATATCAAATACTATCTCATCAATTTTCCTCTGAATCTCAGCATCATCCTTCTTTTTAATTTCCTTATCCATGTCAAAAACAGGAAGATAATTATCAACCATACAAATATCATTGAAGTAATCTATTTCTAATCCCCTTTTTTTAAGAATTCTTTCACAGTCACCAAGTGTACCTGCATCTGTTGTTCCATAAGTTACAACAACAAAAATATAATCTGCTTTAACCTGCATAGCATTCATAAATCTTTCAACGATTCTAGGAACCCCATAATAATAACATGGAAAAACAAAGCCTACCACATCATCCTCAATGTTATATTCATCAGACCACAATAATTCTGAAATATTTAAAACTTTCCCACCTATCTCTTTTGCAACATATAAACAATTACCGGTACCTGAGAAAAATAGAGTAATCAAATTAAACACCTCAATAAAAATTTATATAAAACAGATATATGTTTAAAATTATTCAAATAAAAACATTTCTTTAAGATTAAATTACAAGTAATTTAAGTGACAAGAAAATTCCATATTAATCTCAGGGTTTTTTCTAAGATAGCATAAAAGTCTTTAAACAGCTTTTTAAAAAAATTGTATATAAAGTTTAATATGTTAAAATTAAAAACAAATAATTAACATTAATTTAAAAACATCAATTAAAATTGAAAAAATATTAATTGTATAAGAATCATATGAAAAAACTAAATATTTATAGAATAAAAATATTAAAACAATAGATATTAAATTATAAAAATATAATTTAATTAAAAAATTTAATAAGTAGTAAAGATTAATATATAAATGATGCGTATTTTAAAAAGTGCATTTAATATGGAATATTTATCCTAAAATAATAGAAAGTTTATTAAAGATTCAATATAAACAATTGAAAACGGTTTAACCATTATATCAATTGTGTAAATAAAATTCCAGATCTTACAATAAAAAAAATGAAGATGATAAAATGAAAGAAACACACCATAATACTAATGCCGCTTTAATAACCGTAATATTAATAATAGTCATATTAATCTGTTTATTTGTTATTGTTAGATTATTGACATCCTAGTTTTAGATTTTAAACTAAATTCTTGAAATTCAACATTTTAAATTATTTTCATATAATTTAAAAAAAATGAAGTAAAAAAGTCAACACAGTTTCATTTATAATACCATAAATGAAGAAACAACTCCAAAACACGTATAATAAAATTTTTAATAAAGATTTCCATATAAAAATTTTAAAAGATTCGTGAAAATATGAGTAGATACATAAATAATTGTATGAATGAGTGGAACGTTCTTATAGAAGCGTTAGGACAGGGAAAACAATCAGTACTATTTAAAAAATACAAAAGTAAACAAGATAATTTCCTATTATACCCTACAATTACTTATGCAAATAAAAAAGATACATTAAATGGTTTTAAACAGAAACATGAGGAATTTGTAAAAGATAATCTATATCCTACAAGGGAGGATAAGAAATATGAAGTCAAATATTATGCAGAAGTTAAGGACATAATAAATATACCATTCATAAAATTAATAAACTATAATTACCTTAGCATAGTTACTACCAGATTCATTGCCCAGGAGTTATCACAGAACAATATCTATCTATGGCTACTTAGAGTTTATAAATTAGATCAACCCCTAATGTTAGAGAGAAGTCCTGGAAAATTATATTCCCACATCAAAGATTGTAAAATTGATGTGGAAAACCTTGAACCAGTGCTAAGCGATAAAGAATTTGAAAGGATTGAAAGACTGATTAGACTTGCTAAGTCCGGTGAGATGGTTAATGAATATACATTGTAAAATCAAAATTAATTGAAACTTGCCGAATCCAGTAAAATGGTTAATGGATATAGACCATAATTTTTTAAATACTGATTCATTTTATTAAACAACAAAGTCTTAACTGATTATTACTTTTTATATAAACTTTTTTTTAAAACAGCAATTATACTTAAATCAATTTAAAAAATAGAATGTTTCCAGGATTAATCATTTTTGAATAAATAAAGCATAAAAAAGAAATATTCTATTAGAATAACTAGAAAATTTATAAAAATAATTATAATAATTTATAAAAAATTAAAAAATATTGTAAATTTTATAAAAAAATAGAAACTTTTATATAGTCCTAATAACTATTCATAATTAAGTAAAAAGAAAATAATAAAAAATAGATATTCCATCAATAAAGAAAGGGTAGTCCTATCCCATATAATCTGTTAAGTATCCAAAATATAAAAAAAGGACTACCCTACCTAATCTTTTTATATAAACTATTTTTAAGGATTTTAATAATTTTCACAGATTTATTAGATATCCATATATACATCTTATCAATCAAATTTTCACGATAATTGGATATTCATATATACTTTTACCAATTAGATAATTAGAATTCAAGAGATAATGAATTTAAATGCACACCCACTGATTATATTAAAAGAAAAAATAATCCCTTTAATTTAAAACAGGTCTTATTTTAATAACATCATATCTAAATCTTTTTTAAAAAATTAAACATTTTATTTTTAAGATTAATTAATAAAAATGAAAGGACAATATCTTAAAAAATCATCTAAATAATCTTAAAAGAATCGGAAAATATGTTTAAAAAACAATCAGAGAAAAAATTTTAAAAAAAAGCTTAAAAAATAAAAAAAAACGGATTTGAAAAAACAATACAATAAAAATTTTAAAAAATCTTAAAAAAAATCACAATAAAAAAAACCATCAAAAAAAAGACTTCAAACAAATCCAAAACAGATCACAATAAAAAAAAAACCATCAAAAAAAAAGACTTCAAACAAATCCAAAACAGACCACAATAAAAAAAAACATCAAAAAGAGATTTCAGAAAAGTCCAAAAAAATAAAAGAAAGCTTAAAAAAAACTTAAAAAAGTTTAAAAACATAAAAGAAAAATAAAAATTTAAAAATATTTAAAACATTTATATATTGATATCGAAGTTACCACCGGAATACTCATTTAATGATTTAACATTAATATCTGTTTTTATAGCTGCTTCAATAGCTTTTAAAGTAGCCCTTGCACCAGATAAAGTAGTTACATATGGAATTCCAAGTTCAATTGCAAGACGTCTGATGATATATCCATCAAGTGCAGCTTGTTTACCATATGATGTGTTAATAATTAAATCGATTTCCTTATTTAATATAGCATCACGAATATTTGGTGTTCCCTGTGAAACCTTTTTAACCTTTTCAATCGGTACGCCCTCAACTGCATCAGCAGTACCTGAAGTTGCACAGATTTCAAATCCTAAATCATGGGCCTTCTCCATAAGAGGCTGTATTTTCTTCTTATCCTTATCGCGAACACTTATAAATATCTTACCTGATTTTGGAAGATCCATACCTGCTGCAAGTTGTGATTTATAAAATGCAACACCAAAGTTATCATCAATACCAATTGTCTCACCTGTAGATTTCATCTCAGGTCCAAGAATGGTATCTGACTCAGGTAGTTTTAAGAATGGGAATACTGATTCCTTAACAGCCACATGATCTATTTTGATAGGTTTTGTAAGGTTAAAGTCCTTAAGCTTGTAACCGATCATAAGTAAAGTTGCTATTTTTGCGATTGGAACACCTATTGCTTTACTTACAAAAGGAACTGTTCTACTTGCACGAGGGTTTGCCTCAATAATATATACCATTTCTGTATCTAATTTTACAGCATATTGAATATTCATTAAACCTACAACATTAAGTTCTAATGCAAGTGCACGAGTATCTTCCCTAATCTCATCAAGTAAATGTTTTGGTATGGTATGAGGAGGAATTATACATGCAGAATCTCCGGAATGAACACCAGCTTCCTCGATATGTTCCATAATACCTGCAATAAACACATCTTCACCATCACATAAAACATCCACATCAAGTTCTACAGCATCCTCAAGGAATTTGTCCACCAATATAGGATGTTCCGGTGAAACCTTTACAGCCTCCTGCATATATTCCTCAAGCTCATCGTTATCGTATACAATCTCCATTGCACGTCCACCAATAACATATGATGGCCTTACAAGTACCGGAAAACCAATTTCAGATGCAACTTCCTTAGCCTTTTCAAAGGAATGGGCAAGTCCAAACGGTGCTTGATGTATTTTAAGCTTGTTTAAAAGTTTTGTAAATCTTTCCCTATCTTCTGCAATATCAATACTATCATAAGGAGTACCCAATATTTTAACACCTGAATTTGCAAGAGGAACTGCAAGATTGATTGATGTCTGACCACCAAATTGTACAATTACACCATCAGGTTTTTCTCTTTCGATGATACCCATTACGTCTTCAAAGGTCAAAGGTTCGAAGAACAGTTTATCAGAGATATCATAATCAGTACTTACAGTTTCAGGGTTATTGTTAATAAGAATTGTTTCAATGCCCTGTTGTTTTAAGGCAAGTGAGGAGTGTACACAGCAATAATCAAACTCAATACCTTGACCAATTCTGATTGGTCCTGCACCAATAATGACAATTTTTTTATCCTTATCCTCACTTAACTTAAGCTCATCACCCTTATCGTAGGATGAATAGTAATATGGGGTTTTAGCCTCAAATTCTCCACCACAGGTATCTACCATCTTATAGGAAGGAAGTACTTTTAAATCCTCTTGAAGCTTACATATGTCATCTACAGATTTATCTGTAAGTTTTGCAAGTTTTGTATTAGTAAATCCTAATTGCTTAGCATGTCTGAAATAGTCTTCATCCTGAAGCTTTTCAAAACTAACCTCATTTTCAAAATCAACAATGTTTTTAATTTTATCTAAGAAGAATGTGTCAATATCGGTTAAATCTGAGATCTTCTCAATGTCCATTCCATCCTTAATAGCTGAGTATACCTGAAGAAGTCTCTCATCGGTTGGATGAGATAGGGCATATTCATCATAGTCAAAGTATTCAAATCCGTCATAGCCTAAATCAAGGGATCTTAAAGCCTTTTGAAGAGCTTCTTCCAATGTTCTTCCAATAGCCATAACCTCCCCTGTTGCTTTCATTTGAACACCAATTTCCCTGTTTATTCCTTTAAATTTGTCAAAAGGCCATCTTGGTATTTTAACAACAACATAATCCAAAGTTGGTTCAAATGATGCAGGTGTTTCCTTTGTAATATCATTTTTTATCTCATCTAAAGTTAATCCTAATGCTATTTTAGAGGATATTTTTGCAATAGGATATCCTGTAGCCTTAGATGCAAGAGCACTACTTCTACTTACCCTTGGATTTACTTCAATAACCTTATATTCACCGGTTTCAGGTTTTACTGCAAATTGAATATTACATCCACCTTCAATACCTAGAGCCCTTATGATTTTAATAGATGCATCCCTTAGATTCTGAGCATATTTATCTTCAAGATTCTGTGCAGGAGCCACTACCACACTTTCACCAGTATGTATACCCATCGGATCTATGTTTTCCATATTACATACAATAATACAGGTATCATTGGCATCACGCATAACCTCATACTCGAATTCTTTCCATCCAATAACAGACTCGTCTATAAGAACCTGATTAATAAAACTCATATCCAAACCATGTCTGGTGATTTTAATAAGTTCTTCTTCATTATGAGCTACTCCACCACCTGTACCTCCAAGAGTGAATGCAGGTCTTACAATAGCAGGATAACCGATATCCTCAATAGCCTTCAAAGCATCTTCAATTGAATTTACAGCATGACATTTTGGAATAGGCTCATTAAGTTTTTCCATAAACAATGCAAATAAATCCCTATCTTCCACATTCTTAATGGTTTCTAAATCAGATCCAAGAACTTCAATATCATCTAAATATCCAAGTTCCCCAAGGCCTGTTGCAATATTAAGACCAGTTTGACCTCCCATGGTAGGAAGTATTCCATCAACATTCTCTTTTTTAATAATTTTCGCTACAATTTCTGGAGTTAAAGGCTCTGTATATACTACATCAGCCATATCCATATCGGTTTGAATAGTTGCAGGATTACTGTTAACCAAAACAGTTTCAATACCCTCTTCTCTTAATGATTTACATGCTTGAGAACCGGAGTAATCAAATTCTGCAGCTTGACCAATTTGAATAGGACCTGAACCAATAATAAGTACTTTTTTAATATCCTTCCTTATAGGCATTTTATCCTCTCTCTTTTTAAAAAAAAATGATATCTATAATTTTAAAAGTTCTATATTTAAAAAACTAATAATTTTAATTAATAATCTCTTCTTGATAAATGATTCAAACTAATATTTCTCAATAGTTTCCTTAAATTCTTCAAATAATGATCTAGTATCATTTGGGCCAGGTGAAGCTTCTGGGTGATATTGAATACATTTAAGTGGCAACTCTTTATGGGCAAATCCCTCAGGAGTACCGTCATTTAGATTAATCTGAGTAAGTTCCAAATCACTATCTTTTAAAGATTCTGCATCTACAGAAAATCCATGATTTTGACTAGTAACAAATACTTTACCTGTTTTAAGGTCTTTTACAGGTTGGTTAGCCCCCCTATGTCCAAATTTCATTTTAAAAGTCTTTGCACCAAAGGATTTTGCAATTAACTGTTGACCCATACAAATTCCGAAAACAGGAAGTCTATTAGATAGTTTTTTAATATTTTCAACAGTAGTGCCCATTCTCTCAGGATTTCCCGGTCCACATGAAACCATCAAACCATTCACATCATAATCTAAAATATCCTTATAATCCATATCATAAGGTACACGTACTACACCAACTCCCAAATCAAGGAAATTGTTAATAATACTGTTTTTAACACCACAATCAATAATCGCTACATTAGTTTTATTGTATTGTCCATATATTTGGGTTTCTTTTGTAGAAACCTCAGGTACAAGATCCAAGTCAGTAATGCTTTTCTGGTTTCGAGCAAGTTCTAGTAGTTCTTCATCTTCAATATCCTCAGTACTAATTGCACCTTTCATAGAACCATGATTTCTTATTTTTAAGGTTAAATCCCTTGTATCTACACCACTAATACCTGGAATCTCGAATTCCTCCAAGAAATCATTTAAGGTTTTCTGGGCAGTATATCTTGAAGGTTTCTTACAAACCTCCCTTACAACATATCCTTCAGCCTGAATCTTATCAGATTGATAATGTTCCTCTGACACTCCATAGTTACCTTCTAAAGGATAAGTAGACATCAATATTTGACCATTAAATGATGGATCGGTTAAGGATTCAGTATAACCAACCATACCTGTGGTAAATACTACTTCACCTACTTTAGTTGTTTCATAACCAAAGGATTCACCTTTTACAATAGTACCATCTTCTAAAGCTAATTTGGCCCCATTTTTCATTAAATCACCATAAGTAAAATAATTCATCTGCTAATTATTAAATCTAAAAATTTTTGATGAACATCATATTATTTTAATATTTGTAAAAATTATTATTTTAAGTTAACTATAATTAGTTGATTTAATTTAAGAAAAATAGGTTTTTAATGAAAAATAGTAAATTTTAATTTTAAGATTCCCCTTAAAAAAAATTCCCATAAAACCAAATATTTTAAAAACAGATAAAAGTTATTAAAATTTTTATAAAAAAAGAATTTACAATACCTAATTTTATCTTATCTTAAAAAAAATGAACATTAACTAGATTTCAGCTTAAATTTTAAAAACAGACTTAGAAATTATAATCTGAATTATGATAAGTTTAAAAAAAAATAGAGGAATAGTCAAAAGATTGACTATCTTAAAAAAAATCCGATTTTATTTTCTTACAGTTATCTTACTGTTCATTGTCTTAGCATTAAAGGTACCGTCACCTGCAAATGCAGTCTTAATGGTATAGGTACCTGCCTTGGTAAATCTAACTTTTAAGGTAGCTTTACCATTTTTATCAGTCTTTAAGGTATATGTCTTACCATTGACACTAACCTTTAATGTTCTACCCGCAGCATTAACATAAGATGATTTATCAGTTGCCTTGACACCTTTTAAATTGAAGGTTAGGGTCCTGTAAGATCTAACTTTAACAGGATTAGTACCACTAACAGTGATAGTGGAGGATTTTTTAGTAACTGTAATCTTATTTACAACAAAACTACCGTTACACTCATCATCCCCTAAAAATGCAGTAGCAAAAGTATAGACACCTGCATTTGCAAGGTTGATTTGAAGACGAGCGCTACCGTTTTCATCAGTTGTACGATTGTAAACCTTACCATTAAAACCAATACTGATGTGTTTACCAGCTAAAGCATTACCCTCAGAATCCTTAAGTGCAACAACAAAGTATCCACCACGTTCACCTTTATAATAATCAACAGCAGTCTGATTAAAATCAGATGAGACGATTTGAGTAGCAATTCTTTCTGGTTTAGGAGCTACTACCACATATATTGAAGAGTTAGTTCCTAAATAATCGTCATTACCTTTATATATTACAGTAATATTATTACTTCCTGTTAAATTATTGATTTGAGCATTACCGTTTTCATCAGTTACTAAAACAGTACTAACCATATCACCATTAATTAAATAGTCAATAGTTGCATTATTAATTGTAGTACCATTAATACCAGTTAAAGTTATAATGATATTTCCATTTTTATCTGAATTAAAAGAAAATTTAGAATCTGATTTAGGAAGGCTAGTTGCATTAACATAGCTTATATTTTTATCTTCTTCACTAATTATATCAGTAGTAGCAGTAAAATCATAATGACAGTTTTTAATACCAATGTAATCAAGACTGTCTGTTGGAATACCGACAATTCCTTTTACATTAAGATCTGAGAAGTCACAGTCTTCAAAATAAATACCATCATCAAGAACAAATGGACTAGATTTATTTACAATTGAGTCTGCTGTAATGTTTTTAAAAGTACAATTAGTAAAATTAATACAACTGTAAGACCAACTGTCCATGAATAGAGTACTGTTTACATTTTCAAATATACAATTTTCAAAGGTAAAATTACGTGTACATTTTATACCATACTCTTCAGGAGAAGTATCATCTTTAACATTTAAAGCGAAACCAAAAGTACCGTCTCTAAATGTACAATTAATAAAACGTGAATTTATACTAAAAGAACCTTTTAAAAAAGTCATATTTATAAAAGTGTGTAAATTGGTTGGTTCAGTGTAATAAAGTGCCATAGGGAAATTAACCCATATAGTATTTGGTCCTTGTCCAATGAGAGTAGTGTTGAATTGAGTATCCAAACCTCGTTTCTTTCTAGAATAATTTCCATCTGCAAGATAAACCACTCCCTTATGATTCATTGCCACATATACACTACTGCCACCATATGCAGTTGCCCAACTTTTACCATCACCATTTGTGTTACTTGATGAAACATTAACATATACTGTATCTTCATTGTTGTCTTTAAGTATGTTGTTATCAGACACATTAATTTCATTATTGTTTTTTGAAGTTACAAGAGTATTTGCGGATATTGGATTATTGAAGATATTATTTGTTCCAATGTTTGTTTGATAACAATTATTAAATGTGTTATTTTCAAATGTATAATTTCCATTTATACTTACTGTATCTGTTAAAGTTGATGTATGATTAATAAAAGTATTGTCATAAACTTTGAGATTTGGTATTCCTGCGGAAATATTTTCAAATGATTGACTGTATGCTGCTATTGCTTGTCCATTATCTGCACTATTAGCTATAAATGTTGAATTATGGACATTTAATGCACCACTATTCATTGCAGTGATAGCTCCTCCAGATCCATTATTACAAAGATTAGCATTTTCTTTAAAGGTACAATTTTCTATAGTAATATTATAATTACCCATAAACCATCTAGATGCACCAATAGCTCCACCACCAGTGCTAGTGTTACATGTATTACTGTCAAAAATAGAATTGTATACATTTAATTTACTATAAGTGTATAAAGCTCCACCATTCCATCCAGCATTATTGTTAGTAAAGTTAGAATTATTTATAAGTGTCTGTGAGTTATAATGTGTGTGTATTGCACCGGCCCACCATGTAGCAACATTATTTCTAAATTCAGAATTATTAACACTTAAAATTCCACAATTATTAATAGCACCAGGTTCAACAGCCGCAGAATTATTAATAAATTTTGAATTATCAATACCCATTACAACATTTGTTCCATAATTTGTTATAGCACCATATCCTGTAGAACAGTTTATAAAATTAGAATTAATAATGCTCATATTTCCCTGGAAATTATAGATTACTGAATTTCGACCAGTGCCAGTTGTAATATTAATAAAATTACAATTTTCTATTGTATTAGCACCAGATAATCTTAAAAGGTTTTCAACATTCATATTAACAAATGTAACATTAATAAAATTAATAGTTAAACTAGAGTCATCTGAACTAAATGGTGTACCATTATAAGTTCCTGTAAAATAACTACCACCAGTACCAATTATATTAACATTACTAATAAATTTAATACCACTAGTTGGTATATATTCGTTTCCAGTTAATATAATAGTTGCATCATCTTCAGAACTACATTTATTATATAATTCACTCCAGTTACTTGCTTCTTGTTTATTTTCAGTATCTAATTTTAAGTTATTTTTATCATTAATTTTAGTAACCGTATTGTTTTGAGATTGTGAGTCAAGAGCTCTTTCACCAACGTTCTCATTTATTGTAGTGTCATTTACATTAGTTTCAGTGACAACACTATCATTAACATTATTGTCTACATCAGCAGCACTAACAGTACCAAGTAAACAACAAATAGCTACTAAACAAAGAATAAAAACAAACAATTTACTCTTTTTTATTTTCATATTAATTTTTACTCCCTAAAATTATTTAAAAATTAAAAACAAGTCTACCTTAAAATAAAACATATCATAAAAGAATACCTAAAAAAAGAAAAAAATAAAAAAGTATAATAAATTAAAATATATTTTATAACAATTAAAGTACACTTGAATTATTGTTACTATAACATTACTAATAAAATTTTCCAATTGATTTTAAAAAAATTAAAATATGATTTAAAATTCATCATTAAAAAAATACAAAAAATAACAATAATCAATCAAAAAAAAAATCAATAAAATTAATCTCATGTTTAAATTCACAATATCCAATAAGCATATTTTTGACTAAATAACCCCTAACAAGGAAATAGGAATCAATACGTAAAGTTAAAATAAAATAAAAATTTAACATTAATATATTTTAAAATTAAACCCCATATTATTTTAGTAATTAAAATAAATTTAAATTAAAGGTCATATTTATAAAAAATAATAACCATCAATCCTACATAGAAAAGATAAACCTTGTTTTAAAGGATTTTAAGATAAAAAAAACCAACTAAAATATACAATATAAAATTTTAAATAATAAACATATCATATATTAAAATATATCTTAAAAAAAATAAAATATATTTTAATTAGAAAATAATAATACTTTTTCATCAGGAGAGTATTAAAATTAATACTTTCCGATAACCTATTATTTTCTATTTTTTTTAAAAATACAATCAATTGTTCTTTAAAAAATAACAAGAATTTTTGATAAATACTCAAAAGGTTAAAAAAAACTGGTTTAGAGTAAATGTTTTTATAAAAATTAAAATATTCTTTTAAGATATTGAATGTGAAATTTAAGAATAATTTAATAGAGCAGGAAAACATCTTTTAAAAAGATAAAAATTATCTATAGAATAATTATTAGATAATGAATTCCTTAGAAATTAGATTATCAAGATTAAGAAATAAGAAGGTATCTTAATGAAAAAATCAATAATAGTTTTTACATTAAGTCTGATTATTCTATCTTGTTGTATAAGTGTTATTAGTGCTAGTGATACAAATAACAACACTTTAACAGATAACCATGACAATATTCTAACATCCACCAGTAACAACACCATTAATAATACTGTAAAACAGGAGAATAATCAAAATCTTTCTTTATCTTTAAATCAAAGTGAAAATCCCGACCATTATACTGTAAATTCAAGTAATTTTCATGATTACTTCGATGAGAATAATAACCTAAAACCAGATTATGGTGGTAAAGTCATGGTATTTGAAGGAGAGTTCAATGATTTGGATACCCTTGTAATTTACCAGGACAATACCGTTATAATTGGTAATAATTCCTTATTAAAGAATACTGCATTCGGATTATATGGTGAAAATATTTATCTTAAAAACTTAAACTTCCAATTAAATAAAAGTTTTAGTGATAATAAAGATTCATGTATTTATGTCGGATCAGATAATGTAACCATTGATAACATTACAATGGATTATACCGTTCCAGAAGGAAATAACGGTATTGGAATATATGTGGGAGATACTGGTTATAAGAACATCTTTAAATTTAACCTATATTACAGTACAATAAATCTTACAAGTACAAATCCAGATGGATTCTACAAATATGGAGTTCTTGTAAGAGATACAACACTTGGGTTAATCTATGGAAATAAAATTAATTGTAGACTACCATTAATGGCCGTTAATTGGGCTGGTGGAATCTTTGGTGGAGTGAGTATGGATTATGTACTGGGATTTGGTGCCGAGGATTCAAAATACATTAACTTTGTAAATAACTATGTAAATGTATCTGCAACCGCATTAGGTCAATCATTTCCTACATTAGATGCTTGCATGTTTTATAAATGTGACAAAGCAGTTATTAAAGGAAATAAAATCTATGAAGAGGATCTATTAACTAAAAAAGGAACTAACAACTACCTATATGGTCTAGATATTTACATGATGAACAATGTAACCATTGCAAACAATGAAATCCATATGAAAACCTATGGAGGACAAGACTCAAATGGTGCTGCATATTCAATTCAAGTCAATGGACCTTCATCAGATATAAAAATTGCATATAACAATTTAACAACTATAAACAATGGTCCTAATCTTGGCATATATTCAAATAATTACTATGGAGCAGTGAAACTCTATATCCTCAGTAATTTTATAAATGTTACAGGTTATGCAGGTAGAAACAATTGGGCATTAGTTGCAGGTATTGAAGTACAAGACAGTGACGATGTAATATTAAATAACACAATCTATGCCCAGAATGTAAATAACAATAGCGATATTAGAAATAATAATATCTATGGTATCAGCTATTCACAGTCTACCTCTGGAAACCACCAATACAACATACAATACAATAAAGTTATAACTAATGGGTATAATGCAGTAATGTTAGATGCACGTTATGGAGTTACAAACAGTGAAATTGGAAACAATGTATTGATAACAGACCACTCACAAGGCGACGATGCTGTTGAAATCAAGGGCAATACCAAAAGATATAATAACCAAGTTTTCAACAATACTGGAAACCCTGATGAAAAACAGGATATGCCTGCGGACCTAGTTCCTAATGATGTTATAAATGCAATGAACAATCCATATACTCCAAATACTAGAAATTTCTTTAATACCAACATTAATGGAAATGGAACCAATCCATTTAATGGAAATGGAACTGGAAACAGTACAAACCCATTTAACATCAATGGTAGTGGAAACCACAATGGACTCAATGGAAACTCATCACAGAATGGTAAAATCCATAATGGAAACGGCATAATCAATGGAATGACCATGTTTAACAGCAATGGTAATTCAATACAAAGCCATAACGGATCAGTTAGAACAGTAAGTAATTCAACAAATGCAAATACAGGCATGTCAAGTGAAGATTTAGCAAGTGGATCAAGTTCATCTGCTGGAGATAGCAGTCAATCTGCATCCAAAGCATATGCAATTTATAAAAACACCAATAATCTTAAAGACTCTAACTACAAACTACCATTTGGAATAATTGCTATAATCATAATTATATTAATTATTGCAGGATATGTATATAAAAAAGATAAAGAAGAATAAAATTTAAGGTTTAATAAGGATAATCGGATATTATGTTTAGAAACTAATATCCATATTATCCATTTACTATTTTTAGAAATGATTTATCTAACTAAATCAATATCCTCATAATTCAATCTGAAATTATAAAGTTTTTAGGTACATTTAAAACTTGATTCTATTTTTAAAGTATTTTCAATTATAGATTTATAAAAAACTGTTTTATCCTTAATATTCGTTTTATGTATTATTCCACATGAAAACTGGATTTTAACCAATCCCATTTTATAAGAAAATGGTTTTAAAATAAATAGTTTCCAAATGCTCTCGGACTTTTTTTATATTAAACAAATCAAATAGATAAAAAACGTTAAAAATAATAAGGAGGAGTGAGAATTAGACAAAAAACTATATTTGATGTAATTGAAGAGGAAGGAACAATCTTCAAGGACAAATCTGTCTTTACAACAGAATACATACCTGAGATATATCAATATAGAGATCACCAACTAGATTCTATGGCATTTCATTCAAGAAAAGTAAAATCTGGATATGCACCTTATAACATGTTACTTAAAGGCACCAATGCTACAGGAAAAACCACAACCTTAAAGAAATATTTTCAACTTATTAAGGAGGCATACTCTAATGTGTTTACAGTATATATTAACTGCAAGATCCATAGAACAGAATACCAAATATTTTCTGAAGTATATAAAACACTGTTCCATGAAGATATTGCAACATTAAATACATACAATTTCTATAACAGAATAATGGATTATTTAACTGAGAATAAGATAATATTGATTCTTGGCCTTGATGAGTTTGACAACATTAAAAATTCCATAGAACTCAATAGAACATTGTATGATTTTTTAAGGGCTCATGAGGAATATCCTGATGTGCAAATATCTGTAATTACTGTAAGCTCATCAAAGAATATCACTGCAACAGATTTAAATGTTTCAACCATACATCTTCCAATAGAGATAGGATTTCCATTCTACACCCAACAAGAAGTTTATAGCATACTTAAACAGAGGGTGGACTTAGGTTTTTATCCTGGTGTTATTAGTGAAGATCTAATTGCATATATAAGTGAAAGGGCTTATAGATTAGGTAACCTGCGTATTGGTATTAAAAAACTGGAACATGCCGGAGATAGGGCAGAATACAAAGGGCACTATAAAATAGAAAAAGCAGATTTAATGTAAATAATCATAATTTACATAAATAGGGTTTGGTAATTTTTTTATAAAAACATGAACTAATTCTACAAAAAAAAATAGTTTGAAAACATAAGACTTAGAAAAAAAACAGCCAATAATAAAATAGAAACTATAAAATCTTTAAAGACAAGATAATAACAATAACTGATTTATTGTTTTAAAGGTCTTAAGTGTAAAGACCGAATTTTAAGAAAATATCAAAATTAAAAAAAATAAAAATATAAGTTTAGAACTTATACCTTTTTTTAACTAAATTAATCCATGGATTCTAATTCTTTTTTAACCTCATTCATGAATCTCAATTCACCAACACGTTTCATTGTGCTAGCTACTCTTTCTTTTTGAGGTTTTTCACCTAATCTATTATATACTTTAAGGGTTGCCTCAATTAATTTATATATCATTTCCTCATCTTCAACGTTAAGTGTTAAACCTTCAACAACCTCACGACCGCTCATTCCACCAATGTATAAATTAAATCCGTCATATTTGAGTTCTTTAGCTTTATGAGGACATGCATTAACACATTTTCCACAGCCAATACATACATCATAGTCGGTGTATGCAATATCCCCTGTAATTTCAAGTGCGTCTACCTTACATACATCGGCACATCTTCCACAACCATTACATTTCTCTTCAACGGTATATGGAACCTTATAACCATTAATACCGAAATCGGAAATTTGTGGTCTTATACATTTATTAGGACAACCACTAATAGCTATCTTAAATTTATAAGGTGCTGGTAATTCTTTAAACCTTTCCTCACATTCCTTTGCAATTCTAGTAGTATCAATCAAACCTAACATACAGTTCTGATTACCTGGACATGCAAGTGGTGACCTTACAAGAGGTCCCTCTCCACCATTAATAAATCCAGCTTCCCTTAACTCCAGAATCGCATTTTCAACATCAATAGGTTCAAAATCATGTAATTCAAATTCTTCCCTATTTGTAACCTTTATTCTGGCACCATATTTTTTAGTAATATCCATTACAGCCTGAACTTCTTCATGAGTATAGAATCCGGATGGTTTGGATCTTAATCTAATGAAATATTTCCCATCAGTTCTTAAACCTGCTCCACCATAATCATCAATCCAATAATAGGATATGAATTCATCATTATCTTTACGTTGTTTAAGTGCTTTCTGGAATTTTTTCCCTTTAAAGTCTCTTAGGAACTGAACTTTACTTACATCCACTCCCTCTTTTACAGGAATAATGTTTTTAATATCTTCACCTTTTTCAGTTCTTATAATAATAGTGGAATATCCCTCTTCACTTCCAACAGATCCAATGGATACATCTGCAAGTTCTGAATCAAAGTCCCTGCACATTTTACAACCTGGAGCTACTTTGATATCCTTAACTGGAAGGTGTAAAACATCATCATTAGTTTCAATGGTGAATTTACCATTAATGACATTGAACTTCTTAACGTCATTGATATCAATATTATGTTCAGCTAAAATTTCATCAATGGTTTCCTTATCGAATTTCTCGGTACAGAATAACCCGATGAAATATTCTATCTTAGGTAATTTTTTAGCCTTACCATCCCATCCTCTTTCAGCTGAATGTTTTGCGTGGTATGGATGATATTGTATCTTTCTTAAACCTTGAATTTGACAAGGAAGACCTACTACAGCAACTTTTCTAAGACCCTGATTATAAGCTTCGGACAATGCCTCTAATGTTGATATTGTATATTTGGATTTTACGGTTTTTGAAAGTTCATCAGGAGACTTGACAATCATGGACACAGGTTTCCATTTCTCGTCACCTACAACAATTGCACCATCAATCTTCTCAGATTCAATTAAGTATTTTAAAAATGAGGATACAACCCCACCGTCCTGTCCTTCTATTGTACCTTTACCATAATAATATTCTTCTTTAAAGTTTTCCCTAACCTCAATCATATGTTTAGCAGAATACATTCTAGGACAAACCTCCATACACATACCCTGACCGTCACGTCTACATTCTGAGGTAAGCTGTGGCCTGTCTGTAAACTCTAAAATATCATTAGGACATACAACGGTACAAGAACCACATTTAGCACACATGTCAGTTTCAACAATTTTATTCAATGCCCATTTATATTCTTTAGGCTCCTTTAAATTCTTATCAATAAAGTCTTGAATGGAACCCATCCCATTAATGACTTCACCTATAATGTCTTCGGTAACCTCGACATGTCTTTGTTTAGCAATTTGATAAGATTCCTCATCAATATACTCTTTGATTTTATCTTTAACATATTGTTTATCTTCTTCTGGAATATCCTCAGTTAACTTATTCAAAATCTTAGATATCATTTTAATACCTCTTATGTAATACCATATAAAATTTCAGATATATAAGTTTTAATACAAAATAATTACCCATTAAATCCCCATATTAATAAAAATATCAACAATAATTAATAAAACGGTTATCTGACTCATTTAATAATATAAGATTATTAAATCTACACATATAAAGTCAAAGTATCCAAATATAAACCAGATAGCTTAAAACAAAAATCAATAATTTTGGACCCGAATAATGACTATTTAATAAAAAGATAAAAAGACAATTGATTGCTATTTTTAAATCAAAAGTATTTATTTAAATATTTAAAAAAATATAATAAAATAGAAGTAATATTTATTTTTATAAATGGAAGTTAGGTTTGATTATGAAGGAAGAAGAATTTCTTAAAGATAAAGATCCTGAGGAAAGTGGTAATAAGTTTGTTAGGGATTGCTGTATTGGTCTTATAATAATAATTATTGCTATTGTAGGAATTAATTGGATAATTGGAGAACTAGGACCAGAATGTACAATGATAAACAGTGAATTCGATGTACCAAGTAGCCTTTCACTTCCAGACAATACAGAGGTATCACATACTGCTTACTTAAAAGATAATAATTATACACTTTCAATAACTGAAAATGTAAATAGCCAATCCATCAACAAGGAAATAGACGGACAGAAAATATTATCAAATACAAGCAGAAATATAAATGGAGTTAATGTAACCATTATTAAAACAAATGATAATGATAAATATTTAAGTCATAATTATACTTATTACTCATTTACTAAAAACGACAATAGATATCTAATTAAATCCGATACAGGATTTAATGAAGATAAGATATTTGAAACCATTGGAAATATTAAGAGGAAATCTTAAATTTCTAATCTTTTTTAATTTAATTGCTTATTTTATTTGAACCTTACTTTTTTAGATTAAACTATTTTTATTAATACAATTGATCTTAAATTATTTTAAATTAAACTATTTTTTTAATAAATAAATGAAAATAGACAGTCAAAATAAATAATACCAATAACTAAAAAATAAGAGATACTATAAAAAATTTAATAATTAAGAATAAATAGCCAAAGGTCCATTTTACTAAGAAATATTATAAAAAAACTAAAAAAAATAGCCAGAAATAATAAAAATAATAAAAATAACACATGAAAAAAATTAATAAAAAATTATAAAAATAAAAAGAAGATGAATAGTAAATGACTAAACAAAACAAAATCTATTTTTTAACATTGCCAACGTCAATTGGCTCTTTTGAGTTCTTATCCTCTTCAGTATCAATCCAAAGTTTTTTAAGATTATCAATTTTGTGATTCTTCTTAATCTTTAAAACGTCAACATTAACCTCTTTATCCTCAACAACATCCTTAGGTATATTGATCTTGACCTGTTTATTTAAGTCACTTGTTGGGATTTTAATGTTAATGTTCTTTCTATTCAATAATAGTTTCCAGATGGAAACGTTTTGAAGCTCATCATTAATACTATCAACCATACTATTGATATTACTTGCAATAGCCCTGTTTCTTTCAGTGACTTCCTTTTCACTTTGGCTTACGGCATTATTGATCTTTGCACGTGTGGTTTTATTGCTAGCATTTACAATATCGTTAGTTTCCTTTACTGCATCAATAATAGCCTCTTCCATTGTTTGGTTAATATTATCTGTAACTTCAAATAACATCTCATTTCTCTCGTTAACCTTATTCTGAAGCTTATATAATTCCTCATTTTGAGCTTTTGTCTGTGGTAGGAATTCGGTACTTACCTTATTTGATTCAGCCTCTAAACGTTCACTTAATGTAATGACTTGATTTTCTAAATCAGAAATCTCATCATCCTTTGATTTAATCTCGGATTTTAAATCTTCAAGTTCTTCATCCTTTGCCTCAAGTTCAGATATTTTTGATTTTAAATCTTCAATCTCATTATCTTTAGATTCGGAAACAGACAATAAAGCTTTTAGTTTACTGATTTCCTTATCTTTAGCATCCATATCCCCAAGTTTAGATTCAAGTTCAGAGATGTTGGATTTTAAAATACCGATCTGTTCATCTTTGGCACCGATTTCCTTATCTTTTTCTTGTTCTATAGCATCAACATTAGAACTTTTATCCTTAAGATTTTCATTTTCAAGTTGAAGATCGATAACATTCTTCTTTAAAGATTCAATCTCATTATTTTTAATTGAAATTTCCTTAATGCTTTTATCTTCCAAATCAGACAATGAATTTTTCAGACTATCAATTTCAATATCCTTCACTTTCAAATCTTCACTGTTATTTCCCAATTCATCTATTTTTTCAATCTGTAATTCATATTCCTTGATTTTATCTTGAATCTCCTCATATTCAGAATTACTGAAAACAACTACCTTATCTCCCTTTTTAAAACCATCATCTGGACTGAATAGAGCAAGATTGTATTTTTTAATATCACCTTCAAGAGGAATATCATCAGTTACAGAATGTATTGTTTTACTAACCTGTTCAGTCATTTCACTCACTATTTTATAATATTATATTAACTATTAAATAAAATTTATTAAATAAAATAATAAATAAATAGTAATAATATTAAAAAAATTTTTTAAATTTTAAGACAATATTAAGTTGGAATAATTTACTGGAATCATGATGATTTTCATGTAAATGATTTTAAGATGTAAATCCATATTTTAGGCATCATATTTTGAAGAATCGGGATTCAACATTGTAAAGGTCCATGCATTATACATTGCTAAGTTGAGAATTGAAATTCGACATTTATAAAATATAAAAAAAGATTAGGGATTAAAATGAAGAAAAAAGCTACGGTTATAGTAATTGTTATAGTATTAATTGCAGCGATTTATATTTTAGCTTATTTTCATGATGTAGATAAAGATAAACAGGAAGCTATGGAAAACCTTAAGCTTGAGGAGAAATACAACATAAGCAGTATTGCCGATGCAAAGTTAATCGAGAAGGTTGAGGAAAACAAATCAAACGGACCAAGTATCAGTTATAAAGACGATAGAAACTTTGAGGCAATAAGTAACATCTATTATGCCAATGAAGGCAGCATACCTGAGAACATAACAAAATATTATAAAAAATTAAACAAGGACAGTAAACACATTGAATGGGTCAGATACAAATATAAAAATGGATTAATAGACCGTGATAATTTTACAGCGGAAATAAATTATTATGCAAATAAAAACCCGTTGAACCATTATTTATTAAATTATTATGGATTCTATGAACCTATGAGTTTCTGGTCTCCATTTTAAACTATTTTTTTTATAAGATGGCCACTTCAAATCCAATTAACTATTTTTTTATATGATACAGGAATGATATTATGAACAGTAAAGATGGAATTATAGGATTAATTATAGGGGATGCACTTGGAGTGCCTGTTGAATTCAAGTCAAGGAAGGAACTTGAGAAGAATCCGATAGAAAAAATGATAGGTTATGGAACATATAATAAAGCTCCGGGAACCTTTTCAGACGACAGTTCCTTAACCCTTGCAACTATAGACAGCATAATAAAACATCCGGAAATCGATTATGAGGACATGATGACGAAATTCTCCAACTGGTACCATAATGGAGACTATACATCTGACGGTGAAACCTTTGATGTAGGCCATACTACCGTTCTAGCCATATCAAGATATGATGATGGAGTAAATCCTCTAAAATGTGGAGGAGGCTATGAACATGATAACGGTAACGGATCCCTCATGAGAATATTACCAGTAGCCTATCTGATTAATGAAAGGATGAGCAGCGAGGATGTGGAATTAATATACAATGTATCTGGACTTACACATAACCATAAAAGATCAAAGATTGCATGTCACCTTTATTGTCAAATAGCTGTTAAGTTATTAAACAATGACATAAGTCTTAGGGATTCAATTAACCAATCCATTGATGACATATTAAAATATTATAAAGATGACAAGGAGTTCGATATGGAAAGGGGAAGATTTGAAAGGATCTTCTCAAGGGAAATATTCAATTTGGATATAAATGACATCAAAAGTTCAGGCTATGTGATAGATACCCTTGAGGCGGTGCTATGGACATTAGTAAATACAAACTCATATAGGGAGACATTGCTTAAAAGTGTAAATTTAGGATCTGACACCGACACCGTAGGAGCAATATGTGGAGGACTTGCAGGTATCTATTATGGCTATGATTCAATACCTGAGGAATGGTTAAATACCCTAGCACGTAAAGAGGATATCTTAAATCTTTTAGACAATTTTGATAAAATCATAAACAAGGAGTAAAAAGTGAGATAATGAAAACAACAGATGAAATTCAGGAAAGAATCAATTACCTTAATGAAAGTACAAGAAATATTCTAAATTCAAACGAAAGACTCAATAAAGAAAAACAGATAGTAAGTGTTGAGAGCCAAGTCGAGGAAACCTTCTTAAAGACACTTATTGGAAAGGAAGAAGGGGAGCTAAAGGAGTTGCTTATAGAACTTGAGGCCAAATCAAGAGTTTTAAATAGCTCTTTGGAAAAACAAAATGACAGCAAAAGCAAACATAAAAGCCAGGCAAAGGTATGGACAAATAATATAAAAATAAACACCATTAAATGGATTTTAGAAGACCAATAAAGACCATATCATTTGTTTTAATCCCAATATAAAATTTTCTGATATCTCAAATACAAAATTATAAATACTAAAAAAACAAATATAATTAGTTGGATAAAGAGAAAAATAAAGATTATTTGAAATAATCTTTTTTTGTTTTTTATCTCATTTTTTAACACACAGTAGGTAGAGTGAAAAAAACACTTTACTTACATATTTTATAAAAACATAAGAATACTCTTTTTAATCTAAATTAACTGTATAATATAAATACTATCTAAACATAAATAATTCTAATTAGATATGGTTGGTGCTATTTCTTGACAAAAATTTGTCCTATTTGTAAAACAGAAACAGAAGGTCCTGAAAAGTTCTGTAAGGAATGTGGTGAAAGACTAGTAGATAAAGATTCATACTATAAAAATTCCTTAAACTATAAGGAACTTACAGAAAAAAGAAGAAACACCTCTAATTCCAAAACAAATAATGATGAAGACAATCCTGATGAGTATCATATGCCTATTTCTCAAATAATAAGAGAGAATAGTCCTAGACCAATTGAGGAATACAATTTAGATGATACTTATGTTAAAGAAGATAATGATGATTATATAATCAAGGAAGATACCGGTTATAATCATGAGGATAGTCCAATTGAAAATGATAGAGATTACGGATTAGACAATACAGACTATACAATCAAAGAAGATACAAACTATAACAAAGATTATTCAATTGAAAATACAGATTACAGAGCAAATGAAGACTATACAATCAAAGAGGACACTGACTATATACCTAGTGAGGAATATTATCCAAACCAGGAAGGGGAATATCAGACAACAAACACATACCAACCCTCAAGGGAAGAATATCCCGAAATAAATAGAAACCAGGAGCAAGAAGTAGAGGAAATAATCGAAACAATGGAGATGGAAGAGTCCAATACAATATATCCAATACACACCATTGAAGAAAATCCATACTCAGAATATACCAAAAGTGACATGGAAAGTGTTGAAGAGTTTATTGAAGAGAAGGATTTAAAGGAAAGAGAGAATAGACGATTAAATAAAAAACACTTTAAAGTCCTACATAAACATGGAACATTAATATTAGTCATACTTATAATAATAGCTATTGGAGCGACATTCACATTTAATTACATTAATGAAAATTCCCTAAACTACATTAATCCGACAAATGAGCCTGGAGAATACTCCAATAAGATAATAACATTTAAGCTACCAACCACATGGGAGGAATTTAACGAGTCAGAAACTAATGTTATTGGAAGTTATGCAGGAAGAGACAATGGACATAATATAGTACTGAGTGTATATCAGTCAAAAGATTCCAATAGAAACCTAAATCAGATTAAAAGTTCCACGGAAAATTTAGATTTAAGAAATGGAGCTTTAATAGAAAATAGTACCATAAAAGAAGTCAATGGCATACAGATGTATGATGTCATAAGTAAAAATGGTACAAAGAATTACGAGTATCGTACATTTGGATTTATAAAGGATAAAAAAGAATATGGATTCCTGTTTGTATCTGATGATATAGATTCATATAATGATGAAATTGAAAATATTGAGAAAAGTATTAAATATATAGACAAAAATCCTTTTCCTTTTTAAAATATCAAACATCAAATAAAATCAACAATAATTATTTTTCTTTTTTAGATGTTTTGTAAAAATACTTAAACTTTTAAATAAAACCAATAATAATTAAATAATATTTATTATAAAATTATAAATAATTTAAGAATAATTCAATAAAATACTAATTTGTTAAAAATTATTAAAAAAGGGATAAAATGGCGAAGTATTGTCCAAAATGTGGTAAAGAACATATTAACAATGAGGAATACTGTTTAGATTGTCATACTAAATTACCCGATGAGAAAATAGAACTTCAAGACAAGGCAGTAAATATATTCAGTAAAAACGATGATACTGAATCAGATACAGATAAAAAGAAGAAAGATGCAAGTCTTGGAAATATATTTACCTATGAAAGATCTAAAATAAGTAATCCTGAAAATAATAATGCTAATAATAAAAAGGATAAACCTAGAAAGAAACCGAACTTAATGGAGTCAAAACCAGAATTAAACATTAATAAAAAACATGTAATCATAATTGCTGGAATTATCCTTCTTATTTTAGTTGTAAACTATGCATATGTACTTTCAAATGAAAATGCTACAAATACAAACGAAACTAATAACACATATAACTTCACAGCATATAGCTTAACTATACCTCAGGAATATACCCATGCAGACAGTGACAGATATATGGCTGTTTTTAATGGAGATAATGTAAGTGTAAAGTTATATAACAACAGTCTAGTTCCTGGAGAGGAACATTCCATCAGCGGTATGATTTCAACGATAACAGCAAATGTTGAGGCAAACCAAGAGGGAAGTCTTATATATTCAGACTATATTAATATAAGTGGCACTACAGGGTATAACATAACCTATAGCGAATATGACAATATTACAAGAGATATCGGATTTATAGTAAATGATACAGAGTATGATATCATATTTACAACAAATACAAGTGATACAAGCGTATTGAATGCTGCCGAGGCTAAGGTTATACCAACAGTTCAAATTAAACAATAGATTTAGATAAATTAAATCTATTACTTTTTTTATTATTTTTTATTAAATTTTTTACATCTTTTTTTAAAATATTATTAAATATCATAAGAATCAAATAGATAATAAATTTGATTTTAATAGAGGAATGTTATGAGGTTTAAAAAACTAAGTGTATTTTTAATTTTAACAATACTGATTCTTGCACCAAGCATAAGTGCCGTTAGTGCAACAACAGTATTTTTAACTTCGGATTCAATCTTTGGACAACAGGGTGAAGAAGTTAAGATGATGAATGAAATTAAGAATTATATCGAATCAGATAGTAATGGTGATATAACCGTGATTGTTGATTCCCAGTCACCTGCACCTGGTGAGGGAACACGTGCAATGGAATCAGATACCGATGTCAGTGTAAACATCGCATTTGCAGATGCGGCAAATTACTACGAGCTAGCCAGATATTCTTCACAGGTTTCTAAACAGGTCATAGTTGTTAATGTAGGATCACTTGATTTGAACAATCTAAGTAACCTACGTAGAGCATGGGATGATAACTGGTCTAGTGAGAGTTTCCTATCTATCAAAAATCCGGGACAGTTCCTATCCGAAGCAGGGATATCCACAATACAACCTGCACAGGCATATCCGGATAAAACAGATTCATCAGGAGACATATACTATAGTGACAGCCAGGTGAATAAATATATTGCAGATCAGATAATAGAGGATGTAAATAGCTATGACTCATCAAGCAAAACTCTCAACAATGATTATGTCGTAAGGGGACAACTTAATGTAAGTACAATAGGTGACATATCACAGGATATCCTTTTTGCACAGCAAACCGGACAACTAAAAGATAGCTATAGTTCATATACAACACCTCAAGCATTATACCTACTGTCATCATATCTGGCAGGCAGTAGCTTAGAAAGCCCTAAAGAGTATAAAGCTCCAGACAATCCTCAGAATTACTCAACAGGTACAAACTCCTCCTATAGTATTTATGATTATGAGGCTATGGCAGAGGAGGTTGTAAATTATATGGATGAACATAATCAAGCGCCGGACTATATTGAGTATAATGGGGCTAAAATAGGATATGCAGATTTATTATATAACTTTGCAACAATTACATCAGACGACAAAGATTCAAGCACTATGAATTTACCTGCAACTAGTGAATTCAAATCATTTAACAATATGGATTTATTATTCTATGGAATTCCTATACTGGTAGCTATTGGATTAATATTATTATTTATAGGATTAAGACACAGAAGAAGATAAGATAAAATAGGGAGGATAATATGAAAACATTAGGCATTATTGGAGGAATAGGTCCCATATCCACAATAAAATACTATAAACAGATAATTGAAGAATTTAAAAATTCCCGATTTGACGAATATTATCCCCATATCCTTATTGAAAGTTTAAATATGGAGGAAGTGATAGAGCAGATAGACTATGAGAATTTCACACAGGTAGAAAAGATACTTCTTAAATCAATAAGAAATCTGGAATCTGCAGGTGCAGAGATAATAGTAATAGCATCAAGTACATGCCATATAGTAATAGATGATTTAATTAAGAAATCACCACTTCCCATAATAAACATTCTTGACTGTGTATACGACAAGGTGGTAAGGAATAACTATAGAAAGGTTCTACTTATTGGAAACTCATTTACATTGACACATAACATATATCAGGAAAGATTAGGACGATATAAAATTAAGTCAATAATACCAGATTCCATGGACATTCAGGAAATACAGGAGATCATATATCCGAATCTGGAAAACGGAATAGTATTACCGGACAAAAAAGAGAAGATCCTAAAAATTATCAAAAAAACAATAAAAGAGGAAAGGGACATTGACTGCTTAATAATAACATCAACGGAACTTAGCTTAATCATTGATGAGGAGGAAATACCAATTCCAGTAATAGATAGTGCTAATGTCCATATAAATAAAATTGTAAATGAGATATTAAAAAAATAGAATACCTAAAAGCCCATTACTTAAAAATAGAAACTATCCAATAAATTAAATTTTAGATAAAAAACAATAGAAAGATATAAATGTTAATTTAAATAGACTATTAATTTAATATAAAGCTTAATGAATTATAGGACAATTATAAAAAAACAGAGATGTATTGAAATGGAAATGAAAAGATGTCCAAAATGTGGAAAGGTGGATACTGCAGGATATGGATTTTGTGTATACTGTGGAACAGAATTTACAGAGGAAAATCCAGCAGAAACTATTAAAATTGACGATAAATTTTCCAAATACGTTGAAGATAATTTAAATAATAATCCTAACGATTCTCACAATACAAATCAAAATTATAGCAATGATAGAAATAATTCCGGACCATATATACAAGAGCAAAGTACCCGTTCTGGAAAAATGAATCTTCTCATAATAATTGGATATATACTTGCAATATTAGGTAATGTTCTTAGTATCATAGTCGCAATTTATTTATTAACCCGTAAAGACCCGGAAATAAAAAGACATGGAGTAATACAACTTGCAATAATAACATTCTATATAGCACTTATAATAGCTATGTTTGCAAGTGGTACAATTGATATGAACACAGTCGAACAAGTGGGCCAAATGGAAATGAATAACTTAACTCAGATGATGAAATAAAGACTAAATAATTAGTCTAAACTATTTCTATTTTTTATTTATTGTATTAAGATCTATTTTTTAAAAAACTACTTTCCATTATAAAATAAAGAAGATTCTACACACATACTATTTTTAAATAGAAACCAAACCTTCTTTATAAAAAAAACTATTTTCATTATAGATAAAGAAGATTCTACACACTATTATAAAATTAAAAACAAGTTTTAAATAAAAACCAACTTTTTCTATAAAAAAATACTTTCCATCATAAAATAAAAAACATTCTACATAATACTATTTTAAAATTAAAATTAATTGTTAGTTTTATCCTTAAATCTGTAGAACATGATTAATGCAGGATTACCATTCTCATAATAATTAGGTACCTTCCTATCAACCTTAAAGCCAAATTTTTTATAAAACCTTACAGCACCTTCATTTTCAGAATCCACCTCAAGTGAGACATAATCAAGATCACATTCCTTAAGAACCTTAACGGCCTTAGCTAAAAGTCCCCAACCAATACCAATACCTCTATAGTTTTTATCAACTGCAAGGGAAATGATATGACCTTCACCTTCCTGCTTAATCCAAAAGATAATATAACCTACAACATAATCATTAATCTCTGCAACCAAAAAACCAGAACCGATTTTATAGAGTTTCAAAATTATATCATTCCCATAAGTATTTTCAAAGGACATGGCTTCTATTTCATAAATCCTTTTAAAATCCCTTTCTGTAAATTGACGAATTATCATGAAAAATACCCCTATAAAACCTAATCTAATAAAAAAATCTCAATAATTAATTATATATTAATGTTTAAAAAACTTTTCTAAAAAACATACCAATAAATAAACAAAGATTTAAACATTTTAAATATAAATAAAAAAGTATTAAAGAATAATTTTTTTGGAGATACAATAATGTGGAAGGATTTTGGAGAATATATTGCAACTTTCATACCTGATAGAAAGTTTAATGTTGGAGAGGTAGCCATTGGTCACTTCTATTTTGTAAGCGATTATCTCAATAAAAAAGATAATGTGAATATAATCAAGACAGATATTGAACCTTCAAGGGAGGACATAATAAAAGACGACTTGACAAATCCTGATTATGATTTGTATAGAAACCGGGATTTGATATACTCAATAAGACCTCCACATGAATTACAGCCATATATACTTAATTTGGCAAGAAACATTAAAAGCTATTTAATAATCAAACCATTAACCGGCGAAAATTTAAACCCGAAAATAGACATTATGAAAATGAAAAACTATAAAAAAGCTAGTTTCTATGTTTATGATTTTAAAGACAATGAATAAAAAATACCAGTAATTAAAATAATATTAAATAATAAGATAATTAAAGAATATATAGAAATTTATTTAGTTAATCTATTTTTATAAAATCTGTAAAATGGGACATTATGAAAATACAAGATGCAATCTTATCAAAATATGACACAAATTTAGAAGGTCTATCTTTAAACCAGGCCAATGAAAGACAAGCTAAATTTGGTCCAAATGAACTTAAAGAAAAGAAAAAAAAGAGTAAGATCCAAATCTTCCTAATGCAATTTGCAGACATACTTATAATACTTCTTATTCTAGCGGCTATTGCATCATATTTTATTGGAGATATAATAGATTCATTAGTTATCCTCTTTGTTGTTGTATTAAATGCAGTTGTAGGTTATAGACAAGAGTATAAAGCTGAAAAAGCAATGAATGAATTGAAAAATCTCGTAAATAAAAAGGCAGTTGTTAGAAGAAAAGGACAAATATCCAAAATTAATGCAAGAGATCTTACAATTGGAGACATAGTACTTGTTGAAGAGGGAGACAAGATACCTGCAGATCTACTTTTATTAGAAACTACAGAGCTTAAAATAGACGAGTCATCATTAACAGGAGAATCAGAACCAGTAAATAAAACAGCTGAATATAAGGATAATGTTGATTTGGATGTTGAAAATAATATTAATGAAAATATTAGAGACAATCTAGTTTATATGGATTCAAATGTAGTTTCAGGAAGAGGTGTGGGACTTGTATATGCCATTGGAATGGACACCTCTATTGGTAAGATAGCATCAGTCATACAAGAGGAATCACCAGAAACACCACTTCAAGAAAAGGTGGATAAACTTGGAAAAATCCTTGGTTTGATTGCCATAATTACCTGTGTATTTGTGTTCATACTTGAATTCTTTGAAGGAATGGGTCTTGTAGAAAACTTTATGACTGCTGTTGCACTTGCAGTAGCTGCAGTTCCAGAGGGATTACCTGCAGTATTGACTTTAACCCTTGCCCTTGGAATGGAAGAGATGGCAAAATCCAATGGAATCATTAGAAGATTACTTGCCGTTGAAACTCTTGGAAGTTGTAATATCATATGTACAGATAAAACAGGAACACTTACCCTTAATCAAATGACTGTAAGGGAAAGTGAAATCTATTCAAACAAAACATATGAAGGAGCATATCTTTGTAATAATGCTGTAATCAAAGAAGGTAAATTAATTGGAGATTCTACTGATGGCGCAGCTTTACAGTTTGCAGAGGAATCTGATTATAAAACAGAAAACCTAAAAGAAAGATATCCTCGTATTAAGGAAATCCCACTTACAAGTGATAGAAAAAGAATGACCACAATTCACAGTATTAATGATGATACTGAGACAAACGATATCCTAAAGCAAATAAAAACCATTGAAGGTAAAGAGTTTGACTTAAGTGATAAAAAATTAATAGCATTTACAAAAGGTGCACCTGAAATCATACTTGCAACCTGTAAATACATAGACAACAATGGTAAAATTGAAAAGATTACCAAAGAAACACGAAGTAGGATTAATAAATCAACTAAATACATGACCCAGTCAGCATTAAGAGTCTTAGCCATTGGATATAGGATTATAGATGATAAAGAACTTACCGAGGATAAGAATAATCTAACAGAGGACAATGTTGAAAAGAAATTCATCTTTAGCGGACTTATTGGAATAATGGATCCACCTAAAAAAGAGGCGAAAGAGGCTATTAAAAAATGTAAGACTGCTGGAATCAAGGTAATAATGATTACAGGAGACCATAAAGATACCGCTGCAGCCATAGCTTCCGAACTTGAAATATTAACCGACGGCAAAATATTAACGGGTGATGAGTTAAATAGATTAAGCAATGAGGAATACCTGGCTATTGCAGATGACATTCAAGTTTATGCAAGGGTTTATCCGGAACAAAAACTAAGAATTGTTGAGAGTTTAAAATCAAAAGGCAATGTGGTTTCAATGACTGGTGATGGTGTAAATGATGCGCCAGCACTTAAAAAAGCATCCATTGGAGTGGCAATGGGTAATGGAACCGACGTTGCAAAAGAATCCTCTGATATGATTTTACAAGACAATAATTTTGCAACCATTGTAAAGGCAATAGAAGAGGGACGTAAAATATTTGACAATATCAAAAGGTTTGTGAAATTCCAGGTATCCACCAATGTAGGTGCAATACTCACCATTGTTGGAGCAACAATAATAGACATACCATTACCATTTAATGCCATACAGATCCTTTGGATCAACATTATAATGGACGGACCGCCTGCACAGTCACTTGGAATGGAAGGGGCAGAGAAAAACATTATGGAAAGAAAACCTGAAAATGGTGATATTCTAGAGAGAAAAGACTATATAAGAATATTAATCTCAGGTATTGTAATGGCCATAGGTACCTTGGGAGTATTTATTTATGAATTAAATACAAATACCCACCTTGGAACCAAATCATGTCTTGAAAAATCCATGACCGTTGCATTTACACTGTTTGTTGTATACCAATTATTTAGTGCATACTGCAATAGGTCCGACTCTGAAGAGAAAAACAGATATTTTGCCTTTGCAATGCTGCTTTCCCTCATACTCCAGATATGTGTAATATATATTGGACCCCTTCAAAAAATATTCAAAACAGCATCTATTGGAATAATGGATTGGATTTTAATATTTGCTGTAGCGGCTACCATATTTGTAGCGGAATTTATAATGAGAAAAACATTACTTAAAAAGAGTATTTAATAAAAATACTCTAAAACTTTTTTTAGATGATTTATATGAAAATTTTCATAGTTGGCGGAACAAAAGAATCCATAGATATAATTGAATTTTTGAAGGAAAGATATCCTGAGATTTCAATTGTTACAAGTACCACTACAGAGTATGGTGGAAATATCGCTAAAAATGCTGGAAGCGATAAGGTTATTACAAGACCCCTTCCGAAAGAAGACCTAATACAAGTTATAAATGGGGAAAAGATTGACCTATTAGTTGATGCAAGCCATCCATTTGCAGAACATATTACAAACACACTATGTTCCATTGTTGATGAGATGAAAATACCATTTATTAGGTTTGAAAGGGAACCGATGTATATTGAGGATATGGAAAACATAAATCTTAGTAATGTCTATCATGTAGATTCATTTGAAGACGGAGGATTATTAATTAAAAATAATTTTACAGAAGGAAATATACTCCACCTTGGAGGAATCAACACTGCAAGTGATGTTCTAAAATATGTTTCAAAAGATAGATTCTACATAAGGGTCCTTAAGGTAAAATCTTCAATGGACAAATGCAAGGAACTTGGAATTATAGAGGATCACATTTTTCCAATGACTGCAAGTAAAAATAAAGATAAGAAAATCCACATAAATGAAAACTTAGAATTATTTAAAAAAGTAGATGCAAAGATAATTCTTACAAAGGAAAGTGGAGACACCGGTGGATTTAAGGAGAAAATCATTGCAGCTGACCGATTAGGAATTAAAATGATTATTATAGATAGACCCCATATAAAAGGTTTAGATGATAAAATACAGGTAAGCAACCTTGAGGATTTTGATAGAGAATTAAATAGATTATTAAATCTCTAATCAATATTTTTAATAAAAAATAATCTATTTTTTAAAAGACTTAATAAAATGGAATAATAAAATAAAATTAAATTTTTAATTCTAATAATTTTAATAAAACACCTATTTTAGAATATTTAATAAAACTAATAATCCATAAATTTAATTAATAAACCTATTAATAAAAAACTTATTTTTAAAAAAAATTAATAAAATAAATAAAAATCAATATTTTGATATTATATAAATTTAATTTAAACAATTAATTGAAATAATAAATTATTTTCCACTAATTTTTAAAATAATGATAAAAGAAAGAGATCCATCACTATTTAATAAAATAAAGAATAAAAATAGTAAAATAAACCATCCCAATAATTATTAGATAGATTCAAGAATAGAATTAGAAAATGCTTAAGAAATCTTGTTTTATATAAATAGTTTTTGAAGATAAAAAAAAATTAAAAAAGGAAGGTTTCATATCTTGGATATGTAATTAATATTAAAGTTTAAGCTTTCATCTTCAACTCTTCTTAATCTTTGACGATTATGTAGTTCTTCACTTAACTCACCATGAGACAAATGATCATTTTTCTCAATACTAACATCTGAGATAGAACCAGGATTATTTAAAAAAGTAGAATAAGAAATATCGCTACCTGGTGAGTCCATTACCAAATGTTTATCATGTACATCTACAGCATTTACTGAGGATATTAAAATCATTAAAAACAGGAACCCCAATGAGGATGCTGCAAATGAAGATTTACTAAAATTCATATTATTTTCAATAGTTTCAAACATACAATTAATTTTATGGTGAACTTTATATATAAATGTTATGATTTTACTGATTAGTTAAATATCAAAATTAAAATATTATATTTAAATATTCATAAAAAATATAAAAAATATATACAGTTTAACAAACTTCCAAATATTTGGAAAATGAATCAAGTATCGGGTAAAAGCATATTTTCATAAATGAAATTCATTGAATTAAATTAAAAGTAAATGAGAATAAAACAATATCCGATAGATTTTAAAATGAATCATTACAGGAGTTTTAAAAATAGTTATATAAAAAAAGAAACTCTGTTTATAGAAGTATGAAGATGTATATTTAGATAGCAAATATATGGAAAAACACCGTTTTTTAAAAATCATTGAACAAATTGGAAATGGAATGATCTGAATAAAACAATAGAAAATCCCATAAAATGTATGAGTACATTAAACAAGAAAAAATAGATTATCTAAAAAAAGGTAAAAACCTAATTAAAATATTATAAAAAAATCATGAAAAAGAATAACGCCGAGACTGGGATTTGAACCCAGGCGGAGAAAGCTCCACAGGATTTCAAGTCCTGCGCCTTACCAGACTAGACTATCTCGGCACACAAATAAAAAATATATTAAAAAACTATTACAAGTTAAATATAAAAGTATACATAAATTTGTATTTTAATATATAAAAATATAACTATTTTTCTTTAAAACAAATACAGTATACACTAATTTTATAAATGAATAATATTAACAAATTTACTAAAAATAGCTTAAATATAAGCTAAAAAATTAAAAAAAATTAATTATTTAGCTTTTAAGCTCAATTTCAATACTTACATTATCAGGTACGTTGACCTTCATAACTTGTCTCATAGCCCTTTCGTCAGCATCAATACTGACTAAACGTTTGTGGATACGGAGTTCCCATCTTTCCCAAGATGCTTTTCCTTCACCATCTGGAGATTTCCTAGTAGGAACTACTAATTTTTTAGTTGGAAGTGGGATAGGACCAGAAAGGTCTACACCAGTTCTTTCAGCGATTTTTTTAATTTGATCACAAACATAAGCAAGTTTTTCTGGATCTGTACCAGTAAGTTTAATTCTAGCTTGACTCATTAATTTTCCTCCAAAAAATAAACGAAAAAATAATAGTTAATAAGGAAACTTCTAAGAAAAAAATCCGAAATTCTCCATAAAAAAGAAAAAATCAAATTAAAAACAACAATTCAATAATATTTATGAAAAATTTATAAAAAATAAATAATCAAATTAAGTTTTAAAAACTTAAAATGATTTTTTAAATACTTAAAAGTTCTAGATTATTAAATCTATTTAGCTGGTTCAATACCAATACATAAACCTGCAGCAACAGTTTGACCCATATCACGAATAGCGAATCTACCCATTTGAGGGATTTCTCTAGCGTTTTCAATTACCATAGGTTTGGTTGGTCTAACTTTTACAATAGCTGCGTTACCGGTTTTTAAGAAGTCAGGGTTTTCTTCATCAACTTGACCAGTAGCAGGGTTTAATTTTTTAGATAATTCCATGAAAGTACATGCAATTTGTGCAGTGTGACAGTGGAAAACAGGAGTGTATCCTACGGTGATTACACCAGGGTGTTGTAAAACAACAATTTGTGCATCAAAGGTTTTTGCTACGGTAGGAGCAGAATCAACATGTCCAGCTACGTCTCCTCTTCTGATATCGTTTTTACCTACACCTCTTACATTGAAACCGATGTTGTCTCCAGGTTCAGCTGAAGGCATGTTTTCGTGGTGTTCTTCGATAGATTTAACTTCTCCGCTTGCTCCGGAAGGTTCGAAGATAACGTTTTCACCTTGTTTCATAATACCGGTTTCTACTCTACCTACAGGTACAGTACCTACACCAGTAATTGAGTATACATCTTGAACAGGAATTCTTAATGGTTTGTCAATTGGTTTAGGTGGTACAACAAGTTTGTCTAATGCAGGGATTAAAGCGTCTCCTTTGTACCATGGAGTGTTACTACTGTTTTCTTTAATGTTGTCTCCTTCAAATGCAGAGATAGGGATGAAAGGAGTTTCACTAGGTTTGTAACCGATAGATTTAATTAAAGCTGAAACAGCATCTTTAACTTCATTATATTTATCTTCTGAGTAATCTACAACATCCATTTTGTTAATAGCAATAATGAGTTGGTTAATACCTAAAGTTTTTGATAAGAAAATGTGTTCTTTGGTTTGAGGCATTACACCATCATCAGCAGCTACTACAAGTACAGCTGCATCTGCTTGGGAAGCACCAGTGATCATGTTTTTAACGAAATCTCTGTGTCCTGGGCAGTCTACAACAGTATAATCATATTTATCGGTGGAGAATTTTTGGTGAGCTAAATCGATAGTTACTCCTCTTTCTCTTTCTTCACCTAATTTATCCATAACAAATCTAAATTTGTTTTCTCCATCATCTAATTGTTGTTCAGCGATTGCTCCAGCTTTTAATAATAAATGTCCAACTAAAGTGGATTTACCATGATCAACGTGTCCAATAAATGCTAAGTTTAAATGTTCTTTTTGTTTTGCCATTATAATTGACCTCCAATATATATTATAATCATTAGTTTTAGCTTATCAATATAGCATAATATAAAATTGTACTTTCAAATATAAAAAGATAATGATTTTTTGCAAAATTTTTTCATATCTTTCATTAAGTTTGAAAGAATTAAGTTTTCAAAAATTAATAAACCTGATAATATTTTATAAAATCAAATTTAAAATTTAAGTTTTGAATCAATTAACATATAAATTTAATTCGAAAATTTAAAAATAAAATAAAATAAATTAAATTAGATTATTTTATTTATTTAAAATCAGATCTATTCTAAGTAATGATCTGGACCATAAGGTTCTTCAGATAATCCTTTTCTTTGTCTGATTTCTTTAATAATATTTCTTTGTAATTCATTAGGTAATCTTTCGAATCCAGAGTTTTCAGTAGACCATAAACATCTACCTTCTGCAGCTGAACGAATATCACCAGCGAATCCAAACATTTCAGCAACAGGTACTTTAGATTCAATAGTAACCATATCGTTATGTTGTTGCATATCTACAATAGTACCTCTTCTGTTTTGAACTTCCCTAGTACAAGATCCCATGTAGTCTTGTGGAACATTAATGAATACTTTTTGCATAGGTTCAAGTAAGGTAGGTTTAGCTAACATCATAGAACCATAGATAGCTTTTCTGATAGCTGGTAATACTTGTGCTGGTCCTCTGTGAACAGCATCTTCGTGAAGTTTTGCATCGACTAATTTGAATTTTAATCCCATACAGATTTCATCTGCAATAGGACCTTTGTCCATAGCTGATTCGAAACCTTCAAGTAATAATTCTTTAACTTCATCTAAGTATTGAATACCACGAGTCATGTTAATGAACATACTTTTACTATATACATCCCATACTCTTCTAGCTTCTTCTTTTTCCATTCCATATTCCATAAATTCATTTGCTGCTTCTTTACCTTTAACTCTTCCTTCTTTAAGGTCACCAGCTTGGTAAGCTGCAAATAATTCAGGTTCCATAGGTTCAACTTCAAGATAGAATCTATTATGTTTGTTAGGAGATTTTCCTTCAACAGGTCCTGCTTTACCTGCAACGGTTTCTCTGTATACAACAATAGGTTCGGAAGTTGTGATTTCTACACCTTTTTCATTGATTCTGTAAGAAATAACTTCTAAGTGAAGTTCTCCCATACCAGATACTAAGTGTTCACCGGTTTCTTCATTAATTTCAACTTTAATAGTAGGATCTTCTTTAGCTACTTGTCTTAAAACCTCAATTAATTTTGGTAAATCTTTAGTATTTTTAGCTTCAACTGCAACAGTAACTACTGGTTCTGAAATATGATCTAATCCTTCAAATTCTACAATATGAGTATCAGGTGAACAAATAGTTTCCCCTGCAATAGCTCCACGAGCTCCAGCAATGTATACAATGTTACCTACAGGAACGTCATCAGTGTTAACTCTTTCTGGTCCGAAGTAAACACCTACTTGTTGAACTCTACTTTTACTGTGAGAACCAACTAAATATACTTCAGTACCTTTTGAAATGGTACCACCATATACTCTTCCGGTTGCAATTTCCCCTGCATGTTTATCAACAGATACATTAGTAACCATTACTGCAAGTGGTCCGTTTGGATCACATGAAATCATACCTTTACCTTCAGGACTTTCAAGATCTCCATCCCAGATATGAGGTACCCTGTATTCCTGGGATTCTTTTGGAGATGGTAAGTGTTCTACTACCATACTTAATAATACTTCAGATATAGGTACTTTTTTAGCTAATTCTTTTTGTTTATCTTCATTACAGTAATCAATGATATCTTTAAAGGTAATTCCTGTTTTTTGCATCATAGGAACATTAATAGCCCAGTTGTGATAAGCTGAACCAAATGCTACACTTCCATTTGCAACATCTGCTTTCCATTCATCAACTTTATCTTCAGGAGCCATGTTCTTGATTAACTTATTTACTTCTGCAATGATTTTTACAAATCTGTTTTGTAATTCTTCAGGAGTTAATTTTAATTCGTTGATTAATCTGTCAACTTTGTTAATGAATAAAACAGGTTTAACATGTTCTTTTAAAGATTGTCTAAGTACAGTTTCAGTTTGAGGCATTACACCTTCAACAGCACAAACAACTACAACAGAACCGTCTACTGCTCTCATAGCACGAGTTACGTCTCCACCGAAATCAACGTGTCCAGGTGTATCAATTAAGTTGATTAAGTATTCTTGACCTTTGAATTCATGAACCATAGATACGTTTGCTGCATCAATAGTAATACCACGAGCTTGTTCTTGTTCATCGAAATCTAAAAATCTTTGATCTCCTGCAAGATCTTCAGAAATCATACCTGCACCTGCTAAAAGGTTATCAGATAAGGTAGTTTTACCGTGATCAATGTGTGCAACAATACCAATATTCCTAATTTGGTCAGGTTTATACATCAAATCCTTAATTTTTTCAATCATTTTTGAACGTCTACTCAAAATAATCACCTATATGATATAAAACATAATATTAGCTTTAAGCTTAGTGAGCTGCTTTAGCTACTCTTTCTTTTTCTTCTTTTTTCTGGATAGCAAAACTTCTTGAATCTTCGTTAGAAGCAAGGAGTAATTCATTTGCTAAACATTCACCTGCAGATTTTCTATTTTTAAATGCAGATCTGTAGGTACCATTAGTGATGAAACCTAATGATAAATCTACTCTCCTTTGTGGTGAAATATCTACAGCTACTTGGTAACCAATACCACCATATTTAATACGAGTAGTCTCTTCACGAGGTGCAGTGTTTTCTACTGCAGTAACTAAAATTTGTACTGGATTCTTTTTAGTTTTCTCATTAATGATATCTAAAGCTTCTTTGACAATATTATAAGCTTTATTCTTTTTACCAGAGTTAACATGTGATTTCATGATTTTATTCATTAATCTTTCAACAATAGAAACTTTGGATTTTGCGAATTGTCTTTTTACATGTCTACCTGAAGTATGAGGTACATCATTTTCTTCTAAACAGATGTAATTTACTAAACCTAAATCACTGACTTCCACTTCAGATAAATCCCATTTATCAAATAATAAATTAGCCATAGTATTCACCTTACTGGTTTTTCAATTTTACCTGATACCATTTCAGATAATGCAACATTGTTTACTTTAGATACTTTCCAACGAACTCCAGGAATATCACCCATGGATCTTCCTGATGGTCCTCCAATACCTTCAATCATTACTTCATCGTGTTCATCGATAAATCCAATTGCTCCATCTCCTGGTGCAAAAGCAGTTAATTGTTTACCGTTTTTAATTAATTGAACACGTACACATTTACGAATAGCAGAGTTAGGCTGTTTTGCTTCGATACCTACTTTTTCAATAACAATTCCTCTAGCTTGAGGAGCTCCTTCAAGAGGATCAGCTTTAACATCTAAACGTAATGCTTTTCTTTTATAGTCTACATCTTTCCACTTAAAATTTTGTCTATTCTTTTTAAGCTTACCTGCTGCAAAAAGTCCTGGCATTATATTTCCCTCTTTAAATTTTTTAGTAATTTTATAATAATAGAATAAACTAATTAATTAAAAATCCACCGCTGCGATTTACATTATACTGATGATTTATAATGCAATCTAAATTTTTAAATTAAATAGAATCATCATAAGACAAATAAATCAATTATTTTTGATATTTATCTGATAGATAAAGCCAATTAAGATAAAAAATAATATTCTATAGCAAAAAGCACACATAGCTATAGGTCTATGTTCTAAATAAATACAATAATCCTTAAAAACATGAAAAAAATAGTTTTAAGAAAAAAACAACATAGAGATATATTTAGCAATATCTATTAGTATAATCTATAAACTTCAATACATATAAATGTAATGTTTATCATTAAGAAATAGAAAAAAATTTTATGATTTAAAAATTTTTAGAACCAATAAAAAAGTCAGGAAAATAATAAAATTACCATATAATATTATATATTATTAATATAATGTTTCCTATTTTTAAATGTATCCTAAAAGGTTTTATAAAAAAAATCTTATAAAAATAATAGAATTAGTTAAATAAGAAACAAACAATAGTTATTAAGTTGTTTTTATTAAAACTGGAAAATGATTAACAGATAATTAAATATACCATCAATTCATCAAGTTTAAGTGTTAAACTTAATATAAACGATGTAGATAAAGAACTATTAAAAATTACAATAGAAAAATAATACAATATTAAAAATTTTATAAAAAAGATAAAAAAAATTTAATTTGTATGATAAATCATCTTAAAACAATGGTTTTAAATAGCTAGCATAGAAAAAATACCATTTAAACATTCTTAATTAAAAAAATAAAGTATTCCAACCAGATATTTTATTATTTAATAAAGCAGACAATACTTTTTTTATTGAAGAAAACTGTAAAAAATGTTTATATATTGACAAATGAACTCTTTTTAAGCTAAATAAAGGAATATTTAGGCATTTTTATAAATGGAAATTTTTACGTGAAATCTAATGAAAAATTAAACTATTTAAATAGAATCTAAAAAAATCAAAACTAGAAATGCATTTATTTTTAATGTGTTTCTTGAAAACTAGAAAGGGTGAAAATATCAAACATATAAAATTTTCAATCTGCTTAGTTGTATTACTAATACTCTTTTTAAGTTTAGGAGGAATATCTTCAACAGACATAAGTGGAGACTCCCAAAAAGAAAGTGTAGAGATACAAGATAACGGAGATTTAAATGAAAACATGGTTTTATATGAAAACACAACGGTTTCTAACAATAAAAAATTGGATACCGTTGAAGACAGTCATAAAAACAGCAAAGACACAGCAAATGTTAAGGACAAAAACCTAAAAACAGCATCAAAAAGCAACCCAGTACCAAAAAATCCAGAAACAAAAAACAACAAACCAGACAATACAATAACAGGAACAAATTCCAAAACTGATATTTTAAAGGAAGATAACCTAACTGACATATCCATTAGTGCCGAGGATTTGACAATGAAAAGATATGACGGATCATTATTCATTGTAAGGGTTAAATGTTCCAATGAAAAGGTGATTGGAAAATACATTAAAATTACAATCAATAATAAAACATACTGGAGACCTATTAACAACAATTATCAGGCAAACATGACTATTTACTTTGGAATTGGAAACTATACCGCAGAATGTTCCTTTAATTATACAGGATATACACCATCCAGATGTAGTGCTAGAATTCAGGTAAATGACAATAAGCTTAAAACATCACTTAAGGGAAACAACATTACAATGTATTATCAGGACGGCAGTTCCTATTTCATAGAGCTTAAAGACGAGAATGGTCAGGCATTATCAAACAAAACAACCCATATAAAAATCAATGACCGTACTTATTACAAAAGAACAGACACATCAGGAATCGCCACACTTATAATAAATTATGCACCTGGAAACTACATAATTGAAGGAACATATAATGGAGATTATAACCATACAGGCTCTAGCACCAGAAATAATCTGACAATCTATTCCTATACTACCAAAATGGAAAGTTCCAATATTACAATGTACTATGCAAATGGCACACAATTGATTGGAAGACTTACAGATACAGATGGTATAGGCATTAAAGATTCATATATACGTATTCTTATAGGTGATCGTACTTATTATCGTAAAACTAATGATGAAGGTAAGGTAAATCTAAGTGTAAACCTTAAAGCCGGAGACTATAAAGCCACCATATTATTTAATGGTTCAAGGGGTTATCTTCCGTCAAATATTACAGTTTCCATTAAAGTATTGAACATTACCAGTAGAATTACCAGTTATAATATTAGTGGAGAATATGGTGACGATGCCATACTTACAGCACATATTGAAAACCAGAATGGTGAGGCCATTGTTAATGGATATGTTAAAGTATTAATTAACAATAGAACCTATTGGCGCAATACAAATTCCACAGGAGATATAAACATCAGTTTAAACTCACTATATGTAGGAAACTATGATGCCATAATAACCTTTAGTGGAAGTACTGGAGTATCCTCATCAAATGGAACATTAGTAATAAGAATAAAACCTAAAGATATAATGATCGTGTCATTAGGGGCTACAATTAAAAGAAATGGAACTTATAAAGTTGAGGTTTCTGATTATAATGGTAGAAAGATTAAAAAATGTCCTTTAACCTTTAAGATCAACAATAGAACCTATTACAGAAGTACCGATAATAATGGAATTGCTTCCATTACACTTAATTTAAGCAATAACTTATATGACATAATAGTTACAGCAAGTAAAAACTATAGGTCAAATACTTTATATGAAACCATTGATATTGTAAAATAGTTCTTTAAATACTCACTAGTTTTACTAGTGAGTTTATTTCTTTTTTTAAATATAGAGTATCTAGTTAAAAGTAAAGATAAAAACACATTAACCATCATAATTGGAAACAATCAAAGTGCTTGTACGATTATCAGAATCTGTAAAACTTAGATTTTTCTCTTCATCACCTTTAATGTCCAAGTTAACATTAACATATACCTTCTTGTCATTAAAACTAACTTTTGTATCATTTAAATGAGTTTCATTAATACTGTCGTTATCACTTGATGATATAAGATGATGGATATCATAAAAACCATATGAAAGTTCGGAAATAGCCAAAAAACAGGAAAAGATTACAATAACAAGTATCATGAAAAGGATAATGGTTAAAGCCTTTTCGCTTGCAGAACCTGTTCTAACTGCATTATCCTCCTTTCTAAAGACCTTATAATATAAAGAGTTAAATGGCAAAAATAATGGACAGCCCGTAGGGGTTAAAAGATCAAGTAAAATATGACTTAGAAATCCTATAAACATTGCCATGCCTATGATTGGATAAAAAACCATGATAATCAATGGAATGATAAGGATAGACAAAGTATGTAACTGACGTCTATGACTTGAAAGAAATCCCAACTCAATATAATCCAGAACAATCGATGACAAGGATATGAAAATAAGATACAGTAACAATTCATAGAAATTATAGATTAAATTAAAATGAACAGCTTTAAAAACAAATAGAATTAAAAACCCAAACAATAGACCAGTTATAATATGAGTAAACTTCTCCATACCATTCACCAAACTAATGGAAAAAACAAAATTAGATTTCTTGAAAAGACTAATGAAAGACTCACATCTTATTTAATAAAAAGTTTTCAAATTTATACCATGATGTAGTAATCCATATAGATCCAAGAATAATAAAAGCATATTTAAATTCAATGACAAATGCAATCGCCAGATACAATATGCCAAAAAGAATAGCAATGAAAACCAAATAAGGTTGTTTAACGATAATCATCTTATTTTCCTCTTCATTAACCTGAAGAAAATTATAAAGTATACTTCGTTTAGCTTTAATTGAAAATTCATCATCATATGTGTTTGCAACAATGTAAATATTACTGAAATCAAAAAAAGTATCGAAAAGGATAAAAGTATTTTCCTTAATACGGCTAAAGTTATCAAATAACAAAATAACAGTATCCTGATTAAAAACCGCATATGGATAGGAGGAAACATTATCCAAGGAAATATTGTTTTCATGATAACTCAATTTTTGACCATAGGATGAATCATTATAATAGATACTGAAAAACTCCTTTAACAAATCAACTAGAAAATCCAAACTTTTTGTTGTGATATCCTTATATTTTTTATCAAGACCAAATCTATGGAGAATTATCTTCATTATATGTTTTGAAGAGCTCGGATAAGTAATCTTTATAACCGTACCACATTCTGACAATATATCATATAATTCATTAAAATCACATTCATACAATAACAGATATTTATGTTGATATAGGATATTCGGAATATCCTCATATTCAAATTCCATAAAACCACCAAACCAATAAGGAAATTAATTATTATATTAGATTTTAAAATTAGAGATATATAAAAAGGGATAAAATCTTGAAAAAATCCGGAAAAAGATATGAAAATTAATATTAAAAAATATAAAAAAGTTTTAAAAGAAAATAAAAAAATCTGCAAAATTATAATAAATAATAAATATAAATAAAACTTTCTAGGAATCTTATAAAAAAATTATAAATTATTCATAAATTTAAGGATAATTTATTCTAAAAAATACAAATAAAACCTATTTAAAATATAAAGAAATTAATTAAAGAAAACAAATCATTACCAATTATAAAAATGTTTACTAAGTAAAAAATACAAAACAAATCATAATTATATACTAATTATCAAGAAATACACTAATTTTTTTGATAAACAATTTGAAAAATAGATGGAGTAATCTGAATATAAATTAAAAAATTCAATTTAAAAGTGTTAATAAATGAAAAATAAAGTCTAAATTCTTTAATCAAGATAAAGAATAATCAAAAAAATAACAATAAACAATTAAAAACCAATAAAACAGTTCATAATAATAAAAACAGATAAGCAAAAAAAATAACTAACATGTTTATAGAAAAAAATGAAAAAAAGAGAATCCTCTCTTTTTTTAAAAATTAAAGATTAGAATATTAATAAAAAATAATATTAAATGTAAAAAATAATTAATATGATAAACTAACTAATTATTTTAAGATAATATTACTAATATTATGTTGTCTATTTGCTAAAAGTTTAGCTCTTTCAATATTGACTCCATCTTTACCGATAGCAATACGTTTGTTGGTATTATCTGCGGTAACTGTAGCAATAGTTTCTCCAGATTCTTTTTTAAGAACTTTAATTGATTTAAGTTGAGCAGGAGCTAAAAGATTTTTAATGAAAACTGTAGGATCATCTGAGTGTTCGACAATTTCAACACCTTTATCAACAGCTCTTTTTACCTTATTAACTGTGCTTCCACCTTTACCAATTGCTAAACCCATATCTCCGTTTTTAACAACATAAGTAACTTTACTATGGTCTTCATCTACAAGACAATCTTTAACCATAGCACCAGTCATACTTTCAAATAATGCAATATATCTAATTTCATTAGAATTAAATTTAATAGACACTAAAATCTACCCCATTACTTCTAGTATAGTAGAATCTCCTGGATCGTTAATAACTAATGTAGCTACTGTGAAAGGTTTACCACATACTGAACCAAGAGTTACACTGGTACCTTCATAAACATAGTAAGGAACATTAGAAAGGTTAGAATAATATTCTACATCTTCAAGAATTTCTTTAGGACTGTTTTCTGCAACAATAACAAGTTGACCTTTTCCTAATTTTAAAGATTGAATTGATTTTTCAGAGCCTAAGATTACATCACCTGTATCTACTGCTACTCTGATTGCTCTATCTACGTCCATCATCTGCCTCCTTTAAAAATTTTTATAACATAATTAAACAGAATTTCAAAATACATATTCTGCTATGTAACAGAGTCTAGTTTTAGAGTCTTTATATATAAAGTTTAACTAAACACTGAAAAATGGAACAAAAGTTCCAAAATAATACATATGTAATACCCAATTCCATACTATTTTGAATAGTTTGAATTTTTAAACTGGATTACCTTAAAACCAATTAAGATTTTAACTCAAGTATAAATTTTATATTACAAATATAATTACAAATTAAACTAAAAAGTTTAAGCAAAACCATTAAACAAATAATGAGTTTTACATCTGAAACAAATAAAAAATAATGATACTATTTTTAAAATATCTCATTAATAAAATTTTCTTAAAATAAAAAAATAATAATTAAAGAATATAAAATACACTCTTCAATTAATACATACTTTTAGCTCTTTCTTTTTTGATAGCCTTAAGGGTTTTTTTAGCTTTAGCCCTATTGGATTTAGTAGTTTCTTCTGTTTGATCCTTATCCATTATGACATCTACAGATCCGGTACCTAATGGTATAGGTTGACCGACAATAATGTTTTCAATAACACCAGTAAGTTTATCGGTTTCCCCATGAATACTTGCCCTAAGTAAGTGTTTACCAGTTTCCTCAAATGCCGCACGAGCAAGGACAGAAGATTTTTCTCCACCAATACCATGACGACCAATAGATTTTACAACACCTTCAGAGGTCATCATATCAGCTACAAGCATAATATGTCTAATATCAACAGAAAGACCTTGTTCAGATAAGGTTCTATAAGCTTCATGAATAATAGCATTACGTGCAGCTTCAATACCTAAAACAACATAAATCTCATGGATATCGTTTGTAGTTGTTCTAACATTGTCAATTCCATCGATTTTAAGAATATCTTTAAGATTTGAACCTTCAGTATGTATAATCCATTCATCTTCTTTTCTGATAATAACTTTTCCAATACCTTTTAAACCACTGATTTGAGTATCTCTAACCTTATCTGCTAAAAGACGTAATTCCCTAATGGAAGTCTTAGATGGTTCAAAAGTAAATTTATTATCATCAACTTTAACCTTTTTAAATGATTTTTCAATGGTTGAAATTACATCATCATAATCAAGTCTTTTATCTGCAATTTTGTCCTTGTTTAAAATAGCATCCACTTTCATTTCAGCATAGTTTACATTGAAATCCTCAAGTACATCATTTATGGTACTTTTACCAATGTAGTTTGCAAGTTTACGTACAAATTCCTCATCTTGATTAAGTGCTAAACCATTTTCAGGATTTTCTTCAGAGGACAAATAAATATCCATTGTAGGTGTTGAAATCTTTTTACGAGCATCTACAATTTCAATAAGCCTAGGTAAACCTAAGGTTACGTTTAATTCTGCTACCCCCGCATAGTGGAAAGTACGCATAGTCATCTGAGTACCCGGTTCACCTACAGATTGAGCAGCTACAGTACCTACAGCCTCACCTGCCTGAATAAAGGATCTTTCATAAGCCTCTTCTACTTTATCAACTAAAGTATCTAACTCCTTATCGGTAAGATCCCTTCTAATGTATGCATCAGTTATATCTTCCCTATATTTAGGTGGGAAATTATAATTTTTACTATCAACTACTTCATTTACCTTTTCTAAAACTTCATCTTTAGTTAATTCACTAGCCATTATAATCCCCTCTATTTCTTAACCCTCATTTCATCAATAAGTTTATCAAGGTTTGCTACATGACCATGATCACTTTTAGCAGGATCTACACCATCTTCACCAAATAGTGTTTGAACAACCATACCTCTGTTATCGGTTACACGACCATTGGAACTAGCTTTTAAATCTTCAAGAGCGTTTACAAGTCTTCTTTGCATATAACCAGATTGAGCAGTACGAATAGCAGTATCTACTAAACCTTCTCTTCCACCCATAGCGTGGAAATAGAATTCAATAGGATCAAGTCCATCTTTATATGATGAATGTACAAATCCTTTTGCCTTAGCACCTAATTCGTTTTTCCTGAAGTGAGGTAATGTTCTTTCAGAGTAACCTCTGTGAATACGTCCACCACGAACGGATTGCTGTCCTACACAAGCGGTAATCTGAGTTAAGTTTAACATAGATGCCCTTGCACCAGTTCTTGCCATAACTACAGAATGGTTTGACATATCAAAGTAACTTTCAGCAATTTCTCCAGATTTATCCCTTGCTTCACCTAAAACTTGCATGATTCTCATCTCTAAAGTTTCTTCAAGGCTTCTACCTGGTAATGCTTCAAGTTCATCATTTTCATATGTTTTAACTAATAAATCTACCTTTTCTTCTGCTTTTTGTAAGTGTTCTTTAATACGTTCCTGAGCTTCCTCTGGAATTTCTTCATCATTAGTACTTGTAGTAATACCAGTTTTCATAATTCCACAGATAGCCATATCAGTAGAACGGTCAAGGAATTCCTTAGCAGCTGCAGGACCATATTCTTTAGTAATAGTATCTAAAATTTGACCAGATGCTGAACCATATGCTTTCTCATCAATAGCACCATAAAGTAGTTGACCATTTTTAATTACAACATATGCGTCGTTTTCACATTTTTCTTTAAGACATACATCACATTTTTGACAAATCTCAGCCTTATAAGTCATGTTTAAATCATCAGGTAAAAGTAAACTGAATAACTCTTTACCAGTCCAATTTTCATGTTTACGTTTTGGCATTTTAAGATGTGATTTTCTAATAACTTGGAAAGCCTGTTCCTCAGTAAATTCAGAACCAGTTCTAGTAAGTAGATATCCTCCGGAAATGTGATCGTGAATAGCACCAATAATAGGTCCACCAAACCTAGGTGATAGGATATGTTCCTGTACCCTCATAAGGGATTTAGCTTCAGCTCTTGCTTCATCAGTTTGGAAGATGTGCATGTTCATTTCGTCTCCATCGAAATCTGCGTTATATGGAGGACATACACATAAGTTTAACCTGAATGTTTTATAAGGTAGAACCTTAACTTCATGTGCCATCATAGACATTCTGTGAAGTGAAGGCTGACGGTTAAATAAAACCATATCTCCATCATGAAGATGTCTTTCTACAATGAAACCAGGTTCTAATTGTTCTAAGATTTTATCTTTAGTTTCATCATAGATCCTGATTTTTCTACCATCTAATCTTACAACATAATTTGCACCAGGATGAACATTAGGACCATTTTTAATATATTCCCTCATTTCATCAATATTCCACTCATTAACATAAGTTGGTACGGTTACCTCTTTTGCAATCATTTCAGGTACACCGACTTCGTTAATAGAGATGTTTGGATCTGGAGAAATTACAGTACGTGCTGAGAAGTTAACCCTTTTACCAGATAGGTTACTTCTGAACCTTCCTTCCTTACCTTTTAACCTTTGAGCTAATGTTTTTAAAGGTCTTCCAGATCTGTGTCTTGCAGGTGGTACACCACTTGCTTCATTATCGAAGTAAGTTGTTACATGGTATTGTAAAAGCTCCCATAAATCTTCAACAATAAGTTGAGGAGCTCCTGCTTCCATGTTTTCAATTAATCTTTGATTGATTCTTAAAATATCAACAAGTTTGTGAGTTAAATCATCCTCTGATCTTTCACCGGTATCTAAGGTAATTGATGGTCTTACTGTTACTGGAGGAACAGGAAGAACTGTAAGTACCATCCATTCAGGACGTGCAACTTCAGGATTTACACCTAAGACATATGCATCATCATCGGTGATTTTTTCAAGTCTTTCCCTAACTTCACTTGCTGTTAATTTATAATCTCCCTGGGTAATGGTGGTAGGTTTATCGATTTTAATATCTTCTTGTTCAGCACCACAGTGAGGACATGTATCTTTTTTAGCAGCTTTATAAACTTCTTTAATGATGTCATTTAAGTTTTCTTCATGTTCCTTACAGAAATCTATTTTTTGTCTGAATTCTTCTATTTCAACTTCATCTAAAAGGATACGGCCACATTCATTACAAGTTGAACGTAAGATTTTGTGAATAACATCACCAAAACCAACATGAATTACAGGTCTAGCTAAATCGATACTTCCAAAGTGACCTTGACATTCTCCACCTCTAAATCCACAAGTACGGCATTTTAAACTTGGATCTATAACACCTAAATGAGGATCCATTAAACCATTTTCAATAGGATAACCATCCTCATCATAGGTATCTGGAGTTTCAATCTTAACTACAGACATTTTCCTGATTTGATCTGGAGACATGAGTCCGAAGTTAATTTCTTGAATCTTTTTAATAATTCCTTTATCTCTCAAATTATTGGCTCCTTAATAATATTTAATTCAACAGTCCAACTCTCTAAACTTTGTCTCCTAGGACTAATTTAGGGAAGATACATAAACTCTTAAGTTCGTCAAGTAATAATTTAAATGCATAAGAGATTTCAATTGAGTATGATTCTGATTCACCACAGATAGGACAATAGGTTTTATTTCTACTTTTATCATATACTGCAAGCATACCACATTCTCCACAGACAATAGCTTCGTATTTATCTGATTCATCAAGTAATCTTTCTTTAAGTGCAAGAGCTGCACCATGAGCAATAAGACAATCTCTTTCCATTTCTCCAAACCTTAATCCACCTTCACGTGCTCTACCTTCAGTAGGTTGACGTGTAAGTACTTGTACAGGACCTCTAGAACGAGCATAAACTTTATCAGAAGTCATGTGGTGCAATTTCTGATAGAATGCTACTCCAACGAAGATTTCAGCCTCTATTCTTTCACCAGTTACTCCACTGTATAAAGATTCACATCCTGCAGATTCAAAACCATAATCAATCAAGGTTTGTTTGATGTGTTTTTCTATTTCAGGATTAAATGGAGTTCCATCTATCCTTTTACCTTCAAGACAACCAGCTTTACCAGCTACCATTTCAAGTACTTGTCCTACAGACATCCTTGAAGGGATAGCGTGAGGATTTACAATAACATCCGGTACAATTCCGTCTTCGGTAAATGGCACATCTTCTTGAGATAATATAAGACCTACTACACCTTTTTGACCGTGTCTTGATGCGAATTTATCACCAAATTCAGGTTGTCTAGTATCTCTAACACGTATTTTTGCAAGACGACTACCTTCAACAGTTTCAGTTAAGAGAACTGCATCAACAATACCCTTCTCACCATGACGTACAGTTACAGAAGTTTCTCTACGTTTCTCGGAAACAGTACCAAATTCATCGATTTCTTCAAGGAATCTAGGAGGTGATGTTTTTCCAATAAGAACATCTCCAGATTCTACATAACTTTCAGGATTTACAACACCGTCTTCATCTAGGTGTCTGTATGCAGCATCTGATCTGTATCCTTTAACGGATTTATCAGGAATCTCAAATTTATCCTCTTGTCCACCAGGATAACGTTTTTCAGAGGTATCATATGATCTGAAGAAAGAACTTCTACCTAAACCTCTTTCAATAGAAGATTTATTTAAAATCATAGCATCTTCCATATTATATCCTTCGTAACTCATTAATGCTACAACAAAGTTTTGACCAGATGGTCTCTTATCATATTCAGTTGAATCAATGATACGTGTTTTTACAATAGGTTTTTGAGGGTGATGTAATAAGTGTGCCCTAGTATCTGTACGTAATGCATAGTTAGATACATATAAACCTAATGCTTGCTTTGTCATACCGGATTCCATAGTGTTCCTTGGAGAGGAGTTATGGTCTGAAAATGGAATAATACCTGCACAAATACCAAGCATGGTAGCAGGGTCGATTTCTAGATGAGTATGATCTGGATTTAAATCTTTAACTGACATTGCAATGTATGCGTTTTCTTCCTCTTCAGCATCTAAATATTCAATAAGACCCATATCAATTAAGTCATTCCATTTAAGTTCCTTAGAAGCAACTTGATCAAGATGTTCTTTAGTAAGTAATGGAACACCATCCTTGACAATGATTAATGGTCTTCTTGCTCTACCTGGATCATTGAAGATATAGATTTCATTAGTATCATCATAATAGGTAATATTCATTTCTGATGATATTTCTCCAGCTCTTCTCTTTTCCCTCATTTCCTCTGTAAATGCTACCGGCTCATCACAGTTACCTAAAAGTTCACCATTGATGTAAATTTTAGCGTTGTTTCCATCAAGAACACCCATACTTTTAATAACATCAATAATGTCCTGTGTATCTGAACCTTCGGAAATCTTACATAATAGTGCTAAGTTCTTTACTAATCCACAGTTAGGTCCCTCAGGAGTTTCGTTAGGACAGATTTTACCAAATTGAGTTGGGTGTAAATCTCTTGCTTCAAAGTGAGGTTGACTTCTTGTTAAAGGAGATACAACACGTCTTAAGTGAGAGAGTGTACCCATATAACTAGTCCTATCTAAAAGTTGGCTTACACCAGCTCTACCTCCAACCCAGTTACCTGTTGCAATAGCATGTTTAATGTTTTCAGTTAAAACATCGGATCTTACTGCTTGTTTAATAGATAAATCTTTACCACGAGAGATACTTCTTTCCAATTGATAACTCATATCTCTTGTAAGGGAAGTATATGCTACCCTGAATAAATCTTCCATTAAATCTCCAGATACCCTAAGTCTTTTATTGGTATAATGATCCTTATCGTGAGGTTCACGTTGTTGATCTATAACCTGGAGTAACATTTCAGTCATTTCAGCTAAATAGATTGCTTTATTATGACGTTTCTCAGGTTCAATACCCATATGAGGTAATAAATACCTATCGATTACATCTTCTGCACGTTTAACACGGTATTCTTCAGTCATACCTTTAGCAACACGGTTACCGATATATTTAACTGCAGATAAACGTAAGTATTCATCTCTTTCCTCTTTGGACATATTTTCCATTTCTTTAGGATCTAATTTTAATGAATCTTCAGATACTTGAATATCATCTGCAATCATCATTTGGAAGTTGAAATCATCGGATATTGCAGTAATAATTTCTTGATCTGTAGAAAGACCTAAAGCACGTAAAAGAATTACAAGTGGAATTTCACCAGGAACATATGGGAAGGATATTCTTAAGAAAACACCACTTTTACGAGGTTTCTTATATTCTAAAGAGATTCTTGCTCTGAAACCACTTTTAATAGAAGTTACAATAGCTTTAGCACGTCTATCTTCAACTTCCCCAATACGTTCTAAGATAATTTTGTTTGGAGCGATTTCTTCCATTGTAACAACAGCTCTTTCAGAACCGTTTACAATGAAGTAACCGCCTGGGTCTTGAGGATCTTCACCTTTTTCGATTAATTCCTCATCAGTTAAACCATGTAAGTGGCAGATATTTGATTTAAGCATAACTGGCAATTCACCAATATATACATCTTCAAAATCAGCCTCAGGTTCACCTTCAATATCCAAAGCCATTTCTAAATACATATGTGCAGAATAGTTTAAATTCCTAAGTCTAGCTTCTGTTGGATAGATTGAACTTTTAGAACCGTCTGCCTCTTTAGTAAATGGTGGTTCAATATGCAATTTACCTGTACGTACAGTATATTTACCGTTTTCTAAACTAATAGGATCAGTAATATCTATGATTTTTTGAATACGATTATTTACAAAATCATTGTATGATTTAATATGATGATCTACAAGATTATATTCATCAAAAAATGCATCAACTAATTCCCATGTCTCTTTTGTCATGGACTTCCTCCAATATTTTTTAAATTCCAATGGAACAAACAATTTTAATAATAAAATCCTATGATTTTTTAAAATTTTAATTAATTTTTTAATTTACAAATTTAATTCCAAATTAAACAACTACTCTAAGAAGTTTTAGATAAAAAAATAGTAACCTGATTAAATTTTATTAATCATTTATTTAGTATAGATTATAATTTATAATAAAAATAGTGTTCTAGATTCCTAGTATTACTATAAAAAGAAGTAACATACACCACGTAAACACTAACAATTCTAATTTACCTTTACTGAAACATAATATGAACAATAAAGATTTATATTGATCTAATATATAATCAAAAGCATTAGACTTAATTATAAAGAATCTAAGGATTAAATGATAAAATATTAGATATTTTATAAAATCAGGAATTTAACTTTATAAAACATCTAATATTGTCAGTTAATAATCAATATCAATTATAATTTAAGTAAAAATAACTTACTTATAATTTAATAAAATTAAAAAAGTAAAAAAATATTATAAATAAGTTTTATCTTTTAATCTAATACTAAATATACTACCAGTTTTTATCAATATAAGAATTTACTCAATATTCCTATCTACAACTAATCTGTAGGTTACAAAAACTCCAGCAGTAGGACTATCACGAGTAATTCTAAGAATATCTCCTTCTTCTGCACCAATATCTTTACAAACAGGGTCTTTTAGAAGAATTTTAGGAAGATTTTCTTCATCATATTCTAAATTATCTAAAAATTCAGCTTTTTCTTCATTGTTCAAAATTTCATGTTTCGGAACTAAATTATGTTTTTGGATATCCAATTTCAAATTAATTTCCTCCAGCTTGAAAAAAATTGATAAAAAACACTATTGAAAAAAAGATAAAATTTAATATAAAAACAAGAAAACGGGCCCGACGGGAATTGAACCCGCGGCCGCTTGGTTAAAAGCCAAGCGCTCTGCCAGACTGAGCTACGAGCCCTTAAGATACTTAAATTTTGGAATTTTCCAATATTAATTTTCTATTACATACTATTTAAATCTTTTTATAAGAAGACTTGACTTTTTAGAAAGCGCCTTGGCCGGGATTTGAACCCGAGTCGCGGGCTCGACAGGCCCACATGATAGCCCCTACACCACCAAGGCACATCACTAACAAATCAACATATTAAGATTTTATAATATGCAACATTAAATACTTTTGTCTTTATAATATATAAAGGTTTCTATTAATCATAAAAATTTTATGAAAAACATGTCAAAAGTATTAAATCCCGCCTGCCGGACTTGAACCAGCAACATTTGGATCTACAGTCCAACGCTCTGCCAAATTGAGCTAAGGCGGGACAGTGGGACCGCCCGGATTTGAACCGGAGTCTCAGGCTCCCAAAGCCCAAAGGATCGACCAAGCTACCCTACGGTCCCATACAAAACTTTGAAATATTACATATAGCAACATTTCTACTTTCTTATATAAGATTAACTTAATATATAAAGCTTTCGTTTTTTACAGTAAATTTTAGTGAAAATTTCAAAAATTTCAAATTTTAAACATGAAAGTTTAAGATAACAAAATCTTAAAAAACTCATGAAATAAAAATTACCAAAGTTTAATAAAAACTAAAAAAATTCCATATTTTTAATCAAAATAAATAAAATAGAAATTGTTTTATAGATAAGTAATATTTAAAGCCCCAGGGGGGAATTGAACCCCCGACCACCAGATTACAAGTCTGGCGCTCTACCGACTGAGCCACTGAGGCATTATCAAATATATCAACATAAAGGTTTTTGTTAAATCTTACATATAAATGTTACGATAATTTTAGTTTTTAAATGGAAAATATAATGGAAAATTGAAAAACACATAAAATTAATAAGACAATAAAAAAATTTTATAAATAGCCTAATTTATTAAAAAATAATTAATTTAATTAAATCAAATAACAATATTGATTCAATCATTTTAATTAAACCTATAAATCACCATAAAGATTTTAAATATTTATGTAATAAAAACAAATATAACAATTGAAAAATTATATTTTTAAAGATTGATAATAAAAAAACAGATAATAATATTTTAGATTAATCTTAATTGAATTTAAAGTATATTGAATTCCCATATAATTAGAAGACATTTTAACTTAGGCTATAAACCAATTTAATAAATGTTTATAATTTAAGACTTGATTCAGATAGAAATTTAAACCATAAATTAATCTTAACAAATATTATTTTAATCTAAAAATCAATTTAATAAGTATTTCAATCTACAAACATTATAAAGGTAAATCATATGAAATGTGAAGAAATGTTAAATGAAACAATTAAAGCATTAAATAATCTTAGAGAAAGGGTTCCCCTAACTCAATGTATTACAAATAAGGTAACTGTTAATGACTGTGCGAATGCATTGCTTGCAATAGGCGCATCACCACTAATGAGTGATGAGGTATTAGAACAGAGGGAAATAGTTAGTATTGAACAGGCTCTTGTATTAAATATTGGAACCATTACTCAAAGTCAAGCTGGATCAATGTTTATTGCAGCAGATGAGGCAAATAAAACAGATACTCCCATTGTTTTAGATCCGGTTGGATTTGGAGTAAGTAATTATAGAAATACCATTGTAAGCAAAATAGCGAAAGATAATAAAATAACTGTTGTACGTGGAAATATGTCTGAGATTAAAGCCATGTGCAGTTACTTTGGTTTTTTAGACAATCTTGATTTAACAAAAGCTAAAGGTGTGGACGTAGCAGACAGTGATATTATTTCCGAGGACAATCTAGAGAATAATGCTAGAATTGTTAAAGAATTAGCAAAAGGATTAAATACAACTGTAATGGCTAGTGGTCCAATAGACATAATCTCCAATGGTAGGGAAACATATACCATTAAAAATGGTGACAGTCTCATGCCACGTATTACAGGTTCCGGCTGTATGTTATCATCCATTGTTGGAGGATTTGTAGGTTCCAATGACAATCCATTAATAGCAACAATAGCTGCAGGATTAGCGATGGGAATATCTGGAGAGATAGCTGCAGAATATTCAAGGGAAAATAATCTTGGATCTGGAAGCTTTAGAAATATACTCATTGATGAATTATATAAAATCAATAAGGACACTATCCTAAAAAGAGCAGAACTAGAAAAACTCGAATTATAATATACTTATTTTTAAATATAGATTAAGTCTATATTTAACTTTCTTTTAAAAAAAAACCGGTTTTAAACACATTTAAGTCTCTTTTTTTAAAAAACACGTTTTAAATATTTAATTTTTTTAACTTTTTTATATACTTAACTTAAAACAGTCAAGATTTACTTAATTAATTAATATTATAAGATAGTTAGTTTAATTGAAAATTATTATAAAATACCTAATTTATTTAATAGGACAATTATGAAAAAATCGAGTTTACCTAAAACAATAGAATAAAGCGCCGTTGAAAAAATGTTTCATTAAAAAAAATTAAGATAACTTATAAAAAAAATTGTAGAGATTCTATTAAAAATGGATTAAAATAACTTATAAAAAATAAGGTATGTCTTTTAATACAATCTATCTAGAATAAGACCTAATGAAAAAAATAGAAAGATTAAAGATTTTTAAATTCATTAAGCAAGTTTTCACTAGTTTTCTCAGGATTATCTGAGTCCATAATTGCAGATACCACAGCAATACCATCAGCATTAGAACCTTTAAGTTCCTTGACATTATTTTCCTTGATTCCACCAATAGCTACAACGGGAATACTTACAGCTTTTTTAATTTTTTTAAATTCTTCAATATCCACAGAGTCCGCATCGTCTTTTGTTGAAGTTGGAAATACCGCACCACATCCAATATAGTCTGCACCATCTTCCTCTGCCTTTACGGCTTCCTCAACAGTAGATGCTGAAATACCTAAAATTCTATCTGGACCAAGTATATCCCTTGCAACTGCACCATCAATATCATCTTGCCCTACATGTGCTCCGTCTGCACCTAAAGCAATTGCAATACTTAATCTATCATTAATTATAAGAGGTACATCAAATTTGTCAGTTATTTCCTTAACTGCTTTTGCTTTTTCATAGAAAGGTATAAGATCAAGTTCCTTTTCACGTACTTGTACTACACTTACTCCTCCTTTTAAACTATCTTCAACAATATTGAGGAATTCTTGATTTCTTTTATCTGTACTATTAGTAACTAAGTATAATGAATAGTCTATATCTTCCATATTAATCCTCCCTAATTTTATAAATAAATAATCATTAATAATATACTTTATATTATATGAATCTTTACATATATAAAATTTGAAATTAGATGGACTAGCAAATAAATAAGGGCATCAACCAATAAAGTAGCTTTAACTAGAAATAATTGACAAAATAAGTTAACTTCATTTAAGAATAAAAAAAAAGAGAATTGTTTAAGAAATTCTGATTTTAAAAAAAATATATTATAAAAGGGGATTTAAAAACCAAACACCATTCTAGTTACTATTAAAGTAGGGAATTGAATCTTAAATACTCCCTTTTAAAAAATAAATATTTAATTATCCGAAAATTTTACGTTCTACCTTTTCAAAATTACAGGAAGGTACCTTAGCTCCTACCTTTACATATGTATAACCTGGATATGTAAAAGATATATAGTTAAGACCACCGTCTTCTAACATATCCTCTCTAAAATATTCATTATGATAATCGGGTTTATTACATTTAAACCAGTATATATATGCACTTTCATATTTCCTATAAACAGTACCATATTTTTTTACCTTGCCAACATAATAGCATGGTCCCACATAGGTGTAGTGAGCTTTAACTGTATGATAAACAACCATACCTTTACACCGTGTTGTTTTATCTTTAGGACGGCCTGTAACAAATACGTCTGGTGGAAGTATGCGGACATATTTACTTACCGTCTTAGCAGAATACTCCTTTTGACCCATACTAATGGATATCTTATAAGTTTTAGGATAAACATCAATCTTAAATTTTGCAATACCATTAGAACCTGTTTTTACAACATTGTTTTTACCATTAATACGTAAAACTACTTTTTTGCCTTTAATAATCCTATTATTTTTATCTAATAATTTAACTGAAAAGTAAGATCCTTTTTTAATCTTATAACCACTGAGTATTTTAAATTTAGAAGGCATCTTTAATACATTAATAGTGTTTCTAACAGTTTTACCATGAGATTTAGAAGTGACAATATACTTACCTGGCCCTAGATTAATAGCTAAAGAAGCGATACCATTTTCATTAGTTTCAATAGTATAGGTATGTTTGGAAACTGTTACATCCACAAGTCTTCCAGATACAGGATTTCCGTCTGCAGTTAATTTAACAGTAAAACGATTAGGAGCACCATAATACTTCTTTAAATTATATCCTACAAGTTTAAAACTAGAATCATCATAAACAGTAATAGAATTAATAGAATAAGTATCCGGAGTATTGTTAAGAACAGTGTTTATTGTATGATATCCCAAATCCAAGTCAGATAAATATACCCCTGCATTGCCATCGTCATCGGTATAATCTGAACCATAAAACTTATCATCCACATAAAAATCAACTGGTTCATAGGAAACTGGATCACCATTACATTTAACAGCAACACTGTAATAGGTACCGTCACCATAATCCATGTCTGAATCATCTGATTCGATATAGTAAACAGGCTGATCATCTTCAGAATTACCTACAATCTGAGGATTTTCTAAATTATTGTTTGTAGTACTCAAATTATGATTCAAGTTTGAACCATTATTTAAATCAGCAGCAGAAATTGAACCTAAACATAAAAATAGCACTAATAGAACCATTAAAATTAATAAAGATTTCCTATATAATTTCATTCCATTACACCCCCTATTTAATTTTAATAGTATATTTAAAAATAAGAATTATTAAATTTTTTTATTTAAAATGAAAAATAGGATTTATTAATTGGTTATATTTTAGGCAAAAAAGAAAGAAGCAGGAGCAGAATAAGAACAAATAAAAAAAAGTAAAAGATGCAGAATCATCAATATAATAATTAACTAGAAGGATTGAAAGAATTAATGATAAACATGTCTAGACTTATTGTCAATTAATGCCTCTACAGCATCTAATTTCTTGCCTGCAAGAAGATTTATACAAGCTCCACCACCACTACTTACATGGTCAACCTTATTTTCATAACCCATACTTACAGTAGCTGCACCAATATGACCTCCCCCAATGATAGAGTATCCTTTTGATGAGGCGATGGAATTAATAATATCCTCGGTACCTATTGAAAATCTTGGATCCTCGAATACGCCTGCAGGACCATTGGCAAATATGGTCTTAGCATTTAAGATAATCTTTGAATATCTGGCACTTGTTTTTTTGCCAATATCGAATATGGAATAATTTGGAATATTGTCTACTGGAACATCTACCCTTTCCTCATCCTTCTCAATAGCTACATCCTCAGGATAGATAATATTGTCGGGATATTCTTCAAGTAACCTTTTACATACATCTATTTGATCAATATATCCCTGGGATTTAATGAAGTCCATATTAACCTGACCAATATCATATCCTGCCGCTGCAAGAAAGATGTTTGCAACCAAACCACTAGTTAAAACATAATCAGCAGTGCCATTCTTACAGACATTTTCTGCAACCATAATTGAATCGTCAGCTTTCATACCACCTAAAGCAAATACACATGGGGATTCAACATTATCCAGAGTATTCATAATTACATTTAATTCATGTTCCATTACACGGCCTGCTGCAGAAGGTGTATTTAATGTAAATCCTACAAGAGAGACCTGACCTCTATGAGCTGCTGCAAATGCATCATTAACAAAGAAATCGATTAATGGAGAAAGTTCCCTAACTATAATAGATTGAGCTTGCTGTTCAACTGGACGTTTTAATGATTCTTCTGCAAAAAATCTGACGTTCTCAAGGAGTAGAACTTCACCTGGACGAAGATTATTAATTGCAATTTTAGCAGGAGTTGAGAAAATAGAATCAACATAATGAACTTTACGATTTAAAAGACGGGTCAATACTTTTGAATGTTGCCTTAAAGTTGTAAAATCCTTTTTACCGGGACGTGATTGATGGGCTAAAAGAATCACCCTAGCACCTTTACGTGCTAATTCAGTGATAGTTTTAACATGTAATTTCATCCTTGTATCATCCAATATTACTCCAGTATTCGGATCAACCGGAGAATTAATATCAATTCTTAAAAGCACTGTTTTTCCTTCAACATCAAAATCATCAATAGTATAAAACTTACCAGCCATTGTCTCACTCTATTAAAATATATTATGAAATACTTTGTAATTTATGTTTAATAAAATTTAGTAAAAATCAGAATAAAAATTATAAAAAAATCAGGAAGCAATATTTTAAGTTTTTAATTAAAGGTATGTTTTTAAAAAAAAATATCTTCCAGATGAATATTTAAAATAGATTCAATACCATTTATTGGCATTGTCACTTGATAATTTTACATGTCTGTTTCCTTCACCAACAATATAAGGACCATGACCTGTAAACAAATTTTTAACATCCAGTTGGGCAAGACGTGCTAATGATTTTTTCATTTCATCAGTATTTCCTGTTGGATAATCGCTTCTTCCAAAACTACCATTGGAAAATACAGTATCCCCTGCAATTAAAGACTTACCGTCATATAAACAAATACCTCCAATAGTATGTCCAGGAGTATTTAACACCTTAAAATCATTAATCATGTCTCCCTCTTTAAGTTTATTTATATTAATATCAGGAACCCTAGAACCGAAACTTGTAGATACAGTAGTGTCACCATCCTCATTTTCTATAAATTTAGCATCCTCCTCATGCATATAAACTTCAAGACCATATTCCTTTTGCAGATATTCGTCTCCCCCAACATGGTCAAAGTGGCAATGGGTATTTACAATTCTATTAAAATCATCAAAGGATTTACCTGCTTCTTTTAAACTATCAGCCAAATAATTTATATTGCGGCCAGTACCTGGATCTACAATGACATCATCAAATACATATGTATTAGAATCCAAATCCATTCCAATAATAGCTATAACATTATCAACTCTTTCCATCATAACACCTGAAAATAGTAATTATTTTATATTATTAGATTTAATCTTAAATAATCTTTTAAGTGATTGATCAACTTTCACAATCTACAATATACAATCTAAAGATACATCCTATAATTATTTCAAACTTAATTTCATTCCATAACAGCCATTGGAATATCCTAGAAAATCAATCCAATGTTTACTGTCATATTTAAAACCCAATTTCATATAGAAGTTAGGAAGTTCCTTCTTGAAATATTCCACATCAAGCATGACACTATCACAGTTTAGGTCTTTTGCCTTATCAATACAAAAGTTTACTAATTTTGAACCTAGCCTATTATGTCTAAAGTTAGGATTTACAAATAGATTTCCAATATAGTAATCGTTATCACCTACATGTGAGGCAAAAAGATAATCATATAATGGAAACAGATTTATCTTAATGAAGTTAGAACATCCTGTCTCGAACAATGCTGATTTAACATCAGAATAGGTAAAATCTTCCCCCCTATAAGCTAAGACAATACCCAGAATATCCTCATCATGATCGTCATCATATGCAACTGTTAAGAATTTTCTATGATAAGGATTAACAATATCTGATTTAATCATTATACCGATTGCTTTTATAGAGTTTTTACGGTTATTAAAAAGCTTATCAAATGTTCTATCTGTTTGATAAATAAAATCAGCAATCTGGTAAATATTATCGGAGTCTTTTAATTGTCTAAATTTAATCATAATATCCTTAAAAATTGTTTTTATAAGTTATATTATTTTTAAAACTATTTAAATATTTTTAAAATAGAATAAACTTAAAAAATAAGTAAAATACCACAAAATCATTAAAATTAATTATTAGAATACATTAAAAAAATAAGTTAAAAACCATAAAAAATTACCAATACATTCAATGGATTTAATTATGAAAATATTTAAAAGAAGTTAAAGAAGTAAAATAAAAAATAGTTAATGATTATAATTTACTTACAAGATCAACTAAAGCTTTTTTAGGATTTTCAGCTTTTACAATGCCTGATGCAAGAAGCACACCTTCAGCACCTAAGTCTATTGCAGCACGCATATCCTCACCAGTAGATATGCCTGCACCACATAAAACTTTTACATCCGGATTGATCTCTTTTACCTTAGTTACAGTACCTTCAACAACTTCAGGTTCTGCCTGGGATACAGAAACACCGGTACCTATAAGTTGTGGTGGTTCAATAGCTACAATATCAGGATTAAAACAAGCAGCAGCCACACTGGTTTCAACATTGTTTGTACAGATACATGATATTAATTCCTCATCATGTAATTTCTGATTGACAGATTGAATATCTGCCAAAGTCAATCTTTTCTCGGAGTGATTAATTAATGAACCGTCAATACCATTATCCACTAAAGCTTCAAATAAAGTAGAACCGGTATGACTTCCAGGTGCAATAGCATCAATATGTTGGGATAAAACTGGAATACTTGTCTCTTCTTTAATCCTATAAATATCACATGCTTGAGGAGCAGCAACCATTGTAATACCAGTTTCATCAGCTGCACTCTCTAAAGATTTAGCTAAATCTAAAGCTTTTTCCCCACTTGCTTCCAAATATGTCTTAAAGTTTAAAATAACTACAGGAGTTTTTATACTTGCCATGAAATACCTCGTTAATTAAAGTTCAATTTTTTTAATTTTCAAATAATAATATATCCAATTAAATATAAATATTTTTAAAGATTAATAAATATCAAATTAAAATTAATTATATTAAAAAATAAATATAATTATATTAGTTTTAATAAAAATTAAAATATTATAATTGCATTTATAGAAAAATTTCAATATTTAAAAATTTTTAATGATTATTATGTCACTTAGTAAAGAAGAGCAGAAAATATTAGAGCATAGCGGTTACCGTTTTGTTGGTCAACATGGTCATGCTGCATGTAAAATATGTCACTGGACAAGGGAAAGCATCGTTAATAGAGGTGTCTGTTACAAACAGAAATTCTATGGAATAGAATCCCACAGATGCCTACAGATGTCACCTGCAGTTCCATTTTGTCAACAGAAATGTTCATTTTGTTGGAGAGACCTAAGTCTTACAGAAACAGAATGGAGCGGTAGTTGGGATGACCCTGAAACCATAATAGATGAGGCGATTAAAGCCCATAATCTTTTATTATGCGGTTATTATGGTAATGATAAAGCAGATAAAAAGAAACTTGAGGAATTAAAACAGCCTACCAATGCGGCAATATCCCTTGCAGGGGAGCCAACACTATATCCTGAAATAGACGAGCTTATTGGTGAGTTTAATCATAGAGGTTTTTCAACATTTCTAGTATCTAATGGCCAATATTATAAAAAATTGGAAAACCTTAGAAACGAACCTACTCAAACCTATCTTTCCCTTGACGCACCTAACAGTAAAATCTATAGAAGTTTATGCAATCCCCAAATAAATGATGGTTGGGACAATTTAAATAAATCTCTCAATATTCTTAATGGCTTTTCAAACAATACAGCCATACGAATTACCATGGTTAAAGGTAGAAATATGACTTCACCTGAGGATTATGCTAAACTTATAGAAATTGCAGATCCGACCTATGTTGAAGTTAAAGCATATATGTGTGTAGGCTCTTCCCGTGAAAGACTAACCCTAGATAATATGCCAACATATAATGAGGTTAAAGATTTTGCATCAAAAATAGGTTCCTATTGTGGACGTAAGGTTACTGACGGCTCAGAGATAAGTCGTGTTGTACTACTTACAAAGGAATAAGCAAGAACAATAGAAAAATCAGAAAAAAAATAAGTATTGTTTAATTTTTAAATATTGCAATTTAATTTTCTTTCCATTGCATCTAAAGCAAGGGACCTTCCTAGATCATAGGCATTCTGTAGATCAATAGGAAAATGTTCCTCTCTTCTTTTAATTTTATGTTCCGGATTGAAAATCTCGTTTTTATATTTGGAATAGTCCTTGAATTGATAGGTATCAAATACCTTTAAAGAATAAGGTTTTCCATATATCCTTTCAATACCATTTTCAAATAAATCCAAAACCATAGGAACTTCGGATTCATCATACTGTTGTTTAGTTAGATTCATTGTATATATGCATCCTACAGGTAACATATTAGATGCCAATGATGATGCCTCCCTATCATATACAAGATATGGAAAGATAAATCTCTCATAAAAGGATCTCATCTGACCTGTTACATCTGATAGATATATTGGACTTCCAAGAACTACACCATCGGCAGATTCTAAACCTTTTAAGATAGGTTTTAAATCATCTTTAATATTACAATGACCATAGTGTTTACCATTAATTCTTTTACAAGCAAAACAACTTCTACAACCAGTATATTTTAGTTTATAAAGATTGAAAAATTTCACTTTAATCTTTTCATCTGGCAATTCCACTTTAATTGTATCGTTAATACCTTCTAAAGACTTTGTAAGAAGTTGGGCAGTATTTCTATTCTTTCTAGGACTTCCATTTACCACATAAAATTTCATAAAAATACCCCTAATATATAAAAAACTTAAAAACCACATAAAATTTCATAATAACTTAATAAAAAAAAACTTAAAAAAAGAAAAAGGTTATATAAAAAAAGAAGAATTTAATCTTTTATAGAGTTACATATTTCAACTGCTTTTTCTGCAGCCTTTTCCATGGAAACTTCAAATGGAATTCCTGCTTTCTCCAATATTCTTTGACCTTCCTCTTCATTGGTACCAGTAAGTCTGATAACTATTGGAACATTCCTTTTAGTATTATTAATTGCATTTACCACTCCTTTTGCAACATCATCTGCACGGGTAATACCACCCAATACATTTAAGAATACCACTTTAACAGGAGGGTAATTTAAAACTAAATTCAAAGCCTTTTTAATAGTTTCCTCTGATGAACCTCCACCAATATCTAAGAAAGTTGCAGGTTTACCGCCATAAAGATTAATCATGTCCATACCAGTTAATGTAAGACCAGCACCATTTCCAAGAACTGCAATATCACCATCAAGTTTTACAAATCCGAATTCTTTAGGTTTAGTTCCACCAATACCAATTAGATCCTGATGTCTAAATACAGCATCATTTTCAACGGTGAGTTTTGCATCTGCAGCATATATTCCGTCAGGTGTAAGTACTAAAGGATTGATTTCGGCAATCTCGGCATCATATTTTTCATAGATATTGAAGAGTTTATAGATGACTCCACCGATTTCAGATACATATTTAGATTCAACACCCATTTGACAAGCTATATCACGTGCCTCATATGGTAAGAATTCTTCTAGAGGATTTACATGATATTTTATAATTTTATCAGGGTCTGTTACAGCAAGATTTTCAATCTCCACTCCACCTTCAGCACTTGCCATGATAATAGGTTTCTTAGTGGATCTATCTGTGGAAACACTTAGGTAGAATTCTTGTTGAATGTCTGCCTTTTCTTCAATTAATAAACTTTTAACAGGTTCCCCCTTGATTTTACTACTTAGAAGGTTATCTGCAATGTCATAAACATCTCCAGGGTGATCTGCAAATTTAATTCCGCCAGCTTTACCTCTTCCACCAACTAAAACCTGGGATTTAATAGCTACAGCACAGCCCATATCTGTTGCAATATCAACAGCTTCCTCTGGAGAATATGCGACATGACCCTTTAAGGTTTTAATTCCATTATCTCTAAATAACTTCTTTGATATATATTCAAAAAATTTCATGTAAACATCCCCATTAATCTTCCACTATCCTCATTCCTGCTTCAAAAGCTTGTATATTTTTCTTTTCAGTTCCTTTAGGAACACTGTCAAGAACAGATTGGCGAGCAGCTTCTTCAGAAACAATTCCAGTAGCTTTGGTAATAGCACCAACCATAACAATATTAGCTACAATCTTAAGACCGACTTCATTGACTGCAGTATCAGTTGCCCTTGCACGATAAACTTTAAGTTCACGTTTTTCAATAAAATCCTTAATATCCTCTTCTTCAACCATGTCAGGATCTATAATTAAGGTTGCACCTTGTTTTAAATCTACCATATATTTAAGCAAAGCTTCATGAGACATTGCAACCAATATATCCGGATTTTCAACCTTCGGATAATCAATATCCTCATCACTTATAACGACTTCACATCTTGAAGCTCCTCCACGAGCCTCAGGACCATAAGACTGAGTTTGAACAGCGTTAATGTTATCAAATAAAGAAGCAGCTTTACCGATAATAATACCTGCCAATATAACACCTTGACCTCCAAAACCTGCTATTCTAATTTCTTTTCTCATAAAAAATATCTCCTATTAATTCTATTTATTCCTCGGATTCCTCTTCATCATCAAAAGATTTTAAAAAAGCTGAACGTCTAAGGGTTTCTTTACCATAGTTTTCTTTAGACAATTCCTGAATATTATCAGTAAATTCGAAACTTGATTTATTTACAAATTCTCCAATAACGATTTTTCCTTCAAGTTCATGCTCACTCATAAGTTTAGTATTGTTAATATATATTGAAGATTCTTTAAGGAAGTTAACCATACTTACAGGGGTTTTCATCTTATTTTTCCTTCCAAAGTAAGTAGGACATTGGGATACGATCTCGATGAATGAGAATCCCTTATTTTTTAATCCTCTTTCAATAGATTTTGCTGCACTTTCAACTTGAGCAGTGGTCCATCTTGCAACATAGGTTGCACCAGCTGCAGCTACAAGTTCAGCTAAGTGGAATGGTTTATCCCTATTTCCATAAGGTGCGGTAGAGCCAAAACTGCCCTTTGGAGAAGTTGGGCTGATTTGACCACCTGTCATTCCATAAATATTGTTGTTAATGCATATAACGGTAAGATCAATGTTTCTTCTTGCAGCATGAATCAAATGGTTTCCACCAATAGATGCACAGTCACCGTCACCGGTAAAGACGACAACATCTAAGTCAGGATTTGAAACCTTTAAACCTGTTGCAAAACTTAATGCCCTTCCATGGGTTGTGTGAAGTGAATCACATTTTACATAACCTGGAATTCTAGAGGAACAACCAATACCGGATACCATAGCCACATTATCAATATCCAGGTTTGCCTCTTCCATACCCTTAAAGAATGTATTGATAATAGTACCGTTTCCACATCCTGGGCAGAATATGTGAGGTAATCTATCTTCCCTTAAATATTGAATGTAACGAGCCTCAGCTCTTTTTGGTTTTTCAAAATCATCATTAATAGTATATTCATCAATCTCTTCAGCCATCTTAATTACCTCCAACAGACTTAATTACAGATAATATCTCCCCAGGTTTATGAAGCTCTCCACCAATCTTGCTTAAAAGATGTACCTCTGCATCACCCTGGGATACCCTTTCAACTTCATGAACCATTTGGCCTAAGTTCATCTCAGGTACAATCACATGTTTTGCAGATTCGCAAACGGCCTTGACTTTCTCATCTGGGAATGGCCATGGAGTATCAATTTTTAAATATCCTGCTTTAATACCTTCTTCCCTTGCCTCTTTAACAGCGGTAATAGTTGATCTTACAGGAGCCCCATAGGCTACAATTACTATATCTGCATCATCTAAGTATTCGCCTTTAACATGTGTGATTTTATCCCTATTTTTTAAAACCTTGTTACATAATCTTTTTACAAGTCTTGCATGAGTTTTAGGATTATTAGTATCAGGATAACCTCTTTCATCATGAGTTAAACCGGATACATGAACCTTATATCCATCACCAAATGCAGGCATAGGATTTGTTGCATTTTTCCTATTCTTAAATGGTAGGAAAGTATCGGTATCCATTGTAGGTTCTTTTCTTGCTGTAATTTTAACCTCCTCAGGGATTGTAATTTTCTCCCTCATATGACCAATGGATTCCTCAGTTAATAAAAATACTGGGACCCTATATCTTTCAGCTAAGTTAAATGCTTTGATTGTAAAATCAAAATATTCCTGTACTGAGGAAGGAGATAATGCAATAGGCTCATAATCACCATGGGAACCCCAACGTGCCTGCATCATATCGCTTTGACTTGCCATAGTAGGTTGACCTGTAGAAGGAGAACCTCTTTGTACATCAACAATTACAAGTGGTGTCTCTGTCATGAATGCATAACCTAAATTTTCCTGCATAAGTGAAATACCAGGACCACTAGTTGCAGTCATGGATTTGGTACCGCCCCAACTAGCACCAATAACCGCACCCATTGATGATATTTCATCTTCCATCTGAACAAAAGAACCTCCATATTTTGGAAGTAATCTAGCCAAATTCTCAGCTACTTCAGTAGAAGGAGTAATAGGATAACCTGCAAAGAATCTGCAGCCCCCTTTAATTGCACCAAGTGCACAAGCTTCATTACCTTGAATAAATAAGTTTTCTACCATTTTATAAACCTCTCTGTAGAATTTTCCTAAAAATCTTAAAATTAATCTAAATAAACTATGAAATCATCTATTAAAAGTTAAATCGTTATATTTTCCTCTTTGCAAAATTTGGATTAAATGCATAAGTATTATTCTTATTCATCCACCAATGTTCTGGAACGTTTACTAATATTGCTTGGTCAGGACATAACAACTCACATTCTTTACAATTAGAACATTCTTTTTCATTAGTAGGAATAGGTAAAAATACTCCTTTCTTATTTGCTTTTTTGGAAACAGTATAAACATGTTTATGACATGTGTTTACACATAATAAACATCCTTTACATAAATCAGGATCAATATATATCATAAAAATCTCCTTAGTTTTCCATAATGAAAAATCAATATAAATTCATATTAATTATATTTATTATTATATACATTTAAATAATTTTTTAATATTTAGTAGTATTTATAAAAAAACGGAATAAAATCGAATAATCATACCATGAACCAATATTAGTTAAAAATAATTAAATGGAAAATATAACTATAGAAACAATAAGAATATTATATTGAAAAAAAATTAAGAAATAATTAAAAGGATTAAAAAAAACCGTTTTAGAAATGATAAAATGATTGATATAAACATACCCATATCAGATAAGGAACTTAATCAGTTAAAAATAAATGATAAGATTCTAATTAATGGAACCATATACACTGGAAGGGATGCTGTACTTCCCAAATTAGCGAAAATGATTAGAAACAATGAGGACATTCCAATAGATATAAAAGGAAGTGCTATTATGCATACCGCAGTAAGTGATGCAGGTATAGCCACCACAACATCCAATAAAAAGGACATAGAATCAAACATCCCCATACTTTCAAAGGCAGGTGTTAAAATCCATATTGGAAAAGGCGCATTAAATGATAAAACAAAAGATGCCCTTTTAAAATACAATTCCATATATGTGGTATCCCCTCCTGTTGCAGCTCTTCTAACAGATTCCGTAATATCAAAGGAATGTGTCATGTTTAAAGAGGAGGGAATCGAGGGCTGTTTTAAATTAGAAGTTAAAGATTTACCTGCAATCGTTGCAATAGCCAATGGTGAAAGTATATTTTAGGTAAAAATAGAATTTTATATAAAAAATAAAAAAATAATTAAAATTATGGACTTAAGGTTTGAGTACCTGTTCTAGTTTCTAAAGAGAAGTCATAGTAATTTACAACACCATTATATCTTACCTTAATACGGGCACTATCTGGATATTCTGGCATTGGAGTATTATCTACAGCCTCAAAAGCTAGATCATTAGATAATTTATAGGATTGTTCACTTGGACTGTTTAAAGCCGCACCATCCCTATAATACCAAACTGTCACATATACGTCATCAAGATAGTTACCATTTGCAAAGTTTAGTGTGACACTTTCACCTGTATCAGGATTACCATCTGAATAGAATGACGCTGAATTAAGTTCAAGACCACTGCCAGCATATGAAGTGGAGGTGCTGCCGTTATTTCCAACATTAGAACCATTAGTACTATTTTGAACCACATTTGCCTGGGAATCATCATTGTTAGAATTATTGTTGTTTACTACCACAATAGATCCGCAGATTACTGTAACACAAACAATAATACAAACACAGATAACAATCAGCTGATTTCTTTCCATCGATTCACCTCCTTATAAAAACCACTAAACATAAAATTAGTTAGTTAATTTTTTATAGAAAATTTTATTTATATCTATCTAAAAAATTAAATAGTTTTCAGATGGAAATTGTTTACTAGAAAAAAAGACCAGATGAATTAAAGATAGAAAAAAATATTAATAGTTTTCAGACGGACTCTTAATATTTATATTATTATAAAGTCAAGGCATTAATATGCAAAGAAAGGGAATAGCAAATTTACCGATGCATACAGGACATGCACCTAGATGGTTATGGACAAGGATGGTAAAGTTATCAAAGGCCATAAGTGAAGTCATACTCGAAGAGTATGGACAGAAAGAGCTTTTAGAAAGAATCTCGGATCCATATTGGTTTCAAAGTTTCTCATGTGTTATAGGATTTGATTGGCATTCCTCAGGTACAACCACCACAACATGCGGTGCACTTAGAGCCGCACTTACACCTGAAGACCACGGAATAGCTGTATTAGGTGGTAAAGGAAAAAATTCCAGAAAAACTCCAAGGCAATTAGAAAGCAAGGGAGAATACTTCAATCTTTCAGACAAAAATATAGACAATCTTGTAAAAAGCTCAAGGTTATCTGCTAAAATCGACAATGCATGTATCCAGGACAGCTACACATTATACCAACATAACTTCTTCATAACAGAAAAAGGAGATTGGGCTGTTGTTCAACAAGGAATGAACCTTGATAAAAAATATGCCCGCCGCTATCATTGGATGAGTGACGAGTTTGACAGTTTCCTAGAAGACCCCCACACGGGAATAAGCTGTGATAAAAAAAGAAAAAGTACCTTGAATATGGCATCTAAGGAAAGTAAGGAAGTACAGAAGATTAGTGTTGATTTAATTAATGATAATCCCGATCACCTTCGTAAATACTTTAGACCTAAAGACCCGGAACAAACATCTTTAATGGATTTCTTTGACAACAGTCCTGCAGATTTCAGTAACTTCAATAATCAGGAAGAATTTACAATGCCCCAACATCACCCGGTTCTTGAGATGGATTTGTCAGATAAAGAATTCGAGGTTCTTAAAAAGGCATATGAAATTCAGCCTGAAAAATATGAGGAGCTAATTATGCTTAATGGAATAGGCCCTAAGAAAATAAGGGCATTGGCATTAATCAGCGATATCATTTATGGTGAAAAGGCGAGCTGGAGGGATCCTGTAAAATACAGTTTTGCACATGGAGGTAAAGACGGTTTCCCATATCCTGTTGATAGGGAAACTTATGATCATTCCATTGAAACAATGAAGGATGCACTTTACCAGTCAAAACTAGATGATAATGAGAAATTAGGTGCAATCAAACGATTAAATAAATATATGGCTTGATTTTATAACTGTGACTTTACTAAATAGTTTTAAAAATAATTAGTTTTTAGATATAATTATACTGGTTAAAAACCATTTTAAAAATCTTAAACAAACAAGAAAAAGATAATACTAATATAATAATTAAAAAAAGCTAGTTTAAAACTTCCACATAGATAAAAAAACATGAAAAAAATCAGAACACCCATAAAAACAATCTAGATTTTAAAAACAAGCGAAAAAAATAAAAACAGGATATAATAATTAAAAAAAAATAGCTTATAACTTTTAAAATAAGCAAAAAAACTAGAATACCAAATAAAACTTAAAGTAATTAAAAAAATAGATAAGTGAGAATATTAATAGTGTTTATTCTCATCATGAATATTAACATTCTTACCATGCAATGTTGGAACGATTTCAAAGACAGGATCTTCAAAATCCAAATTGAATTCCTTTCCATCCATTAAAAGATGTTGGAATACTGCAAGTGCAGCAACTTCGGAATGTGGCTGATTCGTTACAGAAACATTCCATGTAGCATTTTTATATACTTTAGAAGGTACTTTACTCCCCCCGACAATAATTAGGATATCCCTGCCACATTCTTTAACTTCATCTATAATTTCATTTGCCTGTTCCCCATACATTGTAAGGTGAACTATTCTTCCGCCTACACTCTGCCAATGTTTAATAAGGCTTAAATAGTTTTTAACATATTCCACATGGAAGTTTCCACCCCAGCGATCCACAATATCCATGACAGTATCCATTAGGTGAGTGTCTTCCTCACCACTTAACCAAACCTTATCAGCACCGAAAGCACGGGCCGTTAAACAAACATGAGTAGTTATACGTGTATCTCTACCTATCCTATGATCTAATCTTAAAACATGAACTTTCATAAATAAACATCTCGAATAAAGTTAATTAAATAAATCCTAAATTTTATTTATCGTTATTAAAAATAGAACCTAATTTAAATTAAAGCAAAATTAATAAAAATCTTATAAATTTTCAGTTTATTAATTTAATATACAATTAAATATATATATTATTTCAAATGTTTAAAGTTTTTTAATTAAACTTTAAAAAATAGATTAAAATGTTAATGATTGTGATAATGTGAAAGTAGCAGTTATACCAGATAGTGCAATGATATTAATAAACCAGGTAAACAAATCTAACCACCAATTATTATCACATTATAATGATATACAAAAAGAGAAGGATTTTCAAAAACAGAACAAGGAAATTAAAAAAGGAGACCTTAATAAAAGCTCTGAAAAATCCATAGATTATATGCCTGATTTAAAACCTACCAGAGGCATAAAATATAGTGGAATAGAATTGCCCTCAGGTGTTCTTGGAAGAATGTCTGTACATGGCCCTATCATTGAGGAGGCCGATGCAGTTATAATGTTAAGCGGAAATAGCAACAATCATATGTATAATACATTAAATGAATTAATCCTATTTGGTGGAAATGGATGTGTAAATACAAGACGTTTAATGGAACATCTGATTAGAAAAGAGAATATCCCTTTTCTAAAACTTGAATATCCCAATTCCAGAGAGGAAATAATCAATATTATCTATGAAATCAACAATTTTCTAGATTATCTAACTGATTTAGAAACATCCAAAACCAACAAACCATATATTAAAAAGTATATTCCATCTAAAAATAAAGGAAATTCATTCAATCTAGAGGAGTTTAATAATATTCTAAAAAATTCCGATAAATAAGCAATATCTGATAAAATTAACTTAAAAAAAAGAGTTTGAATAGAAAAACAACAGCTAATAAACCAAAAAACTAAAAAAACAATTTAGATAATAAAAAATACCAAACAAAATCAAGTTAAAAAGAATTTGAATAAGAAAAGATACTTGATAAAATAAAAAGAGCTAAAAAAAGAAATTAAAAATAAAACTGGAAATTGATTAAAATAAACTTAACCCAATTACCAGGAACAATAATGAGAAAAGTCTTCCAATCTCATTAGATGCCCCTAACACATCACCAGTTGCAACACCAAAATTACGTTTTGCAATTAGGGAGACTATTCCACCACCAAACATTCCACCGATTACACCGAAAACACCAATATATCCAAGTAAATAGTATCCTATAATAAATCCTATTAATAAGGATGCAACATAATTTGGAATAGGCATATTCTCAACAAAATATTTACCGATACCTGAGTTTGACGGTTTAGAACTTACACAAACAGTACATAAAGCAATCTTAGCAGACATCTCCCCAATAAGTATTGCCCATAAAGCCCGATAATTAATGATACTAATTAACGCTGCAACAGTCATTAGAGAAACTATAGCAAATGTAGCAATACCTCCAGTACCAACAATCGGATCTCTCATCACACTAATCTTCTTATCATAACCACCATGTACCATTACACCATCTGCAAAATCCAAAAGACCATCAAGATGATTATATCCCATGATAATTAAAAAGAATGCATACACAATAATGGCTATAAGAGGGCTTGAAAAATGTATGTAATACAATAGGAAATATGCAATCATTACACCTAAAAGACCTATAAAAGCATTAAGTAATGGCCATAGCCAGGTTAAACTTACAACTGATTCTATTGAGGTATATACACCCAAAGGTATAATGGTTGAAAATGTTACAAGACCTGCCAAAGAACGGAAAAAAGAACTGTTTTCCCTTTCATCGTCAAAATATTCATCCTTGTTTTTACTTAAATCCTCATTATTAGGTTTATCCTCAACTGGTATTATAACACCACACAAATACTTTTTCTTAATAAAATCCAATTTGATAAAATTAATTTTTTATTCAATTTCATTTTAATAATTTATTATTAATATAAATATGTAAAATACATTTTAATAATATGAAATTTAGATAATTTAAAAAATTTTAAAACTAAAATTAATTGGAATATTAAATTAAAAAATAGAAACTCCCAGTTAAAAACTAAATGAAAACCACCAAACTAAAAACAGAAACTCCCAGTTAAAAACTAAATGAAAACCACCAAACTAAAAACAGAAACTCCCAGTTAAAAACTAAATGAAAACCACCAAACTAAAAACAGAAACTCCCAGTTAAAAACTAAATGAAACCACCAAACTAAAAACAGAAACTCCCAGTTAAAAACTAAATGAAACCACCAAACTAAAAACAGAAACTCCCAGTTAAAAACTAAATGAAACCACCAAATTAAAAATAGAAACTCCCAGTTAAAAACTAAATGAAACCACCAAATTAAAAATAGAAACTCCCAGTTAAAAACTAAATGAAACCACCAAATTAAAAATAGAAAATTTCAAAGTTGAATCTATTTAATTAACAATATTGAAAGATAAGTTTCAAGTGTAAACATTTTTATAAGTTTAATTAAAAAACATGTGATTTTTAAAACAAATATTTAAGTAAGTATTGAACAGAATAAGAATTTTTTAAAAAACAAATATTCATTATAAAAATTAGATAATCAAGAAATTTATAAGTAAAATCACATAATCAGTGAAACTATACAAAACAGATAAAAATTCAATTAAAAATACAAATATTTATAAAAAAAATCTAAAAACAATAGACAAAAATATAGTTTGAAAATATGAAAAAATCGATTAAAAAATAATGGAAAAATTGAAAATAAACAGTTAAACCCTCTGAAAATAAATTTTACACTTGAAAAAGGGGTTTAAATTAGAATAAAACCACAAGTATATTTTTAAATAAAAAATCGATGTTTACAGTTGAAATTGTGCTTTAAAATAAACTATAAATACCACAAAATAGTCCAAATACCAATAATTAATAAAAGCGTATCTAATTATTATAAAAATAATTTATAATAAAGTTTAAGATTAAAAATATTTAATTATATCCCAATTTTAAAAATAATACTAAAATCTATTGGATTTTAAAAATGAAAAGTATAGATTAAGATTCCTCAAAAATCTTACTCATCACACCAGCTATTAGTCCTCCAATAATGTCATCTAACATTGGACCTAAACCATACAGTATACCAGGTTTTGCTTGATCGTAACGTACAAAATTAAATCTTGCTTTAGTGCCTGCTATATGATTAGCAATAGAAAGACCTAAAACCTCATCGGTATAAAGATATGCAGGATCATCTGATATATCCACTTCCCTTACAAGATTATTTTCGAAATCATACTCGGTCCTAATAGCCGCCATTAAAAGTGCAATTACATTAATATCTTCAAGGGATTTATATAGTTGTATCTCGAATTTTTCCCTAAGCTCATCAGTTATATCAACACCTTCGACTAATTCCATTGCAGCATCAGTTAAATCGGATATTTGAATACCTTCAGCAACAAAATAATCCAAAATACCGAAACTTAGACCTACCTTTTTAAATGCATCCTCAAGTGCAATAGAAACAGCATCCTGAACCCTTTCAAGAAGTTCGTCCAAATCTATCTCAGAGTCATCATAGGTCATCTGAGTGATATCCACACCAAATTGTTTTTCATCATCATCTAAATCGTTTTTCGGCATATTTGATGCAAGTACAAGAAAGTCGTCAGTTCCGACAATATTGTCAATATGCAATGGAAGATTTAGAGAATCAAAAAACCTGACTCTTTCCTTTACAGCCACAGTATGTAATTTAATTAGAAGTTTTGGAGATAATGCTTTATTTATAATTACAATTTGACCAAAATCTATTTTAGCATCCATAAAACCCTTTTTAGAATTTGCCACCTTAAGGTTACCGTAAAAATCCTCAATCTCAACGTCATTATTAACCACTGTAACAACTGAGATATCACCATAGGTATTTACAAAATATTCAATATTGTCAAAATTATGGAAGATATAACTACCTTCTATATTGTTTGAAGCCATGAATTTCTCAATACTTTCAAAAACTTTATCAGTATTTTTAAGACTTATTACATCATTTTTAAGAATGAGAATATTTTCAATTATATCTATCCCATCACTTATATTAAAATCACTGAAAGTTAAGAAAAAATCGGGATTATAAATGTTTAATCCGTTTTTGTCATGATACAATTGAATATTATCTTGAATTTTGTTTTTCTTATCTAATTTCATAATCCACACCAATTATAAAAATAACTAATTAATTAAATTATTATAATATAGTTTATTTAAATATTTATTATATTTAAATATCAATCATTGAGATTTATTAAAAAATTAGTAAGAATTTATTATATATAACCATATAAATATATTTGTAATTTCAAAAAGGACAATTAATAAAACCAATTTAATAGGATTATTAATTAATAAAAAAGGGATAATATGACGATTATAATAGACCCGCAAGGTTCAGGTATTTCTGGAAACATGCTTATTGGTGCATTAGTAGATTTAGGAGCAGACAAGAACAAAATTAAGGAAATAACTGAAATGGCATCTAAGGATTTTGGAGGAGTGGAAACCACTATCTCCAAAATTAACAAATCAGGAATTGATTCTACATTCTGCAGTGTAAAAACCTTAGATTCAAAACACCCCCATAACCATGGAACCCATTATAAAGGATTGATTGAAAAGATTGATAAATTAAATGATGTTTTACCTGATGAGGTAATAACCAAATCAAAAGAAGTTTTTAAAGTAATTGCTTTGGCAGAAAGTAAGGTTCATGGAAAATCACTTGATGAGATTCATTTTCATGAAGTGGGTGCCGCAGATGCTGTGTGTGATGTTATTGGAACCGTTTATGGCTTTTACCTGTTAGGATTAAATAAAGAGAAGATCATAGGTCTTCCAATATCCGTAGGTGGTGGAAGGGCAAATACTGCACATGGAATTGTAAGTATTCCCGCACCTGCAACCTGTGAGATCTTAAAGGGCATTAAATTTATGGGGGGACCTGTTGACTCTGAACTTGCAACACCAACAGGATGCGCTCTTTACAGGGTCTTATGTGACGAATATCTTGATTTTATTCCAAATATAAAAGCCGAATCCATAGGATATGGGGCAGGTTCTAAAGACTTCAAACATCCTAATGTCTTAAGAATCATAAAAACCGAGGATACCAAGAAAAAATCAGAAATAAATGTACTTGAGACGAATGTGGATCATTTAAGTGGCGAGGAACTTGGATATCTATATGACAGATTATTAGATGCAGGTGCAAGAGACGTCATAATGATTCCAATATTCATGAAGAAAAACAGACCAGGCCAACTTATCCAGGTAATATGCAAGGACGAACAAATAGAAAACCTACTTAATGTATTATTTGAAGAGACTGGAACTTTAGGAATAAGAATATCCCCTAAAACACATAGAGGCACAGCCTCAAGAAAATTCATAAAGATACCTGTTGAAATCAATAATAAGGAATATAAGATTAACTTTAAAATCGGATACCATAATGGCAGAATAATTTCAAAAAGAGCAGAATTTGAAGACACTAAAAAAATAGCCAAAGAAACTGGTTTAAGTTTAACAGAAGTACGTGAAATAGCCAATATAAAAGTTAGAGAATATTTAAAAAACAACAATTAAAGTGATAATATGAGAGAAAAAGCAATAGCAGTTTTATCTGGAGGACTTGATTCCACAGTGGCAATGAGTTGTTATGTTAATGATTATGACATAGAAGCTGTAACCTTTGATTATGGCCAAAAAGCAATTAAACAAGAAATCAAAGCTGCAAAAAATATTTGTAACCATTATAACATACCCCATACAGTTATTGACCTTAAATGGCTTGGAGACATTAGTGATTCCGCACTTAACAGTGACAATGATATTCCAAATCCCTCTGATGAGGATTTAGACAATCTGGACGAGGCACAAAAAACGGCCAATGCTGTTTGGGTTCCAGGAAGGAACATTGTTTTTACGGCAATTGCAACATCATTTGCTGAAAGTGTTGGTGCCAGTAAAATTATTGTAGGCTGGGACTTGGAAGAGGCAAATACCTTTCCAGATAACTCAAAGGAATTCTTAGATGCTTTTAATAATCTGTTGAATATTGGTTCACCGGAAGATTTAGAGGTTGTGGCACCTGCAATAGATTTAAATAAAGATGAAATTGTGAAATTAGGTAATAAAAATAACTGTCCAATGGAATTAAGTTACTCTTGTTATACAGGACATGATAAACATTGCGGAGTCTGTGAATCATGTATGAGACGTAAAAGAGGATTTAAACAAAGTGGAATTGAAGACTTAACAGAATACGAAAATTAAAAGGGATGATAACATGGCACTAATTGATAAATATACCTGTAAAAATTGTTCATTTGAATTCGAATACAAGGATCTAATCTTTTACTTCGATGATGACTTAGAAAAGATTACTATCGAACAAGTGACAAAGTCATCACTTGAAAAGGCAGGAAAATCCTCACTATCCGGAAGGATAGATGAGGCATATTGTAGGGAATGTGATGATACTGTCAGGGTATACATCATAACAGATAGGGATAACTACACCAGCCTAACAAATGATAAAATCAGAGAAAAGATAGATGCTGCATCTGAAGACGAATTATACAGGATTTACTTCTGGCAAGATGATCGTTCAAGAGACAATAATGAGGACATCTGTCCAAAATGCGGTAAAGTCCTAACTTGGATATCCGATGATAGTCTATGTCCTAAATGCGGCAATGAATTGAAATTAGATGAAATTGTAGTAAAAGATTAATCTAATTGTAATAATTCTATTATTCAATACCAACTACTTTTTTTTAAACATTTTATTTTAAACCATTTAGAGATAAATTTTAAATCTCCATAATATTTTTAAATCCATATTTTAAAATCAAATCCAATATTAAACTTAATATTATTGAACCATTTTTTCAAATTTTCTTAAATCTATATATAAAAGATTAGAAATATCATATAAATGATAATAATTTTTTAAAGAATTTTATATAGATTTAGTGGTAATATGGGAACTGGTATAAGATATAGCTGCAATAGCTGTAATTGGGATTATTGGGACCTTGACGATATAATCTTCTACATTGATGATAAATTAGATTATATTGACGAATGTATTGCAAGTGGTATTTTACATGAGGAAAACAAGATAGCTGTTAAAAAATCTCCAATTACTGGAAGGCTAATTAGCAGATATTGTAAACATTGCAATAAACTAGTAAAATTTTATATAATTAATAAGAATAAAAGTGGACTCGATTTAAAAGAAACCAGAAGTTTGATTAACGAACTATCTACAAATAAACTAAATAAGGTAATATTTGCATTAAATGAAAAAAGGGAGATTTTATTTGATAAGATTGATTCTACCAACAACCAATGTCCAAGATGTAATAACAAAACATTAGAATTAAGCCAATTAAAATTCTGTCCCAATTGCAATAAGGGAATCTTAAATTCTGAACTTATTCAGATTTAAATCTTAGATAAAAAATAAAATAATTAAATCCTGAACTTATCCAAACTTAGATCACGAATAAGAAAAAAATAATTAAATTCCAAACCCATCCAGATTTAGATTATAATAAAAAAAATAAAATAATTAAATTCCGGTCTATTCAGATTTAGATTATAATAAAAAAATAAATTAGAATAAAGATATGTATTTTATGATGCCATGATTTTCAATCTAAAACTTAATCTGTTAGTTAAATCAAAGGTATATAGATTAATTAATAATAATCAAATCTAATCTTTTTATGAGGTATCGTTCTTAAAAACCTTGTTCTTGGATGACCAATTACAAAAACGGAAGACATATGTTTACCTGAATCAATCTGTGGGAAGAATTCCATAAGCTTATCATGGTCAATTGAATCTGCTTTTGAAAGGAACAAGGAATAGAATCCCCCTAGACCCAAGGTATATGCAGCAAGTTCAACCCTTGTACTTGCAATTATACCGTCCATAATATTATTAGAGAAGGTTAAAATTAACTCCTTACCTTCCCATAAAAAAGGATTATTTTTATAATTGTCGGGATGTTTTAGATAATCACCAAATTGGGCAATTCTTGGAAATTCATCTTCTTCCACCTTAATAATACTGTAAACATGTTCCAGAAATTCTTGAAGATTGTCCTTAACCACTAGAAATTCCACATCCTGCATATTCTGAGCTGAGGGGGAATAATAAGCTGCCTCAAAAAGCTTTTTATATTCCTCTTTTGAAACTTCCTTTCTTGTAAACCATCTGCATGACCTTCTCTGTTTTAAAAACTGAATATACTCATCATAGGAAAATGGAATCTCTTTAGGATTATAATCCTCAATCCTATCTTCCTGGTTTTCATATACTTTCAACCTTATAGCATCTTCCTTACATACCGCCATACATTGACCACAATCAAAACAGTTTCCACCTGTCTCCTCAATGTGATCTCCCACTAGTTTTAAGTTATCTCGAATACATACACTTGCACATTTTCCACATGCAGAGCATTTTATAGAATTTAATAATAGATGCATATTCACCACAAATGACTTACTGATTATTTTAAAAAAAATTATAAATATCTAATAGCTTTAGTTGATTATTAAAAAATCTGGAAATTGATTCAATTTAAATCCATTGCAATTAATGGATCCTTTCAATATCCTTAACCATATCAAAGTTATCATCAAACGATGCTATTTTAGAAATGTTTCTAGACTCCATGATAGCTAGATTTAAACAGTCCACAAATGACAGATCACCATCATATTGGACGAATAGATTTATAGCCTTATTGTAATCTTTAGAGCTTTCTGTATGAACCTTACAGGAATAGATTAAAAAGTTGTATACCTCAAATGATGCTTTTGAATCTATTTTACGACCAACCATTGTAATTATTTCAGATAAAACATGGTGGCTTATTAGAAATGTTTCATCCTTAATAGTAGATTCAAATATCTCACTTGCCCTTTCATAGTTTGAATTGGTTCTTAAGAAGAAAGCAATTAAGAAAGAGCTATCTAGAAAAATCATTTTATTCTCCTCTTTCAATCTTTTTCTTAAGTTCAATCCAGTTAAAAGAAGATTCCTCAGTTGCATATCTTCCTTTCATGTCCTCAAAACTTAAGGGAGTAATCTTCTTGATTATAATCTCATCATCTTTAACAATCCATTCTAACTTGTCAGCCGGTTTTAAATCGAATTTCTTCCTAATGGCTGAGGGAACAGATGTCTGATTTTTACTTGAAATTGTTGTAATAATTGGCATATCTAAAACCTCATCAATTAACAATATTATTTAAATTTAAAAAGTATTTAAAACTAACTAAGAAATTAGAATATTACTTAGAAATATAGATTTTACTAAGTAAAAAATTTATAAAAATTAGCATATAACAAAAGAATAAACAATAGGAATATAAATTAAGATATTTAATTAATACTCTTAACTCTAATTTTAAAAAAGGTTTTAATCAATAATATTCTTAGGTTTATTCTTTTTTGAATTATTAAATTCAAAAATAGAATAGTTAATTAAAAATTAAAAAAAATTATTTATTTTTTCTTATTACACGAGCAGGAGAACCTACTGCAATAACATTAGATGGAATATCTTTAGTTACAATACTACCTGCACCAATTACAGTATTATCACCAATAGTAACACCAGGCAATATAATTGTATTGGCACCAATCCAGGACCTATTACCTATCTTCACTGGTTTTTTAGTATTGAGGAAAGTATATTCTATTGAATCATCAAAGTTACCTTTATCATCAATATATGAATAATCTTCATCTTCCAAATCATCATCAACAGGCAATATACGCTCACGGGTAGATACTGGATGGTCAGCACAGATAACCGTAACATTTGTAGCTAACAGAGTATAGTCTCCAATTTCAATTGAATCTGTATCCAAAAATGTGCATCCTGCATTGATAAAGGATCCCTTTCCTATTTTAATGTTTGATCCCACATTACAACTAAATGGTAATAGAACTTCTGTTTTCTCACCGATATGTCCAAATAAGTCATTTAACAATCGGTGTTTCTTATCAACTTCAGAAGGGTGAAGATTGTTTAATTCATAGATTATACCAGATGCACGGGCAAATTTATCAGCCCATTCTGCCTCATGTAATTCAAGAGGTCCTTTAACGGCCCATTTCTCATCATCCATTATACTCCCTCAGAAAATAATTATAAAAAATCCAAGATTATAAAAAAAATAGTAGAAAAAGAAAAAAAAGATAAGCCATCTATTCGATGACCATTATAGCATCTCCAGCAGAGACTGCATCACCTTTTTCAACATATATCTCTTTTACAACACCATCTTTATCGGCCTGAATATCATTTTCCATTTTCATAGCCTCTAAAACAGCGACTGTTGAACCTTTAGTGACTTTATCTCCAACCTGGACTTTGATATTTAAAACCATACCCTGCATAGGTGAGGTAATTGCCCCTTCAACTGGTGAAAAAGGACGTTTGTCTGAATCCTCAATTTGGAAGTATCCAGTAGGTAAAATCTTGACATCAAACATGTCCCCATCTACCTCAACACTATATTCTGTTGGGATAGCTGTAGTGTTATCGGAAAGTTGTGCTTTAGGTTTAAGCTCTTCCTCTTCAGCATCTCCCCTTAGGAATTTAGCACCTACCTCAGGATATAATGCTAAGGTTAGAACATCCTCAGGTTTTTTAACGATACCTTCCTCTTCACCTAATTTTTTATACTTTTCAAGTTCAGGTTCAAGTAAATCTGCAGGTCTGCAATCGATAGGTTTCTCATCACCTAATATTTTCCTGTAGATTTTATCATTAACTTTAGCAGGAGGACGTCCATACATTCCCCTCATATAATCTTTAATTTCGTTTGATACCATTTTATATCTTTTACCACCAAGAACATTCATTACAGATTGAATACCTACAATCTGACTGGTAGGTGTTACAAGAGGTGGGTAACCCATATCCTTCCTTGTTCTAGGCATTTCCTCTAATACATCTTGATATCTGTCAAGTGCATTTTGTTCTTTTAATTGAGATACAAGGTTAGATAACATTCCACCAGGGATTTGATATAATAAAACATCAGTATCGATTTGTTCAGCAATAGGATCAAGGATAGATCCGTATTTCTCCCTCATGTCATTGAAATACTCTTTAATAGTATTGAGTAATTTAAGATCTAATTTTGTATCAAATGGAGTTCCTGCAAGTGCTGCTACAATACTTTCTGTAGGTGGTTGGGAAGTTCCCCATGCTAATGGTGATATTGCAGTATCTAAAATATCGACACCTGCCTCACATGCAGCATAATATGTAACCGGTGCCATTCCACTGGTACAATGACAATGTAAATCTACAAGCAAATCGGTTTCTTCTTTAAGTTTTGAAACAAGCTCATATGCAGATTGTGGAGTGATTAATCCAGCCATATCTTTAATACAAATGGAATCACAATCAAGTTCCTCAAGTTTTTTAGCGAAATCCACATAGGAGTCGATTGTATGAACAGGACTAATAGTATAACTAATAGTTCCTTGAACGTGAGCCCCTTGAGCTTTAGCGACTTTAATAGATTGTTCCATATTACGTACATCATTTAAAGCATCAAAAATCCTAAATATATCAACACCATTTTCATAGGATTTTTCAACAAATGCGGTTACAACATCATCAGGATAGTTTTTATAACCTAAAAGATTTTGACCTCTTAAAAGCATTTGGATAGGAGTTTTAGTAGCTTTTTCTTTGATTTGTCTCAATCTTCCCCACGGATCCTCATTTAAGTAACGGATACATGTATCAAATGTAGCTCCTCCCCAAGCTTCTAAAGAAAAATAACCTATTTGATCTAACTCTTCTACAATAGGAATCATATCTCGTGTTCTCATACGAGTTGCTAATAGTGATTGGTGAGCATCCCTTAAAGCGGTCTCAGTAATTTTTGTAGTTTTCATAAAAATACACCATTCCCGTAATAATATTACCTTATTGTTAAAATAAGGATTTAATATCAACATTAAACTAAAATTATACAATAATAAAGTTAATCCAAATTAAAGAAAAATATCTAATCAAATAAATCTATTTAATATATTCATAATCTTTAATTTAAATATAAATTTTTCACTAAATAATTATATATTGTTTTTTATATTAATAAAACTTAACTATTTTAATCCCATATTAAATTTGTAAGGATAATCCAGAAAAAACATAAAATTGTACAAATGAACGAAATATACAAATAATATGATTATTTTAGAATATTTATAAAAGTTTTAAGAATAGTTAAATAGAACTTTAAAAAACAGATGAAAATTAGGCATAACTAAAAACTAAAAGAATTTTAAGGTTAAAAGGACACCAACTGAGAAAATAGACGAAATGAGAATATTCATTGATTTTTAGTTCTAAACAAATAAACTAAAAAAAAGCTATTTCTAAATTAAAACAAAGTAAAAAGTATCATATAAAGTTCAATTTAAAATAAATAAAAAGCTATTTCTAAATTAAAACAAACCAGAAAATATCAGACAAAGTTCAATCAAAAACAAGTAAAAACCGTTTTAAAAAAATAAAAAGATAGATAAAACAAGTTACCTATCTATTTTTCCCTCGATGAAGAGATTTGATTTTTCAAATGCCTCATCATCTGTATATTGAACAGGAGGATGTTTCATAAGATAAGATGAAATTGAAGTTAATTGACCTCCAATACCACGTTTTAAAGCTAATTTACAAACACGGACAGCGTCAATTACACATCCTGCAGAATTTGGAGAATCCTCAACACTTAATCTAAGTTCGATATTCATTGGAACATCACCAAATTCCCTACCTTCCATTCTTAAGAAACAAAGTTTATTATCTTTCTGCCATGCAACATAATCACTTGGACCTATGTGAATATCATGAGGGTCAAGTCTTTCTCCAGCAACAGATTGAACAGCCTCGGTTTTAGATTCCCTTTTAGAAGCAAGTCTGTCTCTGTTTAACATATTCATAAAGTCAGTGTTTCCACCAGTGTTTAATTGATATGTTCTATCTAATTTAACACCACGATTTTTAAATAAGTTAGTTAAGGTCCTGTGAGTAATAGTAGCTCCAAGTTGTGCTTTAATATCATCACCAATTGCAGGAATACCTTTTTCTCTGAATTTTGCTTCCCATTCAGGATTACTTACAATAAATACAGGCATACAATTGATGAATGCGATTCCTGCATCTAAACAAGCCTGAGCATAGAATTCAGTAGCCTTCTGAGATCCTACTGGAAGGTAATTTAAAAGCATTTCCGCCCCACTATCTTTTAAGATCTTAACAACATCTTCAAGTTCCGGTTCCTTTTCATCAGATACAACGAAAGTTAAATCCTCCTCAAAATTAGCCATGTGAGGAGCAACACCATCCAATACTTTACCCATTGAAACTTTAACATCAGTTTCAGGAATATCCTTCTGGAAGACTGTTGTACAATTAGGTTTTGCAAAAATAGCTTTATCTACTGTTTGGCCAACTTTTCTTTTATCAACATCAAAAGCAGCGACTACTTCGATATCAGATGGTTTATAACCATCAATTTCCCAATGCATTAAACCTATTGAATCTTCTTCATTTTTATCTGCATAATAATGGATTCCTTGGATAAGTGAGCTAGCACAGTTACCAATTCCAACTATAGCAATTTTTATCTTTTCTGTCAAAATAACACCCTATGTTAATAGTAAATAAAATGATAAAGTTTAGTTTGATTTATTAAATATAATATATCAACAAATAAATAACTATTGATAAATATATTACATATAGGTTTATATTAAGTTGTTTTTAAACTTTGTTAATAAGATTAAAAAAATCAAAAGGTTAAAAAAATGAAGAAAGTTTTATTTATTACATTCTATTTTAATCAGAAAAATGAGATAGCATCTAAAAGATTAAGAAATCTTGGAAGATATCTGCCCAAATATGGATGGATGCCCATCATAATTACACCAAAGATTAATGGATTAGATGCAGGTATAAATAAAACTGAACTTCCAGATATAGAAATCATTGAAACAGATTATGTTGACATGTTAGATAAATATACAGGTTTTTTAAAGTCAAACAAAAAAACAAACAGCTCTACAAATGACAACAATAATTTGACTGTAAATACTCATACAAATAAGCTTACACAAAAGATGATACACATTGCAGGGGAAATATTTGCATATCCTGATGGAATGAAATATTGGTATAAACCGGCAATGGAGGCATCAAAAAAGGTCATTAGTGAAAATGAAATTGACGGGATAATATCCTCATCATGGCCTGTAACCTGTCATCAAATAGCTAAAGACCTACATCAACAATATAACATTCCATGGATTGCTGATTTAAGGGACTTATGGAATGAAAACCCATATGTAAATCATAATTTTATAAGAAGACACTTTGAAATGAAATTAGAGAGGGAAATGTTTCAGGACACGGACATATTAACCGTAACAAGCCCATTATCCAAAAACATATTGCAGTCATTACATCCGGAAAAGGAAATTTATTCAATAGAAAACGGGTATGACATGGAAGAATTTAAGGGTCTTGAAAACATTAAACCAAAAGGAGACAGATTAAATATCACCTATGCAGGTAAATTATATGAAGGTAAAAGGGATCCCCAAATTCTTTTTAAATCAATAGAAGAATTGGACAATGAGGGCAAAATAGACAAAAACAGGATTGCAATTAATTTCTATGGAGATAGTGGAAATATACTGGATATTGCAAAATCATACAACCTTGAGGACATAATCAATATCCACGGATTTATAGACCATGACAAGGTACTTGAAAAGGAAAAGGAAAGTGACATACTTCTTTTAATTTCATGGAATAATCCTAAAGAGGCAATATTCATTCCGGGAAAAGTTTTTGAATATATGGGGCTTCAAAAACCTGTAATATCCATAGGATATAAAGAAGGCTGTTTAAAACATATTATTAACCAGACAAATATGGGATACCATACAGACAATGTCAAAGAATGTAAGGAAGCCTTTCTTAAATATTATAATGAATTTATAAAAAATGGAAAAATAGAATATCCTGGAAACGAGAAGATTAAGGAATATACAACGGAAAACATGACAAGGAAATTTGCTAAAATACTGAACAGGATTAGTAATTAATTAAAGAAATTATAAATAATATTAATTGAAATATATAAAAAATAGTTTATATATAATTTAAAAAACCGTGTGTAAAATGACTAAGGAAGACTTATATATTAATGATGAGGAGATTAAAAAGAAACCTCAAGATCCCAAATCTAGAAAGATAAAGAATATGCTTTTTATCTTATGTTTAATACTGGTTATCTCAGGGTTTATTGTAGGTCTTCATGCACTCCAGGTTCAAACAAGCAATACTGTAACATTAGAAAACAGTAACTTCCAATTACCTGAAGGTACTACAGTTGATGATTCTAACAATAAAAATAACAATATTGTAACCTTAAAGACCTATGACGGTGATGGATCAATTACAATTATGGAAAATACCACCTTAACTGAAAGCGATTTTCAGGATTATATTATTGAGGACGAGTATAACATAACCATGAGCGGAATTCCTGTTTTAGTTATTGAAACAACAAATGAAAATTACAATGAACAGGGTGAAACCGATTATCAATTTAGTAAAAACGGAATTAAGTATGTAATATCCTCTACAAGTAGTGAGTATTATGTTGAGGATATTATAAAAAGTCTTAAGAAGAATGACAGATAATTTAACTTAAGACTATCTTTAACTTTTTTTAATGAAACTTAAAATATAGCTGTTTTTAAAATCAATATTATGAACTATTTTTTAAATAGATACCAAAATAAACTGTTTTTTTAATGAGTGCTTGAAATTATCTATTTAAAATAAATTATAATAAGCTGTTCTGACGAATACTTAAAACAATCTCTTTTTAATAAAATATAAAATAAATACTGGAAATTAAATTGTTCTTAAAAACACTATCTAAAAAAAACTATTTTTAAAAATTCAACAACAATAAGAAGATTCAATGCAAACAATAAAAAAAATAGCTATTTTTTTAAAAAATATTAAAAAAAGGAAAAAATAGAATAAAAGGTTAAATTAATTTAGATCCTCTGATTTTTTATATAATGTTACATTACCATAGTTTATAATCTTGTTATAATTATTAACATCCAAACTAGAGTCATTTCCAATATAATAGGTCGTATTATATTTTTTAAGATTATAATCCAATATAGTAGAGTTATTTGATATAGTTATAGGTTTTATTTCCTTATGTAAATACCATACATATATTGGAGCCCTATTAGCACCAATTACCGTATTTACATAATCGGGATAATTACTGCTTAAATAATTAGCCATGTTTTGCTCATCATCTACAAGTGGATCATATTTATCCACATTTAGAGAATATGCCGCAGATATAACAAATACCAAACCAAATATCAAAAGGATTATAGTGGATAACCTTATATTATAATCCTTCCTATGGTTTTCTTTAAGGTCAAAGGAAATGTTTCTAATTCTATTTGTATTCACCATAACATACAACGCCAAGATTACCAAAGCTGTAAATCCAGGAGCAATAGTTGTAAAATACCTATCCGCCTTAGTAACATGTGAAGTGAAGAATACCAAATATGCAAAGAACCATGTAAACATCAGAATATCAAAATTGAAATATTTATATTTTCTTTTACGTGGAATATGGTTATATTTACCTATAACCTTATTGGAAAGTACTCCCATGAAATAAACAATTCCAAATAACAATAGTTCACTTAAAACTACTGTGAATCTACCTGCAGTTAAAAATACAGCAATCAAAGCAACTATACAAATAATTATCAGTTTATAGATAATTGACAATGGAACATCACGTCTAAATAAACGAATGTACTGTTGATTATAGGTAACTTTTAGAATGTTCCTAGTCCTATAAAGGATTAAAAACAATCCTAAAAGAAATACAGATATGACAATATATGACAATATGCTTAAGTTACTTATACAGTTTACAGCATGAGTTAGATAGAATCCCAGATCATTAACAACGGGATGGGAAAGCTGTGATTGTTTTGCAACCTCACCTGCAACCTCACCGGATTGACTTAAAAATCCGAAGGCATAATGATTAACTAGGACATATCCAACATAGGGTAAAGATGTGATGATTCCAAATGCAATGCCCCCGAGAGTATTCCTCCAATAATTCTTCAATTTCCTCCAGGAGAATACCCTTAAGATATAATACAGAAACATTACTGGAACCATTAACAATGCCGTATACTTAGCCAGAAATGCAAGTACCAATGCTGGGAAAGCCAGATAAAAGTATTTTTGATTATTGTCCACAGCCATGATTAAAGCATATAAAGCAATAATAGATAAGGAAATTGAAGGAATGTCGATAGTACCATTTGCAGCCCAAAGTAAATTAATACTTAAACATCCATAGATAATCGCACCAACAAGGGCATAGGGATTTCTAAATCTAATTCTTAGAAGTTTATAGAAAAACACATTTCCAATAAAGTAGAAGATTCCGCAAACTATAAAGATACTTGAAACATCCACGAAACCTAATCTAAAGAGAAGTGAAGTTAAGAAAGGCACAAGGGGAGGTAAATTGTTTATATAAGCATATCCTGCAAATTGAACACCTGAAAATCTTAAAGCCAATGATAGATATAAATACACATCACGATAAGATCTACCTAAAAAATTTGTGTTGGAGTTAATGTATACAAGAAGAAATGTAACTATTGCAAAAAATACGATAACAAAAGATAAGGAGATTTTATCCTGATTTCTTCTCAAACTCTTCATTAAATTAGATTTCATATTTTCCTCACATGAATTTAAATAAATCAATAAATCTAAATACAAAGATCCTAAAAAATATCCATTTAAATACTTAAATTGAATATTTATAAAAATTTAAATAATAAACTAGAAAAAGACTCTCTTATTAATCAAAAAACAATTAAATAAAAGATTTATCCTAAAATGTTTACTTAAAAAATTTTTACTAAAAAGCATAATTAAATATATCTAATTAAGTATTTAATCATAATTGAAAAATAGAGTATAAAAAAATTAATAGACTATAATATTTAAAAATTAGATTAACATTAAATTATAAAACTTTAGAAATGTGATTAGATGAATGCATATTTAGAAATTATAAGACCTGGAAACGCGATTATGGCAATTATTGCCGTAATTCTTATGGGTGTTATAGGACATAACTATAGTCTCCCTTTAATTTTAGGTATGGCTGCAACTTTCCTAGCACTCGGTGGTGGAAATGCAATCAATGATGTTTTCGATATAAAGATAGACAGCATCAATAAACCTGAAAGACCTATTCCATCTGGAAGAATAGGATTAAACACTGCAAAATATTATTCATATGGACTGTTTTTATCTGCAATAATCATCGGTGCAATTATAAGTTATATGACACAGAATATTGGTCCTGTTCTAATTGTAATCGGTGCATGTATACTCGAATATTTCTATGCACGTAATCTTAAATCAACAGTGCTAGTTGGAAATCTTTCCGTTGGATTTTTGACCGGATTATGTTTCCTGTTTGGAGGAGACATAATTGGTGCAGAAACACATACCACATTAATTGTTATAATATCAGGAATTCTCGCATTCTTCGCACTTCTTATGACCACTTCAAGGGAAATCGTCAAGGACATGGAGGATATTGAAGGAGATAAGGAGGAGGGAGCTAAAACATTCCCCATAGCATATGGTAAAAAATCTGCAGCTTATCTATCAGCAGGACTAGCCATAATAGATACAATATTATGTCCTCTTCTTCATGTATATCACATCTTCAATATCTACTATATTGTAATTGTATTCTTTGCGATGATACTGTTCTTCTACAGTTCCTATAAGATTTTAAAAGACCAAAACAGCGAAACATGTAGTGAAGTTTCAAGAAATCTCAAGATAGGAATGTTCATTGCATTTATAGCATTCGCATTAGGATCATTCTAATTTCTAAAAAGCCATTGAAAAAAGGACATAGTTGACAATTATAAGAGTTTTTATTAAAAAAATTATAAGATTTCTCTAGATTTTATGTATTATGATGAAAAATCGAATTTAATGGGATAGTTAAAATAGCTATTTACCTATTAAATCTTAAAAAAATTAATTTATTAAAATTGGTGTAAATAATGGAATTTACAGAATATAAAAAGGATATAATCAGCATTATACTTCTGCTTACAATAAGCGCTACAATTCTTTATACCCTTTTAAACATTGATATGAAGATGGGAGTATACTATATTCATGATGTTTATAGTTACTTGAATAATGCCCTTGCATTTGCAGGTCTTGGTGGAAGTAGTAAAAACCATGGATTGTCCCCCCTTATTCCATTTTTAACCTCACTGTTTTTTAGATTAGGCTTTGTATCCGATAAAACCATACTTATTGTATCAGGTGTTTTTTATATATTTACAGCACTTGGAATGTATGGTCTTTTACGTATAAGGTTTAATGAACTTCTAAGTTTTACAGGATCCATAGTTCTTTTAACATTTCCAATAAACATTGCATGGGTATCTAAGGGAATGCTTGATATTCCAGGTCTTGCAATGTCCATCTGGGCAATATATTTAATGGCACTTGGATTATACAAGAATCCGAAATACTATTATCTTGCCTTTCCTGTTTTAATACTCGGATTCTTTACAAGGTATACTGTGATATTAACCTTACCTGCAATGATTATGTTAATATTCTTTACTGGAAACCCATTAGATTATATCTATAACCATTTAGGAAAATTACTTAAGGGAATATTATCAGGGATTATTAGTTTAGCCATTGTTCTCGGATTATATAGAATATATAATATTCCATTTTTCTTCATTAGCCAGTCATCCTCAATATCTGCAACAAGTAATCCTACAGCATCCCAGGCCGTATCAACAAGTACAGCTGCAGCAACCGTAAACAATGTATTATACTATCTGGACAATATTCCATTGTATCTTGGAACCAGAAAATGGATTCCATACTCATTTAAACCTGGAAAATATCTGTTTAATAAACTAGTATGGATTGGAAACAATCCGTCAATATTGTCATATATATTCATGGCAATAATCTTAATTGGAATCATTTTATATCTTTACCAATTACTTAATAGGTACAATAGAGGAAAAATCTTAAAAAAGAGGGACAAATATTTCTATGCAAAAGTGATATTGTTTATCATTCCTTTGATATTCTATTTCATAAGCTTTACAAAGGTCTCATTATATACCTCCATATTATTAATTACAGTATCAGTCCTTGCATTGTTTAGACTCATTAGAAAAGCCGATTTAAAGTATATGGCAATAGACTTCATGTTTATATACTGGGGACTAGTGAATATCACATTCTATTCATACCATATTATTAAAACAGACAGATACGCAATTACATTCACACCTGTACTTGCATATATGATTGTTCTCGGATTGTATTTGATTTACATGAAACTTAAAGACCTTGAGATTTCAGAAAAAACACTGAATACAATCAAAGTTCTAATTCCCATGTTACTCATAATAGGATCACTTGGATACACAGGATATTGCATTGGGGAAAACAGCCCACATACATTTGATAATCGAATGCCACAGGATATCATGGAGGCATCAGACAATCAAAGAGCAGTTACCGACTGGTTAATAAACTATGACAAGGATTATAAGAATAAAGAAATCTGGGCAGACGATTGGAGTGGAATAGCATTTAATCTTAGAATGGATGTAAATAACACCGCAAGTTATAAAAACCAATCAAACTTCACTACGGTTTTACTAAAAAACAATGTAGACTACTATATAGCCGAAGGTAAAAACGAAAATATAAGTTCAGAACACTATAAAATCATTAAAGAAGAAGGAAATATTGTACTTTATAAAAGAATCTGAGGAGTAATTATGAGAATTTTACATGTTGTACCATCATTTGTTCCATGCCTTGCTGCAGGAGGAGTTGTGAATGCGTCCTATCAAATAGCTAAAAAACAGGTCGAATTAGGTCATGAGGTATATGTCTTTACAACCGATACCTGTATCAACAGACTCGTATTTGAGAATAACTATGATGTGGATGTAGACGGAATACATGTATACTACTTTAAAAACATTTCAAACTCCTTTAAAAACAGATTTACAATTGACACACCTAGGGGACTTAAGGGTCAGCTTAAAAAGCAGATTAAGAACTTTGATATCATCCATATACATGAACATAGACATACGCTTGCCATATTGGCCCATAAGTATGCCGTGGAAAATAACATCCCCTATATCCTACAAGCCCATGGATCCGTTCTACCTTTCTTTCAAAAGGAGGGTCTTAAAAACATATTTGACAAAGTTTGGGGATTTAACATACTTCATGATGCAAAAAGGGTATTTGCACTTACAGAAACCGAAAAGGAGCAATACCTTAAAATGGATGTGGAGGATAGAAATATTGAGATTGTGCCCCTTGGAATAGATCTTGAGGAATATAACAATCTTCCGAAAAAAGGGGAATTCAGAAATAAATACAAGATATCTGAGGATGAGAAACTGCTTATATTCATCGGTAGATTGAACCGAATAAAAGGTTTGGATTTACTTGTAAAAGGCTTTAATGATTATCTTAAAAATTATAATGATGACAATGTTAAGTTAGCCATTATAGGTCCAGATAACGGTTTTGAAGAGGAGATTGAAAAGCTTATAGATAAGTTCAATATCAATGACAAGGTAATTCTTACAGGCCCCCTTTATAGGGAAGATAAGCTTAAAGCCCTTGTAGACTCCGATATCTTCATTATGCCATCACAATACGAATCGTTTACAACAAGTGGACTCGAGGCCATGGCCTCATGTAAACCCTTAATATTAACCAAATGTAACCATATCGCAGAATGGGTTGACGAAAACTGTGGAATAAGCTGTGACTATAATATACGATCACTATCTAAAGCCATCAACACATTAATTTCCGATGAGGAACTTATGAAAAAATATGGTATGGAAGGTAGAAGACTAACAGAGGAAGAATATAACTGGGACAAGATTCTAGATAAGATAATTAAAATCTATTCTAAAGTCATATCAGAGAACAATAAATAATCCATGAATTATTTAAGAAATGACCTTAAAAACAATCTTTTAAAGTCCTTGAAAAACTAGACTTTAAACCCGTATTAAAAAGTTAAGATTAAGCATCCAAAATAGACATAAAGGATTAAGGGAAACTAAGGATTAATCTTTTAAATAGCATGACTTAAACCAAGTAAATTATTTTTTAATAAAAATTAGTTAATGTAAGCTATAGATTACCCTCAGTAAATAGAATAGAATAAATCTGATTTAAACTATAATTTAGCAAATGTTAGATAGAATAAAAAATATATAATAATAAAAATATATAAGTAATATAATTCTATTAATTTTATAAGAAATTTTAAAATATTTAGTAATTTTCTAATATTTTCTAATTTAATTGAAAAGTTGAATACGTGGATTAAAATGAAGGTAGTGGTTTGTAAAAATTGTGGTGCTAATTTCCAAATAGATGACAATGAGGACATTAACACCTATGAGTGTTCTATTTGTGCTGGAGATTTAATGTATGATGACGATTATGAGAATATCCCATCAAATAGTAGAACCCAACGATTCAATACTGATTTTCTTGAAAAAACCTACAACATGGTCCAATGTGAGGATTGTGGTCTCAAATATCGTTTGGATAAGACAGATAACATCAACGATTACATGTGTACCAGCTGCGGAGGCAGACTCCAATATATTGACAAAAATATGGAACCACGTAACTTCAAAGAAGAAACCTTCAGTAACCAATTAGAAAACGAGATTATGGAAGAGCCTGAAGACTATGATGACGATTATATCTATGTAGACCACAGCAATGATGAAGTTTATCAAAATGAAGATGACGCATTCTATAACGGTTTTGTTGAGGATACATATTATACAGAGGATAAAGATCAAATTAACAGCAATCCTTCAGATGATGCGATTTATACAGACTATGAAGAAAACAACGATAACTTGAACCTTAACAATTATACAAGTTACGAGGACAATGTTGAACATAGCAAACACCCTTCCCTTTATCCCAGACAAGAGGAAAGTTTTGAGGCTGAGAAACTAGAGGTTCCTGATTCCCTTGACTATGATGAACTTAGAGGATATTTAATAGGTTCATTCAAGGAAAACATGGATAAAAGATACAAATTATATAATCTGATGAAGGATAGAAAGGACACATATAACTTCAATAATAACTTAAACACTACCGAAAATAACTACTACAATAACATAAACACAAGTGTGAATAATTCCAGAAATACTGCCTATAAAGATAGAAACTCTGATATTAAGTCTAGGAGATTAAACAATTCTGAAAATAAAAATAACATTTTTGACGGATCTTATAATGTATCCAAAATTGTAGGCGATGATTTAAAATTACCTAAAGAAGAAAAGTCTAAAAAGAGATTAGGTTTTCTAGACTGGGGAAATTCCAAATTTAAGGATATTAGGGATAGGAGCCATAATAACGAAGACAATAATTTTAAACCCCAGATTGACCAACACCATTCTTTTATAAATAATCCAGATTATAGACAATCTGATGATTCTTTTTTTTATTCAAGTGATGTTCTAAACCCTGATAGGACACTTGAAAGTTTGGAAAATATTAAAAAACAGAACCTCGTACCTGATCCTAACGAGACAAATGAACCTTACTCATACATCTATATCGGAATCGGTACCTTAGTAATGGTTCTCGGTTTTTTTGATACAATACGTTCCAATAGGACCTACAGTTTAATCTTTGTATTTATAGGAATGGGAATATTTGCAGTAGGACTTCTGAAAAATAGGGCATTTGATGAAAAGGAAAAAAGGGGAAGAATCATCCGTTCCAAACTGTTAACACTTCCTGAAAACTTCTATGTCCTATATTATGTCAAGGTTCCAGAATCCAATGACGGAATAAACCATGTTGTGGTTGGACCAACCGGAATCTATACCATTGTATCACAAAAGTATGATGCAAAGGAAGACAAAGATAGGATAAAACAGGAAAATGAAACTAAAGAACTAATATCACTTCTCGGTAAGGACAGCGATAAAAGATTGATTCCCGATGAAAATCCGATAACCTCCAAATTCATTAATCCCAACCAGAAAGTCAGATTTGAACACAACAATAGGATTAAACAAAAGGTTTTAAGATTGTCCTATGAATTAGAAGACTTCTTAAAGGAAAATAATTTAGAATGTCCAATAGAACCCTATGTTGGATTTGTAAATCAGGATGTGGCTGTATTAAATAGTCCACTAAATGATGAAGATTATTTTATTGATGAATTATTAAATAAAATCGTCAGTTCACCAGTTAAAATAAATTTAAATACAGTGCATAAATGTGCCATACTCCTAACCCAATACTCAACTAAATGTTCCAATTAGATACAAAGTTAAACTTTTAAATTATAGAAAACAAGAACGAGTAAATATTTATATATGTGAATATATTAATTTATTAAATATGAGTTTATTGAGGGGAAAAATCATGTCTGAAGAAAAACCTTTAAAGATGGAAACAAAACTATACGATTCTATTGCCTATGGATACCTATATGGATTAAATCAAAGGATTCCTGATGAAGAATTTGAAAAGGTCAAACCCTATTTTAGAGAATTTAGAAGAAAGGATTTTGTCTCAGGAACAACTAAAATTACAGGTCGTCCAGACGGATGGAGATGTCTTGAGAAGGATGTTCCAAAAGTTGAAGAAATTCTTGGAATAACAGACACTCTTGAGAAACGTTGGAAGAAGGTGGATGATGCATTTAAGGATCCTGAAAAGAAACAGATGCTTAAAGACCAATGCCTAGACTGGTTGAACACATTATTTATAAGGGGAGGAACCCAGCCAAAACAAGACCTAAGCAGACTTGCAATACATTCATCTAAAATCTATGATCCAGAAGACAGCTTTAAAAATGGAAGGGAAGAAGGCAGAGGAAGTTTGTTTATCTACACACCCCATGGAATGTGGTATATCAAAAACAACAGTTTTGAAGGAAGCGACCCATCATTAAACAATGTTTATATGAAGGATGGCAAAGGAGCTATTGGATATAGATTAATGTATGAGGATATTGTAGATACCCTTATTAGAGTATATACTGAGGAGAATCTTTACACTGGAGACCAATTATATTAGGTTTAATCTATAAACTTAATAACTCCAATTTTTTATACTATTTTTAAAACCTGTAAACCTTTACATTTTAACTAATCTTTAGAAAATTATTATAATCTTTTAAAAGTGCAAATATTTTTATTTTTTAAAAATATTTAATTTAATACTTCTTTTAAATACATGAAACATTAAAATAAAACACCTAATTTAATACTTCCTTTTAATTTTAAACCCCAAAATAAAATGTTTCACCATTAGATAAAACAAAATCTAAAAACATCAATCAAATTTTTAAAGTTTTTATGAAAATATTAATTAAATTATAAAAAGAAAGTAAACATGATTAATAAAATTTTGAGGAATATCTATGGGACTAACTGATAAAATTGTAGAAATTAAAAGAAAAAGATATACTAATAATGTTAAAGCCTCTTGTTTATCATGTGGTAAGGACCTTAAGGTAAATGGTAAAAGTGTTGTTAATTCAAATACAACTCTTAAAGATAATGTTAATTTTAATGGCATGACAATTCAAGGAAAAGGACATGTAACAATTGGATCAAATTTCCATTCAGGTATTGACTGTATGATGATTACAGATTTTCATAATTATGAGGGTGATGCGATACCTTATGATTCAACAGTAATATCAAAAGAAATCATAATTGATGATAATGTTTGGATTGGAAATCGCGTGATTATACTTGGGGGAGTTCATATTGGTGAAGGTGCCATTATTCAAGCCGGAAGCGTGGTTGTAAGTGACATTGAAAAATATGCAATAGCAGGGGGACATCCTGCAAAAATTTTTAAATATAGGGATATTGACCATTATGAGAGATTAAAGTCTGAAGGTAAATTCCACTAAATTATTTAGATTTTTAAATCTTATGGAATATATGGAAAATAGATAATATAGATTCCCAAAACTCAAAATTTTACAATGAAATTACAAGTGAACTTTAATAAAAAGTGATATTATGGATTTAAGAGATGAAGAGGGAAGAATGTATCACATCAAAGTAAAACCAGGAGAAATTGGAGAATATGTTCTACTTCCAGGAGACCCTAAAAGATGCAAGAAGATTGCAAAATACTTTGATAGACCAAAACTTATAGCAGACAATAGAGAGTACATAACTTACACAGGATATTTAAATGGAGTAAAAGTAAGTGTATGTTCAACAGGTATTGGAGGACCATCAACTGCAATTGCTGCTGAGGAATTAGTTAAATGTGGAGCTAAAACATTACTTAGAGTCGGAACATGTGGCGGAATCCGAAAAGATATAAAAAGTGGAGATATAATCGTTGTACAAGGTGCAATAAGAATGGATGGTACAAGTAAAGAATATGCACCAATCGAATACCCTGCAATTGCAGATATTGAAATAATTAATTCATTAATAAAAGCAAGCAAAGATTTTGATTATACTTATCATGTTGGAGTTGTTCAAAGCAAGGATTCTTTCTATGGACAACATGACCCTGACTCAATGGCAGTGTCCTATATACTTAAAGAAAAATGGGAAGCATGGAAGAAGCTAGGAGTTTTAGCATCAGAGATGGAATGTGCCACATTATTTACAGTAGCATCACACCTACATGTACGTGCAGGTGGAGTGTTACTTGCAATACTTAACCAGGAGAGAAATACTGAATATGGAGATGATGATGTATTTCTGGATACTGAAAGATCTATTGAAACAGCTATTGAAGCTTTAAAGATCTTAATTAAAGAGGACAATAAATAGTTTTATTGTATTAATTATTTATTATAACAGTTTAAATTCATATAAATTTAAAAGTATTATGGCAACATATTAATTTCTTTTTTAAAGAGTATTGAAATGATTAAGAGGATAACTAGAAAAACAATATAATATTCATAATGTTTTTTCCGCAATCTTATATGGCTACGTGAATAAAATACTCTAAAGCCAATTGAATAAACAATTACAAAAACTATTACATACCAATGCACAAATATCCCCCGCTTAAAGAGAATTATTAATGATCAAGAATATAAAGAATTAACGCTTCCAATAGACAAATAATAGCCGTATAATCCTTGATTCTTCCAGAATCTTTTTCATCATTAGTAAAAGAATAATCACTAGTAACTCTAGTAGTAAGTATAATTGTCAGAAAAAACAACGCTAATATAAATTTAAATATCTTCATATTCCACCTATACTGAAACATGATCTACCACAAAAGTTCCACATTTATTTAAAATATAACTTCTTATAATCTCTTTAGTTATTTCTTTCTTGTTTTCACCAATTACTTTGTTTTTTGTATATTTGTAGTAGCCTTTAGTTAAGCCTATTTTCCAAACATTTTCTTGTATGCCTTTTTTTATTTCGGGACGAACAGTTTTAATAGCTTTAACTACACTTTTTGTTTTAACTGATTTACTGACAACATTATATTCTGAACCTAAATCACATGCATCCAATCCCATGGATATTCCAAATTCCAATTCATTCCGCTGCGTAAAATTCAGAGTAATCTTCTTGGTCTTTCTATCAACATTTATAAGGCCAGAACTGTAGGCAGTACAGATAGTACCTGCAGCCAACAATGGCACACCTACAATGGCACAGAATTAAAGCATTATTGGTTAAATATTAACAATAAAATAATCATCAATGCATATAGACTACAATGTGTTAAGGTTTTTAGGGTAACATATCTATTTGTTTTTTAAAGAGTATTCCAATAATCAATAATATAATTAAAATAACAGTAATGTATTTGTAATGTTTTAATTTTAAAAGATTATCATTTATATTAATATAAATTGGAAAAATAATCAAAAATGCAATAGAATATACTGTTAATATATTCAAAAACCAATCAATAATTCAAATCACCATCAAATTTTTCCTCAAAAAGTATCCTCTTATATTCTATGAAATCCAATTAAGATAAGTAAATTATTCCAACAAATAAAACTAACAATAAATTAATAATTGCATAAGTGTTAATCTTATCTAAATCTTTTACACGGTTATCCTGGGATTGTTTACTACTAATATACACTATGAATGTTATTGATAACAAGAATAGCACCATAATAAATCTAAAATACATATATTACACCAAATTATTTATTTAAACATAGTTATTAGTAAAATAACTTACTATTATCCCTTTAATATTATTTTTAATAATATTTTCCATATTTTCTTTCTTGTTTTCACCAATTACTTTGTTTTTTGTATATTTGTAGTAGCCTTTAGTTAAGCCTATTTTCCAAACATTTTCTTGTATGCCTTTTTTTATTTCGGGACGAACAGTTTTAATAGCTTTAACTACACTTTTTGTTTTAACTGATTTACTGACAACATTATATTCTGAACCTAAATCACATGCATCCAATCCCATGGATATTCCAAATTCCAATTCATTTCGCTGTGTAAAATTCATGCTGATCTTCTTGGTCTTCTTGTCAACATTTATAAGACCAGAACTGTAGGCAGTACAGATTGTACCTGCAACCAACAATGGCACACCTACAATAGCACCAGCACCAGATAATGTCATTATCAATCCTGCATTAACCATAAAACCACCAGCAATACCTGAAAGCATTCTAGGATTAGAAACATCTTCATATATGTAATTTACAAGATTCCTCACATCTTTATTTTTTATTCTTGAATACACCTGATTGTATATTGTTGAATATATATTATGTATCTCTGATTTTAATATGTTTTTTAAGTTATTTATTATTTTTGAAGGTCTTAAAAAATTGTATGACCCTAAGATCATTCCACCATTAAATTTGTATTTCCTATTTAAATAATTAAAAAGTATATATGAACCAAATCCCCCATATTCTGTATAAGCAAGATATGAAGTGTTGTCAGATAAACCAAAATACGTATTATTTTTATTATTTAGGTAAAAATCTTCTCCATTAAGTAGGCCTAATATAATTTCACTTACAGCACAAGTAGAATTATCCCCGTTTAAGCCCATCACATATTCTTCTAATATACTGGTTATGTAACTGATTCTGTTTAATGATTGCTTAAAATTATAGTAATCTTGACTATAAAATGCAGATGTCCAATTCCATACACTAATACATCTCCCATTTACCGTAAGATATGATTCAATTAGATAATAATAATTATCAATGTCCCAGTTTATGTTGAATTCCTCTGAGACTTCATTGAATGATTTAATCATTAACCAGTTGTAAGCAAGGTTATTTAGATATAATTCATATGCAATTTTATCTGCTCCGGTATAATTTATTATGTTATTTGTTGAATTTTTCATTAAATCATCATTAATGATGACCCCAGTATTGATAAGTATGCTTTCTATTGCTTCATATCCTAATTTACTTGTCCAATTAGTTTCATTAAATAGATATTGATTAGCTACTCCACCATATGATAAGATAATATAATTAATATTTTCATGAATGAAATCGAAACTATTATATTTTCCATGATTATTTAAAGATATTGAAGTAACGACAGGTTGATAATCAACACCCCAGTTACTTGAATTAACATTTATTTTTAAATTATTAATTAAATAATTTTGAGTAGTGCTAGTGTAAATTTCTGAACTAAAAAACATTGAAGCAACAATATTTTTACCATAGTAAAATTTAACATTACAAATATTCTTCTCCGAATATTTTCCACCATTATAAATAACATTTAAACTATAAAGTTTATCTTTATTATATCCAAGATATCTTATAAATATATTTAATCCATCGGAGTATAATAAAAATCCGACACTTGTAATAGTTAAATTCTTTTTTACCTCAGTAATATTTTTTGTATCATTTAACGAGAAGAAATAATACTTATTATTTTTTAAACTAGTTGCTCCAGATTCAGTGTAATCATAAGTGTATTTATATAATTTGTTGTTTTTATAAAATCCTAATAAACGACCATAAGGCACAGTTAAATTCTTAACTACATCTTTTCCTGTAACAAGTTCATGAAATGTTATTTTGTTTTTAGATGTTATGTTTATTGTGTAAAGTAAGTTTGGTTTATAATATGCATCAATATTAAACTCTGTAGTTACTGGAGCATATATTTCATTACCTTCAAATTTACATATTACTTTGTATGTATTCGGGTTGTTCATGTTTATTTGTAGCCTAAATGTTCCATTTTCATTTGTAATTCTTGGATAATTTTTTGTTACATTTTTATTAACAAATAATATACTTAAAGGCACGTCTGTTATAGGATTTCTAAATTGATCAGTTAATATTCCAACAAAATATTCACCTTTACTATGTATAATTAAATTTTTGCTATGTACATAAGTAGGAATGCTTGTTTCATTTGTAACAATTTTTAGATTAAATGTTTTAGATGAACTTAAATAATTTTTATTGCCCATATAAAAAATTAATATATAATAATTCCCCGGGTTAATATTTAATGTAGGAATTTGAACTATTCCCTCTTCATTGGTCCTTGCTGTTAAGTTTCTAATTAGATTTAAATCTTGATCAATTATTTTGTAGATAACAGTTTCATTAACTAAATTAACATTATAAGAAGATAGTTTGATGTTTAGATCTCGGTTTCCATTTTTAACAATTAAATCTTTACCTTCTATGAATGTTTTATCCTTGACATTTAAAGTAAAATTATAGTTTAATGGATTATATGCTCATCCCCCTCAAATGCAAAATTAATAATATTTTGTCCAATTGGTAAAGTTTTATTGAATTTCACATATCCTAAATCATCGGATTTTAAAATATAGCTTCCGTTATCTGTATTTAATGTTACTGTGTGGTTTACTACTGGAAATCCCTCATCATTTACCATATAAAAAATCAGATAATTATCCGAGGACAGTGTATCGCTTTTTATTAATAATGTTATGTTTGATTTAATGATTCTTATTGAATATTTAACTGTAGTTGTTTTAAACAGTTTATCTCCACCAAATATGGCCGTCAAATTATATAATCCAGGATATAAATTTAGATTGTAATATATATTTCCCCAAAAATCAGTTGTATAGTTAAAGCTTTTATTTCCTACATTTAGACATAATATTTTATTTTGTAATCCTCTGCCTTCTGTATCAGTGATTCTTATTTTACCATAAACTGAACCATAATTAAACGTATAATCTTCAGAAATTATGCTGGTATTTGTTAAATCATCAGTATAACCAATATATGAATTAGTTATATTTGTGATATTTGTAAATCTAGAATCAAAATTATAATTGTCATTAAATTCATAATTGATGGTTTCATCTGTGGTATTAACACTATTACTTTCTATATAAATTTTGGATGGTAAAAATGAACTTAAATTATAAAATGACAATATTTTTGAAAAACAGAAGGTGTATGTTTTAAAATCTATATCTGTAGATGTATAATTGCTTATGTAACTTGGAAGATAATTATTATCTTCCACAAAATCTACTAAAGCATTTACTAGGCGAATATATGTATAGTAACTTAATGTTTCATTGTTGAATATAATATTTTCATAGTTTGCAGCTTTGTAAATGTATGGTAAGCTTATTGTTTCATTTGTGTTTTCATCATCTATTTGGCTTATGGTTTTTGCCATAAGGTATGAGAATTCAAATATGCTTAAATTTGTATCGGAGATTGTAGTATTTCCTGGTAGTGTGTGGTTTTCAAAAATAGTATTTTTAAGCGTAATTGCCTTATTAATGATGTCTTGTATTTTAAAGGATTTTGTGAAGTTGTTTATATAAATTGATCCATATGAAAATGCTGAGGAGTTTTCTGGATTATTACTATTGTAATTTAGATAGATATTATGATAACCTGGGCTTAATTTTAAGAAATAGGTGCATAGTCCACTGCTATCTGATGTTAAGTTTATTTTTTCACCTTCACAGTATAAGGTTACTGTTTTATTTATTAATGGGTATCCTTGATTGTCCATTAATTTAAAATTAAAGGGTTCATAGGGTGTTATGTTATCTGATACATCTATGAAGAAGGGTATTCTTTTTAATACTGTTACGGTGACTTTTTTGGATGCTGATGCATATGTTGATGTTCCATCATATTTGATGGTTGCATTATATGTTCTTGGCCAAAGATTAATATTTAAACGAGCCATTCCATCGGAATTAATAGTTTTATTATACGTTTTTCCGCAAATGGTAATGCTTATTTTATGGTTTACTAAGGGATTATGATTATTATCATATAAATAAACGTCTAAAGCAGTGTCGTTTAGGAAATATTTAACTAAATCATTAGCAACTAAATTAACTGGAATTTTATTATTATTTTCTTCATTTAATGATTCCTCTGTCTTAGAATTATCTGAATCTAGATTATTTTCAGAGCCTTCAGTATTTATTTTATCAATATCCTCATAATTATAATCTTCAATATTATTATCATCATTATTATTGTTTGTATTGTTTTCTATGATTATGCTTTGATTTGAATTGTTTGTATTGTTTTGAAGTATATCCTCAGGGTTGTTTACAGTGGTATTTGTATTGTTTGTGGCTGAAATTGAGGATATGCTTAAAACTACAATCACAAGTATAATCAGAAGAAAATATATAATATAATATCTTTTCATAACTCAATTTACTCCCGTTAAAAAAAATATTTATATAAAATATGGTATTTGTATATAAAATACGGTATTTTAATAAACAAAATATAAAAACTATTCACTTTTATTTTTTTGATTTGAATAAATTTTAATAATTTTTTAAGTTTATATAAATATAATTTTTTTAACTAGTGTTTTTTATATTTAAAGCTATGTTTAATTAGTATTTAAAATTTTTTAAAATAAATAAAATCAACGTTATTTTAATAATTAAAAAGTTTAGCTAAAAATAATAGCCAATCAAACTTTAAAAAATACCAACAAGAGTTTTACAATTATTAAAATTAATAAGAATAAAAGAATCCATTGATAAAATGGAAAAATAAGTTAAGAGAATAAAAATAAAAGAGAAACCATAAATTAAACAAATAGAATAACCATTATAATTAATTTAAAAGGATATTAATAATCATAAGTTAATAATAAAAATAAAATATTATTAATCTATTTTACAAATGACTTAATTAAATCAAGCTCCTTTTTGCTGATTGTTCTAAATGCAAATATCAGTACAAAGTAAATAGCAGCACCTAAAATAGATACCCATATAATATTAATAATACCGATTGGATTAATTAGATAAACAACACCACCCATAATAGCTGATGCAACAACAATCTTGATTGATGAGTTAACCTCAAATGGTAGGCTCATATAACGTCTGGATACAAGTGCAGTGACAATAAATGCAAATGCATATGAGATTAAAGTTGCAATTGCTGCACCTAAAATACCCATATATGGTATGAATATAATGTTTAAAACAACATTCAAGATTGCAACAAAAATCCAAAGTTTACCTAGGACCTTGGTATTCTTTTCCAATATTAAAATATTATTTGTAATACCATAAAGCCCCATAAATACAGCACCAAGGGCCACAAATGGAGTAATGATAAATCCATGGTTTGCAATATCAAAGGTTGTAATACTTAAGAGTAAAGACTTTGAAAGAATGCTCAAACCAACAGCTGCAGGAACAGTCAATAATAAATAATATTTCATTGAATATCTTAGGAAATTGTTAACCTCCTTCATTCCACCATTTTCATAGTATTCCGGAAGAACGGCCGGAAGTAAAACTGCAAATGGAGATAAAAACATTAAAAGAATGCTACCAATTGAATATCCTGGAGAATACCAACCAACAGCAGCCGAACCTAAAATAATACCCAACACATATTTATCTGAGGAATCAACAACCCAACTAGATACGTTTGATGGAACTGTTGGAAGTGCAAACTTAATCTCTTCCTTTAAAGTATTAAATTTAAATCCAAAACCAAGATCCCTTATAATATTAATAGACATCATTAGAAATACAGCAAAATAACCTGTAAATAATCCCCAAACCACAATATCTAATGGATAATGATTCATTGTAAGATAGATACACACAAATACCCCAATATAGCTTTGAAGTATTAAGTATATGGAATATCTTTTCATTCTTTGTACTGTCCTATAAAATGTAATCAACATGAGATTAACACAAGCAAAGAATGAGATGAATACTGTAATATACAATATTTTCAGATTACCATTAAACAATGAAGCTGCAATAGGCTTTGCAAATAATATACATAAACCACATATGATTAAGGTAAAGATAGTCGTGACAGTAATCATCGGATAAAATGACTCTTTAAACTTAACCTTATCATGCTCTGCAGATAAAAATCTTACCATAGTATATGGAAGTCCCAGATTTGCAATATTTGGAAGAAGTGCTATAGTCGTTAAAACTTGAGCCCATATACCATATTCTGCAGTTGAAAAGGATTTAGTAATAATTGGAATGAAAATAAGGCTACTTAAAGATATTAAGATATTTGTAATACCTACAAGCCCTACTCTTTCTACAAACAATTTATATGGATTCAAATTATCACCAATAAAACAAGTTTAAATTATATCTAAATTCATAACTGAATTATACAAAACATAAAAAATATTAAACAAATTTTATATTCTTCAATTTTAATATTTAAAAAATTAAATAAACTGAAAAAAGTTACCTATTGATAATATTTTAATCTTAATATATAAAATTTAGTCTTTAAAAGATTACAATAAAAGCAGAACCTTATCAAACACTGCTAAAAAATAGATGAAAATTTAAACAATTTCAAAGATTCTAGAATATTAAAAGTAAAAATAGGTTTTAAAAATAAGAAAGGATTTTAAAACTAAATAACATTAATTAAAAATAGCTAATAATCACTTGAATTTTATTTAAACAAGATACAATATTTAAAATTAAGGGATTATACTTTAAAAATAGTTTAATAGAGATTATACCTTAAGGATACTTTAATTAAGAAAAGTTTAAGAATTAGAGAAGAATATTAATTTTCTTCCAATAGAACTATGTTTTTAGGATCTACTTTTAAATACTGGGGAATGTCAAAGTCATGTTCATAAATCTGCTTATCGACTTTCCACCATATACCATTTGGAAGTGTTATTTCCCATTCAAAAGGTCTTTCTAATTTACTTGCATTTAAGGTTTCAACCACATTTATATCGTCTTTTTTTGAAGGATGGAAATCATGGGCCCTTATCCCAATATGTGTAATGTTAGGTGAAATCTCCTTAGCTACCTCAAATTCAACATTCCAATCCAAGGCCTTAAGATGATAATCATCAATCCTCTCGATTTTAGAGATATTTTTAAGTCCAGTGAGTTTAGCAACCTGAACCTTTCTAGGATTTTCAAAGATTTCATGGGTAGTTCCCTTTGCAATAATTTCACCTTTGTCCAATACTAAAAGCTCATCACAGAATTGAAATGCCTCATCACGGTCATGAGTAACTAAGATTGACAAACCGTCAAAATCATCCAGTAAATTAATTAATTCAATACGTAATTTTTCCCTTAAAACTGTATCCATTGCACTGAACGGTTCATCCAATAATATAACATCAGGACCATAAGCTATAATACGAGCTAAAGCTACCCTTTGTTGTTGACCACCTGACAATTGTCTAGGATATCTTTTTTCTAATCCCTCTAAATGAAAACGCTTAATCATGTCAGATACGATGCTTTTATCATCATCCTTAGATAAACCGCATGCAACATTTTCCTCAACAGTCATGTTCGGAAATAATGCATAGTTCTGAAATAGGTAACCTACCTTTCTATCCTGAGGTTTTAGATTAATTTTTTTATTTGAGTCATAATAAATTGTTTCTTTATCAGTAGTTAAACTTACAACACCACAATCAGGATCCACAATTCCTGCAATGGATTTTAGTGTCATACTTTTACCACAACCAGAAGGTCCAAGAATACCTAAACAACCCTTTTTTAATTCAAAATCAATTTTTAAGTCAAATTCTTTAAGTTTCTTTTGAATATCTACTTTTAACAATTTATTACCCATAATCTACACACCACAAATAAAAAATAAAAAAATAAAAATAGTTTATTTCCATTGTTTTTCTTTACGAATAGTAACATAATCCATAATGAAAATAGCTATAAATGCAATTATAACAATGAATATTACATAATTAGAAGCGTCCATCATATTTCCTGCTGCTACCTCAGAATAAACAGCCATTGGGAGAGTCCTGGTTTCTCCTGCAATATTACCTGCAAGCATAGCAGTTGCACCGAACTCGCCTAAACCACGGGCATAGGCAAGAATTCCCCCACTAATAATTCCAGGTAATGCATTTGCAAATAAGATTTTCCAGAAAATTTTCCACTCGGACATACCTAATGTACGACCGGCATCTATTAAGTTGGAATCCACTTGTTCATATGCACCTCTAGCAGAACGATACATTAATGGAAAGGACATGACTACTGCTGCAATAACAGTTGCAGACCATGAAAAAGCAATTTTCACAGAGAAATATTCAATTAAAAAACGACCGATAGGTCCTCTAACCCCAAAAATATACAATAAAAAGAATCCTACAACAGTAGGAGGTAATACGATAGGTAATGTGAAAATACCATCAAGAACTATTTTTATTGTGTCGTTTTTAATTTTAACAATGATCCAAGCAACAATCAAACCTAGAAAAAAGGTTATCAAGATTGATAAACTTGCTGTTTTCATTGAAATTCCAATAGGTGTCCAATCCATCATATATATCCCAATATTATTAACTATTTACTAATTATAAAAAAAAAATATTAAATAAATTTAATTATGAATAGTAAATCCATAATCTTCAAATACTTGTTGAGCTTCTGGAGATTGTAAGAATTCCATGAATTTTTCTGTAGCAGTATCATTTTCAGAAGATTTGAGAGGAGCTACAGGGTAAATGATAGTTTTTAAAGAATCCTTAGGAGCTTCACATACTACTTTAACATCATCGTTTGATTTAGCATCAGTAGCATATACAATACCATAATCAGCGGAACCTTGAGCTACTTGATTTAATACAGCAGTTACATCTGAAGCCAAGGATAATTTAGGCTCAACGTCATCCCATATACCGAGATTATGTAATGATTCATTAGCATATTGTCCAGCAGGTACAGATTTAGGATCACCAATAGCAATAGTACCATTTACATCTTTTAAATCTTTAAATGAAGATACATTAGTCTTTGAGTCAGCAGGTACAATTAGAACAAGTTTATTTTCTAAAGATTGAACATTAGTACTGTTATCAACTAAACCCTCATCAACTAAAGCATTCATTTGTTTATTACCTGCAGACATGAATACATCTGCATCTAAACCATTTTCAATTTGTTTTTGTAAATCCCCACTAGAAGCATAAGTAGGAGTAACTTTTACACCAGGATACTTTTCCTCAAACATTGGAATTAATTTCTGATCATAGACATTTTTCAAACTAGCTGCAGCAGCTACATGAACTTCTTGTCCTTGTAAACTATTATCTGAGGAAGAAGTATTAAAAGAACCAGTAGCATATAAACCTACTACAACAGCAGCTATTATTACAATTATAGCAACTATTAATATTTTCATATTTCTTTCCATAATATACACCTAAAATTATATTATACAAAAAATTACCAACATCATATACAAAATAATCCACAATCACCAAATAAGTAATCTGAACAAATCTTATATACTTACAATTTATTGATACAAAAAGGACTACATATTTTAATTTATTGTCAAAAAATATTCTAAATGAACCATATATAAATAAAATTAACCATACAACATATTATTTTGTTCAATTTTCAACGTTTTTTATATTTAATATCTTTCTAAATTAAAAGTTGAATATGTTGGTTGTATCTTTATTTAATAATAATGATATATAAAATTTTTCATATCGAAATAAAGTATCTATCATTTTTTAAATCAATAATCAATTTTCATATAAAAGATTAAAGTAAAAAGGAATAAAAAACGAATATTCTAATAATTATAAAATTTAAAGTAAAAAAAGATATAACAACGAACAAATATTCGATTTACTATGAAATTCATTTATAAAAACATGATAAATTTAAAAAAAAATAAACAGTTTAAAAATCGGCAAATAGAATTTTTAAGATTAAATTAGAAGATTAAAAAAACAATTAAAAATTATAAATAGAAAAACCGATAAGAAAATGAATTTATTTACATATCACAGTTTAATTAATAAATCCTAATAAATTATCTTTCTAAATAAATCCTCATCAAAAGATTTGAAAATATAATCTTTATCATATGTTTTAGGAGTAAAGTCCAGGTTATTTATTAGGTCATTTACAGAGGAGACCAATCTAACTATATTCTCCTCAATTAAATTCTCAACATATTCAACACCTGGAAGATTTACGATGAATGTTTTACAATCAAACTGAAGACCTTCATAGATAGCTGTAGAGAATGCTCCTACCTGATACTGGCTTTCTGCAAATAGTTTATATAATGGAATTTTACTATTATCAATAACCTCAAAATTACTAAATTCGGATGCCTCTAAAAGCTCTGGATAGTTTACTTTCCAATTTTCATATTCTCCAGGATGTAATTTATAGACTATTTTAAACTTTACATTTCTATTGTTTAGTTTAACTAAAAGCTCATAAGCAAATTTAGATAAATATTTACCAATTACTCCCTGTGAAATAAATAGTATTTGATTTTTATTCTTTTTAATATTTACAAAATCCTTGGAACATTCCTCAAAATAGGGATAGCCTAGAGGTATAATATTAGTTTTTTTAATTGGATAAGTACATGCATCAGCCCAGTAATCTCCGAAACTCAACAGTTTATCTGGAAAATACTCGATAGTACTTAATGTATTGTTTTTATTTACATTAACAATATGCTCATTCGGATAACTATATCCCAGATGATAATTACTTATTGTACCATGTTGAAGTTCCAAAACCTCAACACCCAAATCTTGACATGCAGCAACTAAAGCTTTGTTTTCATAAGCAACCACCACATAAACCTGTTTAGGGGATTTTTTAAGAATCAATTTTTTATATTTCTCATATTCGTACTCAAAGTTAAGAATATGATCCTCAATTATATCTTCCAGATTATCCATATGGATATTGAATTGGATTAAGAATTCGTTGTAGATGTCCTGAATCAATTCCTTCTCCTCATCGTTAAAATGAATACTGTTTGTTTTCTTATGAATATATGAACCTAAAAGTATTCTATCATTATATCGGATATTTTTAGATTTATTAGTATAATGCTTATTAAGGTAAGGAGATTCGATAATCTCATAAGATTTACTATACTCCTCTAAATATCTTGTTAAAAAACAGGTGTAAATATCCCTATACTGGTCCTGATACATTACCTTACGGGGATGATCAAATATTAGTACATCGACTTTATCCTTTCCACTGAAAGGATTGGACTTTATACTATTTTTAATGAATGGTAAAAAAGAGTTGATTTTATCAATTACAGTTAATGATTGTTGTTGAGCAGAACCAAAAGTGTTTAACTTTCTTGCAACATCATAATACAAATACATCCTAACTAATTGCCAAAAATAGACACCATGAATCTTCTCATGATTTAAATTAAATTTACTTTCAATATCAAAAAAAGCATTTGCAATTTTTTTAACCGACCACATTTCAGATAACCTTAATTAAAAAATTATTATATTATAAAGATAGTATAACTTTGTTAAATAAATAGTTTTTCTTTAAAGAATTTAGAAAAAAATTAATATTTCAACATAAAAAATGATTTTTTAGGGTCTCCACAATAATTAGCAGATACTATATTCCCAATTCTTTTTTCAAATTCACTGATAAGCTCTATTGAGGGCACGGTTCTAAACTCCACCATCAAACCTGCATCGCTAATCATATAGACTTTAAAGTCAGATAGAAATCTTCTTTTAGATAGACCCATATCTGTAAGAACTGATTCGATAGTTAAAATCAAATCAGACTGGGATTTTAAAATACTCTCATTCAACTGATTTAATTCTAATTGATTTTCAGATTTACTGCTAGATAAATCCCGTTTGCTTTTAAGAAGATTTAAATAATCATCGATTACCTTATAACTAGACATTCTACACCTACAATACATCATCTAATCTTAAATTTTAAAATAAGCCATATTAATAATATTCTTGGAAAGGAATTATTCCCAAAAAACCTATTAAAATAAATTACTTAAATACACCCCCCATATTAAATCTTAAAAATTATTCAAACATGTCATAATTTAAAATATCATCCGAGTTTATGTTACATTTTGCTGTCTTTCCAATGACACTATCAATTTTATCTGGAGAGATACCTGAACCTGGACGTTTAAACGTTAACATCTCCTCTGTAATTGTTTGACCTTTTTGAATATCCGATGCAGCGACAATTGAACGTCTTGCCTGAAGACGGGATTCACTTTCACATGGAAGTGGAACCTTTTCATATTGACCATTAATGGTATTTATAAATTTAATATTGTCCTTAAATACCCGTACATCATCGGGATTCATTGCATGATAATGATCATTACCTTTTAAAGTTTTATCCAATGTGAAATGTTTCTCAATGATGTCTGCACCATAAAGATAGGCAGTTGTTAAAGTTAGCATCTTATCATCAGGTTTGGTATGATCTGAATAACCGATATCATAATCTGGAAAAGTATCTTTAAGATTTTTAATCATTAAAAGATTCGCATCCTTAAAATCGGTTGGATAAGATAGAACACAGTGCAATATTCCAATTTCAATATCTGGATTCGTATCCCCAATAACCTTTATAGAATTCTTTACCTCCTCCATTGTAGATGCACCGGTTGATAATATTACAGGTTTTCCCTTAAGTGCAATCTTCTTGATAAAAGGAATATTGTTTAAATCAGAGGAGGATATTTTATAAACATCCATAAACTCATCAAGATAGTCAACAGATTCAAAATCAAATGGTGTGGATAAAAACATTATTCCAATCTCATTACAGTAGTCTGCAAGTTCCCTATATTGGTCTTTTCCAAAGGAGTCAAATTTCTTAAATAGCTCAAATTGGCTAGTTGTAGGTTCTTCGTTTAAATCCCAATATGCCGGTGAATTCTTACTGGCAATTGTTTCTGCCTTATATGTTTGAAACTTTACCCCGTCACAACCAGATTCTTTTGCCTCTTTAACCATTAATTTTGCAGCTTCCATGTTAGAGATATTTTCCTTTTTTGCAATATCATAATAGTTTACACCAATTTCTGCTATTAAAAATGGTTTATTCTTAAAAATACTCATTTAATTCACCAATATACATATTTAATTATTGAAAATAGAATAGACAAACAATAAATTAAAAACAATGATTTTAGTTTTAAAATCACAATTCACTAAAGTCTAGTTGACCTGTTTTTAATTCCTTCTTCCTCATGTTCTGTCTATACTTGATTCTTAGAATATTCATGATATTCTCATAACCATGTTTTAAATCAATCTCCCTCATAGATTCCGCTAGTTCCTCCCTTAGCTCGAAGTTATTTAGAAGTTCTAGAAATGTATCAATAATCTCATCTTCACTAACATTACTACCTAAACCAAGGTTTATGAAACCATTTTCCCTTGAGCCAAATTTATGGGTTAATTCCCTTTCATTTTGACATAAACATATACAAGGTACAGCAAGTGATGCGACCTCATACATTGTCCTTCCTGCAGAGGTGAATATAATATCTGCCTTAGCCATATACTCACTCATATTTTTAACATTCTCAAGGATTCTGACATTAATATTTCCATCATATTTACTTTTAATTCCCTCCTTATCAGAATAGCCTAAACCTAAAATGACCGTAATGCTCTTATTATATCCGGAGTCTAAAATAGCTTTTAAGGTTTTTTCTGTAAGATTATTAGGATCAGTACCACCAAATGTTAAAAGGACCTCACCAACCTCTTCCTGAATAAATTTGAATGATTGATAGTAAAACTCCCCCCTTAGCATATAATAGTCAGGACCTGCATAGAGGTTTGGAATATTATCATTATGTTCATACAATGCATCAAATACGACATCTGCATATTTTGTTCCGGGACCTAAGTCTTCAAAATTGATTAGGAAATAATCCAAATCCTTAAGTTGTAACATATAATTCTCGTCAGTATCAAGAATATCGTTAATTACAATATCCGGATTATAACTAATGATCTTTTCAATTAAATCATCATTACCATTGTGAGTAATATATTTATAATTATGGGCACTTACAATCTCAATTCCAAGGGGTTTATTCTCATCTAACAAGAACATGACCTCATGATTTGTAAGTTTGGATGCCAAAGACAAACATCTATAGACATGACCTGTTCCAATAATGTTGGTTGCATCTGTTTTTAGGATAATACGTTTCCTATTTAGAATCTTTTCTGCAACCCACCAATCTTCATAATTATCTATATCCACACTTTCATCTTTGGATACCTCAATCAGACCAATGTTTTCACCAATACGGGAGTTTTCAGTTACATAATTTCGTTTAGTACCTAAAATAGCTCCTGTTTCCTTATATGTCTTAGGCAAATATTGCCTATTCAATCTTTCATTATACAATGGATAGAATGAGTCTTTAGACTCATCATATCCCCAAGTCAATGCCCTATCATCCACAACACTGATAATTGTATCAAAGTCATTTGTTGCCAATTGTTCTATAGCATGATTCAAAGTGGATAGTTTAAGAAGAGGGGAGGTTGGCTGAATAGTAAAAACCAAATCAAATGTATCCATTAACATTTTCTCCTCACGAACCACCGCATCATAGATTACAGGATCAAGTGGAACATCATCACGTGCTAGTTCTGAGCTTCGAAATAATGTGGAAGCACCATATTTACTTGCAATAAATTGTATTTTAGTGTCGTCTGTTGATACCACAACTTTATCGACATATTTAGATTGTTTAACAGTACTTATTACGTGAGCAACTAAAGGCTTATCTGCTAAAAACCTAATGTTTTTACCAGGAATACTTTTAGATCCGCCTCTTGCCGGAATAACTACTAATACCTGTTTATTTTCAATCATAGAAATAACCTTAAAATAATAAATAATAATAGTATATTTTATATCTATATATAATATTAAATCTTACTAATTTAATCTAAAGTATTAATGTCTAAGATTTTATAAAAACTTTACAATACCCTCAATATAATCATCATTAAAAGATTTCAAAATCCCATCAACATATTCAAATTATTAAATATATAATATATAAAAATCAAATATTAAATAATATAAATTAATTAAATAGATATATTATTTTTATATAAAATTTTAGGATTTTAAATAAGGGTTTAAAAATTATTTTAAATCCAGATTCATTATTTTATTATTTTTTAGGTGTTAAAATATGACAGACATGAAAAGTTTATCAAAGGAACTTATAAGACGTATCAATGATTTAGCAGTTCCTATAAAAATTATGCATGTTTGTGGTTCACATGAACATACAATTATGGAAAACGGAATTAGAAGTTTACTTCCTCCAGAGGTGGAGATCATTGCAGGACCAGGCTGTCCAGTATGTGTTGTACCATCAAGAGAAATTGATGAAAGTATTCAACTTGTAGATAAAGGAGTTACCGTTACAACCTTTGGAGATATGTTAAGAGTTCCAGGTTCCGAAAGTTCCCTTGCAGAGAAAAAAGCTGAAGGCGGGGATGTACGTGTAGTGTATGGAATTAACCGTGCAATTGAAATAGCTGAAAAAACCGATAATGATGTTGTATTTATTGCTGCAGGATTTGAAACAACAGCACCTACAACAGCATCAGAGATATTGAATGAACCACCTGAAAACTTCTCAGTATTGTCCTGCAATAGAATGATACCACCTGCAATTGATTGGTTAATTAATTCCGGACAGACAAATCTTGATGCCCTTATTGAACCGGGACATGTTTGTACCATTATTGGAAACAAACCTTTCGAACACTTCTCAACAGACTATGGCATACCACAGGCAACAGCAGGCTTTAACCCATTGGACATACTTATGGCAGTATACATGATTTTACGTCAAGTCGATAGGGGAGAACCTAAAATAGAAAACGAGTATAAACGTGCTGTACGTTATGAAGGAAATACCGTTGCTCAACAAGCTATGAAAGAGGTATACAAAGTAGAAAGTAGGGAATGGAGAGGTTTTCCAAAGATACCTAACTCAGTTCTTGAAATCAAGGATGAATTTTCACAGTATAATGCACGTGAAAAATATGATATTGAAGTTAAAGATGTAAATGAAGCACCTAAAGGCTGTATCTGTGGACCAATTCTAAGAGGTATTAGAAAACCTACCGACTGTAAATTATTTAGAAATGAATGTAATCCACTTCACCCAATTGGCGCATGTATGGTTTCTAAAGAGGGAACCTGTAACATTGCATACCGTTATAGTACTGACTAGATTGAAAAGTTGATAAAGATGGTTAATATTGAAGCAATTGCAGTGGATATCGACGGGACAATCACAGATGGCCATAGAAGACTTTGTATTTCTGCCATGAAAGCAATAAGGGAAGCTGAGAATTGTGGCATACCTACTGCAATAGTTACTGGAAATGTTGCAAACTTTGCATATGCTGCCGAAGTTTTTATAGGTTCAAGCGCAGGAATAGTTTTTGAAAATGGAGGTGGAATCTTTAAGGAAGGAGAAAACAATAATGAAATTCTTGTTCTTGGAGATAAAACCGAAGTTGATAAAGCCCATAATCATCTTTTAGAAGAAATACCTCACATTATGGTATCTAGTGATAACCAATTTAGAGTTTCTGAAAAATGTTACTATAAAGACAATGTCAAAAGGGATGAGGTGGCTAAAGCTGTAGAGGACTATAACGTAAAAGTATATGATAGCGGATTTGCCCTACATATAACAGATCCAAATGTCAATAAAGGTACTTCACTTGAAAAACTATTAGAATGGTCCAATATCCCAATAGACAATGTTATGGCTATCGGAGATAGTGAAAACGATATTGAATTTTTAAAACATTCCGGTTTTAAGGTGGCTGTAGCAAATAGTGACTTGAGACTTAAAAATATTGCAGACTATAATTGTAGTAAAAAATATGGTGATGGAGTAAGTGAAGCTATCCATAAATTTGTTTTAAATGATTAAGAAATAAAACCTAATATAATAATAATCAGATTATTAGATAAAATAGCTAGGAGTTTAAGTATATGTTATATGAATTATCTGAAAAAGCTATAAAAGAAGTATCAAAATACTGTGATACCTATCAAATATTTATTTCACAATCTAAAGGCATTGAATTAAGTGCAGAAAAAACAGAATTAAATTTTGCAAAAGAGGAGATTAATTTAGGTCTTGGAATAAGTGTTATTAACGATAAAAAATTAGGACATGCTTATACAAGCAATATTGACGAAATAGCTCAAACTGCAAAACAAGCATATCTTAACTCAAAGATAAATGAGGAAGATGAGAACTTTCAATTTACCGAGCCTGGAAAATATAAAGAGGTTAAAGGTACCTATGATAAAAAGATAGATGATTTGAGTCTTGATGATGCAACAGAATATATGAATGGTATCTTTAATGTTGTGGAAGATGAAAAATGTAATGTAAGTTCTGGAGAATTCTCAGCAGTTAAAAGTGAAGAATTAATTGTAAACTCCAATGGTCTTGACGTATATGAGAAATCTACAGGATTTGGAGGATATGTGTCTGTTAATGTAGTTCAAGACGGTGAACTCTCCAATGCATATGAAGGAGAATCATCCTGTATGTATAAATTAAATGGTGGAAAAATCGCAGAGGATGCATGTAGAATTGCAAAGGATTCACTTGGAGGAAAACCTATCGAAACAAAAGACATGCCGGTTATTTTAAATTACCATGCAGGTGCAGGATTACTTAACAATTTCATAAATGGAATTAGTGGAGATAATGTACTCCGTGGAAGATCCATTCTAAAAGATAAGATAGGTGAGAATATCTTTAGTGATAATCTTTCAATATATGATGATAACACCTATGAGGGAGGAATGGCTTCAGGCAAGGCCGATGGGGAAGGTACACCTTCACAAAAAACGGTTATTGCAGATAATGGAGTTCTTAAAAACTTTATATTTGATATATATAATGGAAATAAAGGCAATACAGAAAGTACTTCCAATGGATTTAGTGGATCATATGCAGGAATTCCTGGCGTTTCCTCATCAAACCTTATATTTGACTTCAATGATCTAATTGACATGTCCGAGATAGATAATGCCATTATTGTAAACGATGTACTTGGTGCACATACTGCAAATCCAATATCTGGAGATTTCTCTGTAGAGGCAAGTAATGCATTTCTTGTTGAAAATGGAGAGATTACCACTCCTGTTAAAAAAGCAATGTTAAGTGGAAACATTTACCAAGCTTTAAGTGATTGTGATGGAGTAAAATCAGAAATCAAACAATTTGGAAGCTTTATAATTCCACAAATATTAATGTCCTCTTTAAGAGTTATTGGACAATAATTATAACTTTAATTTTTACTTTTTTAAAGTTAAAACTTATTTTAAAACATGAAATTAAATTACTAATTTTAATAAAAACTAAACTATTTAATAATTAAATAATTAAATTAAGTAACAATACAACCAAATATTATTAATATCAAATTATTATTTTATTAATAAAAATTTAAATTAATATAAAACAAGAAAATATCAAAATTAATTAAAATTTAAAATTTTTTCTTAGTTTATTATCTTCCATAATTCTATTAAGTTCATATTGACTTTTAATTCTTTTTTCCATTTGATTAAACTCATTTTCTAAATAATTATCAAAATATTTATCGAATTTTTTAAATTCTTTATCATATTTCATTTCAATTCTTTTAATATCAGCCATACGCTTATTAGAAATTCTTTTATAAATATCATCAGCTTTCTTATCAAATTCTTCAGGAGTTAAATCTGACATTATTTCACCTAATAAAACTGTTTATAAAATAATTCTTTCTTTAATACAATATAAAATTTCTTAAAAATTGGTTTATATTAAATTGATTTATTTTGATTTACAATAGAAACATAATGATAAAATTAAAGAATACTGAAGATTTAAAGAAAAGAATTGATTTAAAATAATAAAATGAATTAACTCTCATTAATCTTTTAAAAACAATTTAAACAAAGTTTAATTAATAATTTAAACCAGTTAAATTCATGATTGACCTATTAATTGCTTGTTTTCTTGGAATATTAATCGGATCCATTACAGGGATTTTTCCTGGAATCCATGTAAATACATCAGGCGCAATAGTTTTTACCCTATCACCATACCTACTTCAATTTACAAGTTCTGAAGTAATCTGTGTATTTCTTGCATCGCTTGCAATATCCCATGCAATTCTTGAATTTATACCTTCTACTTTACTTGGAGTGCCTGATGAAGGAACTGCTTTATCCATACTTCCAGGTCATAGAATGGTTCTTGAAGGAAGATCAAAAGAAGCAATAAGAATAGTTGCAATTGGTGGCTTTGGAGCAATAATTGTAACAATACTTACCCTACCTTTATTTGCAATAATCCTACCAGGTATCCATGAAGTTTCAAAACCATATCTTTGGATTTTTCTTTTAGTCGTTTCAATCATACTTATTTATAGACTATCCCATAATCTAAAAGAAATGATTTGGTCATTTATATTGTTTATTTTTAGTGGAATTATTGGATGGGCCATATTTGAAACACCAATCCCCTCAAGTTTAAGTTTAATGGCTACCTTTACAGGATTATTTGGTATTAGTACCATTATTTTTAGTATTAATGACGATTCACATATCCCTCACCAAAACCCATTTGTTGAGATCGAATTAGATAGAAATAGCTTAAAAAACATCATATTAGGTGGCACTACAGGAGGAATCTTAGGGTTCCTGCCGGGCTTTGGACCTGCTCAAGGAGGAATCATAGCCCAGGATCTAACAAACAGTTCTGATAAGGACAACACCACTAGTTTTCTAATGATAATTAGCGGAATCAATACCTCTGATTGTTTATTTTCCTTAATATCCATTTATTTAATTGGAAATCCTCGAAGCGGAATAGCTGTTTTTATATCATATATTATTAATGATTTTACAATATTCCACCTATTACTGTTTATTTTTACATCACTAATTGCCGTTTCAATCGGATTATCCCTGGCACTTATAATCGGAGATAGGTTTTCGAAATTTATTGAAGGCATTAATTATGGTAAGATTTCCTATATTTCTATCGGATTAATGATATCCATTGTCTATATCTTTACTTTCGTATATCATGGTCCTGTATTATATATAAGTTTAATATTAATTACTTCAACTGCCCTTGGACTTTTACCCCACTTTCAGGGATTAAGTAAATCCCACCTAATGGGCGTGTTGATTATACCTGCAATAGTTATATACTATCAGATGTTTCATTAAAAACCATTTAGTTAAAAGTATAAATACATTATAACAAATATTATAAAAAAATCTTAATATAAAAGATTAAACTTTAGAAATAAACAATAGATTTAATTAGATTATATTAATTAAATTAGAAAATATATATTCAGCTATAATAAAATAATAAAATTTGAATTTTTAAATATAAAGTTAAAACTAGAAAATGCTTAGAAATAGATTAAAAATTAATGAAAAATAAGATAAAAAAGAAATTAAAATCAGATAAACTAAAATAAAAAGAAGCATAAAAACTGATTAAAAATTAGAAAACTAAAATAAGTTAAAAGTTAAAAATTAAAATTATTAATTAACCAGTATATAATACCACACTTAAAAATCCGAAAGCATTTGGAATAAAGATTAAAGCTAATTGTATTACAGCAATGACAATGATTAAACTTGCAATTAAACCATATTCCCTTTTTCCAGGAGTATCATTTGTTTTATACAATTCAGATTCATCAGAATAGCAACGTGCCATCATACTAAAGTAGGCAGTTTCTCCCTTTTCATATGCTTTAATAAACATCATACCTATTGTATAACCTACCTGTTTTACTCTCCACTTGTATGGAGTAACCTTACTATGAATATTAAAGTTTCTAGATTTTTGGCTTATTCTAATGGATTCCAACTCATCAATAAATATAAATAGAAATCTTACCATAATTGATAAAATCATTGCAATATCCCTTGGCATTCCAAGTTTTCTAAGAGATTGAACAATCTCTTGCATTGGACTTGTGGAAGATAAAAGAACAATTGCAGTTAAACAGACAATCAATCTTACAGATAAAATAATAGCCCAATTTAGACCAAAATCAGTTATATGAAGCCATGACCAAGGACCTTGCCAGATAATATTTCCACCATGAACAAAAGGTTGAAATACAATAATAAAACCTGCAAAAGGTAGTAAAAGCAAAATTCTTTTAAAACATGTTTTATAGGATAAATTTGCTAAATAAATCATTATAAGCAGAAATATTTCTAGAATAACCGGACCAAGAAGCTGAGTGCAATAAACACAATAAAATATAATAACCAATGCAAAAATAAGTTTAGTTCTCCCTTCCAAATTATGTATAGGAGAATCTTGTCCTGAAATTACATCTAAATCAACAGCTTCCATTATATTCATTATTATACCACATTATATAATTATTAAATTTAATATATAAAATTTGTTTTTAAAATAAAAAAGAGAAACCTTAGAGTGTTAAAAACTCTAAGATCAAAGTTCAACATTTAGTTTTTCCTTACAACATAAGCTACGGCCCAACCTAAAATAAGGGTTATGAAAATACCAATAACTAATGCTGCAATTTCACCAATAGAACTATCGCCTATTGTATAATCTGGCATAGGAGCATTAACTAAAGCAGTTTCTACACTATCAGGAACACTAGCATCTTCTGCAGATTTTTCAAGACCATCAGGGTCTCCGGATGCTATGAATGGAGATAATACAGCAATTACCAAACAAACAACTATACCGACAATTAAGAGATATTGAGTTTTCTTATCCATCTAATCAAGCCTCACTTGTTTCACTTTCGTCATCCCAGGATAGTAAATCTGGTCTGTATCTTTCAAGTACATAAAGAACAATTACAGTTAAAATTGCTTCAATAAATCCAATAAATGCATGATATAATCCCATGGAAGCAAGTCCTAAGTTAAGTGGGAAAGTACCAGCAATAGCCATTTCTACAGCACAGCATTCTGCTGCAATGAAAGTAGCTAACCATGCACCGATTCCAACAGCTACATATTTACCAACAAATTTCTTTAATCCTTTGAATGTGTATAAACCAACACATCCTCCAACAATAGCCATGTTCAATACATTAGCACCTAATGTTGAAATACCTCCATCTCCAAAGAGTAATGCTTGAATAAGAAGTACAACAAAGAACACTAATATAGCAGCTTCAGGAGCCATGAATACAACAGCAATTAAAGTACCTCCAACCATATGTCCACTAGTACCAAATGGAATTGGCATATTCATTGACATAATAGCAAAGATACCTGCAGCCAATACAGCCATCAAAGGAATACGTTTTTCATCTAAATTATTTTTAGCCCATTTTGTTGCAAAGTATAATGCAATTATTAATATTACATAATATATTGCACATTGCCATAATGGGATAAAACCATCAGGTATATGCATAAATCACACCACATTTTTGTTTTTGAATAAAAAATAAATATTAAATTTGTGTAGATAATAAAAAATAATAAATAATTATTACTCATATTATATTAAAATTTTAATGTACAAATACAAATCATTTTAAAAATAAGGTAATAGTAATACTTTTTATACATTTTTAGTATAAAAATTAATACTTTTTATTGCCTTAAAATCCTTTATTTGAAAAAAATACAAAGATATTTGTATAAATTTTAATAAAATTAATTCTACATAACAATTTCTATAAAATATACTATATAAATATTTAGAAAGTAATAATTTTAAATAAAAAATAGCAATAAGAGTAATACCAATAATTAAAAAAATCCATGGAAAAAATCTTTAATAAAAAATTTATAATAAACAAATCTAAGAAAAACATCAGATCCTCTAAAGAAAATAAAACAAAAAAGTTTAAATATAAATCTAAAAAGCCAATATGGAGATTTAATTAAATTATAAAAAATATCCCCATAGGAAATCTATTAAAAAAATAATTAAAATTAAAAAACTAGGGATTATTTCTTACCAAAACTTATTTTTTCAAGTAATCTAAAGGTCCATCTTTCCTCATCTTTTTTTAACTTTAAGATATTTGCTTTTTCATATGCCTTTTGAGCCTCGTCACTTCTATTCAATTTTGTATATAAATCACCTTTCTTTCTTAGAGGAATATACAATTCCTTATCCATTGATGATGCATAATCATAAGTTTTAAGTGCCTTGTCTGTTTGGTCCATTTCCTCATAAATAGATCCCTTTTCTATAACTGCATAAACATATTTAGAATCCTTATCTAAAACTTTATCACATAATTCCAAGGCTTTATTATAATTGCCCCTTTTTTTATAAACACTTGCAATAAAGACATATATCTCTTGTGTAAAACTACCTATAACCATTAATATAACAGCTAAACAAGCAATACCCATAAAATAATCAGACATAATAATAATACAATATAATGCAGCAATTAACAAAAGAATAATCAATCCAGTATCATACCATTTCCATCCTTGATATCTATCCATTTAATTACCTCTGAAATTAACTAATATCAAATTTATTATTATAAAAGCATATTATTTAAATATAATTTAAGTATTACCTATTTATTAAACAGATAAATAAAAAGTAATAATCTTAAATGTTAAAATTCAAATTTAATAAAAAAATAATAAATTTTGAAACTAGATTCCAATAGAAAGAAATACCCCATGATTAAAATAAAAATAAAAATAAAAATAAAAATAAAACTAATAAATATAAAAAATAACAAAATATATCACATTAAAAAAATTAAGGGAAAAACCATGAAAACACTTAATAAAATAGGCAACTCCAAAAAAATTCCAACAAACTCATCTATTGATGAAATTCTAAATGGCGGAATTGAAAAGGGAATTATTACCCAAATATTTGGTCCTCCAGGCTCTGGAAAAACCAACATTGCATTACAACTATCTGTGGAAGTTGCAAAAACTGGTAGAAAAGTAATTTACATCGACACTGAAGGTGGAATATCTGTTGATAGAATTCAACAAATAGCCAAAGATAGATTTGATGAAATTGCAAACAATATTATTATTTTAGAGCCTACAGATTTTGATGAACAGTATGATGATCTTATAATAGTTGAGACCTGGCTTAAAAACAACAAGGAAGAAAAAGTTGACCTTGTTATACTGGATTCCGCTGTTGCATTATATAGATCTGATGATAGAAAATCGTCAATACTAAATAAAAACTTAGGAATGCAAATGAAACAATTATCTGCAATAGCCCGTAAATATAATCTTGCAGTACTCGTTACAAATCAAATTTATTCATCATTTGGTGACGACAATACAGAACCTTCTATAAAAGCAGTTGGTGGAACAACCTTACAATATTGGAGTAAAGTTATAATCCAACTTGAAAAAACGGGCATGATTGGCCAGAGAATTGCAACTGTTAAAAGACATAATTCCCTTGCGGAAGGTAAGATTATTAATTTTTTAATAACACAAGACGGTATTAGATGAATTAATTGTAAAAAACAGTACTTTGTTAAATAAAACAAGTTTTAGTAACATATAATCTAATTTCCTTAAATTACTTTTTTTATTTTATTTATAATTAAAATATATCAAGACCGATCTAAATTCCATCCTTACCTGTAAACATATACAATTTAGAATATAGAAGATTTATCTGAATTCCACCTTTACTTGTAAACCTATATAATTTAGAATTATATTAAAACTCATCTAAATTCTATTTTTATCTGTAAAAGAATATTTCCCATAATAATCCAAATCATAATGATTAAATCTATTTTTATAAGATTAGCTGACTTTAAATAATTAAAAAAAAATATTAATAAAAAATTTAATAAGTTAAGATAGGTTGTTTGCCTTTTCCAGATATTTATAATTTACATGTTTATGTGAATACCTTCTTAAAAACTTACTAAAGGTCATGGGATTTACCTGATCTATATCATATAAATAATGGTATCTTTTATGACATTCCTTACACAGTATAACTCCATTATTAACATCCAACCTTAAATCGGGATGTTCAGAGTAGGGATGTAAATGGTGAACCTCCAATGATTTAGACCTACCACAACATTGACATGAATAATTATCTCTTTTTAATATAGTCTCTCTCCAATTATGATAATTTCCAGATCTTCTTTTATCAGATTCAAGGGGGTTACCCCTGATTCTTCTTAAGATAATATCCATTTTTAAACAATGACCAGAATTATCATTATAATCTTTTTTGAATGATTCAAATTCCAATTTCAAATTATATAAGAATTTATAGAATTTAACTAAAGATTCTGATTTTGAAAATCGTCTAAAATCTTTTTTCGTTATTTTTTTATATAACGGCTCATTTGAGAATATGAATACCAGATTTAAATTCTTAACTAAAAAATTACCAAATTTAAACAAGGATTTTGATAATCTTTCAAATAGGAAATAGATATCATCTATTGTAAGATCCGTTCTATTTAGCCGTATCATATATTGACCATCATGTAATTCATATATGTTAATATATGAAGAACACATAATGTCATTCCAGTTAATTAAGTCCATATTTACACGACCTATATTACTTTAAAAAAATATCCTTTAAAAATGAAAGCCGTGTAAAATCCATATAATCCATTTTTATATATCTGCAGACAGAATTTAAGAACATGATGACAAATCCTTCTTAAAAACAATAATTCATTTATACTAATTTTTTCAATTCTAATTTTAACAATTTAATTAACATTCTTACATGTTAATCTATCTCATATGCTTTTAAAAAGCTTTTCATTTAATCTTTGAAATAAAAAATCTGAAAAAGGTTTTAGATAGCATAATAATAGATATTATCTGTTTAAATCAATATTAAATAAAAAATGTATATTAAATTAATATAGTTTTAGCAAATAATCAGAGATATTAAAATTTAATTAAAAACATGAGATTATTTTAAAAATAATGGATAATTTAACTATCACATACTTATTTAATAAAAATTAACTGGTTTTTAATTAAAATAGCTAAAAATAAATCAAAACTATGAAAATATGATAAAATATTAAAAACCAGCAAGAAATAAACATATTTTCCAATTAAAAAAGGAAACTTTATAAATAAAAAAATATAAATTAGTAAGTTCTTTAAAAAATCATAAAAAAGCCAAAAATAGAATTAAACTTAAAACAACTTAAATTAGAAAATAATGAAAATTAACATCGTATTTAAGAAAATAATACTTTTAAAACCATGAAAAAAATTCACATGAAATAAAAAAAATTAATCAAGGAGTTTAACCTCCTTGAACCATAATCAGTTTACCTGTTTTAGGATCCTTATATACCTTACCCTGCTCAACATATCCCTGACCAGATTTTTGAGAAGTTTCAGGTGTGCTGTTAAGTTCCTGACCCTGGGTTACCTGAGCTACCTGTTGCATCGCTTGCATAGTAGTTTGTTTTTGTTGCTGAGACATGTCCTGATTAAAAACCACATCCTGCATATTCCAGCTCATAACCAACATAATCATAAATCCTAAAGCAAGAACTAACATACAATCAACAAGGTTTGAAGTTCCAGCCATTGGATCTTCATCTTGCCTTTTTGATCGTCTTCTACCTCTTCCATACCTAACCATAAAAAATTCCCCTATAATTTGTTTTTCATAAAACTAAGTACAGAATCAGTTAATGTATCTAAATTATTGAGATATTCCTCATACCAATCTCCACGTATTTTTGATATGAAATAAGCAAGTGCACCTGCACCTACCCCTACAACAGTAGTATCAAAAGCTACAATAAGAGAATCAGCTAAAGTATTAATATCTCCAGTTTTGAGAGCAGCTAAACCACTACCTAAAGGAATTAAAGTACCCATTAATCCTAAGGTAGGACCTACACGAACAATAATATCTGTTCTTCTAAGTCTTTTATTAACTATCTCTTCACGTTGTTCAACTAACCTTGTAGCAATAACCTCTCTTGAATCAGGGGATAATTCTTCTTTATCAAGAATTTCATTTAAAATCTTCTTTTGAGATTTATTAATATCTGCTTTAAGTATATATCCTTTAGCCTCACTTACAGTAGTACTTTTATCAATATTTTCAATTAGATTATCAATTTCTTCAACTGAAACAATTTTTCTTGAAGTATATTCTGCAATTAAAGAACCTAATGCAATAATAACATAAAATGCACATATTAATAAAATAACTAAAACCGGAATTAAAAGACTTTGAGATATAACATTCAAAAGGGAAGTTAAAAAACTACCTCCAGGAATACTTACTGCCATCTAATTTTTCTCCTTTTAATCATTTTTTAAATTAAATATAATTTTAATAATTAAATATCATCATTACTTCTACGAGTTAAATAAACTCCTAAAACCAATAATACTACAACTCCAACAAGTACCTCTATTAATGCATTAACAGAAGATATTTGGACTCCAGCCATTGATTTAGTCATTACTGCCATAACATTTGGAATTACAAGTGGTGACAATAAGAAATATAAACCAATGAAAAACATGAAATTTCCTAGAATAATTGGATATGGAGTTTTTGATACTTTAATAATGACATCTGCAACAAAATAAGTTAGAGTAATAACTATTACAAGAGCAAGAGCAACCATCCAACTTAGATTCATCATACTCATTCCCACCATCGGGGTAACTATAAGTATACTTGCAATAATTGCACCAAAACAACATGGACATGGAGCTATAATCGCAATGGCAGCAGGTCTTGATGTATCCTTACCCTGGGTTTTATATTCCCTTATAGTAAGAACACCCGCACCAATCATAATACAAGCCATGATTAAATAGAACCATGTATTGAAACCATAAATCCATGAAGTGATTTGTTCTGAAAATGGCTGACTTATATAGCTTATTACCATAATCCCTGCAAAGTATAAAATATCAATTAAAGCTAACCATTTTTTAGGCATATGAGCTAAACCAGAAGCTAGACCTACTTTAACTCCAAAAACTAGAACAGCAGCTAAAATACCAAATTGCAACAATATTGCCATTCCATCCATTTTATCACATTTTTAAATTTTTAAAAAATAAAAATAATTTATTAATAAAGAAATCCTGTTAGAAACAAAAATAAAACAGAACATTATAAAAAAAGACATAAAACAAAGTCATTTTTAGAAAAATAAATTATATTTACATAACTAATATTTTTTACTTATAATTTAAAAATCTTTCGATATAAATAAAATATAATGAAGGGTTAAATTTTATTTAAATAAAAAAATAAGGAAAAAACAGAACCAATATAGTTTATAAAAAACATATAATATTGATTTTAAAAAAACAAACATTGTATTAAAACATATGACTAAAATAGTGAATTTTATCCAAAATAATATATTAAGAAAAATTTATAAAAAGTAAAGTATGATTTATAAAAAACTTTAAAATCAGATTTTTGGTTCTAATTTTTTAACTAAAAATGCCATAAACAATATAACCATAGGGAAAAGCAGACAATAGATTAGATATAAAACATTTGATGGAAAAACATCACCTAAAACCGTAGATGCCCCTATTAACATTATCAATAAAACGACTGGAGCCAAAATCAATAAGAAAGAATAAATCATAATAAAACCATTTAGTTTTTGTGCATAATCTTTAAACTTAATTCTCATATCAAATGAGATATCCTCAGCAATTATGGATAAGGAATTTGATAAGTTAGCGCCAACCTTATTTGCAGAGATTATTTGAAAAACCACCCTTCTAAATCCTTTGGAATTTATTCTATCACCCATATCAATTAAAGCATTATCAAAAGATTTACCATATTTAACCTCCTGTATTAAACGATTAAATTCTCCAGATAAAATAGTATAATCCGAATTGACAATGCTTATTAAAGTGTCATTTAAACCTTTACCAGATCTCAATTCTGTGGCCATATGTCTTAGGACAAATGGAAGTTCCTTTGAGATTTGTAAATACTTATTTTTCTTTTGAATGTCCTCAAAATGGTTGATAAAATAAATAACGGTATAAACAATAAGAATACTTACAAGTCCCGTTTCAAATGAAAAGAAGTAGCTTATAATTAAAAACAATAGTATAGATAAAAACAATAATGGTTTAACAAAAGAACTATCTAATCTTATTTTTTTAACAGATATTCTATTGGTTAAAGTATTAAAAAGAAGATCATCTCTAATCTCATCCCCATCTAACTCATCATAGGAATATCTGTTTTTAAAGCTTAAATTTAAATAATCCCTAAGATTTTTAAATATAGTCTCCCCATGTCTTTTTTCAACACCATTGTTTTCCTCCTTAACACCATCTTTATCCATATCTTTAAATCTAATACCTGTAACTACTGATTTAAACCTTAAAATAAATCCATACAATGATTCGATAATTATTAGAAATAAATCGGCAATTAAAATCCAGAAATCGTCTAACATAAAACCACTTAATTTAAATTAAAAATAAAACCCTCAAATAGAGGACAAATCCCTTAAAACCCTATCAGAATTAATATAATACATCCTAACCATTTTAGTCAAGATTTTATTAGATCTCAAATTCTTTTTAGCCATTAAATCAAAAAACAATTTTCTTCTTTTTATCTCTCCTTCAAGATTTTTATAATTAAGACCTGAGAAATCCTCTAATTTTTCAAGTGTTTTTGAGGACAAAGATATGTTTTTAAAGGAATCATTAAGGGGATTCCAGATAAACAGTTTATTCAGTTGAATGGTACCTTCCTCCATTCCTACAACCTCATTTAACTCCGTTAATCTCCTATAATTAACGCCGTCAGGCAAATAGATTCTTTTTTCAATTAAAATAAAATCGATAGCCGAAATCATGATTTTCGGAACATTCATTGGAGGATTTATAAGCCTCGTAATGGTTTCCCTTCCACTATTTGCATGTAAAGTTCCAAAACCTGAATGACCAGTGTTTAAAGCTGTAAAAAGAGTAATTGCCTCGGAACCTCTAACCTCCCCCACAATGATTCTATCTGGTCTCTGTCTTAAAGCATTTTTAACAAGACTATCCATATTGATTTCCCCCTTACCTTCAATATTTGCTAATCTTGTCTCCATTCTAACAATATGATCATGTGGAATTTGAAGTTCCAAAGTATCCTCAATAGTGACAATTCTTTCTTTGGGATTTATTAAAGCTGCAAGGGCATTTAATAATGTGGTTTTTCCAGAACTTGTACCTCCAGAGATTATTATATTCGACGGCCTTACACCTAAACCGTCAATACATAACCATAAAAAAGCAGCGATTTCTGAATTCAATGTGTTATTTTTAATTAAATCTATAATAGTAAATGGATCCTTTCGAAATTTACGGATGGTTAAAGTTGGACCGTCAGCAGATATTGGAGGCAATGTACCGTTAACTCTTGAACCGTCCTTAAGTTTACCATCAAAAATAGGAGATTCACTGTCAAATCGGCGATGATTAGCTCTTGCAATAGAATCAATTAAACGTATAATCTCCTCATCATCATTGAAAGAAATATCTGTCTTTACCATGCCATAATTTCTATGATACACATATACCGGCTTATTAGATCCTATAACCATTATCTCCTCAAGGTCATCATTATTGACTAAAGGATTAATGATACCATAACCATTAATATATTCATAGAATCTTCTAGACAAATCATTGATATATTCTTGCGAGGTAGATTCATCTAAACTTAATTCTAAGATGTCTTTTATATCATCGAACCTTGCAATTTCCTTAGTTTCTTTATTATTAATGGCCAAATCAACTAATTGATTTCGAATATTATTAAGAAGTGTTTTCTCTTTTAAGGTAAATCCCTGATTTTTTACTGAATAAATTGATGAAAATTTTCCATCCAAATGATTATCCCCTGGTAAACTATCTTTTATAATATCCCCATCTGGAAAAGTAGTTTTAACGGAATCGTCTTCTAAAGAACTATCACCAAAACTACTTTCAAAAGAAGTATCCTTAGAAAAATTACCATTAAAAGAATTATCAAAACTACTTTCAAAGGAATCATCATCCAAAAAACTATCCCAAGAATCATCATGAAAACGGCTTTCAAAAGAACCTCCATTATCTTCTAAAGAAAAATCATCGTCTGCAAGATATAAATCTGATTCTTTATCCTTAGACCCTTTAAAAGGTTTATGATTAAAATCCTGAGGTTTATCTAAATCATCATATGATTTTTTATTAAAATCATTGGATGAGCCATCTTTCAGATGATTAAAGTTTTTATAGAAAATTCTCCAAGAGAAATTGGAATTATTATCCTCACTCATAAATAAAAGATTTAATGAAAATAAATATAAGTCTTAATTATTTAATTATAAAAAAAGAGATAATATTTAAATTATTCAAGAAATTAAAACCAAAACAATGAATAATAAAATTTAAAACCATTAAAAAAATAGTAGAGATTAATTTAACTTTTAATCTGATTGATGTTTTTCACAATTAAAATATGGATTCCTCTTGAATAATTTAATAGTTTTAAAACTTTTTAGAATATCTTTATATCCAATAATGATTGCAAAGGGTCATTTAAAGATTTATTATAAAATAATATTTTAATCAAATATGATTATTTAACCAATAATATAAAAAAAATAGCTAAAAAATCAAAAAAACGATAAAAATAGCACATAAAAAGTATAAAATATAAGCCGAATGATAATTTAACAGCAATAATTAAAAAAATAGCTAAAAAATCAAAAAAACGATAAAAATAGCACATAAAAAGTATAAAATATAAGCCGAATGATAATTTAACAGCAATAATTAAAAAATAGCTAAAAAATCAAAAAACGATAAAAATAGCACATAAAAAGTATAAAAAAGTAATCTAAGAATAAAAAAATAGTATTTAATAACTTAAAAGACAATGAAATAATACCTTAAGGAAATATAAAATTAAGAAAAGTTTATATTATTTCATAAACCATTCTTATAGCATCGAGCAAACCATGAGAATATTCAATACATCCAAATGCAGTTCTAAAATCTTCCTTTTTTAAATAATATTTTGAATCATTCTTATAGTCTACCGCCCTATTGTAAACCTCTTTTTCTAAATCACTTAACTCAATACCTTCAACCTGTTTTAGATTCCTTTCAAGTTTACAGATATCAGTTTCAATCTTTTCTTTAGTTTCTAAATCATTCATAAGTATAACCAACTATAAAAATATTGTCTAATGCCCTTTAACATTCAATTATGTTTCTTCTTTCTTCTAATAATCTTTCTTTTTTCACTATTCTTAGAGGAAGAATAGTCCTCCTTATTAAATTCCTCGGCAATATCATCAAGATCAAATGATTCATCAGAAAGTTCCCCATCATTAATGATTACAGGATCATCATCCACACCTTCATAGTCTAGATTCAAACTCTCCCTATTTTTAGATTTAATTCCATCCTCACTATATAAGGGTTCGTAATTAACATTAGATTTAATATCCCTTTCAAGAGGTTCATCATCACTTTCCTTTAGGTCACTTTGAACATCATCTGATTTTGATTTTTCCCTTTTAAACAGTGATTTTATACCCTTGTTTGAACCGTCATTTGATTTAGACTCTTTTTCTTTAGCCATCTTATCCATTTTATCAAGTTTTTCTAAATCAATATCTGAGGAATTCTTAGAGGATTTTTTATCACCTTTTGATAAGGTTACGGGACGTTTACTAAATCTATGTTTCTCTTCCTCAGTAACTTTCCAAACATGATATACCCTTTGTCCAACTGTAATATAGGATAAAACCACAAGTGCAACCAATATATAGAAGAAATATAAACCATTATAATAATAAGCAACAATTCCGCCAACCATTATTATAATAAGTCTTACTGCACGTTCTGCAATTCCAACATCACATTGGATTCCTTTTGACTCAGCTCTTGCCTTAACATAACTTACCGTAATAGCTGAATGAACTAATAAAATACCAACCAACCAGCCACAGTATTGTCCTGCAACAATACCTATGACTATAATTCCATCTGAAAATCTATCCATAGTTGAATCTAGAAACGCACCAAAATCTGTAGTTCTATTATGGTATCTTGCAACAGCCCCATCAAGAACATCGAAAAAACCACTACATAATATAACAACAGCTGCCCATAATGGATAATGTTTATAGAAAAGTATTGCTGCTGCTATAGCGAATAATGGAGAAATAGCTGTTAGAATATTTGGATTAACATCTAGATGTTTCGCTATAGGATTTAATATCTTTGTTAAAAAAGGCCTTAAACTACCAAGCATAGATTTAATTATATATTTTTATAAATATAAAGTTTAGTTCTAATATAAAGGTCACAGGTAATATAATGAAAAAGTTTAAATTAAACCCTCAAAATCCAGATATGAATTTAATATATAAAGCCATAGATATCCTTAAGGATGATGGAGTTGTTTTATATCCAACAGACACCATTTACGGATTAGGTGCAAATATATTCTCAGATGAGGCAGTTAGAAGGATATATGATATTAAAGAAAGACCACATGAAAAGCCTTTATCAGTTTTAGTTCACGATTTTGAGGCAATACCTTTAATTGCAGATGTCTCCAATAAGGAGAAAATATTAAGAAAATATTTACCTGGCCCTTATACATTCATATTATATAAAAGGGACATAATACCTCCAGTTGTAACCTCATATACCAGCAAGGTTGGAGTCCGTATTCCCAATAATAAGATTGCAAGGTTACTTAGTTTAGATTTTCCGATTACCACAACAAGTGCCAACATATCCGATATGGAAGTTCAATCTAATCCAGATGATATTATGAAACAATTAAAAAAGGAAGTTGATTTAATTATTGATGTTGGAGATTTAAAATGTAGCAATCCTTCAACAATTATCGATTTAACTAAGGATAAACCTAAACTTGTAAGGAAGGGAAAAACCAAATAGGATAAAAAAAAATATTCATAAGATTTTTCAATAATTAAAACTGGACAAATATAATATATAAAAAAAAGGTGAGAATATGTTAAGTACATATATATCTCATAACATATATAATCCGATTTTTTCATGATGTTAATTAAAATAGAAGCTAGCTAAATATAAACTTGTTAAAAAATAAATACACTACTTTTGCAATAATTATATTCAATATATTTAGTTTAACACTAGGATGATAATCATGGTTTAAATAATCATGTTCAATCCAAAAGTTATGGTCGGTTTCTATAGATCCCTTATTTGCCATTGCTCTCCACAATGTATATTGTAGAACTTGACTTCTTTTAGGATTATGGATTTTACCAGAGGATACATCATTATAAAAATCAATAGCTGTTTTATTAAGGGTTTCAACCATCTTATCATCTAACTCTTTTTTACCGTGAAATATAAGTGAAACCTTAAAAACCTTATTTACGCCAAAATTGTCTAATTCCATTTCCAAGAAATTGGCGACATCCTTACTTCCAGAACCTTGAGTTGAAACTAATACCAATGCTTTCTTATCAAATAGTCTTGGTCTATGATAATAGTATGCGAAATGATCTAGAAAATTTTTAACAAGTCCTGTAGGTCCATTTACATATACTGGAGAGGATAGAATAATACAATCTGCATCTTCCATCTTTTCTGCAATCCCACAAATAACATCGTAATGGGGACACTTATCCTCACCATTTAAAATGCAATTAGTACATCCGTTACAAAAGGGAATATCTAATCTTTTAAGGTGGATTTCATCAAAGTCAACATGACCTAATGATGACATTTGAGACTCAACCTGCTTAACCATTGACCATGTATTCTTCTGCCTGGGACTACCATTTATTACAAGACATTTCATAAAAATCACAATTAAAACTATTTTTAAGAACCTGTATTTAAATATTAATTTTATAGTATAAATATTAGATAAAAATAGAAAACAGCTAATTAAGCGACTATCCAATGGATCATAATTTAAAAAATATAATCAAGTTCTTTTTTAAGAAGATACATTGATTAATAAAAAAACAATGAAAATTAATTGAATAAACAAATTAGAAAGTTAAAAAATAACTTAAAAGTCAGAAAATAACTTGAAAAAAATAGTTGGTTTAAGATATAAAAAATTAAAAAATAAAAGGAATAAAGGATTTAATCATCCATATCTTCAAATCTAGGTTCTAATTTTTCCATTACACCAGGAAGTGAAGTATATTCCATATCTTCAGATGGTAATCTGTGTGGTTCGAAAGGACCGTGTCTTCTGATGTAACTTGCAGCTCTGGAAGCTAATTGTCTAGTTTCATCATATGCAGGGTCATCAAAGATATCAACAGGTCCAATTAATTTTGCATCAGCAACTTGGAAACCTAAACCGATTACTCTAGGTGGTCCATCAAATCTTACAGGATTTGCATATTCTTCAGAAACAGGCATTAAAGGACCATTGTGGGAACCTCTCATCCATCCACTTACCATGTGTGGGAATGCAAATGCTTCGTTACATTCACCTGCTGCTGGGAATCCGGATTGAGCACGTACAATAGCTGCAGGATCATCTTTACCAACATATTCTCCAGCCATTAAATTTAATCTTTCAGTACTTACAGATGCTGCAATTTCTCCGTTTTTCTTCCATACCCTTTTAATTACATATCTTCCAGTAGAACCAATTAATGCAAGTAAATCATATAATTCTTCTGGACAGTTTAAAATAACCTTTTTGTTATCCATTACATCATAAACTTCAAATTTAAATCCGTCATGTAATTTAGGATCAATAACAAGTCCAGCTGTGTTAAATGGATCTGCAAACATTTTATAAAGAGGTAAGTTAAATGCACCAGGTTCAGTTTTATCACAGCAGTAAATTATTACAGGATCACTTGGTCTTTCTTTGAATTCCATTTCAGCAATACCTGGACCCATACCTTTAATATTACCTGAGAAGGTATCACTTAATAAGTCTTGACCTGCACCATATAATTTATTCTCACGTGCAATTTTAGTTGCTTCCATAAATGCATTGTATGCAACTCTGTGGACTTCCTCATTAAGTTCACCATTTCTATGACTCATTATAAGATCAATATCGTCTCCACAACGGGAGATATAATAATCATCTAAAATAGATTCTTCTAAAGCATTATTTAATACTTCATCACATTTTTCCATTAAAGCAGGATGAGAGACACAATGTCCTGAGACACTACCAATATCAGCTTTAATAACACTTATAGTAGTTTTCATTTTTTAAAGCACCTCATTAATAATAATATTAACTTAGATATAAAATTAATAAGAATAATTGTCTCCAAGTCAATAAAAAAGTCAATAGTATAATTAAGATATTCCTTAATTATGTTTTTATTAAACACTATTATTTTTAAATAATATCTTATATATTTATTATGTTTTTTTAAAAAAATTAGGTCGAAATTAAAGAAAAAATAAAAAATGAACATTAAATATAAGATATAATAAAAACAATTGCCAAAATTAAGTAAATCAATTAATTTTCAAAATAAACATAAATGAATTTCAAAAAAACTATAAAAAAATTAAAAATAGAGATTAAGTAGAAAAGAATCTCAATGTCTAAAATTGAATTTTTTATATAAATGCTTATTTTACAGCCAATAAAACCTTACCCTCTTTACTAAAGCTTTTTTAAAGATATTAAACTAAAGATTAAAAGTTTAATCCGTCTTAAAACATCTTTTTAAAGATGATTAAACTAGATAATGAAAATTCCATTTCTTAAACTTTTAAAAATTAAACTTATTAAAAAATAAAAGTTTTAACATCCTTAAACTTTAAGATATAAATTAACAGAAATCTTAATTCTTAAACCTTTAAAGATTAAATTTTATTAACAAATAAAATATGTTATTGAATTAATCTTTATTATTTACAACAAGCTTCGTTCTTTCACAGAGTTTTTCAACGAAAGGTGTAGCAGGATTATTCAGAATATCCTCAGGTTTTCCATATTGATTGATTCTACCTTCATCCATTACAATAACATGGTCACCAAGATATAAAGCCTCACCAATATCATGAGTTACAAAAATAATTGTAATACCTGTTTCCCTATGGATTCTTTTAATTTCCTCTTGCAGTTGTCTTCTTGTAATCTCATCAACGGCACCGAAAGGCTCATCCATAAGAAGAATTTTAGGAGAGGCTGCAAGGGCTCTTGCAATTCCCACCCTCTGTTTCTGACCACCAGATAACTCGTGAGGAAAACGGTTAAGAATTGATTCGTCAAGACCTACAATTTTCAACCACTGTGAAATCCTCTTATTTTTTTCAATTTCATTGGCTTCATCTTCGGCCTTCTCATCTTTAGAACGTTTAAACTCCACTTTCTTACCTTTCCTATATTTACGGTCCCTTTTTTTATCCTCTTCAATTAAATCTGGGACATAAGAAATATTTTCACCAACGGTTAAATGGGGAAACAACATAGTTCCTTGAATAGAATATCCGATACTACATCTCAATTTAATTAAATCCATATCCTCAATATTTTTAGAATCGATTAATATTTCACCACTATCTGGAGTTATAAGACGATTAATCATCTTTAACATAGTTGTTTTACCACAGCCGGAACTTCCAATAACAGTTAGAAAATCTCCCCTTTCAACATTAAGATTTAAGTCAGGAATGATTACATTATCCACATATGATTTTTTAATATGATGAAATTCAATAATATTATCTTCACTCATATTATCACCTATATTAATCCTTTTTTAACTAAGAAGTTATGAGCAACTTCTTTAGGATCTTTCTTCTCAACATCAACCTCATAGTTCATCTCCATCATTTCTTTTGTGGAGATTTTACCCTGAAGCTTATTTAATACAGGAAGTAAATCTGGATGCTCCCTTAGGGTTTCTTCCCTTACAACTGAACAACAATAGTATGATGGGAAGAATCCTTTATCATCCTCAAGTATCGTAAGATTTGAATCATATATCCTACCATCGGTAGTATACACATCAATACAATCTACCTTTCCCTGTTTAACTGCATCATATTTAAGGCTTACATCCAGATCCATAGTATCTTTAAAATTAAGACCATAAGCTTTGGTTAAATTATCATAACCGTCTGCCCTACTAAAGAAATCGGATTCCGCACCAAAAGTTAATTGGTTTGATACTCTTGCTAAATCTGAGGTTGTTTTAAGGTTATATTGTTCCGCAATAGATTTAGGCACCGCCAATCTATAGGTATTCTCAAATCCATAGGTTTCCAACCATCGATCATTATAATTTTTCTCATAAGCATCCACTAATTGGGATTTATTCTCCTCACGGTACTTACCTGGCAGATTCAATACTTCCATCCATCCTACACCGTCATATTCCGGATGTAAATCAAAGTCTCCCTTATTCATACCGTCCTGTATCATCGGAGCTCCTCCAGAGATACCGTTTGTTAGATGTACTTTATAATTAGTATCGTGTTCAATCAACTCCTCTAACATATATCCCATAATATATTGTTCAGTGAATGCTTTTGTAGAAACATTAATAGTTGCATGGGTAGTCTCATCATATACATAATATCCTGCAATTGCAATGATAATAATTAAAATTGCAGCTATAACTTTTTTATTCTTAAAGAATCTGGTAACTTTCTTTCTTGATGGACCTACAGCTGTAAGTCTTTCAACACCTGCAAGAATACCGTCAATAGCTAAAGCAACTATGGTAATCAATATACTTCCTGCAAGTACAAGATTAATGTTGTTAGTTGTGATTCCACGATAGATAGCTACTCCAAGACCACCAGCTCCAACAAATGATGCAATACCTGCAAGGGCAATAGTCATAACTGTCATATTACGAATCGCTGACATGATATGAGGTAAAGCTAAAGGTAGTTTAATCTTAAATAAGATCTGCCTATCTGTACTACCCATTCCCTCTGCAGCCTCAATGATACCTGGATCAATCGTCTTAATTCCTGTATAGGTGTTTCTTACCATAGGAAGCAGACCATAGATAGTAAGTGCAATAATAGCATTTGTATCACCTACACCTACAACAGGTATAAGAAAACCGAAGAGCGCAATAGAAGGAATGGTATAAATAATATTTACTAGTGTTAATATCCACTTGTTTCTAGGATATTCACTTACGGTAATTCCAAGCCCAAGTCCAATAATAATTGCTAAAACAACTGCAATAATTGAAATCTCAAGATGTTCAATAGTTAAGCTTAGAAATAAATCAGACTGAGATATGAAAATATTTATTAATTCACTTATCATTTTTACCCCTCTAATTTCTTTGACAAATTCTTAAAGACATAATTCTCTTTTAAAATTTAATCAAAAGATTATTAAGGCAAATCATATCAATAATGACAATAAAGTTAAATAGATCTAGAATTAACTTTCTTAAAATATACTTTAGATTTCTATAATTAAAAAAATAAAGAAAATCAAAATCAATATGATTAAAAAAAACCTATGTGTACAAAGACAAAATTATGTTTAAACAAAATCTGACAATGAAAATTAAGTTAATGTACACAATAACCTTTTTATGTTTAAACACAAACGAAAAAACTTTCAATTTGAACTTTATTTAACTTATAGTATAAATTTATAATATTTTATTAGGATTAACTTATAATAAACCTTTCTATTTAGAAAAACCCCTTAAATAAAGCTAAATTGAAATAAAAAATAGATATCCGCTTAAAAAAATTATTAAAAAAATGATAGTTAACAGATTTATCTGATATCAAATCTATTAAAAAATATTAAAAAAATAAAAGAATTTACTAGGTAGAAATAAAAAACAAAAGATAATCTATGTTTTTTATAAGTTAAATTAGATATTTTAAAGTATAAATAAATAAAACAAGATTTTTAAATGTTTAATTAAAAAAACAAGTCATATACTAAGATAATCCAAAAATAAAGAAAAGATAATAAGAATTTTGATAGTTTGTTTATTTTTTTAATTAAATATACTATTTATTTCTAAAAAATGAAAAAAGTTTGTACAAAATATTAAAAGCATACAAAGAATTCTATTAAAATATTAAACATGATCTTTTTAATAGGAATCAGTGAATATAAACAGATTAGGAGAAATTAAAGATAGTTCTTTTAATAAGAAAAATCCTGCTAAAATGTTTAGGTTTTTTAATAAGAATTAGTGATTATAGATATCATAAAAAGCTAAAAATAGTTTTTTAACAATAAAGACATTATCAAGATATTAAACATGGTTTTTGAAAGCCAATAAGGATTAAAATCTTTCAAAACAGACAACAAATAGCTAGTTTTATATTTAAAATAGAAAAAATAGAATTTTAAAAATCTCTTTTTATGAAAAAATGAAAAATTGAGGAATACTCTATTCTTTAGAGATAATCTTTCTTGTTCTTTCACAGAGCCTTTCAACAAATGGGGTAGCAGGATGATAAAATATCTCAGACGGTTTATCATACTGAATAATCTCCCCTCCATCCATTACAAGAACATGGTCACCAAGATATAAAGCCTCACCAATATCATGAGTTACAAAAATAATTGTAATACCTGTTTTTTCATGAATTATTTTAATTTCCTTTTGAAGTTGAGCTCTGGTAATCTCATCTACAGCACCAAAAGGCTCGTCCATTAAAAGAATTCTTGGTGATGCGGCAAGTGCCCTTACAATACCTACCCTCTGTTTTTGACCACCGGACAACTCATTTGGAAAACGTTCCAATAAATCAGAATCCAAACCAACAATATCCAACCATTTATTAATCTTTGAATCTTTATTGTCAGATGTTGCCCTTTCCTCATCCCTCTGTTCTTGGTTCTTTCTAATCTTAATTTTTCTAGAGCTATTTTCCCTATATCTTCTTTTGATTTCCTTTTTTTCATCTTCTGCAATTAAATCAGGGACATAGGAAATATTCTCTTTAACAGTTAAATGTGGAAAAAGCATTGTTCCCTGAATAGAATATCCGATTTTTCTCCTTAAGTTTACAACATCAAAATCAGCAATATTTTTACCATCAATAAATATATCGCCACTATCAGGAGTAATTAAACGATTAATCATCTTTAACATAGTTGTTTTACCACAACCAGAACTTCCAATAACAGTTAGAAAGTCACCTTTTTCAATACTTAAATTAAGATTAGGAATAATCAGATTATCCCCATAGGATTTCTTTATATTCCTAAATTCAATGAAATTATTAGATGTGTTTTCATCCATCCTATCACCTTATTAAATTAATCCTTTTTTAACTAAGAAATCATGAGCAACATCTTTAGGATCTTTTTTCTCAACATCAACCTCATAATTCATTTGTCTCATTTCCTCCGTAGAGATTTTACCATTTAATTTATTTAATACAGGAAGTAAATCCGGATGTTTTTCAATAGTCTCCTCACTTACAAGAGAGCAACAATAGTAAGACGGGAAAAAGTGTTTATCATCCTGAAGGATCGTTAAATTAGAATCATACAATCTTCCATCAGTTGTGTAAACCTCTACCACATCAATTTTTCCTTGTGAAACAGCATCATATTTAAGGCTTACATCCAAATCCATGGTATTCTTAAAGTTAAGACCATATGTTTTAGTTAGATTATCATAACCATCAGCTCTTGAGAAATAATCTGATTCCGCACCAAATGTTAATTGATTAGATACTGCAGACAGATCAGAGATGGTTTTTAGATTATATTTCTTTGCTATTGAATTTGGAACAGCAATTGCATAAGTATTCTGGAATCCATAAGTATCCAACCATCGTTCATTATACTTTTCCTTAAATTCCTTTTTAAGAGTAGGAAACATTGATTCAGAATATATATTATTTTCATGCAAAACGGACATCCAGCCTACACCAGTATACTCGGGATAAATGTCGAATTCACCCTTCTCCATACCTCCCTGAATCGTGGAAGTACCTCCGGAAATACCGTTAGTCAACTGAACCTTATAGTCGGTATCATGTTCAATTAACTCTTCTAACATATATCCTAAAATGTATTGTTCCGTATATGATTTTGATGCAACATGAATGGTTTCATGACCATAATTATCATAAACCTCATATGCGCCTAATGCAACTATAGCGATAATAACCACAGCAATGAATTTCTTGTTTTTAAGGAAACTAAAGAATTTCTTCCTTGATTGACCTACCTTTGTAATTTTTTCAACAAGTAAAAGTATATAATCAAATGCCAAAGCCACTATAGTAATCAATATACTTCCAGCAAGTACAAGATCAATGTTATTAGTTGTGATTCCACGATAGATAGCTACTCCAAGACCTCCAGCTCCAATAAAAGATGCAATACCTGCAAGAGCAATAGTCATAACAGACATATTTCTAATTGCTGACATAATATGAGGTAAAGCCAAAGGTAGCTTAATCTTAAATAAGATCTGCCTATCTGTACTACCCATTCCCTCTGCAGCTTCAATGATACCTGGATCAATCGTCTTAATTCCAGTGTAGGTGTTTCTTACCATAGGAAGCAAACCATAAACTGTTAGCGCAATAATAGCATTCGTATCCCCCACACCTACAACAGGTATAAGAAAACCGAAGAGCGCAATAGAAGGAATGGTATAAATAATATTTACAAGTGTTAAAATCCATTTGTTTCTAGGATATTCACTTACAGTAATTCCAAGCCCAAGTCCAATAATAATTGATAGAATAATAGCAATTAAAGATATCTCCAAATGTTCAATAGTAAGATTTATGAACAAATCACTTTGACTTGTAAATAATGAAATTAATTCACCAATCACCATACCACCGCCATTTTAACAATTAGAGCAATAAAGTAAAATCAATGAATAAGATTGCAATAAATAGGCAATATATAAAAAAGTTCAATTGAAAAAGTATAAAAAACAGTAATTTAATCATTTTAAAAAATTATTAAATTAAAAAGGTTTTATTGCCCCAATATAAACATATAATATATAGTTGTTTAAGTATTATAAATATTATGTTTATACAATTAAAAACACAAGTATAGATTAATTGTAGAAAAAGAGCATAATAAATAATAAAAATAAGAAAAATTAAACCAGACATCTAAAAAAGTAAATAAATCTGAAAATATTTCAAAATTACAAAATAGATTGGATTTTTAAATGATATGATAAAATAAACCATTTGAATAAAAATAAGAAAATAGAAATAATTCCTAAATAAAATAAGAAAATAAACCACCTGAACAAAAATAAGAAAATAAATAGAATTTTAAAAAAAAAGTAAGAAAATAAATAGAATTTTAAAAAAAAGTAAGAAAATAAATAAGTTAATCAAAAAAATGAAAAAAGGATTATTTAATCCTATTTTTCAATGTTTTTAAAAACTTTCTCCAGTTCCTCTTCCTGAGAGATATCCTCTTGAGCCTTAATTACCCTATTTAAATCAGCTTGTGTTTCAGGATATTTAGGTACAGCTTTACAACCGCCGTCATCTCTTTTGGATATTTCAAAAGTACCTATCTTATCAGCAATACGTGTTGTTTCTAATTTATCCATACCAATCAATGGACTAAGAATAGGCATGTCTACACCATAACGGGAGGATAAAATATTTTGAAGTGTTTGGGAAGCTACCTGACCAACACTACTTCCGTCAACAATAGCCAAAGCACCGATTTCTTTTGCAAGTTTTTCAGCTGTTTTATACATACCAGATTTACATAAAACACAGGTCATCTTCTCAGGACCTTTATTTTTACATGTCTTAAGATATTCCCCATATGGTGCTACTCTTTTTTGAATTGGAACACCAGAGGCATATGTTTGCAATTGATCCACCAAATCATTAAAATTATTTCTTGCATCGGATGTTGTGTATGGACTATTATCAAAATTGAGAGCTGTTACAGCACAACCTCTCTTCATCATCAAATAAGCAGCAACGGGAGAATCGATACCACTGGACATTAAAACTACAACCTTTCCCTGAGTTCCGAGCGGAAGACCTCCAGGTCCGTCAATCTTTTCATGATAGATATAGGTATCATTATCCCTAATTTCAACGAAGATTTCAAAGTCAGGGTCAGATAGGTTTACCTTAAGAGGTATGGTATCAATTACAACGGATCCACAGAATGCCCCGGCTTCCTGAGATGTGAAATCATGATTTCCAACACGCCTACATCTTATTGCAAAGGTCATACCCTCCTTCAATAATCCCTCACTAATCAAGTGCTTGGTATATTCCTTTAATGTTTTAGTTACATCCTCCTTAGTGGTTTTAGTTCTTACTACCGGAGAATAAGACACGATACCAAATATCTTATCTAATTTTTCCAGTGCATCTTCAAAGTTCTCAGGTTCTAGAAATATCCTTCCCTGATCCCTTTTGATATTTCCATCTATTGATGCTGATATATTTTTAACTAATTTTCTCTCAAATCTTAATCTGATTTTAGTACTTTTAAGAGCTAATTCCCCATATCTTATGAGTATTAAATCATAATCCATCTTTTCTCTCCCAATAAATTAACTATAACAATTTTAATTGAATAATACTTCTTATAATAATAAAATAAATATTAATCTTTAAATTAAAAGATAAATCCAAAAACGACTATCACTCTCTTTTTTAAAACAATCATTATTTTATCTTTATAATAATTATAATATTATTTTTAGATATAATATATTTAATATATAAAAAATAAACTATTGTTATATATCAATATTATTTATTAGTTCTCTTAATTAATAAGAATATGCTTAATTAATCAAAATTTAAATAATATTAAAAAAATAAGTAAATCTATGAGCGATAAGAATTTACAAGATGAAGATATGGAATATATTTCCAGTGATACATTAGAATCAATTGTAGATGGAATATTTGCTGTAGCAATGACTATTCTAACATTTTCTATTGTTGTACCGGATATGGGACAATTAACTGCTGCAGGACTTCCAATATATCTTGAACAATTAAAATCACAGATATTCTTATTTATTGTATGTTTTATCGTACTTGGAAACAACTGGATTACACAAAGGGAGATTTTATCTTTAATCGAAAAAACCGATAAAACACTAATGATAATTACATTAGCATTATTACTGGGTGTAAGTTTATATCCGATAATTATCACATTAGTTACTAATTTTGGTGAGGAGTTTCCAATATTTGTACAATACTATCATTTAACCAATTTATATATGGGTTTAATACTTGTACTTCAATGGCTTTACATCGTTTCCAAAAGATTACATCTTAAAATAAGCTTAGATTCAAGTTATATAAAAAATGCCAAAAAACTATTTAATAATGATATTAGCATTAGAACCAGTGGATTTGAAACATTTTATTACCCAATCATTATTGTAATTTCACTTGTTGTATCCTTTTGGTATCCTCAACCAAGCCGGTATTTATATATTTTAATTATATTTAAACCTGTGCTAAATAAAATCAATGAGAAATATTACTATAGAAAACTAAGAAAAATAGTTAATGAGAGTCCCTACATTAACAAGATTTCAAGTAAATTCGAAGAATTACCTGAAGATGAGAGAAAATATTTAACGGAATTAGGCAATAACTTAAATAGTTTTGATAGTCTCGAAATTGAAGACAGACATAGAGTCATTGATATTCTAATGGAATTACATCCAAGTCTTAAAGGAAGAATTGAGGAATTTGAAAATATTAAAAAAGAGAATCCCGACTTTGATAGTGATGATACCATAGAGTATTGTGTTAAATTTAAATCTTTGGTTGACTTTTACAAATCATTAGACATAGATATTTCAAAATTAAGAGACAAATAATCATTTAATCTCAAATTAACTTTTTTATAAACTTATTTTAATATTTTTAAAGGATCATAAAATAAAAAAAAGAAATTTAAGTAATCCTGAATTTACCTATTTATAACCCTATCAACATTTCTAAGGAATTATAAAATAGAAAAAGAGAAATAGGCAAGTAAACTTACTTAAAAAAATAAAAAAAGAAAAAACAGGTTAAAACCTATTGGATTAATGAATATGCCTTATCTAAAGCATCCTCCATTTTATCTGCATTTGGACCTGCACCTTGTGCTAGAGTTGGACGACCTCCACCTCCACCACCAAGTAAACTTGCAGCTTCCTTAATAATGGCATTGATTTTAACACCATCATCAATAGCCTTACCAGATGCAGCACCGACTATTTTTCCGTCATTGTTTCCAATTATTACAACATCTGCCTTATCATTGTCTGTGAAATCTGTTGCAATGTTTTGAAGATCTTTAATATCCCCATCAACAATTTCTTTTAGAACCTTAAGACCATTTACTTCCTCAACATTATTTACTAAAGTACTAATTTTTAAAGAAGCAATTTCTGCTTTAAGTCTTGAGATTTCATTTTTATACTGTTTCCACTCTGTAAAGAATCTTTCACAGGTTTTTGGAAGTTGTTCTGGAGTTACTTTAAATGTGTTTGAGCTTTCCCTTACAATCTCGTTTTCTTCCTGAATAGAATCAACGGCTGCAAGACCTGCGGAGTATTCTAACCTTTCGACTCCATCCTGAACCCTTTCAGTTTTATGGATTTTAATCATACCAACATCACCTGTTTTAGGTACATGAGTACCTGCACAAGCTTGTACATCCACACCAGGAACTTTCACAACACGAATATTGTTACCTGGTACTACACCACCCTGATATAATTTAAGGCCATATTTCTTATCAGCCTCATCCCTTGTAAGCCATTTAATCTCAAGGAGTATATTATCCATAACATAGGAATTTGCAAGTTTCTCAATCTCATCAAGTTCTTCCTGAGATATACGTTTATAATGTGATAAATCTATACGGGATCTTTTAACACCTTTTTGTGCACCTGCCTGCCAAATATGATCGCCTAAAACTTTCCTTGCTGCAGCCACAACAAGGTGGGTTGCTGTATGATGTCTTGCAAGGGAAATTCTTCTATTCCAGTCAATTTCGCCTTTAACGGATTTACCAACTAAAGACTTAAGTTCGCTTTTAAGTGAGTCTAAATCATCATCCCCAGTAGTTTTAATCTGATGGAAAACAACATTATTGATTTTCTGGACATAATCCACTTCATAATCCTTACCGTCACAGGTTAAAATACCAACATCAGCTGGTTGACCTCCACCTTCTGGATAGAAGACAGTTTGATTTAAAACCACATTAAGTTTATCCTTAATTTCCTCAACGCCTAAAACCTCAGCTTCAAACTCCCTTTGAGTAAATTCCTTATAGAACAATAGGTCGGTTTCATGATAATTAAATTCATAATCATCTTTAACTTTTACTTCTTCCTTTTCATGTCTATCTGCTACAATAGTAAAGAAATTATCCGGAATTTCCACTTTAAAATTGTCTCCTGCAAGTTCTTTAACAGTCTCAGGAGGCATACCCTGAGCATCATAAAGACCGATCAAGGTTTCCAAAGGCATTTCAGTTTTTCCCTGTTTTTTAAGGTTTTTAATAGTTCTTTTAACTGTTTTTTTACCTTTTTCAATGGTTACACCATATCTTTCTTCCTCAAGATCTATAATATTCATAATATGTTCCTGGGATTTACTGATTTCAGGATAGAAATCTTTTAGGAAGTCAAGTTGTATTTTCATCACATCGGATAAAGATTCCCTCATGCCCAATTGATTCATATATCTGATTGTTCTTCTTAAGATAAGTCTTGCAAGATAACCTTCCTTAACATTTGAAGGAATGATACCGTCAGCAAGCATAAATGCCAAACAACGTGTATGGTCTGCAATAATATAAATTGCCTCCATAGGCTCTGATGATTTGAGAAGTTCCTCTATACTAATTCCTAATTTATCTGCAACTTTCTGTCTAAGCATTCTTAAATCAGCATAGTCTTCAATATCCATTAAACCTGCTATTCTAGCACTTTCACCTAATATTTCTTCATTAAGTTCAACACCAGTGATCTCTTTAAGTTTTTCAATGACAGGTCCGAAACATGCATCATATGCAGTTGGAGTTCCTTGTGAAATCCAGGCAATACGTTCAAGACCATAACCGGTATCCACTACCTTGATAGGAATCTCTTCTCTTTCACCATTAGCTAAGGTTTTATATTGCATGAAAACAAGTGTAGCAAGTTCTACACCTCTGCACATGACTTCATAACAAGGTCCTTCATTACCTCCACCTTCCCACCAGGATGGAATGAAAGTAAGTTCATCTGTATTAATTCCAATACTTGCAAAGAAGTTGTGACATAACTCAATACATCTATCTTCCCAATATATGAAATGATCTGGTTTATTAATTACAGTATGTGAACCCATTGTAAAACAGGTCATATGTCTACCGGTTCTTCCAACATTATCTACATCATTTAATCTAATAGAAGGTTGAGCTATTTCTAAAGGATTAGCAGGAGGTTCTACAATACCTGAGGTAATCCATGGTTGGAAGCAGAAAATAGAAGCTCCAACTAAAAATACATCATCTCTCCATCTTTTAGCTAAAATTGGATAACGAGGTATAGGTGTATGACCTTCCTTTTCTAAAAATTCTTTAAAAGTTTTTTGGATTTCATATAAATCATATGGTTTATCAGTTGCAGGGTTTCCAATAAAATCATATTCATCACATGGAGCATCTCCACATGTATCCCTTTCAACTTTAGAATAGAAATCATGACCACATTTTTTACATGTATATTTTTTATAACCTAATTTGTCAAATATTTCCATTATATCAACTGAAAAAAATCTATTATTAAAAAAAATCTTTTATAAATTAATAATTATAAAAAGTAAAGTTTTATAATATGTGTATATTTCTCTTTTTTAATATTTAATGTTTGATTTTTAACAATTAATTTTCAAATCAATAGAATAAGAAATATTTAAAATATTACAGGGAAAAAACAGTATAATTGATAAATTCTAAAAAAAATCAGTCTAAAATGAACAAATAAGCTTAAAAATCAGAAATTAACAAATAAACAATGAAAAAATAGCATTACAATAAAAAGATAAGAAATTAGTTAAAATAAACTAATTTCCCTTTTTGAAAAAATAAAAGTAAAGTAAGATAACTTACTTAACCGAATAAAGCACCTAAACCAGCAGCTGCTTCTTCTTCAGCTTCTTCTTCACTTTCTTCTTCCTCTTCTTCCTCTTCTTCAGCAGGAGCTGCTGCAGGAGCTGCAGCTACAGGAGCTGCTGCAATAGCGGAAGTTTCGATAGCTTCATCGATATCAACATCTTCTAATGCTGCGATTAAAGCTTTTACTCTAGCTTCATCGACATCTACGCCAGCTGCTTCGAGTATTTTAGTTACGTTTTCTTCATTAATTTCTTTATCAGTAGTATGCAAAATCATTGCCGCATATATATATTCCATGTTATCACCATTATTCTTTCTTAAATAATCTTTTTTTAGGTTTATTTTAAAACAATAAAAAATTTAAATAATAATATTATCCGAAGAGAGCACCTAAACCTGCTGCTGCTTCTTCTTCAGCTTCTTCCTCAGTTTCTTCCTCTTCCTCTTCTTCTTCAGCCTCTTCAGCAGGAGCTGCAGCTACAGGAGCAGCACTTGCAGCATTAGCTAACTTTTCAGCTAATTCATCATCTAATGCATCATCAGATAATTTACCAGCTAAAGCTAACATTTTACCATTTGCTAATCCTATAATTATATCAGAAGTTTCGGAGTTAAGAATTCCTGCTTCAACAGCAAGGTTAATGGATTTGCTGTGAGCAGATTGAATCATAGTTGCAATAGTTTCTTTAGTAGGTATACCAGCGAAGACAGATAAATTGAATGCTTTCATATATGCATCTTGTACCTTAGCAATGGTTTCCTCTTCGTCAATTGCAAGTACATCTGCAGGATATACAGATCCTTCCTCATAAACTGCGTGTAAATCAATACCAACTTCCATAGGTTTAATACCTAATCTGGTTAAAACACTAGCAACTTGAGGTGAAACAGTATCTCCTTCTTCAACAACAACCGCATCTTTGTCAACTACAATTTTACCTTTATCAATTCTAGCATTTGCTCCAATTTGTTGTAATTCCCCTAAAAATGGACCAGGTTCAAAACCAGTATCTCCTTTAGGTACAACAATATCTTTAGCAGCTGTACTACCAGGTTTAGCAGGAGCATCTGTTTTATTATCCTCTAAGATTTTGTATAATCTAAAAGGGTTCATATCGGTAAAAATTAATGCAGGTTGTCCGGTCATATGTTCAGAAAGACCTACAATATTTTCCTTATTTTTATTGCAATCTTCTAAAGCTAAATTAATAAGATTTTTCTTAGATAATCTAATGAGAGCATGATTTGATAAACTTTTTCTCATTTCTTGAAGTTGTTTAGCAGGAATGTTTAATAAATCTACTACTCCAATAACATCATAAGAATCAATTAAATCTTTAATTTCTTTAACTTCATCTTTCTTCCATTCAGCAACGTGAGCCATTAGATCACCCTCACTACTGAACCCATTGTTGTTTTAATAAACATGGATTTAATTTGTTTTCTTCCTTTCTCTAAGTGGCGGTCTAAGATTGCAAGAACAGCTTCCATATTTTCAGCTATTTGCTCGTCAGCCATGTCTTGTGTACCGATTATAATTTGAATAGAAGGATGTTGTTTAACTCCCACTTTAATAGTATTTTGTAATCTTTCTAAAAGTGGAGCTAACTTAGCATTTGCTGGGACAGGTTTTGGCATTTTTTTACGAGGACCAAGAACTGGACCTAAAAATCTACCAACAAGTGGCATCATATCAGCTTGAGCTATGAAAAAGTCAACATTGTCTGCTAACTTTTTAGCTTCTTTCCTGTCTTTTCCAAGTTCTTCTAATCTAGGTTTATCGATAACAAGATCTACACCAGCATCTTTAGCTTGAACAATTAAATCTCCATCAGCAATAACACCGATATTAATGTCTTTTCCACGACCATTAGGGAGAATAAGTTCTTCTTCAAACCTATTTTCTGGCTTTTTGACATCTAAGTCTTTGATATTAATAATCATATCAATAGACTCAGTGAAGTTCCTCGGCTTGGATTGTTCTTTAGCCTTCTTCACCGCATCAATCATTTCTTGTGTCATATAAATCCTCCATGAACATTGTTCATGAGCTTTTTTTGGTTACGAGCAATCGATAATAAAAATAATCATAATAAATAATAATATTAATAATACCGACTACATCTAACTGTATTAACTTAAATTCTAAGTAATACTAGTCGCATATTTCGTATAAAATTAATTATACTAGTACAATTAAGTACTCAAATAATGTATCTTTATTCAATGAATAAAGCTACATAAAATGTTTTTAAACATTTCAAAATAACAGTATATCCACCATAACTTACATTCCATAAATGCTCATTATAATATCATATACACTGATAAATTTTTTCTCAATAAAGATTATAAGTAAACTAAAATCTAGTATCCGTCAAAGACACTATCATACTCTCCAGCATCAAGTGCTTTTTGAGCATCTCTAGGATCTTTACCATCAACGGTAATTCCCATACTTACAGCAGTTCCCATAACCTCTTTAGTTGCAGCTTTATAATCGTTAGCAAGTAATGAATCATATTTCATCCTAGCAATTTTAAAAGCTTGTTCGACAGATAAATCTGCAGCAACTTCAGTACCAGGTTCATGAGATCCTTTCTCAATATTGAGTTCATCCATAATAAGTGCTGTTGTTGGAGGAGTACCAATCTCAATTTCAAATTCTTTAGTATCGCTGTCAACAATTACTTTAACAGGAACTTTCATACCTTTGAAATCTGCAGTTTTATTATTGATTTCTTCAACAACTTGCATCATATTAATACCTAAAGGACCAATTGCTGGACCTAAAGGTGGTCCTGGGGTAGCACTTCCACCTTCAACAAGGACCTCTACTGTGTCTGTTGGCATCAGTCAACCTCCTTTTGAATAATTCTAATTTGATCTGCTTCAACAGTAACAGGAATTGGAACTGCAGCTTCGACTAATTCTAAAACTACTTCCTCGCGAGATTTATCAATACGTACTACCTTAGCCCTTTCACCTTTAAATGGACCAGAAATAAGCTCAACAACACTTCCTTCTTTAATAGAGGAAATGATTGGTTCTGGTTTAAGGAATCTTTTTACCTCTTCAAAAGTAATCTGTGAACTACCTTCTACAATACCTCTTAAATGAGGTATTTTCATTGCAGGATTCCTCATATCAATCTTAGTTGAAGCCTCAACTAAAATATAACCTTTTAAAGACTCTGGGACAATAATAGTTTCTATACCGATAAAGGTTTCTGTACCTCGAGTATCTCGAGATCTAGTAGCTAAAATTCTTGCCACATTTCTTTCTTGACCTGCTGATGTTTTAAGAGCATAAATGGAATTTTCATTATCTTCCATGTAATCCACCTATATAATTAAATTTATTATATAATTATAGATTAATTAAGGTTATTATAAAAAATCTAACTTGTATAATTCATAGACATAGTAAATAAGAATACTATCAAAAAAAATTAAAAATCATTATAAAAGTAGATTAATATAATAATATTATATATTTACTAAGTAGTATTTAAATGTTTCAAACACTATATAAATAAGGATTGAAATCTGAAAAAGTTTTTATAAAAAAGAGTTAAGATAAAGTTTTTTATTGAAAAATAAAATTTAGGTATTTAAATACCAATAAGTTGTCCTATTAAAACAATAATAAAACCGATTAAACCGATTAAAATAATACCAATACCAGTTACTTTGGCGAAATTAATATATTCTTCACCATCCGGTTTTCTAGCTACTCTAAGAACTCTTTTAGCTTCTTTATTAAAATTTTGTAATGAATCTTGAACTGTCATAAATATCCCTACAGAATATTAAAACATTGAAAAATAATTAATCAATAATCAGTATTAAAAATTTTGTAAATATTAACATATAAATATTTGGTTTTTTTTAAAAAATTTAAAATCAAAATAAAAAAAAATGAACCTAATTAAAATTTATTTATTTTAGAAAATATTAAAAGTTGAATTAATATTTTAAAAAAAAGAATTAAAAATGATGATTAGAATATCTCATCAATGTAGCTACTTAATGGATCATCATCTTCTTCTTCGGAATCATCAGAATGTTCTGGAGTTATTGTTTCATCTTCTTTAGAACCAAATTCATAAGGTTTAATTCCTGAAACAATAATAGTGGTTCTTACCATATTCTGTAGGCTTTCATCGATTTGAGTACCCCAAATAATATTTGCTTCTGGAGCTAACTTATCTGCAACAATTTGTACAATTTTTTCTGCTTCTTGTAATGTTAAATCAGCACTACCAGAAATGTTAATTAAAGCACCTTTAGCATCAGAGATATCAATATCTAATAATGGACTGCTTAAAGCTTCATGTACTGACTCTAAAGCTCTATCTCCAGAATCGGATTCTCCCATACCAATCATAGCCATTCCGGAGCCTTTCATAATACTTCTAATATCTGCAAAGTCAAGACTTACTAAACCTTGTTTAGTAATAAGTTCTGTAATACCCTTTACAGCTCTTCCTAAAATTTCATCAGATACCATGAAAGCTTTGTTTAAAGGAAGGTTTGGAGCAACTTCTAAGAGCTTATCATTAGGAATGACAATAACAGTATCAGATGCTGCTTGAAGTTTTTCTAGTCCTTTTTCAGCATTTTCTCTTCTTTGAACACCTTCAGCTGAAAACGGTAATGTGACAACTGAAACAGTTAAAGCACCTAATTTTTTAGCAATTTTTGCAATAATAGGAGCTGAACCAGTACCGGTTCCTCCACCAAGACCACAGGTTACAAATACCATATCTGCACCATTAAGTCTTTCCCTAATTTCATCTTCACTTTCTTCAGCACATTCTTCTCCAACTTCAGGCATTCCACCTGCACCTAATCCTCCACAGGTTTTTCTACCTAAAAGGATTTTACTATCAGCTTGACTATAGAATAAATCTTGTGCATCAGTATTTACTGTAATTGTTTCTGCACCTTCAATACCTACTTCCTCTAATCTAGAAATGGTATTGTTTCCAGCACCACCAGCACCAACCACAAAGATATTAGCCTTACTGTTGTTAATTATATCGATTAATTCCTCATCTAAATCTGAATTAACATGATTATTAGAAGATTTATTTTCCGTCCTTTGTTCGGATTCTTTAATTGCGTCATCTATAAATTTCACGTATAAACCCCACATTAAATAATTAATATAGTTTTATATTATAATCAAAAAATGAAATAGTAAAATTATCAATCTTTAAAACTGTTAATAAATAAAATTAACTTTCTATCATTTTAAAAAACACCATAATAGAAAAAACCACTTTTTACTATTACAAAATATTAATCTTAAATAATAATTTTAATATCATATATTAAATAATTATTTTTTTTATCTTTTATATGTATAAATATTTTGGTATATTAATAAAAAACGAAATTCGAAAAACAAATAAAAATTTCTAAAAAAATAATAAAAAGAAATAATGTTGATTAGATAGAGTAAAAAAAATTCAAAACAAATGAATTTAAGAAATATTATAAAATAAAAGAGAATAGATAGTATATCTGAATTTAAAGTAATATAGCTTAAAGCTTCAAATATTTTATTCCCAAAATAGAGATTATACAAATAAAATACCATAATGAATAAATCTATCTAAAATAAATAAACAATTTTAATAAAAAAACATTAATTAGATAAGAAAATTTTACAAATATTCATCAAATAATCTAAAATCCAAATCTAATATAAATATATATTTAATAATATTATAATTATATTATATTTTACAAATAAAATTAATATATTAATTAATTTATAAGTTGATTTTACTATTTTTAGATATTCTATTAAAAAACAAAGGTCCTTTAAATGACAGAAGAAAAACAACCAGATTACAAAAAATCTAAAACAAAAGAAGGCATTCCATATAAATATGTTGAAAATGGGGAATACAATGTAATTCCAATCGAGACAAATTATATAAAACCTAACGAAAGCCTTGACAAACTCTTTAATAAAGCCTACCCATTGTTTGAAAATGATGATTATTTGGTAATTGCAGAAACACCAATTTCTGTCTCACAGGGAAGATTAATTGATGAGGCAGAATATACCCCAGGTTTAGGTGCCAAGTTTCTTGCTGGTTTCTGGAGCAAATATCTATGGGGTTATATTTTAGGGCCTCTTCTTAATATTAAACAGAGAACAATCCACAACCTTAGAAGACTTCCTCCAGAAACAGCTAGACATAAACAGGTTATTCTTGATTTATATGGATGGAAACATGCCCTAAAACCAGCTTCAGAAGCAGGTGTTGATTTAAGTAATTCACCGGGAACTTATGTGTCACTACTTCCAAAAAACCCTCAAAAAGTTGCAGAAGATCTATCTAAAATGGTTCTGGATAAAACTGGAAAAAACGTAAATGTGATGATAATAGACACCGATGCAACCTATATGAAAAATGGCAAATACTTCACAGGACTTCCAACGGCAATTGATGGAATTGAATCCGATAAAGGTGCATGGGGATATACAAAAGGACAATTATCTCAGAATATGGGATCAACACCACTCGGATCAAGTAAGAAATTATCTGTAGAATATGCCCTTAAAATTGCAAATATTGCAGAGGATTATCAAAAATCACTTTCAACATGTATGGAAACAATTCACAGTGCGAAAAAAGTTCTGAATACAGATAGTGCCGAAGATAGCATAAGTGTTGAAACATTGAATAAAATCACACATACACCTGCAGTAATAATAAGAAAAAGATTAGAATAATATTACACATAGACAGACCAATAATAAAAAAGATCAAAATAAAAATTTAAAAACTTTTAAAAAACATGATTATACTAAAAATACTTATAAAAAACAAAAAATATATTAATAATTAAAACAATATAGATATGTTATAATAATATAATCCAATCTTCTAAAAAAATTAGTGTTTTTTGTTTATATTTTTCTTTTTTTATTTAATAAATCCAAATTATTTCATAAAAAATAGCCAATTTCAACAATAAATACTGATTTAAAAAAGAATTAAATAAAGATAGGGAGAAATCAAATGTTAGATGACCCATTAGTACAAGACTTATTAAGAAAGATAATTGACGACCCTGAAGATCATCAGGAAGCTAAAAAGTCTAAAAGTAAAAAAGTAAAAAAAATGACGATAAAGATTTAGACAACATGCTTATTGTTCAATGCCTTAATAAGGGAGTAAAAACTGACGAAGAGATTGCAGAAAAAACTGGAATCAGATTAAATATTGTTAGAAAAATACTCTACAGACTTTATGATGCTGGACTTGCAAGCTATAAAAGACATAAAGATCCTGAAACACAATGGTATAGCTACGATTGGAAATTTGAACCTGAAGAGGTTAATAAAACCATTAAAAAACAAATCAATGACGAGATTGAATTCCTTAAAAACATTTTAGACAATGAAAAAGACAATATGTTTTTCTCATGCCCTGAAGGACACACCAGATTTGATTTTGAAGACGCAAGTAATGTAGGTTTTACTTGTCCAGAATGTGGTGAAGAAGTCGTATTTGAAGATAATGCTGACATCATTAAAGAACTAGAAAAGGATATTAAAAAATATCAAAAAATCTATGATTCAATAGAAGTCAGTGAATAATATTTTTTTAAATTTTCTTAAATATTATTTTTACAAATAATATTATATTCAAACTACTTTTTTTTAAGTTTTAAACAGATATTTACGTTTTAATACTATTTTTTCAATGATTTACTTAATTATATAAATTATTTAACAATCAATATTATCTTTTTTTAAAGAATAATAATATAATTTAAATCATAAAATCAATAATTCAAGATTTTATTTTTATTCTTAAAAATTATAAATAAGATAAAACTTAAAAAAATAATTAATTATTAAATTAAAATAAAATCTAAGCTAAAAATAGATTTATATTTTAGAAATAATTTGAAATCTAATTTTCTTAAATTAGAATAATTAATTATTAAATTAAAATAAAATCTAAGCTAAAAATAGATTTATATTTTAGAAATAATTTGAAATCTAATTTTCCCAAATTAGAAAATATAAAATATATCTAATGATTAATATGGAAGAGATAGAACTTTTAAGAGAAGAGGGTTGTCCAGAAAATGTAATTGCCCATTGTATTGCTGTCTGTAAAAGGGCACAGGAAATAGCTATGAATTTTCCCAATGCAGATAAGGAGCTTATTAAAACAGGAGCATTATTACATGACATTGGAAGATCCAGAACACATGGCATTAAACATGCAGTAGTTGGTGCAGAACTTGCACGTCAACATGGTTATTCTGATGAAGTTGTAAACATTATTGAAAGACATATTGGTGTAGGCATTACTAAAGAAGAGGCAGAAAAATTGAATCTTCCAATAAAATCCTATGTTCCAGAGACTATTGAGGAAAAGATAGTGGCTCATGCAGATAATCTATTACATGGAACTGAAAGAGCAGATACGGAATATGTCATTAAGAAATGGAAAAAGAGAATGGACAGTCCGAATGATTCTATTGAAAGACTGTTAAAATTAGATTATGAGCTTATTGGTCAATTTAATCAATGAAACTTTAATCAGAATCAATTATTATCTTTTTAATAAGGAATCTATTAAAATCAGACAAGATTTTTTTAATAGCTTATTAAAATAAACTATGAGATTAAATTAATAGCGCTTGTTTAACCAATATTATAATTAAAGAAATAAGGATTGTGTAATATATGAAAGTTATATGTTCAAGTGAGGAATCATTATACAGACCTGAGGCAGTAAGATGGAGAGAAAGGATGAGATTAATGAAACCATATGGTAATGTAGTTGCAATTCTTCCTTGTTCTATGAAAAAACCATATTCCAATTCAAAATCCCATCAAAAATTTAAAAGAGCAACTAAAGGTTATCAGGAAGTAATTGTTACTTCCCCTTTTGGAATATGCCCAAGAGAATTAGAAAATACCTTTCCAATACAATCTTATGATGTGAGTGTAACTGGTTCCTGGAGTGAAGATGAAAAGAGGGAAGCTGGAAAACTTTTAAGAGAGTATATTGGAGATACTCCTGCAGTTGCAAATGTTTCAGGTGGTTATGAGGAAACATGTAGGGAATATTTGGATGATCTCGATATAACATATACCTGTGTAGATAATCGTCCAACCAATCCCGATTCCATTTATAATATGAGAATGGAATTAAAAAAATATGAAAAGATGCCACGTCGTGAGAGAACATTACACGAGTTAAGATCTATTGCCAAATATCAATTTGGTGAAGGTGGAGAAAACCTTATACCGGATGATGTGATTATTAAGGGAAGATATCATCATAAACTTTATTATAACAACAGACAGATTGCATTTTTAAATAAGGATGTTGGTTTATACACCTTGAGTTTAGCTGGTGGGGAAATACTTGGAGAATTGAATCTTAAAACTGTGAATATTGATTTCGATTTAAAAACAAACACCGTTTTCTCAGTAGGTGTTGAAAGTGCAGATCATTCCATCATACCTCGGGATGAGGTGGTAGTCATGAGGAATGATGAAGTATTAGGAACCGGAAAGGCCATAGTTAGTGGAGAAGAGATGGAAAAATCTAATTATGGTGTTGCAGTAGACATAAAGCATAGAAAGAAATAAATTTAAAACTTTTCAATTAGAAAAATCAATTATCCATTTTTCCAAAAATTGAAAAAGTATTTAAATAGTAAATTTTAATAATAATAACAATTGTTTTATAAAAATATGAAAAGTCAAAAATCATATAAAATTAGTACCTGGAAATAGTATATTTTAAATATGACGATTTGACAATAAACAATTAGTATTAAAAAATTTTAAGAAAAAAGAAAAACAGGTGATAAATATGTCCGAAGATATTGTAAGTGATATAAGAAATGCAATTTACCCAGTATTAGATCCACATATGGGAATAAGTGTAATCGACATGGGAATTGTACAATCTATTGACGTTAATGACGGAGTAGCAGACATTGTTATTAAACCAACTAATCCTGCATGTATGAGTATTACCCGTGTAGCTGTACAAGTTAAAGAATTAGCAGGAAGAGTAGAGGGCGTAGATAAAGTTCATGTAAAAATCATTGAACATGCAATGGCAGATACTCTTAATGAAATGATTAATAGAGATTAAATTTAAATTTTTAAATTTTTAAATTTTTCTTATTGTAAAGCATAACATTTAAATAATATAAAAATAAAAATTATATTAACTTGTATTTCTTGAAAATAGAAGTGTTATTATTAAAAAATATTTTTTTATATAGGCTAGTGGCACAGCTTGGTTAGCGCGCACGGCTGATAACCGTGAGGTCATGGGTCCGAATCCCATCTAGCCTACTAAAAAACTTTTTATAGATATTTAATTTCATATAGGCTAGTGGCACAGCTTGGTTAGCGCGCACGGCTGATAACCGTGAGGTCATGGGTCCGAATCCCATCTAGCCTACTAAAAAACTTTTTTTATTAGTTGTTACTTTTTTTAAAAGAATTCTATTTTATATATACTTTAAAAATTTTTTAAAAAACAATAATTAAAATAGACAAATAACTATATTTTTTTAAATATTTTCATTGATTTTATTGGAATTAATAGAGATTCTATATATTATAAAAGTATATATACTTAAAAAACAAATACTTCAATGTACAAAAAATGGGAGTGGAGTTAAAATGTGGGGAAAAATAAATGAAAAATTTCGAAAGTATCCTGCAAGAATCAGAGTAGTACAAAAAATGTTAGAACTAGGTATAAGAATCAGTGATGATGGAAAGATTTACTGTGGTGACTTAAAGATTAACGAAGCAGCCCTTGCAAAAGTATCCAATGTAGACAGAAGGGCAATAAAATCAACCATTGATTTAATTTTAGATGATAAGGAATTAAGTACCATATTCAAGAATATTGTTCCTGCAGGTACATTACTTAAAAACATTGCAAAAAGTTTAGGCCTTGGTGTAATTGAAATAGAATCCGGAGAAAAAAGTAATGGTATCCTTGCATCAACCAGTGCATTAATCGCATCTAAAAATATCAATATAAGACAAGCTTATGCTGAGGACACATATCTTGAAGAGGATCCTGTACTTACAATCATTACAGATGAGCCAGTACCTGGAGACATAATAAATGAATTCTTAAAGCTAGATAATGTTAAAAGGGTTTCAATTTATTAAATAAACCCTTTTCATTATTTTTTTATTCCGATAAAAAAACAATCAACTAATTCTACTCAAATGAGATGTTAAATCTAATTTTTAATTTAATTATAACTACTTTTATTCTAGACGGAATCACCATTAAATAAAGATCCATAAACTATTAATTATTAAATCCATGTTCATTAATTTATAATGCGTTTGTTTAAATAGATAATCCCAAAAGAGCAAATGAACTATTTTTACTTAAATTACTTAACTTTAAATCTAATATTTAAATATAAATATTTTAAAGCCAATTTTAAAGTTAAACATTAATCCATTAACAGTAAATAGTTTATTAGAATTTAGAAATCAAAAAACTAGAAAAAACCAATATAAAAATCAATACAATGTAAATAGAAAAAAATAAGACAAAATCAATAAAAGAGAAAAATTAAATTAGATAAAATTAAATTTAAGCCTCTTGAGAATGAGCTGCTTCCCATTCTTTATCCTCTTCATCAAGAACATCTAAAAGCTCATTCCATGCTTCCAAAGATTCTTTAGCTGCTTGTTCAGTTAATTTTTCAATAGCATAACCTGCATGAATCAAAACATAATCTCCAACTTCCACATCAGGAAGAAGATTTGTTCTAGCGGTTTGCCTTACTCCACCGAAATCAGCTGCAAGTAAATTATTCTCTTTATCTAATTCAACAACCTTAGCAGGTGCTGCAATACACATAGTACACACTCCTATAAATTATTTTTAAAATTATTAAAAATTAAAAAACCTATATATCAATCATTATTAACTTAATAGTTACAAGTATATAAAAATATTTAATCAAATCAAAAAAAGTATTACTTTAATAATTTTTATTAATAAAAAAGTCCAATATTAAAACCTTAAATAAAAATCAAAAAAAATAAAAAGGTTTTTTAAAACATAAACGAAAATAAGAAATGATAAAGAATTTCTAAAATAGAGATATGAGGTATTATCATGGAAAATATTGTTATTGGTGCAGGTCCTGCCGGAAGGGTAGGATCAATAGAACTTGGTAAGTTAGGTGAAGATACCATACTTATCGAGAAGAAACATATTGCAGGGACTTGTTTAAATGAGGGATGTATGGTTATTTGTGCTTTAAACAATGTTGTTCATCATTTAAACAATAATAGAAAATATGCTAATCACGGATTCTTAAAGGGAAATATTGAAGTTGATTATGAAGCGTTATGTGAAAAAATCAGGGAAACACAGAGAAAACTTAGATATATCGAACAAAAAGAGTGCGAAGAGGTAGGAAATAAAGTCATTTTTGGAGAGGCAAAAATCGACGGGGACACTGTTAATGTTAATGGTGAAAGCTTCCAATATAAAAATCTTTTAATCTCAACAGGAGGAAGACCATTCATACCCGATATTAAAGGTAGTGAAAATGGATATATAAGCAGTAATCTCCTTGATTTAAAAGAGATACCTGAGAATGTAAATATTATTGGAGGAGGAACAATAGCTACAGAAATAGCCAATATATTCTCCGGTTTCAAATCCAATGTCAATGTATTTGCAAGAAGCCAATTTCTAAAAGAAGTTGATGCATCCGCCAAAGATTATATAATGAAAAATCTATTAAACAACATCAATGTTTATGAAAATACAGATGCTGAAGAGATTAAAAAGGATTCCTTAATTACATCAAAAGGAGAATTTGAGGGAATTACCTTTATATGTACAGGAAGAGTTCCAAACTCAGAAATAGCTAAAGACTTTCTTGAATTGAATCCGGATAATTCAATTAAAGTCAACAATATGATGGAAACAAGTAAAGAACATGTTTATGCTGCAGGAGATGTTACTGGAGGATATAAGTTTACACCAGTTGCAAGAATGGAGGGAGTAACAGCTGCAAGAAATATGGCAGGATACTCACAAATAGTTGATTACAAATATATCCCCGAATCAATAACTCTTGATATGCCTGTAAGTTTTGTAAAAAGCAATGATAAGGTTGAAACAGAAAGTATTGAAATACCAGGATTGGCAGGACCTGACTCATTCTGGAATATATTAAATGGAGATACGGGATATACAAAAATAGACATTAACAAAGAAAATAGAAATGTTGAAAATGTTTTCTCAATTTCCCCATCATCAGTAGATGATGTTGCATATATGACTATGCTCATGACCCTTGGTATGGATATGGAAGACTTTGATGAATTCTTAGAGATTCATCCATCCACAGATGCAGTTTCCAAAATAATGAAATACATGTATTAATCATTTAAAATTTATGGGCAATTAAAGAATATGATTTAATGTTCTATTAAATTATATTCATTTTCCATATATTTTAGAAGAAATGAAATTCTTTAGATAATTAAGAGATTTATTTAATAGCTAATTAAAGATATTGAAACTGACTTTAACCACTATTTTTATAATATAATTAGCTAGATTTTATTAAAAATTATAAATATTAAAATCAAAGATTTACCTACTTAGAAGATCAATATAAATGAGGTGTAGATATGGAAGAGGCATGGGAAGGTTTATTTACAAATAAAGTCTTGGAGAGGGGAAGATTATATTATATAGAAGGACGTGTGGAATTACTTTCCTATGAAAACACATATCTTACAGCTGAGGTATATGGAACAGACTATTATAATGTTACAATAGAACTTACTGAGAATTTCATAAAAGGTATGAGCTGTGATTGTCCTTATGCTGCAAATCACAGATATTGTAAACATATGGCTGCGGTCCTATATTCCATAGAAAACAGTAATCTGATTCTTGCAGATGACAATAGTGAAAATGAGACCATAAAATCATTAATCGATTCCGCTGATGAGGATAAGCTAAAAGAGTTTTTAGATGAGATTTTAGAAAATGACATGAGTCTTAGAAGGGAATTCAAATTTAGATTTAAAGGAGAACTTTCTAAAGAAGATCAGGATTTCTATAAAAACAAGATCAATTTAATGTTTAATTTTAATGGAGAATTTCTTGAAACAGACTATATTGAAATTTTAGATAATTTAGAAATTAATCTACTGGAATTTATAGAGGAGGATATTGAAGAACTGTTAAAACATGAAAAATACCCTTTTATTTTCGAACTATTTAAGAACATCTATAGGCAACTTTATTTCTTAGTCGAAAATTACAACAATGAAAATACAGAAGTTTATTTTAAGGAAATAGGACGTCACTCATTTAAAATACTTAATAAATTAGTAAATTCCAGTATTGACGAGAAATTAAAGGACAATATATTTAACTGGAGTTTAAAAAAATTAGATTATAATATTTCCAGTCCATTAAACAAATATTTAGAATCCATTATAATATATAAATTCGATAATCCTTTTTATATTCTAGAGAAAAACGATTTTGCAGATAGAAAGATTGAGGAATACAAAGACAATAGGGATAGTGATGATTTTAAGAACATTATTAAGTTTAAATATAAAATTCTAAAATCAGAGGGAGCAGGTAAGAAAAAAATCAATAGATTCCTATCTAAATATAACTATAAAATAAATTAACCATTAAAAAATTAGAAGACAGTTTGAAAAGCTTAAACCAATAAAGAAAATTAAGTGCAAGTAAAAAAAAGGTTAAATGAAAATAATTAGTGAATAAAGAATAAAATAGCTAATTATTTAAATAAATTTAACCGAATTAGCCATTCTATAACAGGCATCCTCATTAACATATTGAACCCTTACACAGGAATTGTTATCATCAGAATACACAAAACAATTGTAATAGCTTATAATTCCCCCGTCTTTATATATTGTAAGGTTACCTCTCTTAATTTTAGAGTTATTAACCAATGATTTAATATTACTATCACAGTATACCCTTTCTGTTTTATTAGTTAAATCATAATAAGATACAATAACCTTATTAGACTCATAACTTACCAGATTACTGTCATTCACTATTCTTGAAAAATGAAAAGACTCTGGAACATCCATTGTAAAATTATCCTCAAAGTTATGATTTACATAGTTAAAACTCTGATATGAAGATAATACCTCACTAGCAAAAACCAATAATATTATTACAATGAGTATTCCAATTCCAACTTTAATCCTTTTATCCATATTCCACACCCAAATAAATATATAGAGAAAAAACTATTTTCGAGCTTCTTTTATAATAATATCACTTATTCTATCTCTAGAACCGGCAATTTTAGAGCCATATTCATAAGTTTTTGACTTTACATCTTCAAGATTATCCATCACATCCTCAATAGCACTGGCCAGATTATCGTTATCCGCCTCAAAAACAGCTCCCCTAAAGACCTGAGCCATATTATGATAACGACCATATTTAACTCTTAGAAGTGCGATAGTTGGAAGATGACAAGTCATAGCCTCTGAAAGCATCATACCATCATCAGTTAAAACTGCAAGATCTATTAATTCATATAAATCATTTATCCAATTAATATAACCTAAATAAATCATATGTTCCTCATCAAACCAATCATAATATTCATCTTCAAGTGGAAGGCCTACCAAAACAATATTATATTTGTCAGTTAATTTAGAATAATCTGAAACACCACGGGCCATTTTCTCAAAGATTGTTGAACCTGAGGAGAATAAAATCGTTTTTTTGTTTTCATCAAATTCAACGGCATTTGGATTTTTAGATTTTACATCCTTACAATGCTCCTTAATTTTTAAAATAGCCTGATTTTTATCTCCTTTTTGAATAGTAGGTGCTACTGGAAAATAGGATCTGTAAACATTCTCAGGTATTTGACTTTGTCTAAACATATGTGCCTCTGGAAATACAATACAGGTATTAAGTTTAGTACATACTTTAGTATCTAATGGAGTGCTTAATATTCCTACAGCAGGAGTATGAGTAATTTTAGCGCCCAAACAACCGACCACTGCACCTCCACCAATAATTCCAACAACAACATCTGCTTTAGTTTTTTTAATTAAATTTCTACTTTGAAATGCGGCTTTAACAGTCTTAAATCCTGCTTTTAATGTTGTAAGTTTGTTTGCAGCATGACCTCCAGCCTGTGGAATTGATATTTTATGCCAGGAATAGCCATTCTTTTCAAATAATATTCCTGGAGCATTTGAATCAAGTACAAGCTCACAATCACATCCCTTTGATTCCAATGCTTTTATAATATTTAAACCAATAACAGCATCTCCACCTAAACCTCTACCAGTAACAAAAACTAATGCTTTCATTTATATCAACCAAAAATATTAATAAGGTATAATCCTAATTTTAAAAGATTCCTAAAATACACTTTAATAATTAGATATGATTTATTAAAAAATATACTTTTACAAAATTTACTTTTAATAGTTATGTATTTTCTAAAAAATAAATTAAATCATTCTATAAAAAATTTTAAAAAATAATCAGATAAAAAGTAAAAAAAAACTACAAAAAAATTAATGAATTTAAAAAAGATTAGACTTTAAACCATATAAAAAAGTTTTAAAAAATAATCAGATAAAAAGTAAAAAAAAACTACAAAAAAATTAATGAATTTAAAAAAGATTAGACTTTAAATTAAACTAAAAAAAAGAGAAAACAAGTGATTATTCATCATCATAATGAAGATAATCAGATGTGTGGGCTGCAGGATTATAGACTAATCTTCTTCCTCCAAGAGTTATAGCCCAATTACTTTTAACTTCAGGCTGTCTATTTTTCCATATTAACTTTCTAATATAATCCCCAAGTCCTCCACCGGTTAAGACATCCATCACATAATCACCAAAAACAGGATTTGTTAATCCCATTTTCTGAGCAAAGAATACTTTTAAGGTACTTCTTCTTACAAATGCAATCAATAGTGTTGTGACTACAAATAATATAATTGTTGCAGGAAGACCTCCAAGCATATAGAATGAAATACCTAATGCTATTGCAAGAGTATGGTTTCCCACTTCACCTAACATGATTTTGCCTGTAAAATCAAGAGGGCAGTATGCGAATGTTGCAACAATTATTAGAAGTGGAGTATAAAATGCAGGTATCTCGGAAATTGGACCTGTATTTAATATTAACATCAATACTAAAACAACCAAACTCATTATCATTGTTACCATACAACAAGAACCTGGCTGCATATCAGAAATATTGACCGGTTGTATTAGCAATGCAATTAATATTGATGAAACACCAAGACCTAAATAGAAACCAGCAACCATTACCAGAACCATACCAATTCCACGGGATAACTGTCCCCATTCCATATTAGAATGTCCTATTTTACGTCTACCAAGTAAATCATCCACCAATGCAAAAAGACCCATTATTAAAACAAGGTTATTAAATTTTCCTGGAATGTAAAAACTTAAAACTATAAACAATATTATACCAACACCACGAGGCGTACCTCCTCGAACATTAGGATAAAGATTATGAATTAGACCTTTTTCACCTAAACGCCTCATAACAATATCCAATAATCCAGTTACAATAAATGTTATTAAAAAAACCTGAATTAATGCATAATAAATTCCCGTATACATAAAATAACCTATAATAAATTTTTAAAATAATAATTTATTAAAAAACAAACTAAAATAAGTTAACGAATAAATTAATAAATCATAGCACATATAATTTATAAATTTAATATTATATAATTCTTTTTAAATACTTATTTAAAAAAAATAAATTTTTAATTAAAATAATTAAAAAAAACATATAAAAATTAAAAAAAATTAAAACAATAAATTAAAGTCAATTCAACATATAAAAATGGGAAACATAAGGCTATGATATGGGATACCTTAACACGGCAGCGACTCCGCCTAAAGCCTGAAGTTGTTCTCCTCCTTCATGTTCACTACTAATAATAGTAACCTCCCCACCCATATTCTCAGTCAAATCCATGATCTTCTCCAGATTATCCGATCTGATATTTAAATCACGTACTAACAGTTTTTTTACTGCACCCATGTTTACTGCATTTTCTACCTGACTCTTACCATACACAACAAGTTCATGATTAGTGGATAATAAGGTTAGAAGATTATTGACATCCTTCATCTCAAATGCAATCCTATTTTCAGCAGATAACTTTTCAACGGTACCTTTCCTTAATACCTCCTGGATACCTACCCTTCCACCAGAGCCTGTAGATTCCAATATGGATTTATCTGCAATCTCAGGATAGTTATCTTGAAGGAATTTGAAGAAATCATTTTTCCAAAATCCAGGTCCTGCAATAACGATGTTTTGAATATCATTAAATTTAAATAAAGACTTTACAATACTCTGATAAAATTTAACCAGATTTTTACTTCTATTCTTGTCCAAAACCTGTTTTCCTGAAATATTACCAATTATCGGACCATAATATTCCAGGCCATATTGGCGGATCAAACCAAATGTGGCAGTATCATCCTCAATTAAAATTATAATAGCTGATAATTTTTTAGAGGCTTTAATTGCCTTATTCAATCTATCCATCGTCCACTTGGACCATTTCTCTTTTCTGATTTTTAATGGAGTGTTTAATTTAACCTCGATAGTATGATGAGATCCAAGTGGTATAAGATCTTCAGGGCCTTTTGTAATAGAACCTGTAAGACGTAATTTTCCTGTAAACATGTGAAAACTTATGGATTCCACGTTAACTTCAAGTGTAAAAGTTTTTTTAACCCCCCTATCACTTCTAAGTTTATCGCCAGTAGTATCCTGAATACGCCTTGTAGTTTTAGATGTAACATAATCACCTTCCTCAACAATGTGAGATAAATGCCAAAGATCATCTAATGTTTCTGGAATAACCTCTATTATTCCCTCCTTCTGATTTTGATAACCTATCTTCATCATTACACCTACCCAAAATTTCTAAAATAAGAATTAATATTTCACCAATAAAAGAAATAATGTTTTAAAAAAATTAAATTAATAATATATATTATATATAATTATATTAACAGTTTTAATAATATAATTTATTTAATTTAGATTATATTAATTATACTAATTTAAATTGATATTGGTATTATTTTATTTTAATAATAAGTAGTGTTGGTAATATGGAAATTGGAATAATAGGTGGAACTAATGGACTTGGAAAAAGTTTAGCTTGCTATTTAAAACGTGACAACTTTAATGTAACAGTTACAGGTAGAAACCAGAAAAGGGGTTCTGATGTAAGTAATAAATTAGGTGTTAAGTATACTGATGACAATATAAAAGTTGCGGAGAATTCTGATATTCTAATTATTTCAGTTCCAATATCCACCACTGAGAGCATAATAAAAGAGTTAGGTCCACATATGAAAGGCGGATCTTTAATGATGGATGTTACCTCAGTTAAAACAGGACCAACATATACCATGAGGAAATATCTACCTGATGATGTTGAATCAATACCAACACATCCTGTCTTCGGACCTCGTACACCTGGTTTTGAAGGGCAGGTCATAGTTTTAACACCACTTGAAAAAGGTAAATGGTATCCCAAAGTTTACAATTACCTCAAAGGTAAGAATATGAGAATTATTGAAACCAATTGCCAACATCATGACGATATGATGGGAATAGTTCAGGTTTTAACTCATTTCTCATATATCTCAATTGCATCCGCCATTGAGAAATTACATATCAACATCAAGGATACGGAACCTTACGAAAGTCCAATATACAATATTATGATTGATACGATTGCCCGTATTACTGCACAGAATCCGTATTTAACCTATTCCATTCAATCCGAAAATAGAAATGGTGAGAAAATTAGACAGGCATTTGCAGATGCAGTACTTGAACTTAAAGAGGTACTTACAAGAGAGGATGATGAGGAATTTAGAAATATTGCAATAAGGGCAACAAAAAATATGGGGGATGTCAAGGCTGCCCTTGGAAGAAGTGATAAGATTATTGAATCTTTAAGTGAGGAAGAGAACAAACTATATAAATCAATTGGATTCGAGATTGGTCTAAAACATATTTACTCTGGAAAGGTTCATGTGGGAATTGTTAAAGAAATTAAAGACGGTTTTGTAGTACTGGACGATAATACAAGAAAGGAAAATAAACTTAAAATAGCCAACATCAAAATATTATCTGATGAGGAGTTATTCAAATGGAAAAAAACCCATTGGAAAATACATACCATCTCAGTAAGCTGTCTTTTTTTAAAAGACTCCGATGCAGAAATTATCAAAGAAACAATATCAAAATTACCGGATATTACCTCAGTCAAATTAACTGAAATCTATAATGGCCCACAAATAGATGAAGATAAGATTAGTTATACCTATGAAGTTAAAAGTTTAAGTAGTGAGGGTTTTAACAATGTCTACAAACTAATCGAAGGTTTTGGCGGTAAAATAAGATAATCCAATTTCTTATTTACTTTTTTTAAATTTTTAGTTTGATAACTAATAGAATATATAATCTATTATTCAATTAAATAAAATCAATAACTAATATAAATAATATAACCAACTATAAACTACTTTTTTTAAAAATTACACATTACCTTTTTAAAATTAAATAATTATTTCATTTCCATCAACTATTTTAAAAAAAAAGATTATTTAATTTACATATGTTAATAATCAGTTTATCTTAATATAAAATTTGATATAATCAAAATTTAAGATTCTAAAAATTTATTGAAATCTGATTCCTACTCACATAACACCAGAATATAAAATCAATTTTTTATAAAACTTTTAGAATATTTAATAAGAAAGTATAGGGAAAATAAGAAAAAGTAATACTTAATATAATAAAAATTATTACAAAAACCGAAACCTTTATATATAAGTACATACAATCTATATTATAGTTACTACAAGTAACTAAAAAAAATTCAAAATAAAATACTAAAATTAAAGTTAAATTAATATTTATTTTTGAATTTTATCATTTAGAATTCATAATTATTATTTTAAATCATAAAAGCATGTAAAAAATTAAAAATAAACTTAAATAATATTTTAAGTACCAAAGGTTAATAAACTTAAAATATGATTTCAATTTTATATTATTAATATTTTATAGGCTTGAACAATTAAGGAGATGGTTATTATGGCTGACACAAATGATAAAACTCCAACCTTAAAAGTTGCAGAGGCATTATCTCAAAGAGATATTGGTCAGGGTATCGTTAGGATAGATCCTAATGCAATGAGTGAACTAGGTCTTCAGGAAGGAGATTTAGTTGAAATTAAAGGATCAAAAACCACAGCTGCAACCGTTGTATCTTCACAATCTGATATTGGTCTTGGAATTATTAGGATGGATGGAACTATCCGTAAGAATTCAGGGGCTTCAATTGGTGAGGAAATTGAAGTTAAAAAGACTACTGCAAAAATAGCTAAAAAAGTAGTTCTTGCACCAACTGAAAACAATGTTAAAATCCAAGGTGACATTAGAGGATTATTCTTAAATAAAGTTATGACCAAAGGAGACATTATTGGTTCAGGAATTAAACCTCCAATGATGCATAATCAAACTGGAAATCCAATCGATGATATGTTTAATAGCTTCATGGATATCTCCCCTATGGGTGAATTAAAATTCGCCGTAGTTCAAACTCACCCTACAGGTGTTGTAAAAATTGGTCCAAATACACAAGTAGACCTACAAGATCATCCGGTAGACATATCTAAACTTGAAGGTGTAACCAATCTTGTAAATGTAAGTTACGAGGATATTGGTGGTCTTAAAGAAGAGGTAAGGAAAGTAAGGGAAATGATTGAAATTCCTCTTAAAAGGCCGGAACTCTTTGAAAGATTAGGAATTGCACCACCTAAAGGAGTCTTAATGCATGGACCACCAGGTACAGGTAAAACCTTACTTGCAAAAGCAGTTGCAAGCGAAAGTGATGCTCATTTTATCTCAATTAACGGACCTGAGATTATGAGTAAATATGTAGGTGGATCTGAAGAGAACTTAAGGGAATTCTTTGAAGAGGCTGAAGCAAATGCTCCTTCCATCATATTTATTGATGAATTAGATGCAATTGCACCTAAAAGAGAAGAAACCCAAGGGGAAGTAGAAAGAAGGACAGTTGCACAACTTCTAACCTTAATGGATGGTCTTAACAGCAGAGGACAAGTAGTTGTTATTGGTGCTACTAACAGACCAGATTCATTAGATCCTGCACTTAGAAGACCTGGAAGATTTGATAGGGAAATTGAAATCGGTGTTCCTGACAGAGATGAAAGGAAAGAAGTACTTGAAATCCATACAAGGAATATGCCTTTAAGTGATGATGTGGATCTTGATAAAATAGCTGATAGCACTCATGGATTTGTAGGTGCAGATTTAGAATCATTATGTAAAGAAGCTGCAATGAGAGTTGTAAGAAGATTAATACCTGAGATTAATCAAAGTGACGAGGAGATTCCGGAGGAAACTCTTAAGAAAATCATTGTAACTAATGATGACTTTAAAGAAGCATTAAAAGAAATTCAACCTTCTGCTTTAAGAGAAGTTCTTGTCCAAATCCCAGATGTTAAATGGGATGATATTGGTGGACTTGAAGATGCAAAACAAGAGTTAAAAGAAGCTGTAGAATGGCCACTTAAATATCCGGACAAATTTAAAAAATTCCATGTTGATCCCCCTAAAGGAGTATTATTATATGGACCACCAGGTACAGGTAAAACCTTACTTGCAAAAGCAGTTGCAAGCGAAAGTGAAGCAAACTTCATTGCAATTAAAGGTCCAGAACTCTTATCCAAATGGGTAGGAGAATCAGAAAAAGGTGTAAGGGAAGTATTCAGAAAAGCAAGGCAAACTGCACCAACAGTTATCTTCTTTGATGAAATTGATTCCATTGCAAATACCCGTGGAACAGATGCTGGAAGTTCAGGTGTAACTCAAAGGGTAGTAAATCAATTACTTACCGAAATTGATGGTATGGAAGATTTACATGATGTAGCAATCATTGCTGCAACTAACAGACCAGATATTATTGATCCTGGTCTAATGAGACCTGGAAGATTTGACAGACATATTAAGGTAGACACTCCTGATGAGGATAGCAGACTTAAAATCTTCAAAGTCCACACAAAGGATATGCCTCTTGCCAGTGATGTAAATCTTGAAAAACTAGCAAAACATTCAGAAGGATATGTTGGAGCTGATATTGAAGCAGTATGCCGTGAAGCTGCAATGTTAACTTTAAGAAACAATATCGATGCTGATGAAGTAAATATGAAAGCATTCAACGAAGCTATGGAGAAAGTCAAACCTAATAAAAATGATCCTGGAGAGGAAATGGTACAATACCTCTAGATAAAAAAAGTCCTAAATAAATAGAATAGAAGTCCCGACAGGGACTTCTAATAAAATATACTCAGTAAAACTAGATGATTTAGAAGCATTGGCTTCTTAGAATAGTTAAAAAAATAACCTCTAAAAAATAATTAGAAATTAAGTCCTGAAAAAACCTCTAATAAACTTAATTTCTAAAATTTATATTATTATCAAGAAATAAATAAAAAATCTCTCAATTTATAAAGTCTATAATATAAAACACATAAATTAAATCACATAAAAAGCTTAACTACCATAAGCTTAAATGTACAAGCAAAACACGAAATTTAAATAAAAATTAATATTATATATTTCAACCTCTAATATAAATTATAATATTAAAGTCCATAAAATCTCCCTATAAAATAGAAAGTGAGAATCGGATTTCTGTAATCTGGTTCTCATTTTTTTATAAAACCATTGTAATACTTTTTTTAAAAAAAATAATAATCAATTTAATAAATAAAAATAGACTTCTTTTTATTAAAAAATATAAACCAATAAACAGATAAGTATAATTGATTTAGACTATTATAAAAATAAGATAAATTTTTATAGATTTTATTATTAAAGAAGAATTAGGATAATAATCTTTATTAAAATAGAATTTATTTTATTATAATTATATGAAGTGATGAAATGACCCAAATGACAGAAGCTTTAAAAGGTAACATTACTCCGGAAATGGAAACAGTAGCAAAATTTGAAGAAATTGATGTAAATAAGATTTTAAGAGGAGTAGCTAATGGTACTATTGTAATACCAAAGAATGTTAACCGTGATACAGATGTAAGGGGAATTGGAACAGGACTTACAACAAAAGTCAATGCAAACATAGGTTCTTCAACCAAAATTGAGGATCTTGATTTGGAAGTAAATAAAGCTAAACTTGCAGTAGAATATGGTGCAGATGCAGTTATGGATTTAAGTACAGGTCCAAAATTAAATGAGTTTAGAAAGGCCATATTAGATGCTGTAGATATTCCAATAGGAACAGTACCAATATATGAAGCAGGCGCCCATACATTAAATGCCAATAAAGAAATTATTGATATGGATCCTGATTTAATCTTTAAAGTCATTGAAAGTCAGGCAAAGGAAGGGGTTGACTTCATGACATTACACTGTGGAATTACCAAGGAACTAGTTCCTAAGATTCAATCCCAAAAAAGAAAAATGGGTATAGTATCCCGTGGTGGAACCTTCCTTGCATCCTGGATATTACACAATGATATGGAAAACCCATTATATGAAAACTATGATTATCTATTGGAACTTGCACTTGAATATGACATCACTTTAAGTTTAGGTGATGGACTACGTCCAGGATGTCTATCTGATGCAAGTGATATACCTCAAATACAGGAATTAGTAAATCTTGGAGGCCTTGTTAAAAGAGCCCAAAAAGTAGGTGTACAAACAATGGTTGAAGGACCTGGACATGTACCTTTAAACCAGATCAAATCCAACATGGAACTTGAGAAAACATTATGTCATGGAGCACCATTCTATGTACTTGGACCGATTACAACCGATTTAGCACCAGGTTATGATCATATCACCTCAGCAATTGGAGGAGCAATAGCTGCATCAAATGGAGCCGATTTCCTATGTTATGTAACCCCTGCGGAACACCTATCATTACCATCACTTGAAGATGTTAAAGAGGGAGTAATAGCTGCAAAAATAGCTGCAGAAGCTGCAGACGTTGCACTTGGAAATGAAAAAGCTTTAAAAAGAGAGGAAGAAATGGCTGATGCAAGACGTAAATTCGATTGGGATAAACAATTTGAACTTGCATTTGACAAATCAAAACCAAGGGTATATAAGGACAAATGTGAGATAGAAGACAAAGAAATGTGTGCTATGTGTGGAGAGTTCTGTGCTGTAAAAATAGCTAAAAACGATTTCTGAAGGGGAATACCATGAAATATCAAGAATTGGTTGATGTTTATGAAGCACTAGCTGCCACCACAAAAAGATTAGATAAAACTGAAATACTTTCAAATTTCTTCAAAACCGTTGACAGCGAGCTTATTGATAAAGTCACATTATTATGTCTAGGTAAAGTTTTTCCCTCCTGGAGTGAAGAGGAACAGGGAATTGGAGATAAACTTGTAATGAAAGCCGTTGCTGATGTAGCAGGCGTAAGTGTACTTGATGTTGAAAATGAGGTAAACAACCAGGGAGATATTGGAGCTGCAAGTGAGGTTCTTGTAGAAAATAAAAAACAGATGACATTTTTCTCACAGGCACTTACAATTGAATTCGTCTTTAACAATCTCAGGAAACTCGCTAAAATCTCAGGCGAAAAATCAACCTCCAGAAAAATATCAATTATTCTTGAATTACTCTCCTCTGCAAGTGCTACAGAATCCAAATACATATGTAGAACAATTGTGGAACAATTACGTATTGGTGTTGGTGAGGGTATTATAAGGGATAGCCTTTCCGATGCATTTGGAATTGATAAAAAAATTGTTGATAGGGCCACCATGCTAACAAATGATTTGGGACTTGTTGCAAAAGTCGGAGAAACCGAAGGTGCAGAAGGACTTGAAAAGTTAAATCTAACACCGGGAAAACCTGTAAAGCTAATGCTTGCACAGTTGTCTGAAGGTATCGATATAAGCATTAATGAGATGAAGAAGGCATTATGTGAAACAAAATATGATGGAATCAGATGCCAAATACATAAACACAATGGTGAGGTAACCCTATTTACAAGAAGACTTGAAAATATTACAAAAGCAATTCCGGAAATTGTGGATGCTGTAAATAAAGGTTTACCAGATGAGGACTTTGTTGCAGAAGGTGAAATTATTGCAATGCGTGATGGAAAACCCTTATCCTTCCAGAATATCCTACATCGTGTAAGACGTAAATACAATATTGAAGAGGCAATGGAGAATATCCCTGTAGAACTTTATTTATATGATTTATTATATTATAAAAAACCGCTTATTGACGAGGCAATGGAGAAAAGACGTGAAATTCTCGAATCAATTACCGACACCTCAACGGATATGATTAATCTAAGCGAACTCGTAATATGTACTCCCGATAATGTCAAGGATGCTCAGGATTTATTTAAGAGATCCATTGCTGGAGGTCATGAGGGTATTATGATTAAAAACGCATTTGAACCATATATTCCAGGAGTACGTGGTAAGAAAATGCTCAAATATAAAGCAGAACCTGAAAACCTTGATGCCGTTGTTGTTGGTGGAACCAAAGGTATTGGTAAAAGAGGGGAGTTCATAGGATCTTATCTTATAGCACTTCAGGATGAGGATGAGAATCTTAAAACTGTTGCTCAGGTTGGTACAGGCCTCACTGATGAACAATTAGAGGAGCTTACTAAAAAGATGGAAGAATATAAAATCTCACAGAAAGGTACAAAGATTACAGTAGAACCTAGAATAATATTTGAAGTTGCATATAGTGAGATTGTAAAAAGTCCAGAATATGAGGCAGGATATTCATTAAGATTTCCAGTAGTTAAAAGAATAAGGGAAGATAAAGGCCTTAAAGACATCGATACTGTTGAAAGACTTAAATCCATGTATAAGGAATAAATCCCCTTTTTCCATTTAATTTATTTATTTTTAAAGCTTCAAAATCAGTTAACCAAAAAAAATAATCGCATTAAGCATTTTAAGCTTTAAAAACTAATTAAAAACAAATAATATTAATCAACTATTTTTATACTTTAAGTTAAAAATTAAAATTAAAAATTAAATGCCTAATTTTTAAAATAATTTAATCATATACTAATTTTCTGACAATACTGCTATTAAATAAAGGATTAAATTATAAACCATTTAAAAATTTAAATCCTAAAATTATTACAAAAAACGAGAAGATATCAAGACTTTCAGATATTTAAAATCTTTAAAATAATTTAACTAAAAATAAATAAACCTTATAAATTCCTTTAATAAATCAAAAAATATAGTTTATAGAAGCATTCTATAAACTTAAGTAAATTAAAAGGCCAGGTTATATGATTATTACAGATAAGGACATTTATAAGATCGCTTTAATCACCACTATTATTGGAATAGTTGGATTAATTCTCACCTCAGGTTTTATAGAGCCTAAGGAACTAAGTGTTAATCAGATTACAAGTAATAATATAAATGAGAAAATAGTAATCCATGGGACTATTTCCAGTATCAAATATTCGAAGAATAGTAAAACCTGTTTTATAAGTTTAAATGATAAAACCGGAAGAATAAATTTAATACTATTTGAATCTGGCCTTGATGATTTTAATAACCATAACATTAACATAAATCAATTTAACAATAGAAATGTTAAGGTTACAGGAACTGTTACTCAGTATAAAAATGAACTAGAATTAAGTTTAGAAGATTCAAACTCTATAAAATTTGAATAATATTGATTCCAATTATAAATTGTTTACTGGAAGTTTAGCAATATTAAAAAATCAACCACACCTAAAAAAGACAATGAAAGAAATATTATTTTTATATACCTAAAAAAAATTAAAACTAATAAGATACAAAAGAATAATTAAAAAAATAGAAAATATTAATATTTTTAAGATAGAAATATTTTAATATTAAATTTTACTAATTATAAAAAATCTGATTACATGATTCGATTTGAAATCATAGATTTTTCTTTAAATTGTTTTATTAATTCAAGAATATAAGGTATAAAAATGTCTAAAAAACGATTATTTGGAACTTTTGGTGTACGTAGAGTAGCAAATGAAGAAATGACACCGGAATTTGCAGCAAGACTTGCAGCAAGTTATGGTACTCTTATACAAGGAACTGTTGCTATTGGAGGAGATACAAGAACATCTACTCCCATGTTAAAACATGCGATTACTGCAGGATTATTATCCTCAGGATGTGATGTGGTAGATTTAGGAATACTTCCAACTCCTGCAATCCAGTATGCAGTTAGAAATTATTATGATGGTGGAATTATAGTAACTGCATCCCACAACCCTCCAAAATATAATGGTCTTAAATTTGTAGATGAGTATGGAATAGGTACACCAGATGACATGGAACTTAAAGTTGAAGAGATGTTCTTTGATAGTGAGCCTAAAAGGGCAAAATGGGACGAAATAGGAAAGGTTTATACAAATAACAACATAATTGACGAATACATTGATGAGGCAATCAAAAGGGTAGATTCAGAGGCAATTAAAAATGCACATCTCAAGGTAGTTGTAGACTGTGGATCAGGTGCAGGTTCTTATACAGCTCCATATTTACTTAGAAAACTTGGATGTGATGTTACAACATTGAATTGTCAAGCTGACGGTCACTTCCCAGGACGTAATCCTGAACCTATCGAGGAAAATCTTGGAGATTTAATAGCTACCGTGAAAGAATTAGGTGCGGATATTGGTCTTGCACATGACGGTGATGCAGACAGAACCATATGCATTGACGAGAAAGGTAATTTTGTTCTTGGAGATAAGACATTCTCACTTGTTGAAAAAGCAATGCTTAAAGAAAACAATGGTGGAACCATTGTAACTACAGTTGCAACCTCAACAGCAATCTATGATATTGCAGAAGAATATGGTGGGGGGGTTATTGCAACTGCTGTAGGAGATTTACTTGTTGCAAGAAAACTTCAAGAGACTGACGGATTATTTGGTGGAGAAGAGAACGGAGGATTAATATTCCCTGATTTCGTTTATGGAAGGGATGCTGCAATGACTGTATCCAAAATTTTAGAAATCATTGCCAAAGAGAAAAAACCATTATCAGAACTTGTAAGTGAACTTCCTGAATACTATACAGTTAAAATGAAAACAGGATGTCCTGATGATAAGAAAGAAGAGGTTATGTCCAAGATAGCTAAAGAGATTTCCGATACTACCGACTATGAACTTGATAGAACTGATGGAGTTAAAATCCTAAGGGATGACGGCTGGGTAATCATTAGACCTAGTGGAACAGAACCTATATTCAGATGTTTCGCCGAAACAGACAACATTGATAAATCTCAGGAAATGACCGAATGGGGAATTTCACTAGTTAAGAAATACTTAAATGAATAAACAAACATTTTATTCATTTTTCCTTTTTATAAATTTTTAAAACAATATATCATAAAAAATTTTTTACTATTTTTAAGTTCTAAGTGATATGATGAAGTGTCCAAACTGTGGTACAGACAATAATAACAATGAAGCGAAATGTAGAAAATGTGGATACAACTTAGATATCATTAAAGAATACAATGCTAGAGGAAATGACAATAAATTAATATCCAGTATTGACTCCAATACAAGTTTTATAGGAGTTATGATTGGATTTATTATATTTGGAATATCATTATTTTTAAGCTCATTTTTATATAATCCTTATTTAATAAACGGAAGGATTTCATATACCATTTATTTAGGTATTATAATACTTACTTCACTATTTACCGGAAGTCTTATTACAGGAACTATTAGTTGTAACAATCTTAAGGATGCAAACACCAATGGTTTATCTTTCTTAGTTATCAGCTATCTTATAGTTTTAGGATCTTTAGCCCTTTCATATGCTTCCAACAGTCTTCCATCAAATATAATATCCGATTCAGTAGGTTCTGTAATAAACACTACCACACTATCCTCCAATTCAACTGCAAATAACACGATAGATTCGATAGAACTTATTGTATTTCTCCTAATAGGTCTTGTTGTAATCTTTATAGGAACCTATCTTGGAACAATTCTAGTAAGATTAATCCAAAGATAGACCATTACAAAAAAAATCAAATATAGCCCATTACAAAAAAGCCTGAAAAGATTAAAAAAAAAACAATGAACATCTAATTTTTAAAATCAACAAGACTGTAAAAGCCTTTTATAAAAAAAGATATTATGATAGTTGGTTTCATATTTCAGGCATTAATACAAGAATTGAATCTTAAGCAATTCCTATTTTAAATATTGTTTAAAGTTAAAAATTGAGTTCAACCATGTTTATAAAAATATTATATGAAAAATATTTAAAAACATGAAAAGAAAAGACCATTAAATAAATAGATATAAATTAAAATAAAATAAAATGTATCAATAAAGACCTAACATAATTAGTTATATTTTAAATTTAAAGATAAGGATTAAAAAATAAAGATGATATGTGCTGACGAATATACATGAACATATTAAAAAATAAAGTTTTTTTTAAAAAAAGGAAAATGTTTTCAAAATAGATTTTAAAAAAAAAACATATAAGAGAGCAGGGTTTTTAAAAAAATAAATTTAGAAGTATTCAAGACACTCTGTTTTAAGAAACTGTGCGTCCTCATTGTTAGGATCAATTGCTAAAATTGTAGTGAAAATATTTTCAGCCTTTGCAAATTCACCCATTTCCATTAAAACAACTCCCTTATTTAATAAGAAATTAGTATTATCCTTATCAATATTAATTGCCTTATCAAAACAGTCCAATGCTTCAGAAAAACGACCAAGTTCTACTAAAGCATTGCCTCTTCGGTTTAATGCTGATGCATTCATAGGAGAATCCTCTAAACATAATTCCAAACCTTTATCATATGCTTTTAAAGCCTCCTCAGGTTTTTCAATATCTGTTAATATATCACCAATTGCATTCCATACCTCAGGATTACTATCATCAATATTTAAAAGAATATTATACACTTGAAGAGCCTCTTCAAGCCTGTTTAAAACTTCAAGAATAAACCCTCTCCAATATAAAACAACAGTATTTCTTGGATTAATCTTAATTGCATGGTCATTAGCTTTAAGAGCTTCCTCAGGATTACCTGAATTTAAATATGCGATAGCTTCATTATTCCAAATAAATTCATTATCAGATTCAACCTTTAAAGCTTTATCATAACAGTTAATAGCCTCCTTAAATCTGCCTAACCTTGAAAGGTTATCTCCTTTCTTATTCAATAGATAAACATCATCTGAATCAAATCTTAAAGCTGCATTATAACATTTTACAGATTTATCATATTTACCACTATCAAATAGAATGTCTGCCCTTTGAGTAATCATTGCTTTCTCATCAATTTTTTCCCCCTTCCAATCATCAACATCTAATTTCTCAAAGTAGATAATCTGGAAAATATCATCATCCTTTAGTTTTTGGACATACATCTTTTTAAAATCATGTACCATCTCTTTAGCATCTTTATATCCCTCTGCACGGGCCAGTTCATCATTGTTTTTTAATTGGCCGTATTTTATTAACTGAATATCCGTAACTTTAGCCTCGAATATCTTCTTCTTTTCTTTTGATACCAAATTCCAGTAACAGTAAAGACGGTCTCCAACTTTTAAAGGGTGTTTCCAAATCTTTCGAATGGTCATATTCTTTTTACCAATGATAATGTTAATGTTTTGGCTTCCAAATGATAAAATTGGCATTATAAACCCTTCTAATTTTTAATTTATAATTTAAATTTAAGAAATAAATCTTTAAAGATTAAAATAACCCATTAAGTTCATAAGAAGAATTTAGATAAAAAATAAAAACCCATATGAACTTACATCTTATTAAATAATATTATTATATTAATTTTTGTATAATAATAAAGTTTTTTAAATAAAGTTTATTGAATGGGCAATATCTGGGAAATGATGAACTGTCAAAAGCGAAAAAACAACAAGATAACTGTCTGAAAATGTATTTAAGAATTAATAATATTTATAAGATAAATTAAAATCTTTAAAAATAGTTAAAAAATAAAAATAGTATTAAAAATTAATCTATTACTTCATCACCATACTCTGCTGTTTTTAATTGAAGTTCAATATCCCTTAAATGATATTTCTTAAGATAATGGGCAAATTCTCTCATGTCATTAGGATTAGGACTATCAATCTCATATAAACAAGGATCCAGAACATTCCTATTTCTATATTGTTGTAACGTATAAATATCACAGGTAACAGATTTGGCGATAGTTTCAATATCCGCCAAACTAAGTAATTTAGGAACATAGGTTGTTCTACATTCTAATGTTAAACCTTCCTTATTATATGCAAGATCCATTGATTTTTTAACATCACTGCCAATATCGGATCCAATTACCTCTTTATATTTATCAAAAGGTGCCTTTACATCCAATGCCAGATAATCCAGATAACCAAGTAACGGTTCCAGTTTTTGAGGATATACACCACTAGTATCCAATTTAGTTTCTAAACCAATATCCTTGGTATATTTAAATAACTCCAAAACATCATCTGATTGAACAAGAGGTTCCCCACCGGATATTACAACAGCATCTAAAAAATCAGCAGAATGATTTATTAATTCCTTAACCTCTTCTAATGATTTTGTAGTTTTATCATCCAATAATTCTGCATTTTGACAATATGGACATCTAAGAGGACATTGGGATAGAAAAATAGCTAAAGATATTCTACCATGAAAGTCAACACTAGATATTACAGATCCTCCAAAATACATTCTACCACCTTATTTTCAATTATAAATCAAATCTTTTTTTATTTTAATTCCTATTTTTTATTTATAAATTAATCAAATAAGTAATAATTAATTAAAATTATATAATAAGTATTATTTAAGTTATTCTAATAAAAATTAAAAATTATTGAAAAAATAAAAGATATACGCCAAATATTAAAAGATGAAACCTATATTTAAATAAAATAATAGGAAAATATTTTCTAAAAATAGCTAAAACTAAAAAATTCTAAAAAAAATTATCTAAAAAAATAGCCAAAATTTAAGAAAAAAGTTTAAAAAGCATTATCCAAAAAATAGATAGAACTAAAAAAATGGACAATAATAATTTAAAAAAGATCAAATTAATGTTTTAAAAGAAGTAAAAATCGGTGAAATAAATTAAAAAATAAAAAATTATTTTAATCAATCTACAAGAGTATGTAAAGCTTCTATAAACCTTTTATCATCATCTAAACTCGCAACACTAATCCTAATATAATATTCATCAATACCTTTAAAAGATGTGCAATCCCTTACAATCATACCCTTAGACATTAATCTATTTGTAAGTTCTGATGCGGTATAACCTGAGTCATGTAAATCAATTAACATAAAGTTTGACTTTGATTCAAGTACATGAAGATTCTTAAATTTGGAAACTTCCTGATATAAATAATCTCTTGACTCTATACTTTTAGCAGTTGACTCTTTAATATACTCCTTATCCCTCAAGGTTGCAAGACTTGCAACATATGACAATCTTGTAAGTGAAAATACCGGTTTTATCCTATACATATATTGGATTACATCAGGATTAGACAATCCGTAACCAATCCTTAAACCTGCAAGACCCATAACCTTTGACATAGTCCTTATAATAAACACATTATCATATTCATTAATAAGATTTACCTGGGTCTGTTCTGAAAATTCAAAGTATGCCTCATCAATTATAACAAGGGCATCGGTTGCCTCAATAATAGTTCTTAAATCATCCTCAGAAACTAATGTTCCTGTTGGATTATTCGGAGAACATAGGAAAATAAATTTAGTTTTATCTGATATTGCATCAAGAACTGACTGAACATCAAGGGCATTATTCTCCAAGTCCCATTTGGCATAGACAGGTACTGCACCATATGGTTTAAATAAAAATTCATAATAGGTATAAGTTGGAAGGGGAGTTATAAATTCGTCACCTGGTTCAATAAAAGTTTTTGCAAGTACATCGATTAACTCATCAGCACCATCACCAGTTACTATTACATTCTCAGATTTAACACCGGCATATGATGCAAGTTCGTCAACAAGTAAATGTAAATCTGTTTCAGGATACCTATTTACACCATCTGCTTCCTTTTTAATAGCTTCAACGGCTTTTTTAGAAGGACCCCATGGATTCTCATTAGAGCCCAATTTAACAATATCCTCTTTTTTAACATTAAATTCGTTTGCAATCTCATCCTCAGACCTACCAGGAACATAAGGATCTAATTCTTTTATAACCTTTCTCGCTTCCATTTTACAACCACTATAAAAAAAATTATATCTTATTTAAAAAAAAGTAAAGTGAAGAATCTAATTATTCCTCATCTAAATCATATGCTTTTGAAAGTCTTACATAATGATCTGCATTTTCCTGAATTCCTTTGATTTGTTCTGGAGATACATCTTTAATACGTCTTCCAGGAACTCCTAAGATCAAACTACCTTCAGGATATTCTTTTCCTTCACTTATAACTGCTCCAGCACCTACAATTGAATTTTTACCAATATGGGCATTGTTAAGTACTGTTGCATTCATACCAATAAGCACATTATCTTCAATAGTACATCCATGAACAACTGCACCATGACCTATAGTTACATTATCACCAATGGTTAATGGTATATTTTTAGTTGTATGTAATACACAATTATCCTGTACATTTGAATTCTTACCTATTTTAATTGGAGCTACATCCCCACGGACAACAGCACCATACCAAATAGATACATTTTCATCTAATTCAACATCACATAATACATGAGCACCGGGAAATATTTTAACACTATCTTTAATTTCCATAATTTTACCTCATATTTATTAAATGAATTAATAATATAATCTAATTAAATTAAACTATTATATAAATTTAATTATTACTAAAAAAATTAAATATCATATAATTTTAGACAATAAAAAAATAAAATTTAAACCATTGCATAAGTTTAAGCTTTTATGTAAATTTAGACTTTTATAAAAAAATAAAAATCAAACCGTTGTATAAGCTTAAGCTTTTATGTAAATTTAGACTTTTATAAAAAAAATAAAATTTAAACCATTGCACAAGTTTAGATTCTTATATAGATTCGGATTCTAAAAAAAATAAAATAAAATTATTCATCATTACCTTTATGCTGAATAATATGTTCTTGTTTTAATAAAACCCTTTCATTAGAACCTACATCCCTCATTAAAAGAACACCAGAACCAATAGATGAATTAGATCCTACCTTTACACCGGGACTTAAACTTGAGTTAATTCCAGTTTTAGTATAATCCCCAACAATAGCTCCGAGTTTTCGTCTGCCACTGTCTATTCTTTTATCCTTAATAACAGTTTTTACATTTTTATTATCAAAACGTAAGTTCGCAATGTTAGTTCCTGCAGCAATATTACAGTTGGAACCTAAAATAGAATCACCTACATAACTTAAGTGGCTTACATTAGTATTCTCCATAATAATTGAGTTTTTAATCTCAACTGCATTTCCTACATGTACATTATCACCAAAGTAAGAATTACCACGGATATAGGAATTAGGTCCAATATCACAGTTTTTACCGATATATACCGGTCCTTCAATATATACCCCTGCTTTGATAATACTTCCCTCGTCTAGGAAGACATTACCGTGAATTGTTACTCCATCCTCAATTCTACCTTTAATATCCATTTTTACATTATTGAGTAATCTTTCATTTATCTCAATAAGCTCCCATGGTTTACCAATATCTAACCAATCCTTATCTGTTTTATGACCACGTATTGTTTTACCATCCTCAATTTGTAATGACAAGGAATCGGTGATTTCATATTCTCCACGAGGTGACTCTGGAGTTTTTTCAATCTTTTCAAAAATATCCTTATTAAAGATATATATTCCAGTATTAGCTAAATTACTTGGTGCCTCTTCTTTCTTAGGTTTTTCAACAATATTTACAACATTATGGTCTTCAATTTCAACAACACCAAAACCAGTTGGATCCTCAACCTCTTTAAGTACCATTAATGTATCCGGTTTGTTTTCCTCATAATCCTCAATAATCTCAGACAATATTGAAACGTCTAAAATAATATCTCCATTAAGAGCTATAATACTATCATCAATAAAATCAGAAGCATAACCTATTGCATTTGCAGTTCCTTCTAGGTTGGATTGTGTTTCATAAGAAATATTAACTCCAAATTCCTTTCCATCCTTAAAATAGTTTTTTACCATTTCTTCCTTATATCCTACAATTAACAAAATATCTTTAATTCCGCATTCACGTAATGCTTCAATGGTATATTGAATAATAGGTTTTCCTGCAACAGGCAACATAGTTTTAGGCTTGGTAATGGTTAATGGTCTCATTCTTGTACCTTCACCTGCGCTTAATATTACAGCTTTCAATCAAATCCCTCCAATGAAAATCGTTTTATATCTTTCAATGAAAAATTTTTATTCTAAAAATCTTGAACTTAATAAAATATTTAATTTTATATAATATTAAATTTATTCTATTTTCAAATCAGAACAGTGAAAAATAGAAAAAATCAACAAATTTAAAAAAGGAATAGAATCACTTAAAAAAGCAATCATGTATTTTAATTCCCTAATTAGGTTTAAAAAAAAAAGTAATTATAAATGAGAATTAATTATATCTAAACAGATATTCTTAATTTCATTTGCTTTTTCTTCAGTTTTAGCTTCTAAAGTAATTCTAATGTAGTTTTCAGTACCTGACGGTCTTACTAAAACCCAGCTACCATCATTTAAACTTATACGAACACCGTCAATAGTATTAATTTCCTTAATATCATCAAAAGCATTTTCAAGTTCTTCGTCCATGTTCTCCATGATTTTAACTTTATCCTCTTTACTGCAAGTTACTTTCTCACGGATATTTGGATAGTCAGGCATTTGATCCAATAATTTAGAAAGAGGACCTTTATGAGACACTATATCTGCAAGCCTTAAACCTGACAACAATCCGTCAGGACACATACAGAAATCAGGATGTAACCATGTTCCAGATGGCTCTCCACCAAAACTAGCATTGTTCTTTAAAATTCCATCTGCTACTGCAACATCTCCAACAGGTGTTCTTAAAACATTTCCACCAACCTTTTCAAGTTCCTCATCCATTATGAAACCTGCATCAACAGTAGTCACAACGGTTCCACCAAATTCAGAGGCAACAAGTGCAAGTAATTTATCAAAATTCACAACCTTTCCAGTTTCATCTACAGCCATCATACGATCTGCATCACCGTCATGGGCAATACCTAAATCTGCACCGGTAGCTTTAACGACCTTTTTAAGAGAGCCTAAATTTGCGTCATTAGGTTCAGGATTACGTCCTGGGAAAAATCCGTCCACCTGTGAATTTAAGGTGATTACTTCACATCCCGCACGTCTAAAGACAATAGGAGATATTTCACTACCTGCACCAGATGCACAATCAATTACAACCTTAAATCCAGGTTCAATATTAACCATACTCAACAAATCATCCATATAGACCTTTTTAATCTCATTGTTTTCAGTTATTGAACCTATCTTATCCCAACCAACATTGACATATTTTTTATTTAAGTAGATGTCCTCAATCTCACTTTCCTGTTCCGGTGTATAAGCCATACCATTCTTATCCCATATTTTAATACCATTGTATTTTGAAGGGTTATGTGAGGCGGTAATCATTATACCTGCATCGGCACCTAATCTGTCGGTTGCATAACCTACAAGAGGAGTTGGAACCATTCCAACCTTTATAACATTTACACCACTTTCAACAAGACCAGCAGTAATAGCCTGATTCAACATTTTACTTGTGGTTCTTGTATCATAACCTAATACAACTGTACCTTCATTACCAAGATAATAAGAAAGAGATTTACCTACATTTAAAGCAAGTTCTCCAGTAACCTCTGAACCTATCTCCCCTCTAATTCCAGAGGTTCCAAATAATTTCTTACCAACACTTGCCATATTATAACCCCAGTTTAAGCTCCAAATTTATGGGAATAATTCATATAATCCATCATAATATTCATTACATCAGAACCTCTGATTCTGCAAAGACCACCCTTATAAGTAGCGAATTCGTTATATTCCTCTACATCATCAGTTCTAACTTCAGGACCTCTAATCAATATAGGTACAGGATCACCAGTGTGATTTTTAACGGAAATTGGAGTTGAGTGATCTGCAGTTAAAAATATATAAACGTCCTCAAGTTTTAAAAGTTCGCTCATAACAACTTTATCCACTTTCTCAATGAATTCTACTTTTTGTTTTACATTACCATCATGACCTGCCTCATCTGCTCCATCAATATTAATTAAGAAGAAATCATGGTCGGAATTTTTAACCTGGTCAATAATAGTATTCCTTATATTATCAAGATTAGTGTCAACCCCACCGGTTACATCCTCCATCTCGATAACATCCATACCAGCAAAACGAGCAATACCCATAATTAAACCGGTTTCTGCAATACATGCTGAGTTAATCTCATACTTATCATTAATAGGTTCCACCTCAGGAACTGCACCTGCACCACGAGGGATTACAACATTTGCAGGAGGCAAATCATTTTTAATCCTTTCAAGATTTACTGGATGATCTTTTAACATTTCATAAGTTTTTGCAACAACCTTATTTAAAATATCTGCAGTTTTTTCAGCTTCAGCAGAACCGTCTAAAGCTACTACCTCGGCAGGAGCCTTTCCTTCAACCTTAGGATCAGCATCAGATACTTTATCAGATAAACCTTCACCTCTAAGTACAAGTACGGCACGGTGACCAGTAGATTCTTTAAATATTATTTTAATATCCTTATAATCATCAAGAACCATAGTATTCAATTTCTCCACAAGATCTTTAGTACCTTCCCTAATTCTTCCAGCACGTCTATCAGTAACTATTCCGTTTTCATCCATAGTTGAAAAATTACATCTAAAAGCAATATCTCCTGGAATAACATCCAAAGCCACACCAGAAGCTTCAAAAGGACCCCTCCCAGTATATACCTCATATGGATTATATCCTAAAATAGATAAATGTGCGGTATCACTTCCAGGTCTAATTCCCGGAGCAATAGAATCCATAATTCCTGTTATTCCCTCTTTAGCCATTTGATCCATATTAGGAGTATTTGCAGCTTGAAGCGGTGTCTGATTGTTAAGTTCTTTTATTGGACGGTCACCCATACCATCCATTACCAATATCATTCCTTTCATTATATCACCTGAAATCTAAAAAAATGATTTTAATCTTAGTTAAGATAACAAATTCAGATAAATTAAATCTTAAATTTAAATTTCTCTGATTTCTATATTAAATTAAAAAAATTTTTAAATTGATTTTGTAAAATTTAAATATTATATATAGATATAATTTTAAAACCTTATAAAATTTGTTTAATAAAAAATTAATAAAATAAAAAATACTATATAATAGTTTATATAAACTTAAATGCAATAAGTTTTTATTAATACAATGAAATGGAAAAGTGATATTATGGCTAGATATGTTTGTATGTATTGCGGATATGTATTCGATGAAGAAAAAGGTGACCCTGAATATAACATTGCTCCAGGTACTAAATTAGCAGATATGCCTGATGATTGGCATTGTCCTGAATGTCACCAAGGAAAGGATGCATTCGTACTTGAAGAAGACAACTAAATTTATATTCTTTAAATTTTTTTAATTTATTTTACTTTTTTTATTTATTTTTTAAACTTAAACAATCAACAGATTATTTTATAATTTATTACTACTAATTTTAAGAGATTTAACTTAAAAATAATTGGCAAGTTATTTTATATTAATATTAAACTAATTTAAACACATCTAAACTTAAAAACAATAAATTACCATTTATTAATCTACTAATTTTAACAGATTTAAATCACAATAAACTATTTCCCTATTTTTAATTTAAGACTTTAAAAAATAATAATAGATGATACATAGATCAAGATGTGATTTTTTATTGATTTAAACAATAATTCCATTATTCGAAAATAAAAAAAGACATTTACAATTAGTTAAATGGCTAAAACAATATAAAAATAGAAAGATCCCACATAAATAAGTTAAAAATAAAAAAAACTAGAAAAATAATATAAAAATAAAAAAATCCCATAAAAATAAAATCATAAAAAAAAGCTAGAAAAATAGCTAAAAATAATATAAAAATAGAAAGATAGAAAGATTCAATAAAAAATAGTTATAAATAAAAAATAATTAAAAAATTTAAAGGGCACATAGAATACCTACAATACATCCTGTAATTGTAGCAAGTAAATTTACATGCTCATTGTTTAAATATCTACGTCTTTCAAATACTGCACCAAGTAAACTGTCCATAAAACAACCAACGGTACCTGAAATAATTGATATCTTAAGTGCAATCCAAATATCCGGTAAAACACCAAGTAAAAATGCGGAAATACCGATAATTGCAGCACCAATAATACCTGCAACTGTACCTCTAACAGAGACAGCACCATCAGTACCTGCAGGAACTTTCTTAAATGTGGTTATTAAACGAGGCTCTGATAGAATACCAATTTCACTTCCTAATGTATCAGATGTTGCTGTAGCAATTGCACCTATAAAACCACCAACAAAAGGAAGATAATAACCTCCAAAAGCAGCCATCACAAATGCAACGACTCCATTGGAAATAACGTTTTTGGCAGTACGTCTACCCTCAAATTCCCCTAATCTCTTTTTGTAATCTTTAGAATAATAAGTAGCTGCTATACTCATCAAGAAAAATATTACAATAATTAAAAGCCATCTGAGACCTGCAGATAGCAATATTACAATACCCATTATTATCATTACTAATGAGCCTAAAAAATCCAAAGCCTTTCTCTGATAAATAAAAGAGCCCATAATAAATAGAAGCACTACACTAACTGCATTTATCAATATATGCATTTCCATAAAAAATCATCACAATTTTGTAAAAAAAATATTGTATTAATCTATTTAATTCATAAATAATATAATTTTCTAAAATAAATGAAAGAGAATAAGAATAAACAATAAAAATATTTAATTTAAAAAAAAGTTTAAGAAAAAGTTTTAAAACTAGTTTAAAACTTTACTTTTAATAATTTCTACCCTGTTAAGTGGGTATATTTTTTTAGCGTTATGGTAAATTTCAGAAGCTAATCTACCATTAGTTAAGATTTCACTAAATTCTTTGAAAGATTTTTCACTTGCTGATTCAGCAACTAAATTTTCAATGGTTTCTCTCATGAATTTTTGTTGGGAAGATTTAGCTCTTCTACTAGTTACAGCTAAAACATGAACCTTAATTTCACGGTCATCTTTAGTGGTAACAATAACAGGAGCATCTATCCTACTGGTACCTCTTCTAATCATACTTCTAATACGATCAGTGGTGATTTTATGTCCTGTAAATTTAGTATTTGCAACTTTACCTGCAACATTATCGATTTCAAATTGTAATTTAATGTATTGTTTTGAGAAATCTCCGGTTAATTCCCTCATAGTTACTTCTACAGTTCTTCCATTTAAGAATTCAGGGTCTCTTGCAGGAGTTGAACCAATTTCTTTTTCACCGAATTCAACAGGTGTTTTAATAGTGTACCATGCTTTTTCTCTCCAAGTATCACGTACTCGACGTCTAGCTTTTGCCATAAATATCTCCTCTTTAAATGTTTTTTTGTAAAATCCCTTAATTAAGTAATAATAATATTAAGAAATATTCTTTTTTTTAATAAGTAAAAATTAGATACGGCTATCTAATATGATAAATTTGATAAATCAGCATATACTATATGAATTTGTATTATTATAACTAAAAATTTGATAAATTTTAAATAAAACAGATTATCTCTGTAAAATAAGATTAAAGTTATAATCCAATAGCTGATTAAAATATATTCGTATTTAAAAGTATTTTCAATAAAGTTTTAAATAAATTTAAAACCCGCCCTTAAAGGTTACTTTAATTTTTAAAATTTATAATATATAAAAGTTTGTTTTAAACTATAATTTCAATTAGAAAAAGAGAAAATTCAAAAATAATAAACTTTTATGAAAAGTTATTACATCATAAGTCACGATTTTTAAACAAAAAGGTTATCGGTTTTAAAAAGTTTATAGTTGAAATCGAATCTTAAATTTCAAAATATCTAAGTAGAGATAGAATATTAAAGGTTAATTTTAAATGTCTATCAATTTATTTTCATACTAATAATTGATAATCAAGAAGACAATATCCCAACCCATTAATAAGCAATAATCTAGAGAAATAATATTTTAATAGATATTTAAAAGATTTTTATTAAGATCAATTTAATAGCTAATCCATAGATAAAAACCATTATATATTAAGAGGTTTATCCATAAATTCCAAATGTTTAATGTATCTTTCCAAAACCTCTTCAATAGGTCCCTCATCAACAATGACTTTAATTCCTGCATCATCAACACGGACTTTTGATTTAAAACCTATCTGCCCTACAAAAATAGTACCAACATCATGTTCCTTAAGAGCTTTAACTATTTTTACTCCCTGATGAGGTTTATCCTCTTCTATTTCCACAGTAATTTTATTCTGAAATTCCAGGTTATCCTCATCATAGTTATAAACATATATTGATGAGGCTTTACCAAAATGTAAATTTACATTCCTACCGTCAGTAGAAGCAAAAGCAAATTTCACAAAAAAGACCCCTTAAAAATAGTTATAAAAAATTAAAGAATTAATCTTTAATTTTGTTAATTAACTTAGCAACATTAGTTGCAAATAATTTAACGGTTGCAATTCCTTCAACATCTTCCTTATAAGATCCTTCAGGACCTGCAAAAACCATATTCCAATAGCTACTACCTGGAATAATCATTTCATTAATTATGAAGAACATAGACATTTCTTGTAAAGTTAATGTTTGACCACCACGTCTTGCAACAGTAATTGGTCCACCAACCATCCATGATAAGAATTTATCATTACCACGGGAAAGTTTACCAATTCTTTGAAGGGCAGCCATCATATCACCACGTGCAGTTCCAAAGTATACGGGAGCTGCAGGTATGAAACCATCAGCATCTCTAAGTTTATCTACAATCTCATTAATTCCGTCATCAAAGACACATTTTCCAGTTTCGCCACATTTTCCGCATCCTATACATGAGTGTATATTATTATTTCCAATGTTAATAATTTCTGCGTCCACACCATTAGCCTCAATAGCATCAGCACAGATATTTAAAATGCCCATAGTATTTCCATTTGGACGTGGGCTAGCACATAAAAGAATAACCTTTGAGATAGTATTACCCCCTAATCATCCTTTAATGTAATACATTCGTTAGGACATAAATCTACACAGGTTTCACATAAACTACATTCATCTATATCTACAGGAGTTACCTTACCATCTACCCATTGAAGAACTTCCATAGTACATAAATCTACGCAGTCTCCACATTCATCTTCGCCATCACATTTATCGTGGTCAATTATTATTGTTACCATAAAAATCACATCCATTAAAAAAATATCAATATATTTTTAATTAATTATAGTTTTTATAAAACTGATATTTACTATTATAATTTATAGTTTATAAATTATTAGCATAATATAGAATAAAAATTATAAAATTTACATAATTTTAAAAATTAAAAAAAGAAAAAATAGATAGAAACAAGCTATTCTAAAGCATGATGGCAATCACAGTCATAGTCATCATCTAAAGATAATATTGTCCTATGTATTAAGCCTAAAAGTGCATGTTTTTTCTCTTCCATAATCTCTGCAACTTCTTCAAAGCTTAGTTTATCCGGAGATATGGAGGTTCCAAAATTGCTTACAACACATATTGTTTCATAGCAAATTCCCTTTTCCCTTGCAAGAACTGCCTCCGGAAGTCCTGTCATACCTACTAAATCTCCACCAATAATCTTAAACATTTTAATCTCTGCAGGAGTTTCAAATCTAGGACCTTCGGTACATACATATGTACCATGAGGAATAATTTTCTCATCCTCACCGTTTTCTAAAATAGCTTCCCTAAGTCTTGGACAATAAGGCTCGGACATATCAATATGATGTACCTCGTTATCATAAAATGTTCTATCCCTTAAGACTGTAAAGTCCAAAAAGTCGTCAGGAAGCACTATTGATCCAGGAGGCATTTCCATGTTAATGGAACCTACCGCATTAGTGGAAATAATCTGGTCCACACCACAGTTTGCTAAAGCCTGTATATTGGCCTTATAATTGATCATGTGAGGAGGGGTTTTATGTCCTTTATGATGACGAGAAATAAAAGCCACTTTTTTAGATTCGATATTTAACATTGTAACAACAACAGAACCGTATTCAGTATCTACAGTTATATCCTCTTTTGAATCAGCAAGCTCTGTTATTTCATAAACTCCACTACCGCCTATAATTCCTAACAAAATAATCACCTAATCATAATGAAAAAAAGGATATTGGATTATCCTTTTGTAACTGCAAGAGGGCTAACCTTTGCAACAAGTTTTGCAATACCTGTCGTATCAGATGTTTTAACAACATTGTCCACATTCTTATATGCTCCAGGTGCCTCTTCAGCAATAATTGGTCGGGTATTTGCTTTAATATGAATACCTTTACTTTGAAGTGTTTGTTCAATTGATTCAGGAGTAAATTCTTTTTTAGCTTTAGACCTTGATAAGACCCTTCCTGCACCATGAGCAGTAGAACCAAATGTCTCTTCCATTGCAACATCGGTTCCATGAAGTATATATGAAGATGTACCCATTGTTCCTGGAATTAAAACTGGTTGACCAATACTACGATATTCTTTAGGAATTTCAATTCTACCGGGACCAAATGCTCTAGTTGCTCCTTTTCTATGAACAATAAGTTCTTGTTTAGATTTTCTAACCTTATGAACCTCTTTCTTAGCTATATTATGTGCCACATCATAAATAGTTGTCATGCCCATATCCTCTGCAGACTGACCTAGAACATCTTCAAATGATTCCCTTACCCAGTGAGTCATCATTTGTCTGTTTGCCCATGCATAATTTGCAGCAGCATACATTGCTTTTAAATAATCCTGAGCCTCGTGGGAATCTATTGGCGCACAAGCCAATTGTCTATCAGGAAGAGTAACCTCATATTTTTTATATGCCTTATCCATTAATCTCAAATAATCAGAACATACCTGATGACCGCATCCACGGGATCCGCTATGAATCATAATAGTTATAGTGCCTGGAACAATGCCAAAAGCTTTTGCAGCCTCTTCATTGTATATCTCATCCACTTTCTGAATTTCCAGGAAATGGTTTCCAGAACCGAGAGAGCCTAATTGAGGAATACCTCTTCTTTTAGCTTTATCGGATACTAAACTAGGATCTGCATCCAATAACCTACCATTCTCTTCAAGATATTTTAAATCATCATTCCAACCAAATTCATGGTCCACAGCCCATTCTGCACCGTATTTTAAAACATCATCCACCTGGTTTTCCTTAAGATGGAATCGTCCTTTACTTCCTACACCGGAAGGAATATTTTTAAATAAAGTATCGGTTAACTCTTTAATTTTAGGTTCAATATCCTCTGCTGTAAGATTGGTTCTTATCATTCTTACTCCACAGTTAATATCAAAGCCTACACCACCGGGACTTATTACCCCATTCTTAGTACTGACGGCACCTACACCACCAATACTAAATCCATATCCAAAATGGATATCAGGAAGTCCTATGGAATATTGTTGAATACCTGGAAGACAAGCAACATTTGCAACTTGTTCAAGAGCCTCATCTTCAAGGTTTTCAAAACCTTCATCATCAATGTATATTCTACCAGGAACTCTCATTTCCCTTTTATAACTACTAGGAATTTCCCATACATTATCCCGAACTTTTGTAATCTCTTCTTTAATACTCATAAAATCACTTAACAATAAATAACAATTAAATAAATTGAAAGTTTAGTAAATATAATCAATAAAATCCCATAGATAATAATATTATTAGGAATTTTAAATTAAAATATTAATCTATTATAATATAATATTTTATCTGTAAATACTTAATGTTTATTATATAATAAAAAGTTTTATAAAAAACTTATAAATCAAGAATTACCCTTAGCCTATAATAATCATCAATCTTTTTAACTTCCATCATATGAAAGGTTATGGCCTTAACCTCGGAACCTCTTTCATGTTTTACATCCCAATTTATAGATTCTCCCTTAATATTGGCCTTTAATCTATATTGGTTTCCATTATCTCCATCTATCTTTTCAATATCAACATTGAATTTTGAAAATAGGATAAAATTAACCTCATGTAAAAACAATAACTCCTCTAAATAGTCATAAAGAAGGGACACTAAATCCTCTGATTCCACTTCAATATCCATATCCTCAACAGGATCAACATTATCTGTATTGGAGATGATGTTAAACATTGCAAGTCCCGCGTTTTCAAAAGCCTCTTTTAAGGTATTTCCATAGGATAAAAACCCAATATCTGCAGTGACATCAAAAAATTCATAAGGTTTATCTGGTTTTTTATTATTGGATAACATAATAACACTACTTATTTGATATTAATCATTTTAATCAGAAAAAAAATTTAATATTTAAATAAAATATTAGTTTTCAAATGGACTCTCGGATTTTCTTTAAATATATTTCAAAACACATTTTAGTTTGAGAGTGATTAGTATGTTCAAATATAAAGATACAAATTTAAATGCAGATTTAAGAAAAAAAACCTCAATCAATGACATAATAATCGAAAATCATATAAGTATTCAATCTTGCATGGTAATACTAATGGCATTTTTAGTATTGCTTTATTCAGTACTATCTATTATTGGAGTATAATCCTACATATTAATTATTTATGTTTTCGTCTTAGATTAGATAATACCAAACCCTATTACTCTAATAATACTAAATTATTAGTATTCCATGCAAATTTATAATTTATAATTTAACTTAAATTAATTCATTTAAGTATACTTTAAAATCAGATTATTAATAATGAATTGCAACCTACAAAAAAATACGATAATTATATTTTATAAATCCCTAGAAATTAGAGTAATAGATAGATAGTCTTAAACATGAATTTAATATTAGAATCTGCCAATATTAAATTTATGAACTTATGATAATTTATTTAAATTCCAAATAAATTATAGATTAATAGTCACAGGGACAGATTGTTTGATCTTTAAAATTCAAAAACCACAATTTTCCCAAATCATATTTTAAAAGACAAAGGATTGATTATATATCTAAAGATTTAATATCCTCTGGATTAAATCTTATAATAATCTGTCGTGAATTACCTCTTACACCTTTTCCTGTAAGTTTTGTGTCTATTAATCTTAAAAATTCTAATTTATCCAAGGTCCTATTAAAAGTCGCATAACTTAATCCTGTTTTTTCTTTGAATAATTTTGATAGTTCACCTGCAGTTAGAATCTCATCGCTACTTGCCACTATTTTTAACAATTGTCTTTCAACATCACTTAAAGATTTATATGTTTCTACAAGATTTACTGAGATTTGCTGTGATTTTGCTTTTTCCAAATGATCCTCTGTAATCTTAGGATTAGCCTCGGATTCTGCAATGTTACCACAGACTTTGAGCAAATCAATACCTACTCTTAAATCTCCACTATCAACGGTATAATCAGTAATTTCCTCAATTATATCATCGGAGATTACACCATCATAAAAACCATAGTGAGCTCTTTTTTTAAGAATGTCTAAAACCTCGGAACGTGTATATGGCTGGAAAACAATGTCCTGGGGAATAAACACAGTATTAACATTTTTATCCAGGGAATATTTAAAAGCGATATCTGACAATATTACAAATAAACCAGTTCTGACTCCAGGAAATTCCTCATAAGCCCTTAAAATATCATAAAATAATTTATTAGCATTTTTAGTCTGGAAAAGATAATTAACATCATCAAATGCCACAATTAAACTTTTATCGTTATCCAGTAAATAATCCATTATCTGTTTATATACCTTAGCATAAGGAACCCCTGTTTCAGGAGGATAATGGTTGAAAATTTTCTTAAATATTTCAGACATGACACTGAAGGGAGTGGTGTGAAGCTGACAATTTATAAAGCAACAGACAACCTTATTGGTAGTGTCCTCAACAAGTTCAAATACTTTTTTAACTGCTGTTGTCTTTCCAGTAGCACATGGACCTAAAATTACAGAATTAATTGGACGACCTCCTCTTAAAGCAGGTCTAATACATGTTGCCATTGCCTCCATTTGACTGTCCCTAAAATCATAATTCTGAGGAGTGTAGTCTGGATTAAAAACATTTTCATTCCTAAAAATTGTTTCATCAAACATTAAAATATCTTTAATTCCCATAATCTATACCAGTAAATTTATTTAAAAAACATATTTCTAAAAAGGTATTTAATCCATAATTAGACATGATAAAATAAATAATTTAAAAAATATGATTAAATCTTTAATAAATAATCACATACAGTCTTATGAATTATTTTTAGAAATATTAGAAATCTGAAAATCTATTAATAAATATTAATCATAATAGATTATAATTGTTTAATCTTAAATAATTTATTAAAAGAATTGGAAAATAATCCCCTAAATTAAAAAAAGATTAAAATATAAAAAATTTTTAAAATATTATAAAATAATTCTAAATAAAAAATTAAAAAAGCATACTAAATTAATCACAGAGATTAATTAACTCAACATCGGTATTTTCCTTAATCCAATTAGTTAAATTCTCGGCATATTCTAATTTTTTAGTTTTAATCTCATCTGCAGGCATTAATCTACCTGGATTTTTAGGTCTAGAATATTGGGTTACAATTGTACCGAAGTCCATACCTGCAAGTATTAATGTTTTAGCACCTAAAGCAAGTGATAAAAACATTGCCCTATCACCATCTGTAAAACCACCGAAGTTATAAAGATGTCCTTCTGGCTTTGATTGAGTTGTTCCTAAAACATTATCGAAAAATGGAACATATTTCTCTATTAATTCCTTATTATTACCATGAGCATGAATAACAGGATATGCATGTCTATAATTAGCTGCCAAAAGATCATCCATATTTCCGTCCAAATCAGTAGCCACAATATCCGGAACGATATGGTCTTCTAAAAGTGCAGTAGTAGCACCATCAGCAGAAACTAAAACATAATCATCAAGATTGTAATTTTCCCTAATATCATGAATATGTTTTTTAATAGAAGGTCCAGCACCGAATACTATAAACTTATCGGTATTCTTGAAATCAACACAGTTTTCTTTTAACTCCTCAAGTGTAATATAACCTTCCTCATCTAACACCTTATCTAGAAGTTTAGCTGAATCCTCATCATCCTCTCTTATAAATCCAAAATCATCTAAAATCTTTTCATACCATGTTTCCCAATCACTGAATTTCATAGATAATAATTTATTTTTTATATAAATAAATTTTATTATAAATACTACAAAAATCAGAAAAGATTACCCTATATTCTAATAAAATCCACTAAAAATTATAAAATTTACAAAATAAATTATTAAAAGAATAAAATAAGAAAATTTTCAGATTAAAATAAAAAATATCAAATATTTTTAATAAAACCTGAATAAACAAAAAACTTTAATATAATATAAATTAAAAATTTAATTAAGCTTGAAATATGATAATAATTAAAAAAAATAAACAAGCTTTTTATATTAATGGAGGAAATTGTACATGAATGATACATTATTAATGCTTCCAGGACCTGTAAATGTAGCTCCAAATGTACTTGCTGCAATGTCTAAAGGTATTGTAAACCACAGAGGAGCTGAATTCGGGAAAATATATAATGAAACTTGTGATGCAATGTCAAGAGTTTTCAAAACCGATAATCAATCTTATATATTCACATCATCTGGTACTGGTGGTATGGAAGCAGCTATTGCAAATATAGCTAATCCAAAAGAAAAAATATTAAGTGTTGTAGGAGGTAAATTCGGAGAACGTTTCGCAGATATTGCAAGAGTTCACGGAATCGATGTTGAAGAATTAGCTGTGGAATGGGGAACTGCAGTAACTCCTGAGGCTATTGAAGCAGCACTTGAAGCTGATGAAAACATTAAAGCAGTAAGTTTAATTCACAATGAAACTTCTACTGGTGTAGCTGCACCAATTAAAGAAATTGGTAAAGTTATGAAAAACTACGACGCATTATTTGTTGTAGATACCGTATCTTCCCTTGGAGGAGACGAAGTAGATGTTGATAAATTTGGAATTGATGTCTGTGTTACTGGATCACAGAAATGTTTAGCAGCACCACCAGGTCTTTCAATGATTACATTAAGTGACGATGCATGGAAAGCTGTCGAAGGTGTAAATCCACAGACATATTACTTTAACATGAAAAAGTACAGAGATAGTGGAAATAAAAACCCTGCTCAAACTCCATACACCCCATCTGTATCATTAATCTACGGATTACAAGAGGCACTTAATGATATTGAAAAAGAAGGATTAGATAATAGGGTTGCACGTCACCACTTAAATGCAGAGGCATCAAGGAATGCATCTAAAGCATTAGGATTTGAACTCTTTGCTGAAGAGGAACATGCATCTTGTACTGTTACTGCACTTAAAATACCTGAAGGATTAACTGATGATGATATCAGAGGAACTATGTTAAACAAATATGGTGTACAATTAGCTGGTGGACAAGACCACCTTAAAGGTAATGTCTTCAGAATAGGACATATGGGAGTAACTAATTATAAAGAATTAGCTATAACCTTTACCGCTTTAGGTATGACATTAAAAGAAAAAGGAGTAGATGTTGACGCTGGTGCAGGTGTAGCTGCATTAGCTGACACATACATAAACTAAACACACCCCTTATTTCTTTTTCTATTTTAAAACAACTATTTTTAACTAGATAAATCAGACAGATTAATTGAACAATTATAAAGATACTATTTTTTTAAACTTAAATTATTAATAAATTCAACAATAAAACAATTTTTAAAAAAATTTAGGAACAACTAAAAATAATATTAATAATGAATTCCATATTAAAACTAGAGGTAAAAATAATGTCAAATGAAGAAACTATAAAAGTCACCTTAGAGGAGTTAAAAAAACTTTTAAAAACCAATAGTATTGTTGGAGAAACAATTGAAACCGAAAATGCCGAATTAATTCCAATTGTAAAAATGGGATTTGGTTTCGGTAGTGGAGGTATTAATGATGTAGGTTTTGGTGGAGCCGGTGCAGGAATTGATCCTGTAAGTATGGTTATAATTCCAAAAGGAGAATCAGGTTCTGAAAATATAAGGGTAATTGATATTACAGCAAGAAGTGAAACCAACAAAGCAATAAATGATTTAGCAAGTATAGTAACCGGAATAATCAAAAGTTATGCTGCAGAAAAACAAGGAGCATATGAAGCTAATTGGGAATACAAGCAAGAAGATGACGTAAAGCCAGAAAATAACTCTGCAGGTATAAATGACGTAGAATAAAAAAACAGTTAATAAAATAATTATAAAAAAGTAGGGATTGACTTGGATATTCTATTAGGTATCATCATTTTAATTATTATAATAATTCTTTTGATTATAATAGTTTTAAAAATAGGTATAAAAATAGAGATATCTGTAAAATATTCCAGTGAAATTAAAGGGGAGCTAGACCTATTTATCTTAAATAAAATAAAAGTCTTAAGTAAAGATTTTGAAACAGGTAAGGATAGAAACAATAAGGAAGATTCCAAAAATAATAAGCTTCCTAGTAAAGAATTAATAAAAAAGATAATGGATGATAGAGAGTCCTTCATCAATATGTTTAAGATTATAAAAAGAAGTACAAAATTGGAGCATACCAATTTCCATATCAAATTTGGTTTTAACAGTCCAAGCACAACTGCAAAGTTTAGTGGTTTCCTATGGGCCGTCGGAAGCATACTATCAGCAAATCCCAAATACCATATTCGAATAAATCCAGTGTTTAACGAGGAGATATTTAATATTGAATATGATTCAGCACTAAATATTTCCCTTCTTAAACCCTCATACAAAGTTCTAAAAATCATAAGAAAAGAGCCTACTAAATCAATAGTAAAAGAAATTGTTAAAGGATTCAGAGATGAAAAAGATGAGTCTTAAAGAAAAAATCAACAAGTATACAGATTTTAAAACCCATAAAGAGATAGTCTTTGGATCCCGGATAGTAGTTGAAAATAAGGACATCTACCCAATATATGAAATAAAAATCCGCTCCTTTAAAAACATAGTGCCGGAGGCATCAATAAATCCCATAGGTCTATTCTTTAAAGAGAAAAATCAGAAAAAATACGAGTATTATATTCAATTTATAGATAAGACATATATGGAATATAAAGGGGAGATAAGCAAGGCATATTATGATGAATTTAAAGAAAACATTAGCTTTTAAACTCCAATCAGCATTCTTTAATTTTAGAATATAAAAAACAAATTTAACAAAGCAAATAAGTAATTAAAAATTAGCATACTGAGATTATATAAATTTAATAGAAAAATAGAGATGAATAAGCTGATTAAAATTGATATAATAAGAATAGATGAAATAAGCAAATAACAAGTTAATACAAATTTAATAACTTTTTTTTACCAATTAAAAAAATAAAAAATTATTGAGGTTTAACCTCGGACAATGGAATATTCTCCTGACGAGTCAATACCTCAATAAAGTAAGGACCATTAGAATCTTTAGCCTTTAAAAGTGCCTTTTCTAATTGTTCAATATTGGCTACTCTTTCACCGTCAATGCCATAACCTTTCACAATAGCCAAGAAATCTGGATTTTTTAAATCAACCTGGTAACGGAAATCAGGACTTATCATCTCTTCCCATTGACGAATAATAGCCAACTGATTATTATTAATTACACATATGACTATAGGAAGATTATATTCTGCAATAGTTGCTAACTCTTGAATACACATCTGGAAACTTCCGTCACCTGTAATTACAAGAACCCTATCATCAGGATGTGCTAAGGAAATTCCAATTGAACCTGGAAGTCCCATACCCATTGGACATAAAGCACCGGAATATAAAAATTTACCGAACTTGTTAGGACGGGCATAGAGCATTGTCCAGGTAGCATGAGAACCTGCATCACTCATAATATAAGCATCATCCATCTTACCAATTACTGTTTTAATGGCTACCTGAGGTCTAAGTGGCATAGAACGGGTATCGTCTTCACCTTCAACTAGAAGTTTCTCATCATGGAGTTTTATTTCTTTCAACCATTGTTTATTATTATAGGAATCAATTTCAATTTTATTTAGTTCATCTAAAACATGGGACACATCACCATGAATCTTAAGTCTGCCCTTTAGAACATGCTCGTCAATATTAACATGAACAATTTTCTGCTGAAAATCATTAAGATCCTTAGTAAGTGCAGTGGTTCTCTCAGACAATCTTGAACCTAACACTAAAATCAAATCGGAATTCAAATACGCATAGTTGCTCATTGCAGTTCCTCTCAGACCGACCATCCCCAAATTAATAGGATTATTCTCATCAATAACACCACGGGCAGTATATGTGGTGGCAATAGGAATATTGTTTTTCTCTGCAAATTCCTTTAATTTTAGACAAGCTCCAGACCAAACTACCCCTGCACCTGCAATAATAAATGGTTTCTTAGATGATGAGATGATTGTCTTTAAAAGATTTAATTGATTATAATTATAATTTGGATCATATTCAACAGGATAATCCAAATAATTTGAAGGAGCCTCTTCATTTAAAACATCCTTTGGAAGATTAATATGAATAGGTCCGGTTGGTTCCTTATTAAATATTTCAATAGCCTCTTTTAATGCATGGATAGCTTCCTTAGCATTTGTTGGAGCGTAATTTTTAACAGTAACATTTTCAAAGACACTTGGCAAGTCAAATGTTTGGAATCTGTCCTCTAATCTTTCAGAGTATGGATTGTCCCCTGTAAGAATAAGAATAGGAACATGATCCTTATAGGATGTTGCAGCGGCCATTACAAAATTTAATGCACCAGGAGATGCAGTTGAAATACATACAGAAAATTTACCAGTAGAACAAGCATACATACTTGCAGCATGTGCACCTGCCTGTTCATGTCTTACAAGAATATGTTCAATTGATGAGTCTTGTAGTGCCCTATAAACTGGAAGAATCTGTTCACCTGGATGACCAAATATATGTTTTACACCGGCATTTTCCAATAATTTAACTAAAGCTTCAGCAGTATTCATAATATCCCATAATTAAAATATTTGATTAATTTGTTTCTAAATTTATTTTATTCTAAACAATTTTTGATAATCTTGATCTAATTTATTTTATTTAAAACCATTTTTTTTATTAATTTAATCTAACCTTATAATAGTTAGCTATCTTATTAAATAAATTTGCATATACCTTAAAATTTACCTTTTAATTTAATGTATAGAATTATTTTATTTTAAGATAATATTAAGTCTAGAAAGTATTAATACTTTCCATTAATCTATAGAATTAATTTTCCTCCTCCTGATATGAACCATTATACTCCCCAGAACCTTTAACATCAAAGACTACTCCCTGAGCAATCCTATCCCCTTTTTTTATTTTATATGGATACTCCCCATGATTTATAATTAAAAATGTTAATGTTCCAAAGAAACCGGGATCACCTACAGCAGTTTGAACGGAGATAAATGATCTGAGTAATGTGGATCTTGGAGTATATAACATTGTATAACCTTTAGGAATTTTAATTTTCTTATCAATAGTTGCAAGATATGCAGTATGAGGTTCTAATGTATATATTGGTCCTTCTAAAGCTTCAACCTCGGGTAAATTTTTTTCATTATCAATTAATGAGCCTGGACCCCTCTGTACTAAAATTTCATCTAAAGCAAAATCAATTCCTGAAGGTTGAATTGTATCTATAAAATCAGGAAATAGTTTCTTAAGTTCTTCTTCACCTAACATAAAATCACTGTTATTATATTAATTATGCATGTATTTTAAGAATACCATATACTTATAAGTTATAAGTTATACTAAAATCAATATTAATTTTTAATTATAAGTTATAACTTATAATAGTATTTTTATATTTAAAAAATTTTAATAATTATAATTATTATATTTAGAATTGTTTATAATAGTATAGGATTTTTAAATTAAAAAATAAAAAAAGGTGAAAAAATGCCAGTTGTAACTATTGCAGGAAATCCGGGAATAAGTAAAGAGAAAAAGGAAAAATTAATAAAGGAAGTAAGTAATTCTGTTGCAGAAGCATATGATTTACCTATAGAAACTGTAACCATACTTATACAATCATATAATCCAGAGGATATTGGAGCTGGAGGAGTAATGCTAAGTAAAAAAAATAAATAAATAAACAAATAGAAAAAAGATTTAAAGACCTTAAAGATTAAAATAAGATGTTTAATGAAATTAAAGAAATATATAAGGGATTATGATTAAAAAAATATAATTCCTAATATAATTTATTAAAAAATAAGTCTTAGATTAATTAATAGAATTACTATATTTTTTCTCTACTATTTTTAAAAATTAAATTAAAGGATTAATCAATAAAATCATTATATTTTCCCTGCTCTTTTTAAAATTAAATTAAAACAGGAATGTTTTAAAAAAAAAAAAAATAACTAAAAATTAAAAATAGAGATATGAAAGAATTTATGAGAACAGTTGATCTAACATCCATTCTGCATTATATTCCTTAATATCATCATAACCTTGACCCATACCTAAGAAATAAATAGGTTTTTTAATGACATAACCAATAGATAATGAAGCGCCACCTTTAGCATCAGCATCTGCCTTAGTTAATATAACCCCATCAATATCAATAGCTTCATTAAATTTTTTAGCCTGTTCTACTGCATCATTACCAGTTAATGCATCACCAACAAAAACAACCAAATCAGGTTTTGCAACCCTTTTAATCTTTTTCATCTCATCCATTAAATTTGTATTTGTCTGCATTCTACCAGCAGTATCAATTAAGACTAAATCCTTATGCTGTGCTGTTGCATGTTCAACAGCATCATATGCTACAGCAGCAGGGTCTGATCCCTTTTGGTGTTTTATAATTTTAACTCCAACATTATTTGCATGTTGGGTGACTTGTTCAATAGCCCCTGCCCTAAATGTATCTGAAGCGGCAATAACTGGAGTGTAACCTCTTTTAAGATAATAATTAGCTAGTTTACCAATGGTAGTAGTTTTACCTGTACCATTAATACCAACCAACATGACAATTAATGGTTTTCCTTCCTTTTTCTTATCATTTAACATTTCAGTCATTGATTTTCCGTCAACATTAATGATTTTAGCAATAGCTTTCTTAAGTGCTTTGTAGGTATATTCTTCTATATCACTGCTTCTTCTGATTTTTTTACCTACAAGATCCCTTCTAACAGACTCCACAACTTCTGATGCTACATCTATTGCTACATCACCTTCAAGTAAACCTAATTCCAATTCCCAGAGAACATCTTCAATGTCCTCTTCATCAATTGTTTTTTCTTTAATAAAAGAGAAAACACCATGCTCTTCATCATTGGAATGAGTTTTTTCATCCTCTATTTCTTTATAGATTTCTTTTGCAGAAACCTCTTCCCTATATTTATCATTTACTGAAACTTCAGGTTCTTTATTTCTACTATACCAATGTTTCTTCTCTTCCTTTATCTCTTCATCATCATCTAAAAATTTATATTCAGTACTAGGACCAGTGACTTCAGGTTTTCGAGCAGGCTCTTCCTCCTCAGAGGAGCCTCTACTATACCAATGTTTTTTATTAGATTTGTATTCTTCCCCTCTAAGTTCTGCTTCTTTTTTAGCCTCCTGTTCAGCTAAAGCCTCTGCAAACCTATCCCTTTTAGGTTCATTTTTCTTTTCCTTCTTATCACTATCATCATTATGTCTTGAAAATCTTGATAAAAATCCTGAATTTTCCTCATTATCCTCATCTTCATCTATTTCCTCATCTTCCTCATCAAAAATAGCTTCCCATTCAGCATCCTTATCTTCAATAGTTTTTTCTTCTGATAAATCTTCAAAATCATCTAAATCCTCAGATGGTTCAGCACTTTCAATAACCTTAATATTATTTTCTTCTTTAGCTTCCTCATTAAGTTTATCAGTTAATTGATCACTAGTTCGAGAAAACCTCTTTTTTAAAGATTCAAACAAGTTATTACCTTCCTTAAATAATGTTTAAAATCAATGAATAATAATATATTAATTTATAATATGTAATTAATCTCTAAGAACTCAACTATAATAAAATTGAATATCTGTATATTTATTTTATCTTAAAGTATATAAAATTTTAAGTATCAGAAATAGGAATAAAGAAAAAATCCAATAAAAAAACGGTTAGATATTACTAAAAGATAATAGAATCATGTTAGTTTTCTAAAAATATTATCAGAATAAAAGTTTAATGAAATAAAATTAATACAATTATAAGATATTTAAGAATATCTAATCTTGAATCAATATAATGATTTAAAAAATTTTAACTTAAAGTAAAAAATAGAAGACATACCAAGAATATCCCATGTTTAAAATATTTGAGAAAAATAATAAAAATTATTGATATAGAAACTATTTTTAAAATATAGAACCCAAATATAAAAAAAATAAATCAGGGGCATATAACAATTTTTAGAAAGAAACATTATAAAAAAAATAACCTATTGAATAAATTAAGAAGTATACCCTCTTATAATATAAAAACAATTATTTTATAGATATATTCAAAATACAGAAAAATCAATGAAAAAACAGACAAAAATAGACAATTATAGAAAAATAGTATAAAAATAGAAAAAATAAAATAAAAGAAAAGTACTGGAAACTATTGTTGAGGTAATTTACCTTCTGCTTGAAGAGCCCTTGCTAAGTTTTCAGCAGCAGGGGATAATTGACCAATATAATCTGAGACTTTTTGTAAAGATTTTAAAGCCTTATCTAAATTATCTTTTAATTCCTCTTCCTGAGAATTGATAGTTTCAATAGCTTCTTCAGTAGTTTGTTTTACAGCAACACCAGCACCAATACTCATTACAACATTTGAAGTGTTTTTGATTTCACCTTCCATGAAAGCTCCGCCACCAACAGGAATTAAAGATTCGGCTGAATCTTTATCTTTCATCTCATTGATTGTAGATTTTAAAACTTCAAGTTCAGCCATAGAAGCATTAAGAGCATCTATTTGTTGTTGTAACAAATCAGCTTGACTTTTATAAACATTAAGTTCATTTATCATCTGTTGTAACTTTTGCTGATCATCCATAAAAAACACCTTACCTATAATATACCTTTAACAATAGGATCAATTACTTCTTCAGGGGTGATTTCTTTTATTTCTTCAATATCTATTTGATTTCTGTTTATTCTGTGTTTACTACCAAAGTCAGAATAGATTTTTTCATAGATATTTTCTTCATTAAATGATTTAAGTTCTTTAGTAAATTTTTGGACACGATCACCATTTACAAATTTACCTGTAACTCTGTAAATTTTAGTTTGCATTATAATCCCTCATTTTGATAAATAATTTAAAATGAATCTAAAAATCCTAAAGATTCTTCTATCCTAGCCATTTCAGGACCAGTAGTGTCTTCACCTACAATTACTCCTTTAGAATTAGATACTGAACAAGCACCTACAAGAGGAATACCCCTATTTACAGTACCAACATTACCTTCCACACCAAGTGTGTCCTCAAGTAATTTAAGGTCTTCAGGAGATGAATCTTTATGGGTAAGAAATCCTTTATTAGTAACAGAAACTAAAGAACCTATAATATCATAACCTGCGATTTCTGCCTGGGTAACATCGACATCCAATGTTTCCTCAATAACATCAACTGCAGTTTCTGAAACTTTAGGACTAATAATAGCTCCATTATCATTTGCTACAAGAATATTACCTACAGCAGTATATTTATCAGGTAATGGAACAATGTTTTCAATACCTGCTTCTTTTAAAGTAGCTAGCTCTCTATCATAAATGAAAGGAGAAACAATGAAACCATTAGAATTTCCAACTAATAAAGCACCAGCTAAGTTAGATCCAGCGATAGAACATTTAACAACATCAACATCTAAAGCCTCTCTAAGGATTTCCTCTTTAGATTCTAAGATATTATTAGGAACGATAGCTACATCCTCATTAACAGCTATATAAACACCTAAATTAGGATTTCCTGTAAGATTAATTCTTTTTAACATTTATTTTACCTTATTAATTAAATTAATAATGAAAATATTAAAAAATAAAGATTCAGATATCTATTCAGCAAGTTCTGCTTTAACATATCTTTCATCATCTTCTTCAACAAGAGTTGCTTTTACTTTGATTTTAGATGGAATCTTTTGAATTCCTCTTTCCCAAATCTTTTCATTTATTGAAGAATCAATGACAACATCTTCAACTTTCATATGTTTCATTAAAAAGTTTTTTACTTCTCTAATAGCCCTAGGAGCTCTAATAGTCCTTTTGACATTTTTTACATTACGAAGAGGTATTGTGTATACTCTTTCTAAATCTTCCGCCATATTTAACACCTCTAAATTTTAAGATTATTTCTTCTCCAATGTCTAGGCTTAGGTCTGTATTGTAATTTACGATTAGTTTTAGCATAAGCCCAAATAGGAATTCTTCTATTTTGTTTGTTTGCTTTTGCCATTCTTAATTTTTTAGCAGCAGGTTTGTTTCTACTCATTTTTTCACCTTAATAATTATTAAATTTTTAAACGATATGGACAATCTATTTCCATAATTCAATCCTTAAATCCAACAACATTAGTTTGATAATGTTCTGGGAAGATACTACTTGAATCCCCTCCAAGTTGATCTATTAGAATTCTAATCTCAACCTCATAATCAGAACTATTATCCCTATTACTTTTCTTATTTGTTACTTTAAACAGTGATGAAACTAAGGTATTAACAGTTTTATAACCAAAACTATCCAGGTTAATATATTGGACATCCTTCCTATCTTCTAAACTTTGAATTTGATCCCTATTAAGTTTAGGAGTTTTATCATCTCTTCTTGTACCATCAGCAACAACTGGATACTCTTCTGCTACAGCTTCAATAACCTGATTATGAATATACTTAATCCCCTCATTTGGAAAACCGTCATCCATAATTCTTTTAACACCGTCTTCCAAGATTTTCTTATCTAAATGAAGAACCCGATGTGGTATTCCTAAAGCTTTAGCTGACATGCTAGCAGGAACAAATGAGTCATATACACCAAAGTTAGCAGTACATACCTCTACATCAAAACCTAACCTCTTTAAGGTTATAGCCATGAGAGAACTGTCTTTACCACCACTATATAATACACAAGCTTTCATAGTAATAATTTTCAGGAATCTATTTCCTAGTTATATGAATTTCTCTTTTCTGACTGGCAAGTTGTCTTAGTAAGACTTTTAATTGCTCATCAGTAACTTTTCCTCTTAAACTTCCTGCTTGAGCAGATTGAATTAATTGAATTTCAATTTGTTGGACTAATTCAGGTTTAGTCAACTTAAGATTGGCTAATCTGCTTCGAGCTTCAGGAGTCATGATTTGTCTTACAGCTTGATTGATTTGTTGTTCTAACTGTTGTTGTTGAGCTTGTTGTTGAGCTTGCTGCTGTGCTTGTTGTTGCATTTGTTGCTGATTAGCAGCCATAGCCTGTTGTCTTTGTAATTGCTCTAATTTTTTACGACGAATATCATCTAATTCACTCATATACAAATCCCCATATCTTTTTTTCAATTAAAAAATAAATTTAATATTTTTCAAGTTCTGGAATATCTTTGATTAATTCTGTTGAAACTTTATCTAAATATGATTGACCTTGTGGAGTTACTACTCTTCCACCATCAACTTTTTCAACAAGACCTGCATCTTCTAATTGGTTTAAAGCTCCTCTAACAATAGAACCACTTCCCATTCTGAAAGATTCAGGGTTTACACCACGGTCTTTTTTACCACCGTATTTAATTCTTAAAGTTCTAACACCTATAGGACCACTAATGTAAACTTTTCTTAAGATAGCAGCACATCTTACATACCACCAATCTACATCCACAGGTTTTCTTTCTTTATGAACACCAGTTTTTACAAGATGAGACCATTCAGGTGATTGTATTTTATCATTATTGTTTTTAAATTCATCTGCAAGATGATTGATTAAAACATCTGCAGGTACATCATATACAGTACTCATATTAATTCTCCATATATTAATTTTCAAATAGATGTATTCAATAATTTAATAGATGTAAATTCTTAATATGATCCTCAAATTAAACTTAATCTTAGCATTAAGCTAAAGTAAAATAAGTTTGTAACTCAAAATGAGTATTAAGATTTCTTCTTATAAATAACAGCAACATGACCTCTTACATCGATTAATTCTGCCTTAGTCTCTTTGACAATGTTGCTTATATAATCATCTTTATCTTTTGCTATTGACCTAGCAAATTTTAGTTTAACAACCTCATTAGATTTCAATTGGCGTCTGACTTCATTGATTACATTATCATTAACACCAGATTTGCCAATATTGATTGTTATAGCAGAAAGAGCTTCATTCATTATTTCTTTTTTTGTTAATGTATGAGTCAATTTTAGCTCTCCTTTTTGATTTTATCTCCTTTTTGTAAGGAATATTAGTAATATGACCGCATTCAGTACATTTAATGTTAACTTCACTGTTAACTAGCCGGACTGTACAGTTGCAACCAGGATAAAGGAACTTATGACAGTTTTTACAATATCTTCTGTTCCATTTCTGAGGAATTTTAACATTATATTTAGTGGAAATCTTTAAAGCCAATTCAACATAACGATGGGATCTTTCAGGATGAACATGAAATTCCTCTTCCGCCTGTTTAAAAAGAATATCAATTCTTTCATTAGCAATATTCAATATCCATTTTGGTTTTTTTCCTCTAGTCAAATATACCCCTCTCATAATTGGCATATAAACTCTAATAAATAGAATTATAGAAGTTCTAAGAACAAATAAAAGATTTTAAAAAAAATAAAACATAATTCTAATAGATATTAACTACCATAATATACAAGAAGTATATTAAGAAACATTATGTTTTTACTATATAAAAAGTTTTACTATAAAACTAAAATATCATAAAAAGTTCCAATATTATTTATGTTATTATATAATAAAAAGGTTTTCTTTAAAAGTAGAATATTCATAAAAAAGTTATAAAAAAAATAGCTTAAATTTATAGATTTAAGTAAATGAGAAATCAATTAAAAAGTGAATTAATCAGAACCTTCCTCATCCTTTACAAACCAGCCTAAATAATCAACGACACCTACAGGATAAATACGTTCCCCATTAATAATCCTTACAACAATATCTAAAATCTCGTCAACTGACATATCAGTAACATCAATTTCATGGGCTTTACTTCCATGTCTTTCATAAGACTCAACAGAACAGACACCTAAACATTCTGCACCTAAATTCTCATGAATTTTAGATGGGGAATAATTCCTTTCCGCCAATCTCTCTTTTAGTTTATCGGGATGAACTCTTAAGATAATTACCTTATCAGGATTAGAGCAAAAGTGTGTTAGATGACCTTCAAATATTAACAACTTAGGCTTTTCACCTTCAGAAGATAGAAATTCCCTTTGAACCTCACCAAATTTAGAGTCTAATCCTTTCAAATCCACCACTTTATATGCCTTATCAGGATCATCACCTAAAATCAAATCATTATCAAATGCCAAATCATTAGCTTTAACAAGTTTTACATCATAATGATCCTCATTATTTAGCCTATTAAACAAAGCTTCTGAAACTGTAGTTTTACCTGTACAAGGAGTTCCACTTATAAAAATTGTATTAACCATATAATCACTATTTATAAAAAAATAAATCAATGAAAAGTTTTAAATAAATCTATTTTTTAAGAATAACCCTTAAAACATCCTCATCCTCAAGAACATGATCAGGACCTACCTTCTGACCTGGGAATTTTACAGAAGTTCCCCAAACCTTAGCATGTCTGAAATTACGTACAAATTCCCTGTGTAACTTACGGCAAGCCTCAATAACAGTAGTGCCTTTTTTAATAATCAAAGGATCATTCATGTCTGCATGTCTTCCTTGAGGTTTAAGATAAACTCTTATAAGGCCTAATTGATTGAAGATTGTTTCTCTAAGATAATCCATGTTCTGTTTCTTATCTGCGGAAATAGGAATAAAATCATCAGGCATGTTCGGATCTGCCCTTAGTTGATTCAAGTAGTTCTCATCTACTAAATCTGTTTTATTCATTAAAACAATCATAGGAACATAGGATTTATTAGCATCCAAAACATCAATAAACTGATCCACATCAATATCTTCCCTAAATAAAACGCTGGCATTATGGATACCATATTCATTTAATACGGATCTGATGGTAACCTCATCCAATTTTGATAATGGAATGGTTGAAGATACTTTAACTCCACCTCTTCCAGTCTTCTTAACCCTTACATCAGGTTTTGTCTGATTAGGCCTTACACCAATATCATGAAGTTCCTTTAAAATCACATTATAGTGTTGAGGATTCAAAACATCCAATACAACAATGATTAAATCTGCATCTCTAGCCACAGCTAAAATTTCTTTACCTCTACCTTTTCCACCAGATGCACCGGTAATAATTCCTGGAACGTCAAAAATTTGGATTTGCGCATTGTTATATTCCATGATTCCAGGAATAATATCCAATGTTGTAAATTGATAAGCTCCAACCTTACTTTCAGCATTAGTTAATTCATTAAGTAATGTTGATTTACCTACAGAAGGAAAACCTACAAGCACAGCAGTAGCATCCCCAGATTTTTTAACATAAAACCCTTGACCTTTGTTTCCGGAACTACTCCTTTTTTCTTGTTCTTCTTTGAGCCTTGCTATCTTAGCTTTTAATTTACCGATATGGTGAGAAGTAGCTTTATTATACTGAGTTTTATGGATTTCATCCTCAATATCCTTAATTTTCTGCTCTATATCATCACTCATAAATTCACCAGAATTGAATATTTAATAATTAATAATAATAAAAAAATCAAAATATTAAACCATTTTTTTATCATGAATTTCTACTTTACATGATAAAAAGCGGATTAACAATGAAAAAGATATTTCATAAAATTATGATTTAATCTAAAATATCTTTATAATAATATATAATAATATTATATTCTATTTATCAATATATAAAATTTAATATTGAAAATAAGAACTTGAAAAAATATTCAATAAATAGATAATTTTTAGCAATAACTTAAAAAAGAGTATTTCCATAAAAAGGATTATTAACAATTAATTTAACTTAATTTTATATATTAAAGAAGCATTAAACAGAATAAAATTAAAAAATATAAGAGGCCTTAAGGAAAATTTAATTTCAAATTTCTAAGGAATTATCAACAAAACTAAAACTAGATTATTTTTAATAAAAAATTCAAAGTTTTGTTAAAGCCCTAATAAAATAAAAAAATAAGTTGTTAAATTCTTGAAATAAAATAAAAAAATGATTAAATAATTAAAAATTATTTAAATCATTTAAATGGACAATATCATCACATATAACACTCAATAAGTCTTTATCATGACTTACAACTAAAAATCCCATATTTCTATCCTTAACTACTTTAATAACAGCATCAAATATTTGAACTTGAGTAACTGCATCTAACATAGTTGTCATTTCATCAGCAATTAAAAACTTTGTTTTAGGATTTAAAGATCTCAAAACTGAAAATCTCTGAAGTTCCCCACCAGATAATTCATTTGGCCATCTATTTAACCAAGATTCCTGAATACCAAATTCATCAAACAATTCCTGAGGAACTTGCCAAGATTCATTTAAGACTTCTCTCATTTTCCATTTTGGATTAATCACCTTTTCAGGATGTTGAAATATAAGTTGAACAGGATTATAACCTTTTTTAGGAAGTGGTTTTCCATCAAGTCTAACTTCGCCTTCATAATTAAGAATAAAAGAAGATAAAATCTTACATAAACTTGATTTACCACTACCACTATCTCCTACTAAACCTAAGACTTTATTATTATCAATGGTTAAATTAAGGTCTTTAAGGATATAATCAGATTGAGAACTATATTTAAATGAAATATTACTTGCTGTCAATTCCATATAATCATCTCTTCAAATAAATAATTAAAAATTAAATATCCTTTTTACTATCAAATAAATGACATCTAATTTTTTTACCATTTTCAACATCTATTAATTCTGGTTTAAGATTTTCACAAATATCAATCTTATTTTCACAGTACCTATAATAAGGACAACCATTAATTACCTCACCATGTAATGGTTGATGACCTTCAGTTAATTTAAAACCATTTTGAGGTAATGCTTTATATAAAGCTCTAGTATATGGATGTAAAAGATTTTCACCATCCCCTGAGAAATCCTCAATATTTGCAACTTCAATTACAAAACCTGCATAGAATATAGCGATCTTATCTGCAACTTTTAATGCAGCATTGATGTCGTGAGTAATAAGTAAAACTCCAACACCATCGTCAGCCATTTGTTTTAGATAGTTTAATGTTTCTTTAACAGATTTTTCATCTAAACCAGGAGTAGGCTCATCTGCAATAACTAATTTAGGATTAGTGAGTAAAGCAGTTGAAACTAAAACCCTTCTTGCCATACCACCAGATAATTGGAAAGGATACATATTGTCAACATCTTCAGAAAGATTATACTTCTCAAAGATTTCTCTTTGTTTTTTACGTTTTTCCTTCTCCTCTTCTGGTGTTTTACAATCCCCGATAACTTGATCTGAAACTTTCATTAAAGGATCTAAGAAATTAACTGATTGAGGAATTAAAGCTATCTCTTTTCCTCTCAATTTCTCCTTTAAATCATCAGTTAATTCTTCACCACAATACTTCATAGTACCTGTAACCTCTGCATTAGAAGGTAAGATTCCTAAAATACTATGGGCAAGTAAACTTTTACCAGACCCACTGGAACCTAAAACTGCAACAATTTCCCCAGAGGATATATCTAAAGATAAATCGGATATAACCTTCATATGAATTTGTTCCAATCCTTTAGAGTATTGTATAAATGAAATAGAAATATTATATACACTTAATAAATTTTCTGCGTTTTCACTCATAGTTTAGCTCCTAAAACTTATTCCTGTGCACTTGCAGGGTTTAATAATTTTTTAACATTTTCTCCAGCTATATCAAATAATAATACAAGTATTAATAAAGCTAAACCTGGGAATAATGCTAACCACCAAGTACCAGTAGCAAGATATCTCATAGACTCAGATAAAATAATACCAATTGCAGGTTCGTGAGGTGATAAACCGAATCCTAAGAAGGTTACACCTGCTTCATGCATGATTGCATGAGGGAAGATCAATAATGTTCCTACAATAATTTGAGTATATAATAAAGGAAGTATATGCTTTCTTGCAATCCATAATCTAGATTTGCCTAGGTTTCTAGATAATTTAACAAATTCTGAAGTTTGTATCTCCTTAATTTCTGCTCTAAGAACCCTAGCTAAAGAAGTCCAATGGGTAAAAGCTACACCAATAATAACACCAAATGCTCCTCCACCTAATGAGATAGATATTAATATTATCAATAGAATATGAGGAATAGATAAGAATAAATCTATTAACCAAGATACAAAACTATCTAAATATTTATTTAAACTAGATAACATTGCTAAAGCAATAGCAATAATACTACTTAAAATAGAAGCACCTAAACCAATTTGAACACTTAAACCTAAACCCTTAAGAGTACGAGTAAGCATGTCTCTACCCATCCAATCAGTACCAAATAAATGTTCAAATGAAGGTGGTTGGTTAATTATGCTCCAATTGGTAGCAATGTTTGTAGAATCTATAAATAAACTATTTATAATAACTAAAACTAAAATTCCCACTGAAATACCAATAGCAAGTAATGTTTTTGTTCTTAAGTTTATACGACCTAAAACATTATTAACATTATTCTTTTCATTAGATGAACTATTCATCATTTTCACCTTCCCTAATTCTAGGATCTACAAAGTTATATAATATATCTGCAATTAAATTACCAATATAAACAAATATAGCACTAAATATCACAATTCCAAGCAATAATGGAACATCACTGTTTAAACCAGCAGAAACTGCAGCTTGACCTATTCCCGGATAAGTAAATACTTGCTCTACAAGAATAGCTCCCCCAAATAATTCACTGAAACCTATAAATTGTAAGGTAATAGCAGGGAGTAAAACATTTCTTATACCATGTCTTTCAATAAGAGACCAGCCAGATTCTCCTCTAGCTTTAGCAAATAAAAAGTAATCGCTAGACATTTCTTCAATAAGCCTATCTCTAGTATAAAGAGCAATTTGAGCTACACCCAAAATACTTAAGGTAAATGCAGGTAAAATTAAACAATTTAACCATTGCAAAATATTTACGGAACTACTTTCACTACCAATTGGAATACCTCCACCTGTAGGGAACCATCCTAGATAAATACTAAATATCATTAAAATAATTAATGCAATCCAAAATGTTGGCGCGGATTGTAATAAATAACAATAAGTTTTAATTACTTTATCTACCCAAGTATCTTTTTTATATCCTGCAATAACACCTAAAATAAAACCTAAAATACCTGAAATCAGCCATGAAACAAACATCAACAGAAGAGATGCCGTGAATCTTTCTGCAATAACTTGTAAAACAGGTACCCTAAATATTAAGGAATTACCTAAATCACCTTGAACAACATTAGCAAACCAATTAGCCATCTTTGTTGTTATAGGTTGATTTACACCCCAATATGACTCTAAGGCAGCAACTTGTTCAGGACTAACATGAATATTTGCAATATATGTTTTAACAGGATTAATAGGAGATAAATCAATTAATAAAAAGCTTAACATGATTACAAAAAACAATAAGATTATAAATCTTACAATTTTATAACCTAAGAACTTTAATAATTTATTCTTATTTGTCAATAGAAAAAACCTCCTAAAGTCTAAAAATAATATATAAATCTAATTTAAATTTAAAATTTGAATATAAAAACATAATCATAAAAAAAATTAATTTTACTAAACTAATTTTTAATAAAATTAAAAAGTTTCAAAATTTAATAAATATTTCAATTAATTAAAAAAAAATCATATAAAATATTTTCCAAATAAAAAAAATATAACAAAAAATAGATTAAATTAAAAATTAATTTAATCTAATAAAATTTTTATGCTGAAGAATTTGTACTATTCTTCATTTTCCAATCATAAATGTTTCCGAAAATATCTCCACCATGAGGTTGTAATAAAGCAGTGTCATTTGAAATATCTACTCTATCATTAACAAAGTAACCATATTTCATTTCACCAAGCCATAACCAACTTGCTTCACCTTTAGGTGAAATACCGGTACTACCATCCCATGAAACTGCAGACCAATCTTTATAAGAATCTTCACGAGATTCAGACATAGCTTTATCCATGTGACTATTTACAGCACTGATATTTACCATAGCAGCATTTGAACTAGAATTTGGAGAGTATTCAGAGTATATATCTGAAGGATCTGTACTACCATAACCCCATACAACTGCTTGAGAGTATTCATTTGGATAGATTTCATCCCAGTTAGTTCCAACAGGAGTTATGTTAATACCCATTTGCTTAGCTTGTTCAGAGAGTGAAACAGCTAATGCTTGTCTTTCAGGTGCATCAGATGAATAATAAACACTGAATGCAGCTTTAGTTCCGTTTTTCTCACGGATTCCATCACCATCAGTGTCTTTCCAACCTGCACTTTCTAATGTTTGATTTGCATAAGTAATGTTTCCATCTTGAATTGCAGATTCATTATTAGACCATGGTAATTGATGAGCAATACCATCATAACTAGGTACACCTAAACCATTTAATCCACCTTGGCACATTGCGGTCCTATTAATACCATAGTTTAATGCTTTTCTAACAGCAATATCTGCAGTTACATTATTACCTATAGTATAGTTATCTTCCTCAGATTTTAAGCCAGTGTTATTTACATTAGGTAATGAAACACCACGTACATCAATAGAATCTTGTAAGTACATAGTATATCCAGATACATTTTCTTTAGCATAGGTAAGAGGAACAGCTACAACATCTGCTTCATTATTTTTAGCAGCATTGAATGCTGCATCATTTTTAGCAAATAAAATAGTTAACTTCTTAACCTCTGGTTTTTTACCATAATAATCAGGGTTAGCCTCTAAAATTACTTGTTGACCTTTATCCCATTCGACAAATTTATATGGTCCAGAACCTATTGGATTAGAACCATAAGATTCATTATTATAAGAATCTGAAGGAACAATACCAATATATGCCATTTTATCTAAGAATGTAGAATCTGATTTGTTTAATGTAAATTTAACTGTTGTATCATTAACAGCAGTAGCATTTAACATACTAGATAAATCTAAGCTTTGACCAGATTTTTTTGCCTCATTATATGTAAAAGCAACATCTTCAGCAGTTAAATCAGAACCATCAGTAAATTTTACATTTGGTCTAATTTGTACAACATATTCTTTATAATCATCACTAATTGTATAATTAGTAGCCAAATCATTTTTATAAGTCATATTCGGTGTCATCTTTAATAAAGTACTTTGAATTAAAGGTTCAGCATAGTAATTCCATCCCAAAATAGGATCAAAACCCGTTTCTGGTTCTCCCCCATGACTATAAGCTGCAACAACTAATTCCCCATCACCTCTTTGATGAGAAGTGTTACCAAAAATAACAACACCTGCAACTACAATAACAACAATAACAAGTATTATCGCAATAACATACTTTCTTTCCATTGTTAAATACCTCTATCTCTCTATAAAAAAATGATAAATATAAATCACACAAAATACACCGTAATAATAAAATATTTCTTAAAAAAAAATATTTTCAAAAGTATTACTAAATATTAAAAATGTATTAATATAATAATTTATAGTAAATAATTAATACTTACCGATATAAATACTTAACTATAAAAAGTAATACTAAAAAGAAAAAATATGATTTAAAGTAATAAATAAAAGAAAAAAATTAAAAAACGATTAATATTATTACACTAAAATTATACAAAAAGAAATAGAAAACAATTGATTAATTCTACAAAATTATAAAAATTTACAGAAAAAAATATCAAATATTAAATTTTAAATTCAAATGAAAATGAAATTTAGACAAATTCCCCTTAATTAAATAAAAAACAGAATTTTAAAATTTGATAAGGTATCATAAAAAAATCTAATTTTAAAAATAAAAAAAGAAAAAGTTAAGATTGAATCTTAACTAATTTAAACAAGTTTAAATTTTAGCCTGTTGTGTTGTTACCGGATGAGGAACCTGAACCTCCACCTGCAACAGTGTTATTAAAGTTAACTCTCCACAAGGACACACCATTTGCCATATGTACCTGTGTAAAGATATCCTGTCCATTACCACCTAAGAGATAGAGTCTAGTAAACATTGAATTTACCAGCTCATTACTCATCAATACGGCCATATAGGTATTATTAGATCCAAGTAAGTATAATGTGTAATTACCATCACTTGCATTACCAATAGTCTGGTTTTTAACAAGATAATTATCTTCAACAACTAAAATATTACTTGCTTTTAACGGATTGTAATCTGTACCATTTATCTCAGCAACAGAATTATTGTTTGCAAATCTAGTTTCCACATGAGCAGTGGTAGTATTATTTTGATTACCTCTGTTTACAACTACACTTACATTAATTCCATTTTCATCAAGCATATCAATCTTACCGGAGTGACCAGGTAGGATAGTAGTCTGATTCTTAGCGGGATAATATTGATATTGTTCTGTTTCACTACCTTCGAATTTCCAACTACCGAAATAGGTCCACCAGCCTGCTTTTTGAAGCATATCTGAACTTGCAACAAATATTACTGGTCTAGGATTATCTGGGTGAGTATAACTTAATACCTTATCTGCATCACTACTAGATACATGATATTGATTTGTTAAGGTATTCTTAGCATCAGATTTTTTCTGTGGCAAGATCTTATTTACAATCTCTACTGTAGTTCCATTATCTGAATGGGTATACTTTTCCAATACATTGTATACCGGCTCATAACCAGATGTACCAAGCATTCTGAAAATACCTGCAGATAGTTCTAGATTATCCGTAGTCATAGCTTCACCCATCCAGTATGCCCTACCGTCTGTACCCTGCATACCTCCATCAAACATGGTTTGTCTGTTGGCAGCAATTTCAAATAAATAACCGAAATCCCACCAAGATGCAATTACAGTGTTATTAGGTTCATTTTGTTGAATCCAATTCATTGAATCCCACATTTCATCATTTGTACCTGGTACAACACTGTTAGATGTTGCATAAGCACAGGTTACAGTTGGAGCAACAATAGCTAGGAATATACAGAAAATTGCTAAATATTTCTTGTAAGGTATATCCTTATAAACCAATGGTTTTTTAACATCGAATAAGATTACAGTCAATATTAAAAGTATAATTAATAGAGCAATACCAAATGTCCTATCAACTTGAGCAATAACCGGATAACTAGCAAGTAAAATTGCAATTACAATTGTTGCTGCAAGTTTTTTGTCATCAATCCTTTTGGACTTGATATAGTCAGCAGCATAACCTACAAAGATACCGGTAAGTAAACCAAATGGTAAAATTAATAAGGTAATAAACCTTGAACCTTGAGTTACAGCAGCACATGCAGAAATGGCCCAAACAAGGAATAAAGTTAAATATAGCAATGTTTCCTTTCTTGATTGAATAAGTTCATCACGGGAACCGAACTCTCCAATTTCTTTAAGAGAGAATTCAAATCTTCTTTTCTCAGATCTTACAGATGCGGATTGTCTTAAGTTTTTAGGTAGTTTACCAGTAGCGGTTGTTTTATTAGAAGTTCTTCTAAGTTTTGCAAATCTAGTAATATAAGTGTATAATACAACTAAAGCTGCAATGAAACAGATAATTCCACCAACACCATTTACAACGGAACCGGTACTTGCTAAGAATAAACCAAGTACTCCACCTGTAGATAAAGCAGGAACTTGAAGCTCTGCAACAGATACCATTACGTTAGGGAATCCTGTACTGGTAGAGGAAGCTTGTAATGCAAATCCACTAAGTACATTATTAACAATTCCAAGAACACCTGCACCATCAACTATCAATAAACCAATGACAAGTAATACTACAAGACCAATTACAGATAAGACTTCTTTCTGATGGAAGAAATCTTTTATCCTAGTACCAGTTGATGCCCTATTTTCAGGATCCGTTAGGCTAAAGTATAAATTAGCAATTAGGTAAATCACAACAAATATTGCCAACATACCTAAGTAAAATACATAACCATCCCAACATTTAGCAAAGGCCATAATTGATAGCACTGCAAGAATTGCATAGATCAACTTATGAATCCTGTTATTGGACCGAATACATTCAATAAAGAACAGAACAATAAACAATGGAAATACAAATACAAACATATCCGTATCAAAGAACCCAGGGAATGTGTGTGCAAAGTAGTTTGGAGACAATGTTATAATTAAAGATGCCGCGATAGCACCATAATCATTTGTAACCCTCCTTACAATAATATAAGAAGGAATAATAGCCAAACAAGAGATAATAGCACCAGTCCAGAAAGCAACTGTTTTAACATCAAAATGTCCAAATATATTGGCCAGGTTATACATAAATGATGTAACAACTCCAATTCCTGGAGTATACGTAGTATTCATACCATTTGGAGAATACCTATGATTATCTACCTGAGTGTTATTCACCATAGTATCTCCATAGTAACCATGATCTATTAAATCCTGAGTCATCCTTAGGTTATAATATGAATCCATTTCACTGAAATAAGGAAGACCGGAAGAATCAACATACTCGGCTTTAACATCTGAAGGAACCCCGTTAATATCACCAGCAGGAACCCTAATAGCAAATACTATAGCCAGGAGTATAAGAATGATTACTACAGACTTAAGTATAGTCTTTGTCTTATTATTCATAAAATCCTCTGTCAAATTTTTAAATTGTAAAAAATCTCTTTAAATTTTTAATTATGTATACATTAATTAATTTAAATAGAGATTCAACGAAAAATTAAATCACCATTTAAATAAAGGATATTAAATCCACTTAAAGAAAAAGAATTAAACAAATTTAATAATCCTAATTATAATATTTTAAAATATTATACATTCATAATATTTATTTTAATATTTTTAAATTTATTTATTTTAAAGTAGAAATAGGATTAAAAAAAGGATAATGGAAAAAATAAAAAAATAAAATATTATCTTAGATTAAACAATAAAAAATGATAAAAAAACACGATATAAAATAATAAACACAATGATAAAATTTAACTTAATAAAGTTTAATTTGAAATGAATAAAACATATAAAATAGGATAATATCCAATTAAAATAGAAAACAAGAGATTAATGAAGGATTCGAAAAATAAAATTAAGAAGAGAAAGGGTTAAAATTAGAAATCTATTTTGCATCAGATTCTATTTTCTGGTCTTTTTTAGAACTACTGCTTGAGGAGTTCGCTTTTTCCAATATGGAGTCCAGTTCATCTACAGAACATGTGAATCTACATTTTGGAAATCCTCTACAACCTACAAATTCCCCATATCTACCATTTCTCTTAACTAAATTATTTCCACATTCTGGGCAGGTACCAACAATCTCAAGAGTTTTAGGTTTTTTAACATTTTCCTTACCACAGTTAGGATCAAGACATGCGTGTTGACGAGGTTTACCAAAGGAAATCATAGGTAATCCGCATTTAGGGCATTTACTTTTAAGAATATTGGCTCCTTTTGGAAGGGAGTAAATAGTTCTACAATCAGGATAGTTGGAACATCCCACAAAACTAGCTTTGGTTTTAGGAGAATATCTTTTAATTAAATCCCCACCACATGCACATTTACCTACAATCTGACTCTTCATATATGCGTTGTAAAGTTTATTTCCAATATCCTTCTCATTTTTCTCAATGTCTGAGAGAATAGTTAAGACCTCTTCCTGGGCATCCTTTATAAGGGCATCTTTAGATAATTTATTATCTCTAATTTTATCTAAATCCCTTTCAAAATTACGGGTTAACTCCTCGGAGGTGATGTCTTTACAGTACTCCTCCAAAGTATCTATTATATTCTCACCTAATTGATTAACCTCAATTTTTTTACCGGATATATACTTTCTATCATAAAGTTTAGCAATAATATCTGCTCTTGTAGCCTTAGTACCAAGCTCTCTTTTCTCAAGTTCCTTAATAAGGGAGGATTCGTTGTATCTTGCAGGAGGTTTAGTTTTTTTCTCCTCTGATTTAATATCTTTAACCTTAATCTTATCTCCCTTTTTAAGATCTGGAAATGTATCGTCCTCAATTTTTTTAAATGGATAATGGGCCAACCATCCGAGAACTGAGACCCGTTTTCTTTTAAATGAAAATTCCTCTTTTCCCACATTAAGATTAACTTTCATTGTTTCCAACTCAGAATCTGTTGAAAATACACTGATAAATCTATAGACAATTAAATTATAAACTTTTTGTTCATCCTTATCCAATTTTTCAGGTAAAACACCCGTCGGGTGGATCGCAGGGTGAGCTGCATCTGTTTTTTTACCTTCATGAGGTTTTAGATTCTTAGGAAGATCTATAATATGTTTTTTATATTCGGAGTTCTGTGATAATTGGATTAGAATGTTCTTATAATTTAATGATTCAGGTAATTTCTGAGATGAGGTACGTGGATAAGAAGTATATCCCCCAGTATATAAATTCTGAGCAATGACCTGAGTTTTCTTAGGAGAAAAACCAAATGCTGCATAGGACTCTGATTGTAAATCACCTAAATTAAATGGAACAGGTGGTTTTCTAATTTTTTTGTTAATCTTTACCTTTGAAACATCGGCATCGGAACCTTTACAATTTTTATAGATATTCTCGGCTCTCTTTTGATCAAAGATTTTACCTTCCACATGATCTGCAACAATATCATTTTCAAGAACTGCCTTGATTAACCAATAAGGTTTAGGAACAAATTTCTGAATTTCCTTTTCCCTTTTGACAAGAATTGAAAGTGTTGGAGTTTGAACACGACCTGCTGAAAGTTTTAAATATTTATATTTAGATTTTCTAACAGAAGTCATCAATGCCTTAGAGATATTAACACCAAAATAATAATCCAAAACATGCCTTGCTATACCACTTTCTACCTGAGGCATATCCAGTTCTATCCTATTTTCATATGCTTCAACAACATCCTTTTTAGTTAAGGTTGAGAATTTCATACGGGAAACTTTAGCCAAATCATTAACGCCACATGCATATTTTAATGCATTATATCCGATTAAGGTACCCTCAATATCATAATCACATGCATGGATAAAGCTATCCGCATCTTTTGCAAATTTCTTAATGGCATTGACATAATCCCTTGTAAATCTACTAGATTTATTAACTTCATATGCAGGAGCCCAATCTAAGTCAAAATAATACTTGTTTCGATTGTTTTTAGGAGTCAATGAGTACAAATGACCTACAGCAGACACTATAACAATATGTTTATCTTCCCTATCCATTTCCCAATAACTAACCTTTTTATTATATTTATGTTTCTTTGCCTTGGAAGATAAAGCCTGAGCTACTTTTTCCGCAGCTTTTGGCTTCTCACAAATAATTAATTCATTCATTTTATCACATTATCTAAAAATTTTCTCCCTCAATAGATATAAATAAAAATTAAAAATAATATCCGATAATACTAGTTACTGAAATTTTTCAGTTTCTAAATTAAATAAAAAAATTGAAATTTTAAAATATTATTATTCATAGTAAATTCAATTACATTATATAAATTTTTTTCATTTTAAAAAAAAAATCAGTTTTAGAAAAATAATCTTCTATATATTATAATATATTATATTTACTAATTTTTTAAATTATAAAGGATTTTGTTAAACTTTTAGGACAGCTGAAAATCAGCTGAAAAATATTTGTTTTAAATGATTAAAAATAAAAAATTATTATGATAAAATTAAAAGACAATGAAACTTTAAACAATAAAAATAGATGAGATAAACCTTAAATCTGAAAATAAAATAAAAATAGATGAAATAAACCTTAAATCTGAAAATAAAATAAAAAGAAAAAGATTATCATAATAAGATTAAAAGATTACTGAAACTTTAAATAAGAAAAATAGATGAATAATCCTTAGATTCATAAATTAAATAAAAATAGATAATAAAAAGATATAAAAAATAAATCAATGAAAAATCAACGAAAAAAGAAAGAAATAAACTAAATTTAGTTTATATCATATTTTTGTAAAAGTAAAAGTTCTTCGGTAGATAACTTTTTACCATGTTTAAATTTATCAAAAATATTTTCAGCTTTCTCTTTCTCTTCTAAGTTTCTCTTAGGAGCAGGTTGATTTTTGTTTGATTTTCGTCTTTTAGGTCTAGATGTACCTAATCTTTTATTAATGACGTGGATTTCGCTTAAAACTGATTTGAATTCTTCATGTTTTGCAGAAGCAGATTTTCTTGCTTCAATGAAGTTTTTATGTGCCTCATCAGCAGCAGCTCTAATTTCATCAGTTTTTCTGAAATAGTTTAACATTTGTTCATGTGCTTCTTGAGCTTTCTCGGAAAGTTCAACAACATTAGCATGATGTTCTTCAGATTGTTTTTTAAGTTCCTCAGCTTGTGCTTTTACCTTATCATCTTCATGAATATCCATTAATTGTTTACGGAGATCATTAGCATTTTTAACAAGTTGATTTTCTTTTTTAATATCTAAAACCCTAGTTTCAATGATACTATCAATTTTCTTGATTTCATTTTCGATTTTAACTTTGTCTTTTTTACCTGAAGACCACTCTAAGTTTCTAAGCTCTTTATTAGCAGCGTTACGTAATTTTTTCTCTGCCTCAACTTCTTTGTTGATTTTATTACGTTCGTCCCTATATTCGATAGCTTTGTTTAAGTTTTCTTTTAAAGAAGCATTTAATTCATCACGGATTTTACGTTGTTCTTTAGCAACTCTGTTGTAATGTTCTCTTTCATCAGCAATTTTGGAAATTTCTTCTTCTTTTTCAATTTTTTGCTGTTTGACTCCTTCAAGAGTGTCTGCAAGAACAAATTCTTCTTTTTTATCAGCATCAGCAGCTTTTTTAATTGGATCTAAGACAGCGGTTAAATTATCATCATCAACAATAACATCAGCGATTTCTTTAACAGCAGGTTTACCATTAAATGCAATACCTAAACCAGCGGATTCAATAATTGAGATATCATTAGCTCCGTCACCAATAGCTACACAGTCAGCTAATTCGATATCTTTATCTTCAATATATTTATTTAATACTTGAAGTTTAGTACCGGAAACTAAGTCTCCAGTTACCTCACCAGTTAATTTTCCATCTTCTTCAGTTAATGAATTAACAAAAATTTCATCAATACCTAATTTGTCTTTTAATGGGTCTGCAATAATATCAAAACTACCACTAATAACAATTACATCATAGCCAGCATCTTTTAAAGTTTTAACAGTCTCTTCAGCACCGTCGGTAAGAGGAATATTATTTCTTAATTCAACAATATCATCGACTGAAACTCCTTCAAGAAGTTTAGCTCTTTCTTTAATAGAGGTTTCAAAGTCGAGTTCGCCTTTCATTGCTTTATCTGTAATTTCAGCAATTTCATCTTTAACATTTGCAATTTTTCCTATCTCGTCTATTGCCTCTCCATTCATTATAACATTATCTAAGTCAAATACTATAAGTTTAATCAAACATATCACCAAATTATATTAAGTCTAACTCTTTTAGTCTGTCGTAAGCTCTTTCTACACCAAGCTTAGCATCACTACGAGTTTTTGCTCCAGTACAAACAACCTTACCAGAACCAAATAATAATAAAACTACTTTAGGATCAGTTAGACGATATACTAAACCAGGGAATTGTTCCGGTTCATATTCGGTATTTTCTAATTCTAAAGCAACAGCTTCTAAATTTAACGGAAGTTCTAAATTAGCAGAAGCTACAATATTTTGAATTTTAATTTCGAATTCATGAGGGATTTCAGTATCGATTTCTCTCATAAGATCCACGGTTTTTCTAATAGCTAACTTTGAGTCATCTATAGATTTAGCACCAGTACATACTAATTTACCTGAGCTAAAAATCAAAGCAGCAGTTTTTGGATCTTTTAATTTAAAAACAAGACCAGGGAATTGCTCACGGTTAAAGTCGACACCAGGTAAATTTTTAGCAACATCAGTAAGTACTATATCTTTACCAATACTAGCAGAAGACACAATGTTTTCTATTTTTATATCAACATCGGTCATTATATACCTCCAAATCATATTTTTGAAAAAAAGTAAGTAAACATTTTATATATAATTTGAAAAATAAGCACATCAAATATTTAAACTAAAATTTTTACTGTATATAAATTTATATTTAAATAGTATATAAACCTTATTTAAAAATAAATTTTTTATGTAAAAATAGACAAAATAGAAAATAATAAAGAATGATTAAAAATTTTATAAAAAATAATAAAATAAAGGATAGTTGTTATAAATGATAGAAGTTGAAGCAAAAGCTAAAATCAATAGTTTTAATGAAATTCGAACAAAAATACTCGAATTAAAAGCAGAAAAGATAAAAACTGAACATCAAGAGGATATATATTTTAATAGTCCTATCTGTGATTTTGCTAAAACTGATGAAGCATTAAGAATAAGAAAAACTAAAACCGATAAAGAAAGTAATTTATTTATAACCTATAAAGGACCTAAAATAGATAAAAAAAGTAAAACTAGAGAAGAAATTGAAATAGGTATTGAGGATGAAAATAAATGTAGAAAAATATTTGAACATTTAGGTTTTACTGCTGTTCGTGAGGTTATAAAAGATAGGGAAATTTACAGATATAAAAATTATGAGATAAGCCTTGATGATGTAAAAGGTCTAGATCCCTATATGGAAATTGAGGCACTTGTTGAAGATGGTACCGATTATAGTGAGGCACAGGAAGGTTTGTTTAAAGTATTTGAAAAATTGGGTATTACCGATGGCTTTGAAAGGACCTCATATCTTGGCCTATTAGAAAATATTGATGAAAATTAATAGATTTTTTACTTTAATCATCCTCCATAGAAGTATAGATGAAACACTAGAAAATTTCCATTTAAACTTCTACAAAATCTCATCTTATTTTATAAGAAAATACTAATGGAAACTAAAAAATTATTTTTTTTAATTTTTTATGATATTAAAATTTTTAAAAAAAAGATGATTCAAAAAATATATTATAAAATATTAAATATTATATTAAATATTAAATACCCCTATTAATATCAGAAATTAAAAATCATATGGAAAAAATGATAAAAGATAAAAACAATTAACATCTTTTTTTATTGAAAAGAAAAGTTTACGTTTCGCCATAATTGTTTTAGAACCTTCAAGCTCTTTTTTAAAAAAAATATATTTAAAAATTTAAATTGATTAATATTTAAATATACAGACTTACAAATTAAATAACATAAATTTTTAATTTAAATTTGTAATTATTACTAATTTTACAAAATAATAAAATAATTATTGATTTAATAAAAAAATACATATCAAATTTAATTAATAACAATCATAATATAATAGGAGTGATATTTTTGCAATACTATGTTAGTCCTTACAATAAAGAGGTCAAATACACATTTCCTAAAGATATAACTGTATACGACACTACTTTAAGAGACGGAGAACAAACTCCAGGTGTAGCTTTCTCCAAAGATGAAAAGATAGAAATTGCTAAAAAATTAGATGAACTTAAAGTACCACAGATAGAAGCAGGATTCCCAAGGGTATCTTCAACAGAGCAGGACACTGTTAAAACAATAGCTAATGAAGGATTAGATGCACAGGTCATCTGTTTAGCTAGAACAAAATTAGAAGATATCGATGCGGCATTAGATGCCGATGTTGACGGAGTAATTACTTTTATGGGAGCTTCCGATTTACACCTCGAACATAAATTACACTTTACAAGGGAACAGGCATTAAATATCTGTATGAAATCTATTGAATATGCTAAAGACCATGGATTATTCGTTGCTTTCTCTGCAGAAGATGCAACAAGGGCAGATTTAGATTTCCTAAAAAGAATGTATAAAAAAGCTGAGGGATATGGTGTTGACAGAGTACATGTAGCAGATACCGTTGGTGCTGCAAATCCTCAAGGAATTACTTACCTTGTATCAGAACTTAAAAAAGAGATTAACACAGATATTGCTATGCATTGCCATAATGATTTTGGACTTGCTGTTGCAAATTCAATTGCAGGACTTCAAGCAGGTGCCAGTGCGGTTTCAGTAACCATCAATGGTATTGGTGAAAGAGCAGGAAATGCCTCACTTGAAGAATTAGTAATGGCCCTTAAATTATTATATGGAAAGGATTTAGGATTTAAAACCAAAAAGATTAAAGAAATCTCAGAACTTGTATCCAAAGCTACAGGCTTACCAGTTCCTTATAACAAGCCAATAGTAGGTAAAAACATATTTAGACATGAATCAGGTATTCATGTAGATGCGGTTATTGAGGAGCCATTAACCTACGAACCATATGTACCGGAACTTGTAGGTCAAAAAAGACAATTAGTTTTAGGTAAACATTCAGGTTGTAGAGCAGTTAAAGCAAAACTTGACGCATGTGGTTATAAAGTAACCAATGACCAACTTTGTGAAATTGTAAAACAAGTTAAACAAACAAGAGAGAAAGGTACCTACATCAATGATGATGTCTTTAAGGAAATCGTCAAAAATGTAAACCTTGCTGATTTATAAATCCACTCTTAATTTTTTTATTATTTTTAATCATTTAACAAATAGCTAATTTTTATATAGTTTTTAATGTCTAAATGGAATCCTTCTTATAGAATTAAATTCAACTCTGATAGAATCAGACTATTTGATCGTTAATTCAATATCTAAAATGATTTAACCTTTTTTTATAATAGATCTAGAGATTATAAGTTTAAAAGAAGAAAATAAAACAGTATTATCTTTAATATCTAAAACAATCAATCCTATTTTACAGTACACCTGGAAAAAATCTTATTTTAAATTTAAATTAAATATTAGAAGAGTTTTTAAATTAAAGGGAATTTTATCTTGAAAAAATTTTCTAATAAGGATACAATTAAAATAAAAACTATTTTAATATTTTATAAAGATATTATATAGTAAATTAAAATACAATTTTAAAGTGTAAAAATGAATATTACAGAAAAGATTTTATCAGAAAAAGTAGGTTATGAAGTTAATCCTGGTGAAATTATCGAGGCAAATGTCGACCTTGTAATGTCACATGACGGTACATCACCACCTGCCATTAAAACATTTGAAAAAATAGCAGATAATGTATGGGATCCTGAGAAGATAGCGATAGTGTTTGATCATAACATACCGGCAAATACAATTGGATCTGCAGAATTCCAGAAAGTTGCAAGAAACTTTATTAAGAAACAAGGCATCACCCACCATTACATTAATGGTGAAGGTATCTGCCACCAAGTACTTCCGGAAAAGGGTTTAGTGGAACCTGGAAAAGTTATAGTTGGTGCGGATTCACACACATGCACTTATGGTGCATTTGGAGCATTTTCCACAGGAATGGGTGCAACGGATATTGCTATGGTTTATGCAACTGGTAAAACATGGTTCAAGGTTCCGGAAGCTATAAAAATCCAAGTCGAAGGTAAGTTAGGTAATTTAACCTCCAAGGATATTATTCTAAATATAATTGGAAAGATTGGAATTGCAGGAGCCACCTATCAAAGTGCGGAGTTCTGTGGTAAGACCATTGATAACCTTGATGTGGCAAGCAGAATGACCATGACAAACATGGCCATTGAAATGGGTGCCAAAAATGGTATAATGGAACCTAATGATGCTACCATAGATTATGTATGTAAAAGAACCGGAAAAAGTAGAAATCAGTTAAACATCAAAAAATCCGATAAGGACTCAGTTTATAGTAAGGAATACCATTTCGATATAAACAATATGGAAGAACAAATCGCATGTCCAAATGATGTGGACAATGTAAAACCAATTAGCAAGGTTGAGGGAACCTCCATCGACCAGGGAGTAATTGGTTCTTGTACCAATGGAAGACTAATTGATTTAAAAAATGCCGCAGAAGTTCTTGATGGGAAAAAGATCCATGAGGATGTTAGATTAATAGTTCTTCCGGCATCACGTGAAATATATCTTCAAGCCCTAGATAAGGGATATATAAAAACCTTCATGGAATCCGGTGCAATAGTATGTAATCCGGGATGCGGACCATGTCTAGGAGCACATATGGGTGTTTTATCTGAAGGTGAAACAGCCATATCAACTACAAACAGAAACTTCAAAGGTAGAATGGGAGATCCTAAATCATCAGTTTATCTTGCAAATTCAAAAGTGGTTGCAGCTTCCGCAATAAAAGGATTTATTGCAAAACCAGAAAATTAACTTTTTTTACTTATTTTTTATATTTTTTAAAGAGAACTATTTTTAAAGGGACATTATGATTAAAGAAGAGAACAATATCAACAAATGTTTAATTGATAGAATAAACTACCTGGAAAACAAGAATAACATAGAGTTATCCAACACACAGAAGATACTTCTTACAACTGACGGATCAATTACTGCAATTTTAGATGTATTATATAATAAGATTACCTTAAAAACCATTAACCAGCATGTTGAAAAGGCAAATAGGGAGGTTTCAAATCACTTCAATATTGATGAAAGTGAAGAGGTAAATAACAGAACAATAATAATGCATAAGGACGATAAACCACTAATATTTGCAAAAAGTTATATTCCATTATCTAGAATAAACAAAGAAATTAAAGACTCATTAATGACAGAAGACATTCCAATCGGAAGAATCCTAAAGAATTATAAACTTGAAACAAGAAGAGAAATCGGGGACATTGAAGTAATAAAATCAGAGCCAGAACTTGAAGAAATATATAAGACAGATGAGGATTTCCTATCAAGAAACTATGATATTATACACAATAATGAGAAAATCATGTGGATTCAGGAAATGTTTCCAATAGGCTATTTTAGAGAATATCTAGATTAAACAAAAACAATACATAAGATAGATTTTAGAAAAAAAATAAGATAATATAAAAAAAATCAATTAATTCAGATTAAAGAGATAAATCTTAAAACAGTTGATTTAAAGAAGAAAGATAAAATTAAAATCAAATTAACAAAGCTTAATTTAGATTAACTGGAACATCATAAATCTAATTAATTTAAAGAGTCCAAATTAATAAAAAACAGATTAATAAAAAACAAAACCTGTTAATTTATAAAAAAAAGAATGAAGGTGAGATAATGGGAGTGAAGTTTAAAGATATTGCTTCTCCAGAAAAAATTAATTTAAAAGATTTAGAAGGAAGAACAATAGCTATCGATGCTTTTAATACAATTTATCAATTTTTATCAGGAATTCGTCAAAGGGATGGAACGCCTCTTAAAGATGCTAATGGTAATGTAACTTCCCATTTAAGTGGTCTTTTATATAGAACATCATCTATTGTTGAACGTGGAATAAAACCTATTTATGTTTTTGATGGAAAACCTTCAGAATATAAATCTGATACAATAGCTAAACGTAAAGAAGCTAAAATAAAATCAAAAGAAGAATGGGAGAAAGCTATTAAAGAAGGTAATGAGGAGTTAGCACGTAAATATGCAATGCGTACAACACACATTACACCATATGTAGTTGAAAGTTCCAAATATTTACTTGATTTAATGGGAATACCTTATGTTCAGGCACTTGGTGAAGGTGAAGCACAGGCATCCTATATGGTTCAGAAAAAAGATGCATGGGCCGTTGCATCACAGGACTATGACTGTTTATTATTTGGTTCTCCAAGAATTATAAGAAATCTTACCTTAAGTGGGGGACTTTCAAATCTTGAATATATGGAATTAAACAAGGTTCTATCAAATCTTGATTTTACAAGGGAACAACTAATCGATCTTGCACTTCTTGTAGGTACCGATTTTAATGATGGAGTTCATGGTATCGGTGTTAAAAGAGGTATGAAACTATTAAATGATAATAATCTGGAAAATGTTCTAGAAGACTTAGATACAGAGCCTAAGATAGACATAGATATTTTAAGAAATATCTTCCTAAACCCTAGAGTAAATGAGGATTATACCATTAAGTTTAAAGAACCGGACCGTGAGGGTATTGTAGAGTTCCTATGTGAAGAGCATGGTTTTTCAAAGGACAGAGTTTTAAACAGTGCAGGTAAAATCAAGAACCTTAACAGTTCACAGAAAAGTTTAGAAGATTTTTTCTAAATTTAAAATTATTTTTCTTATAAAACTTAAAAAACCAACTTTTTTATAAATTATAAACGATCAAATTAATTTTCTTTTTCTAACAAAAAAATAGCTCTTATATAAATTTAAAATTAATTCCATCTATTTAAAAATATAGTATTTTACCAAATGTTTATACCTAAATATTCGTTGACCCAATTTGTGTAGAATGAGGTTAAATCAACTATTTTATAGAATTCATCTTCAAATATTTTAATTAATTCGTTTAAATTTTTATAGATTGATTTATACACTTTGGATTTAATTTTACGCCATACATCTTCGATTGGGTTTAAATCCGGGCAATATGGTTTTAGAAAAATTAAGTTTATGTTCAATATTTCACAGGCTTTTTCAACAATTTTGGCATGATGTATTCTTGCGTTATCTAAAATAATGTTTATTCTTTTTTCTTTTGAGTTTATTTCGGTTATTTTTGGATTTAATAGGTTATTTATTAATCTTAATCTTTTTTCATACCAGATTTTTCTTGAATTGTTGTTGTCTTCTTTTCTGCAAATCTTTTGAATTTTTTCTATTGACTTCTGTTTGGATTTGTCATTATATAGTTCATTATTGATTTTATTTATCAGATCCATTTCGTTCAATGATTTGGGGGATAAATATTTTTTTATTTTTTCATCAGATAAGTTTTCATTGTTTATTGCTTCCTCGATTAATTGTTTACCTAATTTATTGGTCATGTTTTCAATACGGTAATGACATAATGTAATTACAAATTGAAATGCATTGTTTTTTGTATTTGCTTCCATGTAGGAGTTGCAATTGATTCCTTGAAATCCTGTTACATTTATTCCAAATTTTACTGGATATTTTACTTGTATATTTTTTTCTCCAGGAGTATATAATATTTTTCTAACATTTGGAACATTTTGGCAAGACGTTTCGTCTAAAAAAGCAAAGTATTCTGTTTTTATGTCTGTTGTTTTTAGTTTTTTTTAAGATCCTCTTCCGGATTCTCAGGACGGGTGTTGTATTTAATGAATGGTTTTCCATAGTTTAAATTTAGTTTTTGTCTTGTAATGACCCATACTTGCTTTTCACTATATGTTATACCGTATTTTTCTTTAATTAAGTTTTGTACATCTTTTAAATTATATTTTTCTTCATTTCCAGTTATTATTTCTTTTAATTCTTTTAGTTGTTGATTATTTAAGTAAGATTTCCTTCCACAGTTAGAATAATTTGAAAATAAACCGTCAACACCTTTTTCATTATATTGTTTGACCCAACGTTCGCCTGTTTTTCTTGAAATATTAATGTTTTTTGAGGCTTTAGCAATACTTTCACCGTTTGCAACCATGTGAATTAACAAAAGACGTCTGTAAACATTGTAATATTCCTTGTACTCTTTCAGCATATCTGCAATTTCTGAAAGTTCCAAATGTTTTTCAATTTTATTATTAAATTTTTCCATGAACATATCTTTATAATTCATTAGGTATAAACTTTTGGTAAAGAACTATAAATAAAAAAAAGATTATAAAACAGCATCCCCTGTTTCATCTGTTCTTAATCTGATGGATTGGGTTATAGGACATATAAATATTTTACCATCACCATAACGTCCGGTGGAATTGATTTTCATAATTACTTCAACTATTAGATTTACATCCTCATCAGGAACCACAATTGAAATCAATTTTTTAGGAATAACCGCAAAATCATCGGTTTTTAATTTATTGTTTTGAATTTTTCTACCCCTTCCTAAAACCGGAACGACAGTCATTCCTGGAAAACCTAAAAGAGTTAAGACTTCCTTAGTTCTTTCATATTTTTTATCTCTAATAAAAGCCATGATTTCTTTCATTATAAAAACCTCTTTTATAATCCTTGACTTCTTGTTCTAATTGTATAAGCCTCTAAAACAGGACTAACAAATATTTTACCATCACCAGGATTACCGGTAAAAGCTTCCTCAGAGATTAAATCAACTACAAAATCCACATCCTCATCTTCAACTACCAATATTAAAAGTTTTTTAGGTAACTGATCAAAGTGTTCATCACCTTTGTTTAATCCTTTCTGAATTCCACGACCTTCTGCATCCATTACTGTAACTGAATGGAATTGTTCATCATCCAATGCAATAATTACATCATCAACCTTTTCAGGTCTAATAATTGCTCTTATCATCTGCATTTACATCACTTAATCTGCTTTTTAATAACTAATAAATATAATTTCTATTTTAATGAATAGTCGGAATATAACTTCCGGTATAATTTTTGTATTTATAATATATATAGATTACAGTTTATTAAAATAGTATTGATTTCAACATGATAAACTTTTAAATCTGTAAAAGAATTAAATACAGGAAACCTTTAAAAAATCCCTTAAAATGATTGATGTTTAATCAAAAATGAGTTTTCAGAATTAAAAATACTTGAAATATAAAATTAGGAATAGATATCTTTTTTTAGAAATTTTTAAAAATTTTAAGCAATTATAAAATAAAAAAAAGTTTATTGAATATCTAAAATGGAGGGAAGAATTCTCCAAAAATCTTTTTAACATATTCCCTTGCAAGATCAACTTGAGTAGGATAATATTTTGATATTCTTTCCGTAAAATCCTTACGTGATACAGACCGTGTAATAAGATACAATAGATCCATATATCTGTCAATGGATTTATCTGGATTGAACCCATAATTTTCAATCGCATTGTCCAATTTCTTCTCATCATGTAGGCAAGGAATCTCCAATGTTTTACATATAGTTTCCTTAGTGAAATACTTAATTCTGATTAACGGGGAAACAGAACTAATCAAAACATATTCTCCACAATCAATTAAAGGAGGAACACCCTGGGATTCAAATCTGGACATACTTGTAAGATTTTTAAAATGCCCTATATTATAACAGTGAAGCTCCGTATAAAAATCTGGTTTATACTGGTTAATCAAGCTTATAACCTTTTGACCCATTTCAGATTCATAATATCTTTTATCCACCGTTGAAATATAGGGTGAGGAATCGAAGTTATAAATATAAATCTGACCATCGGCAAAATCTTCACGTTTAAGACGATTAATCATCTTAATAGCAGTTTTACCTTCATTACCATGAACTCCCCCAAGAAATAGCTTAGTAGGTCCATCACCATTATCAATATGTTTAAAATATCCCATAATAATCAAAGAAATAATTGTTAAAATAAAATAGCAGAACTTTCTAGAATATCACTCTAACTTTAATACCTTTTCCAAATTAAGATACTAATTCTAAGAGATTAAATTCAATAGAATAAAGAAAAATAAAAAAAAATAATAAAAAGATTAAAAAACAGGATTATGTTCCTTCATGCCAGTCAGATAAATATTCGATTTGACGGTCTGTGAATGAATCTATTTCAATTCCCATAGCTTTTAGTTTTAATCTTGCGACAGTCTCGTCAATTGAATCCGGTGCTTTCATAACACCAATATCCATCTTACCGTCATGATCTAAAATATATTTGGCAGATAAAGCCTGAACTGCAAAGCTCATATCCATAATCTCTGCAGGGTGTCCTTGGCCTCTTGCAGCTGCAAGATTTACAAGTCTTCCATCAGCTAAAAGATAGATTTTTCTTCCATCCTTCATCGTAAACATTTCAATACTTTCCCTTACAGTCTTTACAGATTCTGCTTGAGCCTCTAGATCATCCCTATTAATTTCAACATTAAAGTGACCGGAATTACAAAGCATACATCCGTCCTTCATATATTTAAAGTCATCACCGGATATGATGTTAATATTACCGGTGACAGTGATAATAATATCGGAGATCTTAACAGCTTCCCTAATAGGCATTACTCTGTAACCATCCATCCTAGCTTCTAAAGCTCTGATTGGATCTACTTCAGTTACAATAACATTTGCACCTAGACCTCTTGCTCTACTTGCAACACCACGGCCACACCATCCATATCCGCAGACGGTGAAATTCTTACCTGCAATTAACATGTTAGTTGTACCCATAATCGCATCTAATGAGGATTGTCCTGTACCATATCTATTATCAAATAAATATTTGGTATAAGCATCATTCACCGCTACAACAGGGAATTTTAATGCATTATCATCAGCCATTGCTTTTAATCTATGTACACCAGTAGTGGTTTCTTCACAAGCACCTTTAATATGGGATAAAAGTTCCTGTCTATTACTATGTAGGTACATAATCATATCCGCACCATCATCGATTATAATATCAGGTTTATGATCTAGAACATTATTAATAGCCTCATAATATTCCTCGTCGCTTTGACCTCTCCAACCATAGATGTTTAGACCTAATGCCGCCGCACCAGCTGCAGCATCATCATGAGTAGATAGAGGATTACAACCAGTCATAGCCACTTCAGCTCCACCTGCTTGTAATGTTAAACCTAAATTAACTGTTTTAGGTTCCAAATGTAAACATGAACCGATAGTAATTCCTTCAAAAGGTTTTTCTTCTTCAAATACCTTTTTAATATGTTCAAGAACAGGCATATGTTTTTGAACCCATTCAATTTTCATTATTCCATCATCTGCAAGAGACATATCCTTTACATTACTCATATATATCACAAATAATCGTTTTTAAAAAAGAAATCATTTAAAGATCAGATTATATTAAAGTATCCCATTTCAATATAACTAATAAAAAAATAATTTTCAAATGAAAATCTATACAATATTATTTTTAACTTTTAATAATATTAAATATTATTGTATAGAAACAATATAATGGTAAGAATCATATTAATCAAATAAGAAATGATTATCATATAAACCCTAAACAACGGTTAAACTCCAATTAAAACCAAAAATTTTAGATTTAAATAATTTTAGATAAAAAACAAAGTGTTTTAAAAAAGATTTGTCCAAATAGAAACATATTAGAATTACCTGATTAAATGAATTTAAAAAATAGTAAATTGAAAAATTTTATAAAAAAATATACCATATACCACAAAGTATATATATTATTAAAAACTTAAATTTAATAGTATTATACATAGTATAATGCCGGGGTGGCTCAGCTGGTTAGAGCGCACGGCTCATAGGGTTTTTTAGCTATGCTCTGACTGAATTCCTGGGATACCGTGAGGCCGCGGGTTCGAATCCCGCCCCCGGCATATAAATTATCCCAGGAAAAACCATTAAACTATTTTTACAGATTTTTATTGATTTTATAAATTACCTATTTTACTTAGATATCTATTTTAATTTAAAAATTTCATTAGACTAATAATAATTTAGAAAGATTTTTTTAAAGAAAAGCAATAATAATTAATATATATTATTTTTAAAAGAATTTTTTAAATTTCAGGTGCTTTAATGGAATATAGGAAATTGGGAAAAACTAATGAAAAAGTATCAATTCTAGGGTTAGGAACTATGAGACTTCCAACCTTAGATAACTCTAATAGTAAGATAGACAAGGAAAAGGCAAGTGAACTTTTAAGTTATGGTATAGATAATGGAATAAACCTTATTGATACCGGATACTCTTTTCACTCAAAAGAGGTTCATGGTGGTCCAGGTACAAGTGAACCATTTGTTGGAGAATTCCTTGAAAACGGTTACAGAGATAAGGTTTATCTTCAAACCAAATGTCCTTCATGGCTTATCCATTCTAGAGAGGACTTGGACAATATTTTAGATGAACAACTTAAGAGATTGAAAACGGATCATATTGACAATTACCTATTACATTCTGTAAATAACGAAAACTGGGAAAACTACAAGAATGCGAATGTCACCGAGTTTTTAGATGATGCATTAAATGACGGAAGAGTGAAGCATGTTGGTTTTTCAACACATGGAACCTTTGAAACACTACTTATTTTAACTACCGACTATGATAAGTGGGAGATTGGTTTAACTCAAATGAATTATCTCGATGAGACATATCAAACAGGTATTGAAGGACTCGACTTTTTATCAATGATGGATATTGGAACCGAAATCATGGAACCATTACGTGGAGGACGTCTAGTTGAAAACATTCCTGAAAACATCATGAAATTATGGGACAGTGCCGAGGAGAAGAGAACACCTGTTGAATGGGCATTCCAATATCTTTGGGACATGGAGAATGTTGACTGTGTATTGAGTGGTATGAACTCATTGGAACATCTTAAAACAAATATTGAAATTGCATCACGTTCTAAGCCCAACATGATTTCTGAAAATGATAAGAAATTAATTAGGGATGTTGCAAGCCTATATAAAACCCAGAAAGGTAATGACTGTAATTCCTGTGGATACTGCCTACCTTGTCCAAATGGTGTGAATATCCCCCATTGTTTTAGGGAATACAATATCGGAAAAATCCTAAACAATCCTAAAGCATCTGCCATGCAGTATTTTACATATTTTGAGGACAGCGCTCTTGCACATAACTGTACCCATTGTGGAGATTGCAATACCCTATGTCCCCAGGGAATAAATATTGCAAAGGAAATGAAGAAGGTTGAAAGATTCTTTGGAGATTCATTCCATCACTTCTAGATAATATTTCATGAAAGCTCCAAATAAAATAAAAGATATCTTAGAATATTTTTAAGATTAAAAAAGGATTTGTAAAATTATATAAATATTAAATATATAAATAAATATAGATAGAATATAACAATTGTAATATTATAAAATTTATAAAGCAATAAAAGATAATGGAAAATGTGATAGAAGATGCCAACAAGATACAAAGGAATGGGATACTGGGACATTGTTACAAGACAGATGAGCATTGTATCAAGAAGTCAACAAACAAGATTTAAAGAAGCAACAATAGGAGTAATTGGATGTGGTGGAATTGGAGGATCTGTTATCCAAATGCTTGCTAGAATGGGTGTTGGAAAAATCATTGCTATAGATAAGGATTATTTTGACATGTCCAATTTAAACAGACAATTATTAAGTAGCCTTGATGTTTTAAGACAGGATAAGGCAAAGGTTGCAGAAGAAAAGATAAGGTTGATCAACCCATATATTGAGGTAGAGCCAGTTGTTTGTGAGATTAATGAAGACAACGTGGAAGGCATATTGGAAGATGCTGACATTATCATAGATGCACTGGACAATCTTAAAACACGGATAATCATTAGCAGATATGCTAAAAAAAGTGGTAAGACATTTATACATGGTGCAATCCATGGAACATTAGGTCAGGTAAGTGTATTTAAACCAGATAGTCCAAAGACATATGAGGAGCTATTTAACTTACCTTCCGAAGGAAAAGAATTGGATGATGATGTACTTAAAGAATTGGATAAACTGACACATGGCGTTCCACCAGTAATTGGACCTACACCAAATATAGTAGGAAGTTTAGAAGCATTTGAGGCATTTAAAATAATTGCAGGCATTGGAAAGGTGACATATGCTCCGGAAATATTAACCTTTGATCTATTAGATTTAAGCTCTTTTGAATTAATAGAGCTTTAGATAATCACAAATCAATAGATTAAACACATAAAATCAACATTAACATTAAATCAAATTATTTAATCCCTATTTTTTTTAAAATTTATTTTTTTTACGACAATGACTCATTTTTTTAAATTCAATTAAATTATTATACCAGTCAACAATCCATAAATCATTTCCAAAATAACCTGCCTATTATGGAAAAGGATGTTCCGGAAAATTTATAGAAAAATAAAAAAAATTCAAAAAATAAGTAAAAATCAAAAATAAAGTAAAAATATTTAAAATAATATTTAAAAAATAAGACAAACACCGAAAATATTTTAAAAAAAATAAACATACTCATTTTTGGAAAAATAAGAAAGTTTATATATTAAAAAATTTAAACTTATCTAAGTAGGAAGTTACTTTCCGGCGAATAATAATAATCAAAAAATGTTTATAAAATTTTAAAAATAAACCACCAATATTTCATATAAATTGAGTATGATTTATTTTAAAATTTTTAATGAATACAGTTTATTTTTATTATTTTATCATTAAAAGGATGAATAAAAATGACAAAAGAAGTAGACACAATAATGGAACAAATGGAGAAAGATGAAATTGTTTTCGTTAGATTACAATTTGTAGATATCAATGGTAAACCACAAAACGTTTCATTACCTCCAAATACAGATATGGAAGACTTATTTACAAACGGTACATTATTTGATGGATCATCTATTGACGGATTCGTTGAAATCAATGAAAGTGATCTTATCTTAAAACCAGATATAAGTACCTATTCCAGATTACCATGGAGACCAGATGATTCAGCAGTATGCAGATTTATTTGTGATATTTACAACACCGATGGAAAACCATTTGCTGGAGATCCAAGAAGCCAACTTAAAAAACAATTAGGAGAAATTGGTAAAAAAGGATTAAAATATAATATTGGACCAGAACCAGAATTCTTTATTGTTAATATGGACGAAAACGGTAATCCATTACCTTATGATAATGCAACTTACTTCGATATGGAACCTACAGACAAAGGTCCTGATTTCAGAAGAGAAATTACCTTTAACTTACAAAAATTAGGATTTGAAGTAGAAGCAAGTCACCACGAAGTAGGTCCAGGTCAAAACGAAATTGCATTTAAATTTGATGATGCACTTAAAACTGCAGATGCAGTAGTCACTTTCAAAACCGCAATTAAAGCTATTGTCGCTAATATGGCAGCATTTGATGAAATGGATTACAGAGTAACATTTATGCCTAAACCATTCTTCGGTGAAAACGGTAGTGGAATGCACTGTCACCAAAGTTTATTCAAAGACGGCGAAAACTTATTCTCCGATGATAACACTGAAACAGGTTTATCACAAGAAGCACTTTACTTCATTGGTGGTTTATTAGAACACGCACCAGCACTTACCGCTGTAACCAACCCAATTGTAAACTCTTACAAACGTTTAGTACCAGGTTATGAAGCACCTGTATACAGAGCATATGGTCTTAAAAACAGGTCCGCACTTGTTAGAGTTCCTGCAGCACGTGGAAAAGCTACACGTATTGAATACAGAGCACCTGATCCAGCATGTAACCCATACTTAGCATTCTCTGCAATGTTAGCAGCAGGTATGGACGGTATTAACAATAAGATTGACCCAGGTGACCCTACTGAAGTTAATATCTACAAACTAACTCCAGAGGAACGTGAAGAAAGTGGTATTAAAGTATTACCTGCAAGTTTATGGGAAGCTTACCATTCACTTGAAGAAGACCCTATTATTATGAATTCCTTAGGTGATCACATATCCCAAAAATTCCTTGAAAGCAAATACTCTGAATGGGATGATTACAGAGTACAAGTCTTTGGATATGAACATAACAGATACTTAGACGTATAAGTTTCTTAAAATTCATATTTTTTAATTTTTTTAAACCAGTACCTATAATTTTTTTATTTTATTTTTGGGCTTTTTTTAATCTAATTTCTAATTATAAGGAAGTAAACTTGATGAGAATATAAAATAACATTTTAGATAAGGGAGTCATATGTCTGAATCAGAAAATAGGATGATAGAAATCCTAAGAATCCTAGACCAACAAGAAAAACCAACAGGTTCAAAAGTCATCGCTAATGAATTGAATAACAGAGGATTTAATTTAGGTGAACGTGCCGTACGTTACCACATGAAAATTCTTGATGAAAAGGGTTATACGAAGAAAATTGGTTATTCTGGTAGAGAAATTACAGACCTAGGCAGGTCACGTATTGAAAAAGGACTCGTCTATGATGAAATAGATTTTACCTATTCAAAATTCGAGAATTATATTTATCAAACTACTTTTAATCCATATACAAAAACTGGAAATGTTATTGTTAATAAATCAAATGTTCTAGATAAGGAAGCACTTGATATTATTAAAAAAGCATTTGAAACTGGAATTGCAGTCAGTCCTAGAATCCAGATTAACAAAGAAAAGATCGGCGGTGTGGAAGGATATACCGTTGAGAGTATTTGTGGAACAACAATAGATGGAGTATTTCTTAAAAACGGAATAGCTACACAGCCACAATATGGTGGAATCATTGAGGTTAAAAATTACGAACCTCGAAGATTTAAGGAATTAATTTCCTATAAAAAAACATCCATTACCCCCCTTGATGCCTTTATAGCAAAGAACATGACATCTGTATTAAATGTTATCGATAATGGTAATGGAACAATACCTGCAAACTTTAGAATAATTCCAGGTAAAGTAGGAAATAGAGCAAAAAAACTTATTGAAAAACTTAATCAGGCAAATATTAATGGAATTATTGCAATAGGTAAGAAAGGAGAAAATATTCTTGGTGTACCAGTTCCTGAAGACTTTATAGGAATAGCCATAGCAGGAGGAATAACGCCATTCTGTGTTGCGAAGGAATTGGATTACGATGTAAACATCAAGTTAGGTGAGGAATTAGAGGATTATGCTAATTTAAAACCTGTTAATAAAAAAGCCAATTCAATATTAAGAAGTGTAAACCCCCATAAACAATATAACAAAATACCGTTCTTCCTATCAAAATCATGGAATCTTATTGAGGAAGTGGATTATGATATGGAAACCGGCGAGGGAAATATTATTGCAGACATATCCTATGTAAATAAAGAAGATCTAGATGATTCCCTAAAGGTCATTAAAAATACTTACAAAGATTGTCCGGAATATATTACACCATATTATAAAATTGTTGAAGATAACAAAAACCATGATAGAGTAGGAATTGCAACTGTATGCAGTTTATCTATCGATGGAATATTAATTAAAAACGGCATTATGTGTAAGCCTAAATATGGTGGATTACTGGAGGTTAACGATAAATCATCATTTATTGAACTAATATCATATAATGGTTCTTCAATAGATCCCCATAAGATATTCATACTTAAAGATTTAACTGCTATCAATAAAGATGAGACAGGTGCTAGAAGACTTCTTGCATCAATTAAAGAAATTCCGAACATTGCACAATACCAAAGTAATGAGATATTAAAGGAACTATCTAAAAAAGACTTATCAGTTTTAAAAATAGGTAAACCTAGAGAAATGGTCTATAATGCACAGGTAAACAACTACAAATTTGGTGTTGTTGCAGGTAGTGGATTAAATACCATAGCGGCCATTAGAGAAAAAGGCATAGATATCGATATAAAAGCGATGGAAACATCAATGCCCCTTAATGAAATGGATAGATTTTAAACTATTTAATCCATTATAACTTATTTTGCCAATCAATTTAATTTAAATTAAATTATTAATAACTTATTTTTATTATAAACTTCCAATTATCTAATTTTTAACTTATATTTTAATTATTAACCAGTTATCTAATAGTTTAATAATACAATAGTTTAACAATATTTTAATTATCAATTCGAAAGATTATCTTAAAAATTTTAAAAATAGCTAGAAGATTTCAATTGACTATAACAAAAGCACAATCTATAAAAAATACTATCTTTCAAACTTTATTAAATAAAAAATAGCTAATTTCAATCTAATCAATACAGGTTAAAATTTAATAAGAGATTGACTATAAGATGTATGTATAGATAAACAAAACTTAAAATAGAATACTATTAAAATTTTATAAAAATAGAATATATGATTTAAAAATAGCTAAGAAACAGATATAAAAAAAATAAAAAAATAGAATAAAGTTATATTTATTCTAATTCAAGTTTAAGTTGACCCATTTTTGGAGCTAAGTAATTGTAGAAATAAGCTATTAGGAAAACCAATACAAATGTTATAACAAATCCGGAAATAATATTATATAATGCATATAATACTGCAGTATGATTTATTGCTAACATCGCAATAGAGACAATTACCTCTACAACTAAAGAACAGATTGAAACTATAATTGCAGCACTTTTAGGATCAACATATTTAAGTGATGTATACTTACCCTCATCTTTAAAATCCACTATAATTCCACCAACTTTTGGAGAAATATAATTATAAACATAGATTTGTAAACATACGAATATGAAAGTTAAGACAAAGGATAATAGTATACAAGCAATAAAGAATTGTGGACTTAACATTAACACTAAAAAGTTATATACGATTAATGCTAAATTCATCTGTCCAGATGCCATCAATGTTTGTAGAACAGAACTTGCAAATCCAGGTACAACTAAGTATGCCAATGTATAAACGATAATGAAACAGATTAAACTAATAACCCCAATAACAAGTGAGGTAGATATAGGGTTTATCCTAGTTATCTCACCTTCCTCAATATCAAAATCAATAGCATTTAACCTAGTTACAAGAACATTATAAAGATAACCTCTTCCGAAGAAGTGAATAATACTATATAAAATTGCCCCAAAGATAATCATTGGAATAAGCATTAAACCAGTAGTAATAGCTGATGAGCCACCTATAACCATAAGAGCTATAAAAGCAATGATTGCAAGGATAACACTGATTAAAACATAAATTCCCATCCCAATAGTTGTTAAGGAAGACAATTCAATAGAACTAAGTTCTTTTGTGTTTACCATTTTTTCACCTTTTAATTATAAAGAAAATTTTATTGAATTTATTTAAATATGCTGAAAATCTTAGATGAATCCATTTAATAAATTAAAGATTTCATTAAAATAAGGATATTTAAATAAATATTATAATTAATATTTTTCATACATATTAATCTTTTGATAAATAATCTAAAAAGATTTAAAACATTTTAAAGATATTACTCGTTTTCTTGAATTTTATAAAAATAAGAGCAACATTATAAAATATTTTGAAATCCGAATTCACTGCAAGATAAGGGGATTTAGAACCAGTCTTTAGAGGACTCTAAGATCTCATCCACAATGATTCCTGCAGAACCTGTATAGGTATGAGGATCCATAATCTTTTGAACTTCCTCCTTAGATAAATATTTACTTGCCTCTTCGTCTTCTAAGATTAAATCCCCAAGTAAAAGATGTTCTTGATTAGCCTTAATAGCATTCTCCCTCACAAGTGCATATGCAGTTTGTTTACCCATTCCTGCCCTTGTAAGTTCAGCCATTAATCTTTCAGCCATGACTAGACCATGAGTTAAATTGAGGTTTTTCTCAATATTATCGTCATAGAAGACAAGGTTACTCATAAGTTTAATTGTAAGTTCCAAAGTATAGTCACTTAGGATACATGCTTCAGGAAACATGATTCTTTCACATGAGGAATTGGTTAAATCCCTTTCATGCCATAATGGATTGTTTTCCAAAGCAGGTGCAACATAGGATTTTACAATTCTTGAGATTCCGCAGATTCTTTCAGCGGTAATAGGGTTCATTTTATGAGGCATTGTACTACTACCTACCTGTTTTTTAGGATCGAAATATTCTCCAACCTCCATGATTTCAGTTCTTTGAAGGTTTCTAATTTCAAGTGCAATCTTTGTTAAGGTAGATGCCAAATTAGCAATTGCCATAATAAATTCAGCATGATTATCCCTTTGTACAACCTGATTTGTAATTGTAGCAGGAGGTAAATTCAATTCTTCAGCAACTTTCTTATGGATTTCCCAACCTTGAGGACCTAATGCTGCAGTGGTTCCAACTGCACCATCCAACATACTTACACATACATTACCCCTTGCATGTTCTAATCTATCATATTGTCTTTTAAGTTCTGCAGCCCAATTAGCAAATTTCATACCATATGTAGTTGGAATTGCATGTTGACCATGAGTACGTCCAATACAAACCTTATTCCTGTTTTCCTTTGCCAAGTCAAGTAAGATATTAGTTAACTTAATTATTTTATCTTCAAGGACATCAATTGAATCCCTAATCATTAAAGAGTTTGAGGTATCTACAATATCATTTGAGGTTGCTCCGAAATGTACATATTCTCCTGCATCTCCCTCACATTGTTCTGCAAGTCCTTGAACCATAGATGCAATATCATGTTTCTTGGCAGCTTCAATTTCATTTACCCTTTCAAGTTTAACATATTTAGTACTAGCTTTAGATGAGATTTCATCTGCAGTTTCCTTAGAAATAATTCCAATACTAGCCTCAGCTTGAGCCAATGCAGATTCTACATCTAACATTCTTTGTAATTTATTCTCATAATCCCAAATTCTTTTCATTTCAGGAGTTCCATATCTAAATTCAATTGGATGTATAGCCATTATAACACTTCACTCAATAAATTAATTAAAATAATTTTAAATATTTAAAATTTAAAATGCATTAAACAATTAAATTTAAAAAATACTTAAAAAAATTAGATATCTTATTAAATTAAAAAATCAAATCTAATTTTAAGCTTTTAAACACATATTTTTGTAAAAAAAGATTTACAAAATAATATATAACTATATGTCTATTTTTTAAAATAAATATAATTAGCTATTTTAAAGGTTCATACAAAGAACCAGTAATTTAAAAAATATTAATATATTAAGATAAAGTAATTAACTATAAACTATAAAAGTATATTCTAAGTAATTTAAGGAAGTTTTATAAAATGTGTGTAATTGTTATCAAACCACCAAATACTGGCGTTTCTAGAGAGGATATTGAGGCAATGTATAAACAGAATCCTCATGGAGTAGGCATTAGTTACTATGATCCAAAGGAAGATATGCTTGTTTGGAGAAAAGGTTTAACTGACTGGGATGAAATTGAAGAAATCATTAAAGAACTATACCCAATTGAGGCTATCATTCACTTTAGATATGGAACTTCTGGACCAAATAATGCTGAAATGTGCCATCCATTCCCTATTGGTGAGGAAAACAGATTAAGTGGAGAATCCAAACAGCTATTCTACCATAATGGCGAGTTAAAATCATTTGAACCCGAAAACAATTCACCATATAGTGACGCATATATATTCTGGAAGGATGTCATAAACCACATAGACATTCCGCTAACAAAGGAAATCGTGAAATGGTTTGATGATGGAATAAACAAAATGGCGATACATACAACCGAAGGTATTCAAACCGTAGGGGAATACTATGATTGGAATGGGTTAAAAGTAAGTAACCTTAAGTTTACAAGGTTCTTATTTGAAAAGTCAAAACCAAGAAAAGTGTTATCATTTATAAAATGGAAAATAGTTTTAAGATCTATTGATGGAATTATTAACGGATTTACAAAACTAAAAGATAAAATAGAATAAGAGGATTTAATATTAATCTTCTAAAATACCTTTTTTTAACAATCAATATATAAACAGTTACTTTATATAATTAATATTAACCACTATTTTTTAAAAACATTAGAAAAAAATAAGATTCCGTCTTATTAAATAAATATTAAACTACTTTTAAGATATTAAAATAAAATAAATATTTTATTTAGAATTCAATTATTGAAAACATTAAGAAAATAATGTTTTATTTTATTAAATAAATTTTTAACTATTTTTAAAACATTGAACCAAAAATAAGCATTCATTTTTCTTAAATAAACAGTTTTAAATATTAAACAGATAAAATAAGACTCAAAAATAGAAATCGGATTAAATAAAATCAGAAATAGAATTTTAATAGTGCTCCGTTCGGGATTCGAACCCGAGTCCGCGGTTCGAGAGACCGCAATGATTGGCCGGACTACACTAACGGAGCATAAGATATAATTAAATAAATAAGTTTTAAATTATTGTTCCCAATATCATGACAATTTTAAACATGATTTAAGAATAATAACCATGGTTTTAAAAATTAAACCCTAATTAATGGATTTAAAAAAAACTATAAAAATTCTTACTTAAGAATAATCTAGAATCTAAGCAGAGAATCTTAAAACAAAACAGAATATTGCTAAGATAATAGTCATTATAACAACTTGTTCAGGAGAAAGTTTAGGTCCAACACTTTCCTCATCGAAATATCTAACTAATCCTGCACCAGTCTGTGGCATGTCGTATTTTTTTTCCTTTTTAGGCATTTTATCACCATAACTTATAAAATTAAAATAAATTGAATTATCAAATAATACTAATCAATCATTATAATATATTGTTTTCATATTATTTAAATGTAGATGAAAAAGATTATTTTAATTTCCTATTTTTCAAAAATAATATATATAATAATTTAAATAATAATATTATTATAAAACTTTTTTTATAAAAAAAATTTTATTTATCCGTTTTTAATTAAGAATTATTTTTAAAACTTCTATATTAATTATCTATAGCTTAATTAAAATTATATAAAATGTTTTGATAATTTTTTTTTAAAAATCATATATAAATTTTACAATAAAGTCAAGAATTTATTTAATGAAAGATACGAATTATAATTACAATGGTGATGAAATGGAACATTGGATAGAAAGAATAGCTGATGATTTAAGTAAAATGGATGTAGAAAAACACACTATTGCAAGTGGTACATCTATATCTGGTACCATACATATTGGAAATTCATGTGATATATTTATTGCAAATGCCGTAGGTAAAGCATTAAGAAAATTGGACCAGGATGTGGAGGTAATATGGATTGCAGATGATCATGACCCACTTAGAAAAGTACCATATCCACTTCCAGAGTCCTATAGTAAATACCTAGGTATGCCTTACTCAACTATCCCATGTCCTGATGGATGTTGTAAAAACTTTGTAGAGCATTTCGAAAAACCATTATTCAATGTCTTAGATGATTATGGAATAGATGTTACAATAAAATCAGGATATGAGATGTATAAATCAGGGGTCTACAATGACTATATAAGGAAAGCCCTTGAGAAACACAATGAAATTAGGGAAATCTTCGACCAATATAGAAGGGTACCTTTAGCTGAAGACTGGTTACCATATAATCCTATCTGTGAGGAATGTGGCAGGGTAAATACTACAACCGCATATGGATATGACGGAGATAAAGTATATTATAGATGTGAATGTGGTCACGAGGGTGTAAGTGATATTACCAAAGGTGACGGAAAACTTACATGGAGAGTTGAATGGGCTGCAAGATGGAAAATCTTCAATACCACCTGTGAACCATTTGGAAAGGATCATGCAGCAAGTGGTGGATCCTATGATGTAAGTAAGGTTATCTCAAAAGAAATCTTCGGTTATGATGCACCTTATCCAATTCCATATGAATGGATTACCCTTGATGGTGAGGCTATGAGTAAATCCCATGGAGTATTCTTTGCACCAGACGAATGGTTAAAGATTGGACCTGCTGAAAGTTTAAACTATTATCTATTTAGAAGCAAACCAATGAAACCTAAAGATTTCTCACCAAAAATGAAATTTTTAGATTTGATGGACCAATTCGATACCGTTGAAAAGGTGTTCTACGATGAGGAAGAGGCACCATCCAAGAAAGAGGAACATAAATTTAAAGAGATCTATAGGGTTGCTCAAATTCATGAGGGAAGTCCATTACCATTTAGACCACCTTACAGATTCCTTGTAAATGCAATCCAAATTGCAGGTGGATGTGATTTAGAGAAAATCTTCGGAATCCTTAAAAGAAATTCACAGCTTACAAAAAGTTTTGAAGATAAAGAATTTGAGGATTTAACTGAAAGGGAACTTGCACAATATGAGGAAAGGGTAAACAATGTAAAATATTGGTTAGACAATTATGCACCGGGATTTGTTAAATTTAATGTGCAATACAAATCAATACCAAATCTACCACTTCAGGAAGAACAAGATGCATTCCTAAGAGATCTTGCTAATTTAATGGAGGCTAATGACTTTACAAAATCAGAGGATTTACATGACGAGATGTATAAAATACTAGAGGCACATGGTCTTAAACCACAAAAAGCATTCCAAGCAATTTATAAAATGATACTTGGTAAAAAACAAGGTCCTAGAGCAGCTTCATTTTTACTATCCTTAGATAAGGACTTTGTTGTTAAGAGATTAAGAAAAGAAGCATAATCTTAATCTTAATTTTCTTTTTTTAAAATTAAAACTTAAATAAATTTTTAAAATTAGTAGACATTGTTTTAAGAATTAAATTTTTTTCGTTAAATCAATTAAATTATCCTTAAGTGAACTATTCTCAAATATCAATCCTTTTGATTTTCTTTTAAATTTTTTAATTCATTATTTAAATTGATTGATAACGGATAAAAATTTGTTATAGAAGCATGTCTTACAATATTCCAATACAATACAGTGAAAAAATAAGTTTTGAAAATTGTTTTTAAACATTAAAAATAAAAAATGCAATCTCAAAATCTTTAATATGGATATGTAAATAATATTTATAGAAAAAAGTCAATTTGATTTAAATTGTTAATAAAACCAGTATTAATCTTGTAATTAAAAACCCACTTAATCCTATTTAATACAATTGTTATTTTAAATAAATTACATATAATATAGACTTAAGAACCAAAAAACCTATGAAATTATAATATTTTAATTTTATATACATACAAATATACTCTACCACCATTTAAATTAACATCATTAGTAAATTCAGTTTTAGTGAAAATTCTATCGTTATATATGACATATCCATAAAATTATGATTCCGGTCATTTAAATAATTAAAAACAATTATAAAAAATTTTCATTAAGACATAGGCATTTACCATAAAAATCATTTCTTATAAACCTTTTCTAACAAAATTCATTATACATCTAAAAGGTTTAGTAATTCTCCAACTTGTAGAATTTAAAATTGAGTTAAACTTATTAAGTAAATCGTTATAATCATTTTTTAAATTATTATAATCCTTCTTTAAATTATTATAATTAGTGTTTAAGTTATCATATTCTTGAGATTTTTTGTATAATGTTGCCTCTAAAGCTAAAATGTATTTTTTATTCTCCTTTAATATATCCTTATTATCTGATTTTTCTTGACCCTCAGAATTTAACATTATAATTCCCCACTATGCATATTTTAATCCTTAATAATTTTTAAAATCTCTGGAAATTCATTTAAAACATTATTTAATTCTAAATCATTACGTCCTTTACTATTTTTAGCCCATAATTTGTTTTCAGAAAATATTTGTTTATATGAATTAATATAAAAAAGCTCTTGAACTAATTTTTTACATCTCTTTATCTTTGTTTTATTTAAGACAGCCATAGACCAAAACCATATATCATCAGTATGAGGACATAATTTTCTAAATAAATTTACATCAATTACTTTCTCATTTAATGAATCTGGTGGGAATAAAGTTCCAGCACCATTTGTTGGAAAATTTAAAAATGAAATGTCCTCACCTTTATTAGCAAGTTTCCAATCAACATATCTCTTTAATTTATTATCCTCATTAAACTCCATAATTCTACATCTGGAAGCAATAATATAATCAGGATATTTAATATGATCTTCATATAAATTTTTTAAACAATCTTTATCATAATATAAATCATCATCTACAGTAACAATACATGCATTAGGATACTTTTTTAAAGTAGGAATTAATTTTTTATAAGAATAATAATTTTTACACCATTTAATAGTTAAACCATTATTTTTAAAATTTAAAACCGCCTCCGGAATATCTTCTTCTTTATTAGGAAACTCTTCTTCAGATAACCATAAAATAATCTTATTAGGTTTAAAAGATTGATTAAATAATGAATATAAACAATAATGAAGATCTTCCATCCTATCTGGAATAGAAGTTAATGAAATAATTATTTCTTCACCATAGTTTTCATCCGAAATCCCCATCTCATTAAAATTTAAAATCTCATTATCTATTTTTATTTTATTAATAGAATTAAAATTAGGAGTTGATGAACTAATCTTATTTTTACCTTCAAAATATCCTTTATTTACAAAATAGATTAATGAATTATTATCTTTTAAATGATAGAAATCAGAATAATACTCAGTATCAAATCTTTCAGAAGGATTATAATTCTTAAAAGCACCATTACATAAATAATCAATTAATGGATTTATGCTACCAGTGAAATTATAATTTTTAATATAATAGTTTTCATCAAATAGATTAAGTTCTTTAATTCTATTTAAACTTGTATTAAAAAAATCAATATAATTTTCATCAACTTTATCAAAACTTAAAATTAAATTATTTGAAAGTGTTGATTCATTAAAAATAGAATTAAATTCATTAAACTCCCTAAAAGAATTAGAATTTAATACATGTATATAAAAACTATATTCTTTTAAAGAAAGATTATATAATATATTACTATCCACTAATTCTAAATTTTTAAAATCATCTCTAAACTTAATAAATAATTCTTCCTTATAATCATCATTTACTCGATTTAAAACATTATTGTACTGTTTAAACTTAGATTTTAAAAAATTAGCTTCCAATTCTTCATAAAGATTATGATTCTTTAAAAAATTTTCAATAGTTTCATAAACATACAAGATAACGAAAGGTTTTTTATCAAATTTAATCTTTGATTGAATTGAGGAGGAATTTAATTTATTATAATGATACAAAATTTTAGGATAATATGCAATTTTTGAAGCTAAAACAGTAGTAACTACATTAAAATACATATCATTAAAAATTGGTATTTCCGAAAACCTAATATTATTATCTAATAAAAATTTCGCCTTATATAATTTAGACCATGGAACAAAAAAACTATTCATTACTAATATATTGTTCCTAAAATGATAATCAAATATATAATTTGTAAAATCAAAATCATTTGAATTAAAATAAGCCCTTTCTCGTGATATATTATCAGTCTTATGTTCTAATGAATCAAATAAGATTAAATCTGTGTCAAGATTTTTCGCCTGATTATAAAGTAATTGAAAAGCATTATCTTCAAACCAATCATCAGAGTCAGCAAATAAAATATATTCCCCATTAACATGTTTTAAGCCTAAATTACGAGCAGCACCTGCCCCTTTATTATTTTGAGTAAAAATTTTTATTCTATAATCTTTATTTTCATAAGATTTTAGAATATTTAATGAATTGTCTGTTGACCCATCATCTACACAAATAACTTCAAAATCTTCAAATGATTGTTTTAATATAGAATTTAAACAATTATTTAAGAAATTCCCAGTATTAAAAACAGGAATTATAATTGAAAGTTTAACCATTAAGTTTTACCCCCACAATACATATCAATATTTTATACAATATTATATTTATACAATATTATATTTATATTAATAAAAGAATTATATAAAGAAAATTTAATAGAAAATGAATCACTTTCAGTAAATAGTTTTTCATATAACTTATTACAGATTTTGGAAATTTTCTTTATTATTTGTGATTTTGATAATAAATTTCCAATTCATAATTTTATCTTCCGTCATCAATTTCATTAGTTATATACCCATTTAATATTTTGTCTCAAGCTTAATTTTGGAAATACAGATCCCCCTTTTCATTAAATCTCTATGAATTTCACCACAATTATAAAATTCATGATACTTTTAATAAAATAAGAGAAATAACCTTTTAAAATCATTGCAAAATTAATAACCCCAATAATCATTTATTGATAACATAATTTATTAAAGTTATAAAAAATATAATATTAAACATTTATTCTAAAACAATATATAATAATTACATATATCATTTAAAAAAAAATAATGTTGAAAACATTGATACACTCACAATAAAAACAATTTAATTATCTTTTTACATCAGTTGAGTTTTCAACCCTGTCAAGCTCCCTCTTCCAAAGATTCGGATCTTTATCCAACAGTTTGTTAAATACATCTGAAGCTTCTTTTAAATTTAATACCTTAACATCAACATTATTATCTAATAAAAAAGATTCAGCACCCATTAAAGTAATATTATCACCTATAACAACACGAGGAATATTATATAAAACTACTGCACCAGAACACATAGGACATGGAGAAAGGGTAGTATACAATGTTAATGATTCATATTCTTTAGAGCTTAATCTACCAGCATTATTAATTGCATCCATTTCAGCATGTAATATTGGTGAATCTTCCTGAACCATACGATTATGGCCTTTAGATATAATCTTATCATTTGAAACCAAGACTGCACCGATAGGTATTCCACCTTCATCAAGGGATTTTTCAGCCTCCTTAATAGCTTCAAACATGAAACGAGAATCCTTATCCATAAAATTCACAACTAACAAATAATTAAATAAGTCTTGAGAAAAATCCCTTATCCCTTTCATCTTGTAAACTTTCAGATAAATCTTTATTAAGTTTCTTAAGGTTTTTAATATCTTTATCCTTATTGTTTAACTCGGTATGAAGTTTATCATTTTCCCTTTGTTTCTTATCCATCTTCTCAGTTAAATCGTCCACCTTAACCTGAAGTCTTACAATTTTCTCAGAGTATTCTTTTCTTAAATCCTCTTTATATGTTTCAATTTCTGATAGCTTATTTTTAAGAGACTGATTTTCATCTTTAAGGGAAGGCAATTCCTTTTCAGAAAGCTCATTTAATTTATTTTCAGCTGATTTTAATTCTTTGGATATTTTCTTGTTTTCCTCTTTTAATCTTTCAAGATCAACTTTAGCTTTATCCTCTTTTTCTTCTTCAGATTCCTTTTTAAGATAATCAGCTAATTTATCATTTAATTTTTTATTTTCCTTTTCAAGATTCTGATATTTAACCTTAATTAAAGCCAATTCGGCACCGTTTTTAGTAAATGTTTCACTTAACTCTGCATTAATATCTAATTGATCATAATATTTCTTAGTACTATTATCCAATGCCTCAGTTAACTCATTTTTAAGTTTTTTTAACTCTTTGTTTTCCTTTTTAAGAACTGGAATAACTTCATTAGTTAAATGATTTAATTCATTAGCTTGATTCTTGACTTTATTTACTTCTTGATTATATTTTTCCTCGTCAACCATAACATCACATTGTAAAAATTGTAATAAAATTTATGAAAATTGAATGATAATTAAAATAATTTATAGTTTAGCTATATTTAAACTTATTTATATAGAAATATATTTTAAATAATATAAAAAGATTAGAAAAATAGAATAAAAATTCATAAAATAGAATTTTTTTTAAAAAAATATTAAACAAAATAAAAAAATCATAAAATAAAAATAATTACCATATTTAAAGGAATTAAACATGAATATTCCAATTTAATTTAAGAAATATAGAAAAAGTGTAATCCAAATAAAAAAAAAGTAAAAAATGGATAAAAAACAAAATCTATTAAAAAGGATAAAAAGTGGAGATTAAAGATTTAGTTTTTTTGGAATCTACGTCTGTCAATAAGTTCTTGACGTTTACCTGCATTCCATCCACCATTAGCAGATTTTGCATGACCTACTTGTTGAACATATCCGGTAATCCTATCATACCATTCAACCTCTTCAGTTTCACCACAGGTAGGACATTTATTGCTTAATCCTTTCATTAAAGTTTTACATTTTAAACAGAAACTTAAAGCAGAACTGTAAGCCCAGAAACCAATATCTGATTTTCTTGCAATCTTATTGGTTAAACTCATTAATGATTCAGGATCTGAGTAAGATTCACCCATAAATGCATGGAAGATATGTCCACCAGGAGTAAGTGGATGGTATTGTTCCTCGATTTTTATCTTATCAATGAGAGAGATATTGGAATTTACAGGTACATGTGAGGAGTTAGTGTAATAGTTAGCTCCATTATCCCCTTGTAATATTGCTTTATCTCCAAATTGTTCTTTATCAAGAGTTGCAAATCTGTAAGCAGTAGTCTCTGCAGGGGTTTGAATTACAGACCATCTTAATCCTGTTTCTTTTTGTAATTCATGAGCTCTATCATAAATGTATTTAATACATTTTACACCGAATTTATTTGCATCAGGATTATCAATTCCTTCACCAAATAGAGCCATTAACATTTCATTTAATCCTACGAAACCAAAGGACAATGTTGAGTTTTCAACTCTGTAATAGTTTTCTTTTGCAAATTTCTGAGTTAAGAATGGGAGAATATCATAATCATTTAAACAGTGAAGACCTTGTTCCCTTCTGATAAGTAAGGTTTCAACTGCAAGATCCATATAATTATCTAAGTATTCGAATACTTGTGATTCATCTTTAGATTGATATCCGATTCTTGGTAGGTTCATTGTAACATATGCAAGGTTACCGGTTCTTAAACAATCCTTATCCCAATCACCAGTCCAAGTATCCTGAAGACAGGTTCTACATCCCATATAATTTGCCATGTTTCCTCTGTATTTAGGTAACATATTCACAAAGTAAGGGGAACCGTATTTAGCTGAGAGTTTATGAACATTGTATAAATCCTCGTCATAATCTCCTTTTAATGTTTCTTTACGTAATGTGTAGATTGTATTTGGGAAAAGATGTGGTTTTCCGTCTTTGTCTCCACCATATAAAGTTTCTGTGAAAGCCCTTTGGATTAATCTAGTTTCCTCTTCAAAGTCACCATAGGTTCCTACAACCTCACCTCTAGGACCATATGCAGTTACATCTTCTAAGAATTTAGGAACTCCAAATTCTAATTGCATACTTGTAAATGGTACCTGTGAACCTCTAGCAGCATAAGCCATGTTTAAGTTGTAGATTAACATTTGTACACATTGTTTAATGTCATCGTAAGATCTGCCTCTTGCAAATGGAGCAACGAATACATTCCAGAAAGACATAGCTTGTCCTCCAGACATGTTCTGTTGAGCTGCTAACATGATTTCTCCTGTATGATTCATTAAGGTTTCCATATGAGCAGGAGCACCTGCAACAGAAGTGTGATCCCCGGTTCCATCTACTTTAAGACCATATCTGATAAATTGTCTAATATCATGTTGTAGACAGTTTAATGGTCTTGCTGCAAAGTATTCTAAATCATGTATATGGATGTCCCCAGACATATGAGCATCAGCTAGATGTGATGGTAACATATGTAATAATGCATATTGTTTTAATGCCTCATCTGCAACAAACTTATGAATGGTTTCAGGGTTGTGCATCATGTTTGCATTACTTTTGTTTCCGTTTTCAATTAATGAGGTAATATTATATACAGGGATTCCTAAACGAGTATAATTTTTCCTTAAGTCTTCAAGACCATATTCCACAAGTTTAGTGTTAACAATTTCCCTAATCATAGGTGCGGTTAAGTATTCCACATTTAATTTTTTAAGTTCCTTCCATACATCAGAAGCAATTTCAAATGCAGTTTCCTGTGAAGCACCGGTTTCCTCAACTAGGGTATTGGCAATCTTAGATAAATCAAATGATTCGATTTTATCCCTTGTAGTTCTTACTTTTAGGGTAGTGTTAGCCAAGTATTTGTTTGCTGATTCCTCATCAATTTCAGATAATGATTCATAAACAATTTTCTTAATTTCTTTTGTAGTTATTCCATCATATAATGATGAGACAACATTTGCAATAATCTTATCTGATTCAAAGAATGGAGCTTCTACCATTACTAAAGATTTTAATAGTTTTTCATAACTGAATCTTTCCATTACTCCATTATTTTTTTTAACAGAAACCTTTACATCATCTTTTAAGTTTTCTGCAATATTTGATCTAGTTTCCATTTTAATATCTCCACTTAAATAAAAATAAAATATTATTAAGTCCTAAAAACCCTATAACTTAATATAAAACAGATTTATTAAATTTAATCCCGTATTGAACCTATAATATTTAATAAAAATTTTCAAGTATTATAAAATTTTCATAATACTTTAGCATTAATACATTAGTCAAAGTAGTATAAAAATGTTCGTATTAATACAAACAAATTTATATTTTCAAATAATGTATTATGTAGTATAATCTGTAAAAACTAAATTAAAATAACCTATACGATTATAAATTAATTTAAAAGCCTTACAAGAATATAAACATGAAATGAAATGTAAATTAAATTAGAATCATCTAAACAATGAAAATTCTAAGAATTTACAATATGACAATATAAACCAATTTCTTAAATTATAAGAAAATATCCAAAGAGCTTTGTTTGGATTTATCACTTTCAAATAATGAATGAATACCGAACTCCTGAATCTCCAATCTCTGTTCAAGATAGTGTGATACAGGATACCTGTTAACAAGTTGCTGTGAAATATCCAGATATTTGGTAACAGAACCCTTAGATACACTTAGAATTAGATTACCACCACATTTACATTTACCAGTTAAAGGCATACGCCTATATTTGGAATTACATTTAGTACATCTTACCTTCTGTTTAGAAAATGCACGGACATTTCCCATAATATCAGGTAAGAAATGACTTGATAAAACTCCCTCTACAACACCTCTTTGATCTACAGCACGTATAATTTCTGCAAGACCAATTTGTCCTTCAACTTTCTCCTTCATAGAAGGCAATTGTTTATACATACACAAGGTCGGACCTGCATGAATACTTGAGGTATGATGTGAAAACATTAAACCACTATATTGTTCAGGAGTTCCTAAGTGCATACTTACATTGTCAATTAAGTCCAGGAATTCCGCAGGTTTTAAAGGTTCCTTAGTTCTTTCAAAGAATTCCAGAGGGAATCTTTCAAAGATATCCAGGTTGTGAGATTCATCATCGATTTCCTCAGGATCTATTCTTGTAGATAAAACTAAAGGTGCATCCATACTTCCCCCACGAGTACTTGGAAGATAAGATTTTGAGAAATTGATTAAAGGATCAAGTAACAACATGACGGAATCCTCATCACTATCACAGTTTCTTCTTTTAGAAGAATGGAAATAAGGATGAGCATAACATCCTAAAGCCTTCGTAAATCCTACAATACGACCTAAAACACCAGCAGATGTATGAGGTGCAAGACCTGCAATTAAATGGCCAATCAAATCCTCACGTTTTTTTACATTGTAAAACGCATCCATGTGATAGAATTTGGTAAGCTCATCATCAACATAATGAGAAACATTTACAAGATAATCTGCACATTTCTCAGATATTACAACATCCTGAACCTTTAGTTCAATGATTTGTTCCTCATTTTCAATAGGCTGACCATAGCAATCCTCTGTATAACCCATTTCAAGAAGTTTATCCACACTTACTCCGACTTCCCTCGGAATAAAATGGGTTAAAGGTAAATCAGTGGAATCATGACGAATGGTTGCATCTTTAAAGGTGAAAACCTCATTTTTTGCTCTTAAAATTCCCTTTTCTAGAGGTTCAGGTATTTTATTCTCTGATATCATACCTACAACACCTTTAATCTCATCAACCTTTCTTACACCTACATTATCTGATGCCTTTTTAAGCATTCTACCAAGATTAATATTTTTTACCCCGGTTTTACCAAATTCGGTAGGAGATCCACAGTAAGGACATAGAGCCTGATTTGAACTCAATCCACAGGCAGGATTAGTACATTGCCTCCTTGCAATATCTATCCTAATATTACCTTTTTTAGCAGCCTCAGCAACCAACCTTCTACTACCTCCATAGGTACCGACAGGGAATAAAACATGTGGCGCTGGTCTCATTAATCTTTCTTTAGATTTTTCAGGTCTACCTACACGGGTTCCAATATAAACCGGTGCTTTATATTCTATAGGAACCTCTGATATATCGTTTAATACATCCATCACCTTCAAATCATGATTGGATAATTCCTCATCATTGAAAGGTCTTCTTAATGTATGGACAATTGCATAAGACGTATCAGAATCCAGAATAATCTTACCATCATCAACAGTATGAAGAACTCCTATAACCTCAAGAATACGTTTTTGATAGGATTTATCAAGTACAATCTCATCGCCATCCTTATAATCCTTGATTTGTGGTAAAATCCAATTGATTAAATCATTAAGTTCCTCTTTACTTATATCATGATAGCAATAAGTATAATCTGGATGTAAAGGTATTTTATATTCCTTAGATATTCTGAATGCCTCAGGAGCAGATATCTTCTCAAATTCTAAAGTTTTTAAATCCAACTCATGATTATCTCCCTCAGATTGATACTTTGATGAATTTCTAATATGTTCTATCCACCATTCCTGACACCAGCCCGCTTGTAACATTGGTTGATTATTTCTTAAAAACTCACCAAAAGCAATCAACATATCTCCCAGGAAAAGAATTTCAGCAATATCCTTTTTAACCTTACGAGCCTCTTTAATTGAGTCGATTTGAAGAACATTTCCATTTTTAAGTTTTACAATTGGTCCCTCAATAGAATCTACAGGAACCACACAGTTACCCTTACCAGGTCTTTCAATTTTCATCTGGGTTCCAACAGCGATAAATTCAATTATTTCCATAACTGCAGGATGAACACCCATAGTTGCAAGACCTGTATTACGTGAACGACCATATCTTAATCTGAATCCACCTTTCTCTGAAGGATAACTTAAAACAGGTCTTCCACCAATAATATCCTGAATATATTTAGCAAATATTGGTTTCTGATCAACTTCCCCTGGAATTGAACTTACCTCTTCTCCGTCACCTTTAGATTCATCATCATCTGAATCATCAGTTTTAGGCTTTGCATATTCTAATAAAAACTCCCATTTATCCAAGCCTAGTTTATTTGCAATTTTATGGATCTTTTTGGATTTTTGAATAACACCTTCAACCATAGCAAGAAGAGCTCCACCACGGATGTTGTTTGTTTCAACCCTTGGAAGATCCCTGTGAGAAACTTCAATCTGATCGGTAGGTTCTCCACTAACCTCTACAGGTATACTGCGAGCAGCAAGTCTTACCTCCTCAGGGGTTGGAGAATATTGTAGATTGGTAACCTCAGATTCATAAAGTTCCACCTCCTCAACATATCTTTCAATCTCATCATCTGAAGGTTTATAAATATCCAAACCTGTAGCCACCCTAATTTTATCACCAAGAAGTACTGATAATGCTGCAGCAGTACCTCCTGCACTCCTAATAGGCCCTGCAAAATATACTGCAATATATTTCCCACCGTCAGGATTCTCCTTAATTAAAACCTGAGAAATACCTTCCAAAGGAGCCGCTACTACTCCCTCAGTAAGAATAGCTAAAGCAGTTCTTAAACCCTGATCTGCAAGTTGTTGACGTTTTTCCTCGGCAGCCTTGCCTTCCTCTTCAATATCCTGAGAGGCAATCTCTGCAGCAATCTCAAAAGCCACCTTTTCACGGTCATTTAATTCTGCTTCTAGTTCTTTGATTCTTTTAGCAACACCTTCAGGACCAACAAGCCCTTCTACTCTTTCTGCTAAATCCTTTGCCCTAGGAATTTCACATTCTGTAGTCATATCCAAACCTTTAGAACGAGCTTCATTAGCAATATCATAGAGTTCAAGTGTTTCTTTTTCTAATCTATCAAAGTAATCCATAATATCCCTTATTTATATATAAAAAAGATTATAATTCTTAAAATTTAATTTAAAGAAATATGTAAAAAAATAAAATTATTAATTTTCTACTAGTAATTTTTATAAAAATTAGTATTTAATAATATCGAGGACGTGAAAACTATTTGAAAAAATCAGGATTTTAAATATATTAAAAGTCTTATAAACTAAAAATATCATTATAAAACCATTTAAAATATTAATCTTAATAAATCCAATTATAAAAAATCAATATAAAGAATATCTGTAAAAACCAATGAAAAATAAGAAAAAATAAATCAACAATAATGAAAATATTAAAAATTTAAGGATAAAAATGATAAAAGAGAATTTTCAATAGTTTTAAATACCGTCAAAAACATCCTCATCTGCTTTATCCAACCACCCATTAACTATCTTAATAGCACAGTAATCTCCACACATGGTACATGCGTCACTATCTGAAGGAGGCCTGTTTGCTCTTTTTGCACGTGCATCTTCAGGTGAAATAGCAGCATTATACTGAGCTTCCCAGTCTAAAGACTTACGAGCCTCAGCCATTACCAAGTCCTTTTCACCATGGTGTATACCTTTAGCCATATCTCCAGCATATGCTCCAATTCTTGTTGAAATCACACCAGTTTTTACGTCTTCAGGAGATGGTAAAGCCAAATGTTCTGCAGGGGTAACATAACAAATAAAGTCTGCACCTGCTTTAGCAGATTCTGCAGCACCAATAGCTGATACGATATGATCATAACCTGGAGCAATATCACATACTAAAGGTCCTAACATATAAAATGGTGCATTACTACATAATTTCTTCTGAATAGTAACATTTGCAGGAATCTCATTAATTGGAATATGACCTGGACCTTCTATCATAGTTTGAACCCCAGCATCCCTTGCACGGTCTACCAATTCACCTAAAACAATGAGTTCTTGTACTTGAGCCCTATCAGTTGAATCAGCAATTGAACCTGCCCTCATCGCATTTGCAAGGGACAATACAACATCATATTCTTTTGCAATGTCCAGTACATAATCAAAGTTTTTATATAAAGGGTTTTCTTTCTTGTTTTCAACCATCCATGAGGAGATAAAGGATCCCCCACGGGATACCAAACCACATTTACGGCCTTGTTTTTTAAGTCTCTTTAATGTTTCAACATTTACACTACAATGAATAGCCATAAAGTCTATACCCATTTTAGCCTGTTTTTCAATGGTTTTAAACATGTCATCTTCTTCCATGTATATTACAGAACCATTTTCTCTAATAGATTCAATAGCTGCCTGATAAACAGGAACACTACCTACCGGAAGTGGAGACATATCCAATACTCTCTTTCTTATATCGTCCAAATCCCCACCAATACTTAACTCCATTAAACAATCTGCACCTGCATCGATTGCAACCTGAGCCTTATATACCTCTTCATCAAAGTTAACAATATCTGTAGAGGTACCTACAGTTGCGTTAACCTTTGTTTTAAGACCTGCACCTATACCGGTTGCCTTAATATCATGATTTATATTCTTTGGAATAACAATTGTACCATTTGCAACAGAGTTTAATATAAATTCCTCGGAAACCCCTTCCCTGTGTGCAACGGTTTTCATCTCTTCTGTAATATTTCCTGATCTAGCTTCTTCTAATTGAGTCATAATCACACCATAATCGATTAATAGAATTGAAATTTATAAAATCCACATGATTAAAATATCAAGTTATTTTTAAATAAATCAAGTTGAATTAAGTAAAACCTCAATTTAAATTGATATTTAATGATTTATATTAATCTTATTTAAAATTATCTATTAATCTTTAATTAAATTAAGTTTTATTTGATAAGAATAAAGAAGACTTTATTAAAAGATTAAAAAGCAATTAAAAACCGATTAACAAAAAAAATATAATAAAAAATTAATCCATTTGAAATGAAATAAGGATTAAAAAAACCAAAATTGATTTAAAAACCAATAATTCATTTAAAACAACCACCCCAATGATAAAAAAACTAAAACAAAGTCAAGTCAACAAATCCAATAAAAATAAATGATAAAAAAAACCAAAACAAAGTCAAGTCAAGAAATCAGGCAAACAAAGTTCCATGATTAAAAAAAAGTTAAAAATTAATTAAAATCCATTAAGACAATAAAAATTATTAAAAAATAGAAAAAATAGCTAAAAAAGAATTAATCATCATAAAATGAGTTCATCCTTTCTAAAGCTTGTTGAAGTGAAGGGATATTGGTTTGACATCCCTGTTTTTCAACAATAAATGAGGAAACAGAAGATGCGAATTTAATAGCCTCTTCTAAAGATTTGTCATTAAGGTAATAATATAAAAATGCAGCTTTATATGAATCTCCCGCGCCTGTTGGATCTACGGCAGGTCTTGAAATGGCATCTACAGTAATTTTACCCTCTTTGGTATACAATATACTACCATTCTCCCTACATGTTTTAATAATTATTTCGGGACCTAAACCAAGTAAACCATCGATATCCATACCTAAGATATTTATGATTCTATCAATCTCATAATTATTACCGAATAATATGGTGGAATTTTCAATGACCTGTTTAAGTCTTTCTGCAGGATATATGGTTAAGTCCTGACCTGGATCAAATGACACGCCCTTACCTTGCCTTTTAGCCTCGCAAGATGCCTTCCAATTATAGTCTGGATCGCCTGTTGCAAGATGTACAAAATCAACTTTATCAATAGCCTCTACAGGCACATCATAATTGGAGAATTTACCTCCTGCACCTTCATAGAAATAAGTTACCTGATCACTATTATCATTGTTTACCATGATAGCTGTGGCGTTAGGTTCCCCTTCCACATAGATTAAATAATCTGTATTAATATTGTTATCCTCAAAAGAGTTATAATAATCAGATTGTTTAAAGTTCTCACCTACAGCAGAGACTAAAGTAGTATCTAATCCACAAATAGCTGCAACCATAGCTACATTGGCACCAGCACCCCCATATAATTTTTTCATAGACTCCATATGGGTAGATGTATTTATTTTTGGAAAATCATTAACCTGAATAATAACATCTGAGGCTGTGTGTCCAATAACCAATAATTTAGGGTTTTCATCCATAAAATCACCTTATTAAATAAAAATAAATAAAAAAACAATGAATTCTTCAAAAATTTAAGTTATAGCCCAATAATAAAAGGAATACCCCTTAATGATTAAAGAAAAAATATAAGTAAGATATTATAATTTTAAGAAAAAATTACTATAAAAATCTTGTGATAATATTTAGATTCTATATTATAATAATAAATTTTCATAGTATGTGAAAAGTATTGATATAAAATACAATCCAATGTATTGAATATCATATACACAGATAATCATAAAAACAGATTAATTTTTCAAAAAACAGACATAAATAGCCAAATACTAATTTAAAAGACAATACAAAATAAAAAAGACAATACTCCTAATTTTACAAAACATTAAATAATAAGAATAATAATAATAATAATAATAATAATAATAATAATAATAATAATAATAATAATAATAAAATAAAATATTATTGATAAAGGGTGAATAGATATGTCCTCGATTAATACATATTTAAAAGGTTTAAAAGAAGAAGTTTTAAGCATAAAATGGTATTTGGTTATATACCTCTTATTTTCAATATTATTTATTTATACAAGTAAATTCGGACCAAAAACTGCTCTAGCAGGATTTACAGTATTCACCACATTAAGCTGTATTTTATTATTAATCATAAACAAAAAAGAATTGCCCATACACAAAGTAGCTTTCTTAATTATCATTGTCTTTGGTTTATGTTTAGTCTTTTTAACTCCAATATATGGGGGACCTGATGAATTTGAACATATTGTAAGGGCAGAATTAACCTCCAGAGGAGAATTAATCCCTCAGTATATTGATAATCCAAGCAATAATCTAACTCATAAAGATTATATAAGCATAAGGTCAATCTATTTAATCAATCAGAAAAATGAATACCATGGAGCCTTGTTTCAAAAGACAATATTTCAAACCCCGTGGGATACTCAAAAGATAGATTACACACCGACATTTGTTTATTGTGCATTTGCCCAAAATCCTTTTTATGGATATATTGCACCTGCAATTGGAATGTGTATAGCAAAGATATTAGATTTAAATAATATATGGTTATTATGGCTTGGAAGATTGTTTAATTTAATATTATATGCAGGAATAGCATCATATGCAATTAAAAAAGCTCCAATATATAAAGAAGCATTATTTGTATGTGCCTGTTTCCCATTATCCATTGCCCAAGCCTCAATAATAAGCATAGATGCGACCATAAATTCATTGATGTTACTTGTAATTGGATATTTCCTATACATGTATGAATTAGAGGATCATACCCTAACTTGGAAACATATAGCAATCTTTTCCACTTTAACATTATTATGTGCATTAACGAAAATAACATTCATAGCATTAGGATTGTTAATATTTCTAATACCTAAATCCAAATTCAAAAATAATAAAACAAACATATTGAAAGTAGTCGGATTTTTAGCTATTAGTTTACTTACAGAATTATGGTTAAAGCTATATGCAAACAAAGTAATTGCAAACTGCGGAAACAGGATGTACTACCTTAGAAATGAGGCAAGTCATAAAGCATACATATTACATCATCCAATCTCCTATATACAAAGCATGTTACATCCACAGTTACATTCATTTTTACTGAAAAATATGTTTCATTTTGGTAATAACGGACTTATTAATGATGCCACCATGGGAGTAGCTTTAATATCCTTTTTAATATTCTGTATAATTTATCCGCAGAATAAGAAAATTAAAAGAAGTGGAAGGGTAGGAATATTCTTCATAGGACTGATAATCCTATTTGGAACAATTACCACATTATACTTATCTTATACAAAACGTTTCGATTTAATATTAGGTGTTCAAGGCAGATATCTATTACCTCTACTTGTATTTGCTCCAATGATATTAAATATTAATGATACATATAAACCTACATTTAAAACTAGATTATTACTATATACCTTTGTGATTTTCTTTTGTACAACACTTAGATTTGGAACAATCCTACAATATCTAATATTAATATAGGATTATTAATATTAAAGAATATTCTTTTATTTTTAATATCCTATTGGAGTAAAACCCTCTAATCGAATGACATCAGAACATTTATTTAATATATACTCAACAAAATCATCAACCTTACCGTCATATCCAGGATTATATACCAAACCTAACGAATGTCTTGTCTGATTTTTTAAAACAGAATTACCTTTAAAATAGCTGGCATTTAGGAAAGTGTAGAGATTATCAGAGTTCTTAACAAGTTTAAACGCATCAAACTGAGATTTAACTTCTTTTACTATATTATACTCAATATCATTAAAATTTAATGTATCCCATACCAATCTCTGAGCTGTACCCTTAACAGATACAAAATCCAAATTGGATAAATCATCTATAGCATTTATCTTCTGATTGTTTTCATCGTTTGAAACAAGAACCAATGAATCAAATGCTATAGGAGTGAAATTTAAATCCTCCTTAAATGCCAAAAGAGGATCGTCCAAAGCAAGAATATCAATCAAATCATCCTTTGCAAGGTCATATGCATTATCATTATCTGTACTTAGAACCTGAATATTGAAAGGCAAATCTAATGATTCAATTAAACCTGTAATAATATGTCCCCCAGCAATACGAATATTATCTGATTTTTTAAGACGATTGTTATAGGTATGATAAATATCCAAAAGTTCAAAACCCTTATCTGTAAGTTCACTTCCAGAGCCTACCTTATCTACAAGCTTATATCCCAAAGACTTTTCTGCATTAATGATTCTTCTGTTAAAAACAGAATGGGAAATGCCTAACTTTTTAGCTGCTTTCCTTTGAGAAAATGTTTTAGATAATAGGTCTAAAGATTGAAATAACTTATAATTATAAATCTTATCATTTATTTCAATACCAATCACCGGTTTTACCTCATCAGTCATGATCATGCCTTTTAATATAATTAATAATTGCTAATTTTTTAATCTAAATCAAAATTAATATATAGTATATTATAGTTATTATTATAAAAATAATGTTTAGATAATATATAGGAAGATTAATATGGAGTTAATGAAATCATCTATTGAAGCGATTATAGAGAATGTAAAGGAAGCTGAAACCTATCTTGACAATGATGAAATTAATAATTTTATGAATGAGATTACCGATGCCGAGAACGTTTTTGTAATAGGCGCAGGCAGATCAGGACTTGTTGCAAAAGCTTTTGCAATGAGATTAATGCATTTAGGAATAAGTGCATATGTTGTTGGAGAGACCATATCCCCTGCAATAAATGATGAGGACTGTATTTTGGCAATTTCAGGTTCAGGGGAAACTAACACAATTGTCTCTGCTGCAAAAACATCCAAAAAAAGAGGAGCAAGAATATTGTCCCTAACTTCATATCCGGAATCATCCCTAGGAAAAATATCCGATGTTTCCATATATGTTAGAGGAAGAACTAAAGCTGAAGCAGATGATAAAAATTATCTTAAACGTCAAATCGATGGTAATTACACATCACTTACTCCATTAGGTACTGCTTTTGAATTGACCTCACTTATATTTCTAGACGGACTCATATGTGAACTAATGAACAGGCTAGGTAAAACCGAAAATGACTTGAAAAAAAGACATGCAGTACTCGAATAAATAAACTACAAATTTCTCCCATTTTTAATATTTTATCTACAATTATGAAATCTTTTATGGATTTATATAAATCCCATAAAACAGATTATAATATGCTATTTTTAATTTAACCAAATACACTTTAAATCAAATAAATACTATTTTTAATCTTAATTGGAATAATTTTAAGAAATAAAAACTATTCAATAAATTTAAACACCATTTTTAACAATTTAAAGAAATAACAGACATTTTCAATTAAGGGATTAAAACATTATTAGATATAATTTTTCTAATAGAATCGATTAAAAAATTCCAAATACAAAAATACACCCATCTTTAATTGCTGTAAACGTTTTTTTAACACCTTCCTCAGTTAAATCTAATGAAAATCATACCATAACAGACATGGCAAATAGAAGTTTAACTGTACCTGAAAGTGTTAGTAAAGTTGTTTCCACTAGCCCTCCAATTACCACAATACTTTACATGAATGCTCCGGATAAATTAGGAGGAATGAACTTCCAATGGACAAGTGACGAATTAAAGTATGTGCCTAGCCAATATCAGAATTATCCGAATATAGGCGGTTGGTATGGAACACAGACAGGAAACTATGAACAATTTTTAGCTACAGAACCAGAGATTATATTTGACTCTGTAGATGAAAGTGGTGAAGTATCCGATGTGGAAGATAGACAGAAAAAATTTGGTTCAATACCTGATGTTGCAGTTTACGATGATACAAATATTACTACAATGAATTCCTCTATTGAATTTGTTGGAAAGGTAGTTGGTGAAGAGTCAAAAGCTAAAGAACTTAACGAATTTAATGAAAAGAACATCAATAAAGTTGAAAGTGTAGCTAAAAACATTCCGGATAATGAAAGGAAAAAGGTATACTATGCCGAAAGTAGCGATGGTCTATCAACTGATCCTTCAGATTCTGTACATGGCCAATTAATTGACTTATGTGGAGGAAAGAATGTTGCAGACATTGGAAATTCCAATTCCTCAAGTAGTGTGCAAGTTTCAATTGAACAGGTAATAAAATGGAACCCTGATATAATCATAACTACAGACTCTGAATTCTATAACGGCGTATATAATAACTCAAAGTGGTCCAATATAAAAGCAGTTAAGAACCATCAAGTTTATTTACCCCTTCCTCACCATACAAATGGTTTGACCGACCTGTAGGTGCTAATATGATAATGGGGGTCCCTTGGACTGCCAAAGTAATTTATCCAGAGAAATTTAAGGACATTAACTTAAAGGATGAAACCCATGAATTTTATAATGAGTTTTATCATATTGACCTAAGTGATGATCAGATTACAGAATTACTTAAAAATTCTGAATTAAACGAGACAAATATGTAATATTACAAGCATAAGGGAACTTTAATAGAGAGAATAAAGAATTTAATGATAGCAATTAGAAAATGGTGGAAAAATAGAAGATAACAAGATATTGGAATGGACATTATTAATACTACTTCCAATAATAATGTTCTTTTTATCATTTGCAATTGGAAGGTATCCAATAGCTCCTATTGATGTTATTAAAACAATATTAAGTCCTATAATACCTTCACTTACTGTTTCTCCATCAGTTTCAACCATAGTATTTCAGATAAGACTTCCAAGAATCATAGCCGCGATGTTAGTAGGTGCGTCACTGTCAATTGCAGGTGCTGCATTTCAGGGTATTTTTAAAAACCCCCTTGTATCACCTGACCTTTTAGGTGTTGCAAACGGTGCAGGATTCGTGGCAAGTATCGCCATTCTCCTATCAATGGGGAATGTGTTTATACAAATGTTTGGGTTTATATTCGGAATCATATCAGTTTCCATTACATATATAATATCCAAATCATATAAAAGTGGAGGAATACTTGTGTTGGTTCTTGCAGGAGTTGGAATCTCTGCGTTTTTCAATGCATTAATTTCCGCTGCCAAATTTATTGCAGACCCATATAACAAATTGCCTCAAATCGTTTACTGGCTAATGGGTAGCCTTTCAAGTATTACCTCAAACAAATTATTAATAGCATTAATTCCCATAGTCATAGGCCTGGTAATCCTAATGGCTCTAAGATGGAGAATAAATTTACTTGCAATGGGTGACGAGGAGGCTCAGGCCTTAGGTGAAAACCCGGAAAAGTTAAGATTGATTATCATCACAGCTGCAACACTTATCACCTCGGCGTCAGTGTCCATAAGTGGAATCATAGGATGGGTGGGACTTCTTGTACCACACCTTACCCGTATGATTGTAGGTCCAGACCACAGGATATTAATACCTGCATCATTAAGTATTGGTGCAAGCTTCCTACTTTTGATTGAAGATATATCTAGAAGCATAATAAGTATTGAAATCCCGATAGGTATTTTAACTGCTGTGATTGGTGTGCCAATATTCTTATACTTACTTAGAAAAGGTTACTCAGAATGGTCATAGTTTTAATTAAAATGTAATTTTTACCAAAGTGTTCTATAGAATTTAATATTAAAAATAAAATATCTTATAAAAGAAGTGTAAATATGGAAAAGTTATTAGATGTTGAAGATATCTCATTTAGATATGATGATGAATCCCCATTTATATTTGAGGACATAACCTTTAATATAGACAGGGGAGATGTCCTATCTATTTTAGGTCCAAATGGAACCGGTAAAACCACACTTCTTAAATGTTTGAATGGCATCAACAAACCAGAGAAAGGGAAAATATTGATTAAAGGTAAAAACATCCAAAGTATGGACTTTAAGGAAATATCCAGAAATATCGGATATATTCCACAGGGACATATTCCAACATTTCCATTTACAGTTGAGGAAGTTGTGATAATGGGAAGGGCACCTTACGTTAATCTAACGGAATCCCCAAAAAAAGAGGATATAGAAATAGCGGACAATGCACTTAAAACATTAAACATAGAATATCTCAAAGATAAAAACTACACAAACATCAGTGGAGGGGAAAGGCAATTAGTATTTCTTGCAAGGGTTCTGGCTCAGGAACCGGATATACTTATTTTAGATGAACCTACCTCACACCTTGACTTTGGAAATCAATTCAGACTATTGAATATCATAAAAGAGTTAGCTGCCAGCGGATTGTCAGTTATAATGAGTATCCACAACCCAGATCATGCATTCATTGCAAGCAACAAGGTAGCAGTTATGAAGGACAAACATTTTATAGCTTTTGGAAATCCCAACGAGGTTGTAACGGAAGAGAATATTAAAAAAGCATATGACGTTAATAATGTAAGATTGATTGAGCTTGAGGACAATCGGAAACTGTGTGTTCCTTATGAATAATTAGATAATGAAAAGTTATGGCTTATACTGGAAGATTAAAGCCAAATATTGTTTATAAATACTTATGTTGATTATATAATCAAATCAAATAAATAAATAAATAAATAAATAAAATTAATAAAGGTGAAAAAATGGACTTAAAAGAATATGATGAACAACTTGCAAAAGTTAAAGAATTCCATGGTGAAGTCTGTGGAGGAATAGCTATTGGAACCAAACTTGCTATGTATGGAATGGAATTAATGGGAATGGAACTTAACAAAAGACATAAAAATTTAATGGTATTTGTTGAAAACGATAGATGTATGTCTGATGCTATCTTAGTTGTAACCCATTGTAACATGGGAAAAAGAGCATTGAAACAAATGTACTATGGTAGATTTGCAGTCACATTCTATAACATGGACACCGAGGAGGCAATCAGAGTATCTGATGCAGATGCAAACAAACCTGGAGATCAATGTGAAACTAAAGAAGAAATGGTCAAAAGATTTAGGGAGACCCCACCGGAAGAGTTATTCAATGTTGAAAAGGTAAGAATTGTAGGACTTAAAGAAGCTCAAAAACCAGGAGCACTTCACACCTCAACATTCTGTTCAGTATGTGGTGAGAAAATAGCTGATGATCAACAAGTTTACCGTGGTGGAAAACCGGTTTGTAAGGCATGTGCAATTGGTTCCTACTATGAAGTAATTGATGAATAGATTACCTCTATTATTTTTAATTTTTTAAATATTTTTTTATATTAAAAAATATCCAATCTAATAAATAAAACTATTTCTTAGTTTAAATAATAAAATTCTATTTCTGTAGCTCCCTATCAAAAAAAAAAAACAATTAAAAAAACATATTTACATTAAATTATTAAAAAAAACTATTTCTTAATTAAAATCGATAACCCCCTATTTTTATAATCCCCATCAAAACAGATTACAGTCCTACATTAACTTATTAAAAAAAATTATCTTTTAATAAATAAAACATCAAGACTCACTTAAATATTTAAAAATAAATCTTAATAAAATAATAAAAAAAGATGAAAAAATTAATAAAGTTTCTAAGGTCTTTGGTTAAAAATAAAGTGAAATATCTTAAAAATTTATAAAAAATATAAAGATTCTAATTAAGAATTGTCAATAAAGTCATGTCTATAATATTTCTATTACTATTTCCTCTCCATCATGTATATGATGAACCTCAATTAACTCATCTTTAATATTATTTAAATCAACTTCAACACAGTCATTTAACATTTTACCATTAAGCTCTAAGTTGACCCTTACACCTTCACCGGTTTCTTCATCTGGTTCAACAATACTAATGACTTCGCCAGGAGCATATATACGATTATAAGATAACTCTAAAGTGTCTCCAACATTTACCTTGTTAAAGATATAATCAATTGCCTCTTCAGGAGTCATTTGGATTTCTTCTCCATCTTGTACCATAATATCATCTCTTAGAATTTTTAAAATAATCTATTATATTAAGTATTATTTTTCAATTTATTAAAAACTTTTGATATTATTTATTTAGATTTCTACAATATTTTTAAATGATTAAATAAAATTTCATCCAATATAAAGCAATACCCCTATTAAAAATCTAATTTTAAAATTTATGTAAATCGAATTTTAAGTGAAAATGATTAATCGAAGATAAAAATAGTAAAGAAAATCAATTCACAATCAAATTTAAAATAAATAACTATAATTTAAAATAAGAAAAGCAACTTAAAATCAAAATCAAATTAATTACACAATATTAAGTAATTTAAAATAAGAAAATCAGTTTAAAATCAAAATTAGAGTAAATACTAATCAAATAATCAATTTATAAAAGAAGTATTTAATTGTTTGTAAAAATCGTTTTTAAAATAAGTTCATTTGAAAGTATTGAGTAAAGGGAATAAATTCCCTACCCAATTGTGTTTGTAAGGTTTTAAATCCCTTTTCTATCTTAATCTGTTATCTCCGAGACTGATATATTCATCATCTTCATCTTTCCATGCAGATAATTTGTCTCTGTTTTTCTCAGCATCAAGATATAAATGTCCTTTACCGTTTAAAGCAATATCCCCTCTATATTTGATGTAAGTTCCTTTGAATTGTACACCTTTTACATCAGGATCGGTAACAATTTCTTCTTCTACGAAACCTTCAAGTAATCTACCGAGTTTTCCGTGAATAACAATGTTACCGTTTTTCATTTGACCACCAGGCCAACGGTTTACATTACCGTCAATTTCAATAAGACCTTTTCTCATGTGGATACCTGCAAGAATATCACAGTCACCTAATACGTGGATATGTCCCCCTACAAGACATTCACCACATTGTTTTCCTGCATTTCCATGAACTATGATTTGTCCTCCGGACATACCTCTCCATTCACCAATGTAAGAAGCACCAGTGAATTCTTTGGTGTTTCCGTAAATTTCGAGTTTTCCTCCAGACATTTCACGTCCAGCATGAGCTTCGGTATTACCTTTTACAGTAATGGATCCTCCGGACATTTCCGCTCCTACGTGTAAATCTACATCACCATTTACTATAATCTCTCCAGCACTCATTTTAGTACCAATATATTTAACTCTTCCACAGTCCCCATTAAAGATCATTTTTACTTCAGCAGGAGAGTCAGCAGTTCCTTCTACTGTAATATCAAAGAAATCGGTTAATGGGAATCTGGAGTTTCCTACAGGAACAGCATATTTATCGAAATCAGCTTCTTCCCAAGTGTAAATTGTATCTGGAATAATTTCATCCATTTCTAATGCAATTTGATTTCGTTTTTTTACATCAAAAGTAATAGTTTTCATTTTATCACCCTATTTACCTTCAGCTTCTACGTCAACTCTAATTGGGTTGGATAAGAAGTGGTCGTGTACTTTGTAGTTTTCCCATTTAACTGAGTAGTATTGAGTAAAGAATGGCATGACTTTATCAAGAATTTCTTTTTCTTGTTCTTCCATACCTTTAACATTGGTCCAGATTACGTGGGAAGGTTTTGTACTAACAATTTCTCCATCTTTAACAACAATTTGACCGTCTTTAATAGTGTATTTAGCACGGCTAAATGCTTTTTCAACAGCATCTGGGTTTTTAGATGGGTCAAAGTCATTAGGGTTAATATCGTATACAGCAATATCTGCATTAGATCCAACGGATAAGTTACCTCTGTCAGTGAAACCATGGATTTTTGCGTTAGCTGCTCTTGTAATAGTAGCTATGTCGTAGAAATCATATTCTCTGTCAAGGGTAGCAAGGGAAGTTCTCTTGTAAGACCATTTGTGTACTTCACCGTTTTCAATCATAGACATCCTTTTTGGAGCACTCATTAACCAAGAGATAATTCTTGGGTATCTGGTGAATGGTCCTGCATTAGGATGGTCTGTGGTTAAGTTAATTTGCCATGGGTCTTTAATGAGTAAGAATAATTCAAGACCAATAGCCCATTGTAAAGTACTAACAGGGGTCTTAGGTGAGTAAATACATGGTATAATACCTGCAGCAGTTTCACATTCAATATCTGCGTTAACCCATTTTAATCCGGATAATTGGTATAAATCATATTCCATTGGTGCATCTGCAGTCATGGTAGTAGTTTCATCTAAGGTTACTTGACCAATATCTCCAGTAGCATAATTACAATGGTTCATGAATTTAGCAAGATCTTGAGCTCCTGATCCAGCGTTCTTCCAGTTGGTTCCAGAGTATGAGTGGAATTGCATGTGGGTACAGTGTACAATTTGATCCCTTACTGATGCTGCTTTTTTAGTACTTTTGACGATATCTTTAAGTGAGTCAAGAGTTTCAATAGTAGTACCGGTGTTACCTGGGTGTCCTAAATCATTAGGGTGTATATGAATGGAGTGAGGAAGTCCTAATTTTTCATTTGCTTTTGCAAGTGATCTTACAACTTGTCTTGAGGTTACATCGAAATATGGTGGTTTATCATCATATCCGTGTACATTCATACCCCAACCCCATGCTTCACTACCACAAGGGTTTACAATCTTTACACCATATCCTTTTGTAATTTTTAACCATGCAGAGATAAATGCTGCAAGTTCATCAATTTTGTTTTCTCTAGCAAGTTCTAATACAAACCAGTTGTTACCGAATAAGGTTAATGGGTTAATATCGAGGTTTGGAATGATACCAATTTCTTCGTGAGTGTGTTTTGCTTCTAAAGGAGGCATAGCTGCTTCACAAACAGTACCATAACCCATTCTTGAATATCTGTAACCAGTAGTAGGACAACTAGGAATGGAAAATCCTGATTCTCCTTTTTCTACTTTAGTTTTTTGAGTTACTCCTCTTCTTGAATCTTCAGGTCTGTATAATCTTCCTAAAACTAATTTTGGTCCTGCAACGTGAGCGTGTGTATCTACACCTGCTGGCATAACGATTTTATCAGTTACATCAATAACTTTTGCAGCAGAAGAAACGTCTTCAACGATTTTTCCGTCTTTGAAGTATACATCTTTTTTCTCAGCATTTATTTCATTAGCAGGATCGTAAACAATACCATTTTTAAGTATATATTCCATAAAATCACCTATATTTTTATTCTGCTGCCGGGTTAGGTACGTATTTAGGAGCTACGTTAGGTTCTTCTCTAAGTTTCATAACTCTTTCTTTAAGTTCACGTACAATCCATTCATCATCACGACAGGTTTCTGGTTTATCAATTGCTTTTTTCATGTAGATAGGTACACCATCCATACGATAACTGGTACCAGCACATTCTACACCAATAAATGAACCAGGTAATACAACATCTGCAAGTTCAGTAGATGGTCCCCAGTGAATATCAATTTGAATAACTGGGATATGAGCTAAGTGTTGGTTTGCTCCATTAGGGAAGTGAGCACCAGGATCAGCTGCAATTACCATAAATACATCTGGTTCTTTTCTTACAAGTAAATCTATAGTGTTAGTTTCACCTAACATATATCTTGCATATCCTCTACAGAAGTCAACACCGAATGCAAATCCAGTTTCATAAGCCATAAAGATGTTGAAACCGTTTACGTTAAAGTGACCTCTCATAGGAGTAAGTCCCCATTTACTTTCTTTGTTTAAGTCCATAACCATTTTAATTGCAATATCAATGTTTCTTTGTTTTGATAAAGTATGGGTTAAACCTAAACCGAAGAAGAGAACACCGAATTCTGCATGTTTCATTTCATCTACTAATTCATAGATATCTTCTTTAGGAATTCCAGAAACAACATTCTGAGTAAGTTTTTTACCTTTAATTACAGCTCTAATAGCATTGTAGAAACCGTAATCACCGTTTTGTTCAAATCCAATCCATTTATCAGACATTTTTGCAGTATCTGAGAATTTTGGATCCATAGTTACAACAGTTCTATCAAATCTTCCTCTTTGTCTGAAGTATCCACGAGGGAATACGGAGTATCTAGCCATGTGTCTTGGGTGAGAGTTCATAGCGTTACTACCAGAGTAAACAATCATATCTGCCCTGTTTTTAACTTCACCTAAGGTTTGAATAGGGTATCCTGCATTTTGAACAGCTTGTAAACTAGGTCCGTGACAAATGGTAGCTTGGTTATCTAAAACAGCACCAATATATTGACCTAATTCAAGTCCTTCTTTCATACATTCGATAGAGGTTTCAGACCAACCATAGAATACAGGTCTAACAGATTCTGCAATGTATTTTGCAGCAGTATCAAGTGCTGTATCCCAATCAGTTTCTTCAAGTTCTCCGTCTTCTCCTCTAACCATAGGTACAATCAATCTTTGATCCATATCTTCCATAATTTTACTTGCACCTAATCTGCATGCATGTCTTACAGCAACTACATGACCGTCTTTAATTAAGTAGTCTAAATCATCACAGTTACATCCACAGAATGCACATGTACAGTTTTCTACAATTTCATCATAATCAGTTACTGGTGGTTCATAAGTCATCGAATTCCTCCCATTTACGTCCTCTATAAACAGGTCTTTCACCTAATGATGGCATATTTTCAATTACTTCATCATCAGTTTCATTAACATATTTTTTATAAACTAATCTCATGAGATCAGCCATTAATAAAACTTTTCTATCTGTTTTTTCAACAGTACATTTAACCCCTTTGTATGTAGGATCTGAACAACAGTAAGTTTCATGACTTACTACAGTATTTGCCCATGGTCCTTTACAAATAAATACTGTTCCTTCATGAGGTGCATCCCTAGATTTAGCAGCGTTTACAACAACTTCACCATAATCAGTTTTAACAAGTACAGTATCCCAGTTGTTAACACCTAATTTTGCCATGTCTCTAGGATCCATATAACAGGTTCCTGATGCATTTTTATATTCTTCTTTTAAAGTAGAACCTCTTTTCTTACAAGCACCTTGGTAAATATCGGATCCGGTATTTAACATACAATGTAATATTTTTTCTGAACCTTCACCGGATGGTTGTTCTAAATCACCGACTACAGGTTTACTTAAATAAGTATTTGCATAATGCATAAATATCACCTTATTCTAACCAAATTGCGTCTACAGGACAGAACATTTGACATGTTCCACATTCATCACATTTTTCAGGTGAAAATAATTTAATGAAACCATTTTCTACCATCATTATGGTTTCCTCTGTTTTTGAACCGTGTCCACCAGCTACTTCTGGACTAATGGAAGCGTTAATAGGACATGCTACAACACAGACTCCACATCCTAAACAATTATCTTGATTTACTTTAAGTTCCATCTATATCACCTAATCTTTTAAAGCTTCTAAAGCATCTGTCCAAGATTCAGAACTGGTAGGAGTGTATTTGATACTAGTTCTAGTTACTTCTATTGCGTCATTAGGACAGATTCTTGCACATGCTCCACATTTAATACAATAATCATCATTTGAAACGATTTGAATAGATCTTACACCTGGTGCATCTACTTTAGGGAAGGATAATGCATTACATGGACATACATCTATACATGCTCCACAAGTACCACATTTATCTGGGTAAGTTACTAATTTACCAACAAATGCTTTTTCAACTTTTGCAGCATCAGTAGGACATACACCAGCACACCATCCACATTTAATACAAATAGATTGATCAATAATAGTAGAACCAGTTACTTTTGCATCGTTTTCATCTAAATCATATTCTCCATAGGAACATAATCTACATAAAGCTTTAATAGCGTCTACAGGACAGGATCTTTTACATACTAAACAGTATACACATTTATCAGTATCAATTTCAATTGATTCTTTACCAATTGTTTTAGTTACATCAATTGCATCTGCAGGACACATTTCCTCACAGATTCCACAGTGAATACATTCTTCCTCAATTACTTCAATTTCACCAGTGACCAATTTAGATCTGTCAGGTAATTTTCTTTGTACAGTAATTGCATCTCTAGGACATGCAATTTCACAATTACCACAATAAATACATTCTTCATCATCAATTTCTGCACTAGAAATATATGATGGGTATCCTTCGATGTTTTCAATTGGTTCATCATCAATTGTTAAATTTAATGCATCTGCAGGGCATAATCCACTACACATTCCACAAAGAACACATTTTTCTTCATCGATACTAAGTTTGGTAAGGTTTCCTGCTTTATTAGTTTCTAAAACATTATTTTGAGCGATTTTTTCATGTCCACTGAAATAAGTTCCAGTATAATTACGTTGAATACTTGCTATGTTCTCTAAAGTTATAGCTTCAACAGGACATGTGGATTCACAAATTCCACAACCAATACAAACATGATCGTTGAAAGAAAGAGTACGTAATTCTTCTGCTGATCTTATAATTTTAAAGTCATTACCATTAATTTCTTTCTCGTTTTTGATCATTTATTAACCTCCAAAATTCTGATTGAATGTGTAGGACATTCTTCTTCACAAGTAAGACATCCACAGCATAAATCAGATTCTATTTTGGCTTTTAATGAATCTAGTTTAATAGCCTTCATTACACATAAATCTACACATAATCCGCAGCCAATACATGAATTCGTAATAATGGTTTTATATTCCTTGTCTTTAAGAATAGAAACCATAGTACGAATATTATCCAAATCCTTAAACAAGACTTGCACCATTGATAAAAAATCTTTAGGACACATATTTATAATCGTATCTGCAACCTCAATAGAGCCCCAAGATAAGTTACTACCATTAAGATAATGTGAAACAGTAGAACGATCAATATCTAGCTTTTCAGCAATCTCTTTATGAGTAAAACCCCTACTTTTTAACTCAACTGCAGCCTTGTATTTAAGACCAGATGCTATATGTTTCGGCATATTATCTACCATGTGTATTAATTACACATATGTTTTATGCATATATAAACATTGTCCCAAGATACAAGCCAAAAATTTTATAAGTAAGTGTGTACTAAATACACATTTTTATTTTTATTTTTTAAATATAGAAAGTTTATTTTATAAAAAAAGAAGTATTAAAGAATATTTTAATATATAAAATGCTTAAAATTATTTATTAATTAAAAAAAGAATCATTCATTCATAAATTATAATTCAAAGAAAATTTTAATTTTAAGAGGTAAGAAAAAATTTCCTAAAAAAAGGTGAAAAATGATGATTTTTCCATGAATTTTTAGTTAAAATTTATAATAACTTTTATAGATGTGTTAATACTACACTTTTTTTAATACTTATTAATAGATTAGTATTAACTAAGATATTACACTTGAAATCCTACTAAAAAATTTTAACAAATTAACATTAAAAAAAAAGTACACCCGAAATATTACTAGAACCCATTATGAAATTAATATTTAAAGAATTCATAAAATCCCAGTTTTGATTAAAAATAAGTTAATGACATGAATGATTACAAAGAAATTCTATAATATCTGTCAAAAAAATCAGCTAAATACGGAATAGTTTTTCCATAGGAAAATCAATTGAAAAATATTATATTTATAAAAGTAAATATATTAATAATAATATTATTAAAGGAATAATTTAATTAAGTAATATTTTTTAGAAAGGAATATTATTTTTTTTAAGGAAAATTTAATTTATCCTATTATTTAGAGGGATAATAATGAGAATAATATCAGTGGTAGGTAAAAAAGATACAGGAAAAACCTCATTAACTGTCCGTATCATTAAGGAGTTAACAGACAGAGGATATAAAGTTGCTAGCATTAAACATTCCCATCATCAAATGGAAATGGATCATGAAGGAACCGATACATATAAGCACACAGAAGCAGGATCCCAGTTTACAGTAGGTGTTGGTGCTAGAACATACTTTAATATTGACGAGGTATTTTCATTGGAAAGGCTATTGTTTTTAATAAAAATGATAGAAGAACCTGATTTTGTAGTAATTGAAGGATTTAAGAACTATAATTATCCAAAAATCTCAACATCACCAGAACTTAAAGATGAATATACAATGGCACTTGTAGACGCTAAAAACATTAGTGACTTGAAGGTAAAGGAATTGGTTGATAGGGCTGAGGTTATTGGATATGACATTGTACCGACCTTATTTACCAAGGACTGCGGATACCATGATGGAGAATCCATCGGCAAAGCAATCATTAATGGAGATTTGGACTATGAATATGATAAACAGGCAGATGTCAGTTTATCTATAGACGGAACTGTAATCGGATTAAATGAATTTGTAAATGATTTTTTAAAAGATACAATTCTAGGAATGTTAAAATCCTTAAAGATTGAGGAATATGGCGTTAAGGATATTAAAGACATTCAGATTAACATTAAAAACAAGAAATAGGTGTTTATCATGACTGTTAAAGATAATTATGATAGACCTATAATCTCTTTTAGAATGTCTATTACAAACAGATGCAATGTTAACTGCCTATATTGTCACCATGATGGTATGCTTCCATCAAGTGAAGAGATGACACCAGATGAGATTGCCAAAATATCCGAGGTTGCAAAGACATTAGGAGTTAAGAAAATAAGGATCTCAGGTGGAGAGCCATTAATTAGAAAAGACATTGTTGAAATTATTGATAAAATCAATAAGATTGGATTTAAAGATATCTCAATCACGACAAACGGTACTTATCTTGCCAAATATGCTGAAGATTTAAAAGATGCAGGATTAAACCGTGTGAACGTTAGTCTTGATACCTTAAACAGAGACACCTATAAGTTCATAACCCACAAGGACTATCTTCAAAGTGTAAAAGACGGTATCCTTAAAGCTGTTGATGTAGGTCTTTACCCTGTTAAGATCAATATGGTCCTAATGAAGGATATTAACCAGGATGAGGTATGGGAAATGTTTGATTTCTGCCGTGAGCACGGACTTATTCTACAGATTATAGAACTTATGGAAAGTGAAAGCTGTGAGGACAACAATGTTTTCAGCAAGAAATACCATTATAATATAAACCCAATTGAGGAAAAGCTTGCTAAGATTGCAGATGGTGTTAAAGTCCGTGAATTTATGCAGGATCGCCGTAAATATTATATCGGCAATGGCGAGATTGAGATTGTAAAACCAATGGACAATACAAGATTCTGTAAGAACTGTTCAAGACTTAGACTTACACCATCTGGCAAAATTAAACCATGTTTACTTAGAAACGATAACCTAACTGATATAATTGGACCTTTAAGAAATGGTGCATCTGATGATGAGTTAAGGGAGATATTTCTAACTGGTATTAATAAAAGAGAACCTTATTACAATGATAATAGATAATAAGATCTTTAATAATACCTTAAATTACTTTTTTTAAAAAATAAAATGTATTTAAATAAATTATATAAAAATTACTATTTCTAAAAACTAAAAAATCTTAAGATTAAAAATTGTCATAAGTACCCTAAAAAATATCATCGATATATAGATGAAGTATATAAAAAAACTAGTTTTTTAAAATTAAAAATTTTAATTTAATTTGAAAATATTAATAAAAACAATAAAAAGGATTATTGTTTAGATTAATAGTTAAATAGGGAATATTCGTATATCACCAGTGATTAAACTTTCAATAACACCAAGAATGTTAGGAGGATGCTCAGCTAATGAAGCGTCAACTGCGTCTCCCCTGTCATTACCTTCTCCCCAATTCTTTTGACGAATATCATCAATCATGTCATTTCCAAATATTCTATTTGATGCATTATTGTTAACTGTAACACATATATTTGGAGTAACATTATATGAATATTGCATAATCTCCTTTGCATCTTCATATGGTTTTCCATTACTAAATAAGAATATATTATGTAAAGTACTACCTTCAGCATTAGTTGAACTACCAGGATATATCCAGGTAAATCCAGTTGATAAAGACCATAATGCGGCCATATCCACACCTGGCTCCTGTACACTTTCACTAGTATCCTCTGCTAAAAATAATACATTAGAACTTAATAGAAATATAAGTAATATAGCAATTATTAAAACCACTATTTTTCCTAATGCCTTCATATCTATCACATGCTTTTATTTTTAACCATATTAATAATATCTTTTAAATTATATAAATTATATGTTTTTTCTACTAATTTTACTTTATCATTATTGATTTACTTAAAATGAAATTTAACTAATTAAATTAAAAACAAATAGAAAAACATGTGAAAATAGATTTTAACCAAACCAGATAAAAAAAAGCATATTTTAAAAAATTAGAAGATGAAATCCAATTAGAATTTTAAAAAAAATAGAAAGTATAAAACTATCCAAATAATCCTACTTTGTAAAGACAATTAAATAGTGGGATTTACCTTGTTCGATATCCTCACCTGTATCATCATTTAATGATACTAATTTAAGTCCATGTTTGTTGAATAATTCTTCCAATTCCTCAGGACTACTTCTAACTGGATATGGAGGACCATGTCTTGTTTCTTGTTTTTTATAGTCCATAATTGCTATTTTTCCACCAGGTTTTATAATTCTCTTTAGTTCCTCAACAGTTTCATCTAATTTTCTAACTGCTTTAAAACCATGGAACACATTGATCATTAAAATAACATCCATTGAGTCATCATCAACATCCACATGATCTGTTAAATCTCCAACAAGTGGAATTAGATTCGTAATATCATGCTCCTCTTTATATTTATTTAAATCCTCTATAGATGGCTCATATATATCTACCCCATATACTGTCCCATTATCATTCAATATTTTTAAAGCCTCGATTGATGCATGTCCGTCTCCACAACCTGCATCCATAAAATTCTCATCACCTTTAAGATTTAAACTATTGATAATCTCATTTGCATCTAAAAATGATTCACTTGAAAAACCTTGAACCCTATGTCCATTTGCTGGGGTCATGTTAGCTTTTCCTGCCATAATCTCACCATAATATTTTTAATAATTGTAAATTTTTATCTAATAATAGTCTGTTTAATACATTATATAACTATTTACATATCGGCAATGGAAATATAGATGTAAAAAAATAATATTAAATCCATAACTGTATTTTAATTAAATTCAGAAATAATAAAGTTTATAAAAAAAGTGTTTAAAAAAGAGTAAATATTTTTTAAGAGTAAGAATCGTTTTTAAAAATTGAGTGAAAAAAGTAAATAGAGGAAAAATTAGTATTTTAATCCTCTTTTTAAGTAATCCCTAGTACCGGTATCTTCGAACTCGGTGAATGGTAATGGTGTATCGGTGTTATCAATACCACTGTAGTAATCAAATTCATCTCTGATTTTTTGATTAACAGTAGCCCAGATTTTTGATACTGGAATTTCACATGGACATACTTCACTACATTGGCCACAGTTAGTACAAGCATCTGCCATATGTACCATACGAGTTAAATGGAAGAATGGTGCTGCAGGGGTGTATCCACCAGGTACCCATTCAGGACCGTCTGCTTCAAGACAGCAGTCTTCACAGAAACAAAGTGGACATGCTTCACGACATCCGTAACATTTCATACATTTGGATAATTGGCCTTTATACATCTTTAAAACATCAAGAATATCACCAGTGGTACCAGCGAAGTCTTTTTCTCTTTGTTTTGAAGCGTTTTTAACCATTACATTATCGATTTTTTCACGGATTTCAACACCTTTTGGAATAGGTTCAGCAACTTCAATAAGTCCTGCATCGGTTACTTTATTTAAAATATCTGCACCTTTTTCAGAACAGACTTCTACAAAGGTAGCTTTACCAGATAATTCTCCAATAACTCCCCAGTTACCTAATGCTAAATCTGCATTGGTTGGAATGTTCATGGTACATCTTTGACAGTTTTCACGTCTACCTTTACCTTCTTTTTCAAGGTCATCTATTTTAAATGCCTTTTCAGTTCCGTCGGCATAACCCATTACAAGTTTACCTTTTTCAATTTCCTCTTTTACAATCTTGGTAGGATCCATTTCATAGACTTCTTTAATCATTTTAATGGTATCTACAGGAGGCATAGTTCCTCCACAGTTTACACCAATCATGATTACATTATCTTCTATGATCTTACCTTTTCTCATTAATTCCCTGATGGTCATAGCATCACATGGTTTACAGGTGATTGCTACTTTCATGTCTCTTGCACCATCTAAGTATTTACTTAAGAATTTAGCTAAGTTTAATGTACCGCAGTGAAGGGAACCTGCAGATTTGATTACATCTTCAGGGTCGGTAATAAGAATTGGTTGTGCATCGTATAAATCCCATCCTTCTTCTACAGCAACAACAGCATCAACGATACCCTCTTCAAGTAAGTATTTCATGATTGTTGTAACTGCTCCACCATATTCTCCTTTTTCTTTAATTGCATCATTAGCAGAGTATGCATATGCCATATCATTTACTTTGAATGTCATCTAAATCTACTCCTCGATTTTTTCAACTTTAATAGCACAAGCTTTAAGTTCTACCATTTTAGATTTAGGATCAAATGAATCAGAGTTAGTTAACATATTTGCAGCACATTCTGAAAAGTGCATTGGGATATTAACAATACCAGGTTTAATATCATCAGTAACTCTAGCAGGGATATCAATAGTTCCTCTTCTTGAACTTGCTCTTACTATTTCTTTATCAAGAATACCTAATTTATTAGCATCTTCAGTACTTATTTCAATATATCCTGTTTTTACCTCATTATCTAAAGTTTCACATCTTCTAGTCATTGCTGCATGGTAATGGAATAAAAGACGTGTGGTAGTTAAGAGTAAAGGATATTCTTCATCAGTTTTTTCAACAGGTCCTAAGTGTTCTAAAGGTTGGAATATAGCTAATCCGTCAGGATGTGAGAATTTTTCTTCATACATCAATGGACCACATGGATCATCTTCGCTTAAACAAGGCCAGTGACATGATTCAGGAGTATCTAATCTATCAGAGGTAATACCATGCATAACTGGTGCAACTTCTCTGATTTCTTCCCAAATATCTTGAGCAGTTTCATAATGGAATTGTTCAGGATGTGCATCTGGTCCCATTTTTTGAGCTAAAGCTTCCATAATCTTCCAATCTAACATAGCTTCACCAGGTGGGTCTTGAGCTTTACGGACTCTTTGAACACGTCTTTCACCATTAGTGAAAGTACCGTCTTGTTCACCCCATCCTGCTGCAGGGAATACAACATCTGCTACTTGTGCAGTATCAGTTAAGAATAAATCTTGTACAATCAACATGTCCAAGTTAGCTAATGCCTTTCTAGTATGGTTAATATCAGCATCAGATAACATAGGGTCTTCACCAGGTATGTATAAGACTTTTAAATCACCGTCGTATGCAGCATTCATCATTTCAACTAAAGTTAATCCTGGAGTTGTACTCATATTTACTCCCCAGTAATCATTCATCCAAGCAGTAGTTTCAGGATCTTTTACTTTACGGTAACCTGCATAATCAGTAGGTAATGCACCCATATCACAAGCACCTTGTACGTTGTTTTGTCCTCTTAATGGGTTTACACCAGTACCTTCTCTACCAAGGTTACCGGTTAACATTGCCATGTTAGCAGTGGACATTACGTTATCTACACCGTGTGAGTGTTCGGTAATACCTAATGAGTATACGATAGCTGCTTTATCAGCTTTAGCATAGTCAATTGCAATTTGTTTGATTAAGTCTTTATCAGCTTCAGTGATTTCAGCAACAGTGTCTAAGTCGTATTTTTCAACAACTTCCTTAAATGCCTCATAGTTTTTGGTTCTGTTCTTGATGAATTCTTTATCTTCAAGACCTTCATCAATGATGATTTTCATCATACCATTTAATAAAGCTACATCAGTACCTGTTTTAAATTCAAGGTATACATCAGCAATTCTTGCAGTAGGAGTATAACGAGGATCGATTACTACAATTTTTGCACCGTTATTTTCTTTTGCCCTAATTAATTTACGTCCAAACAATGGGTGAGCTTCCATACTGTTTGCACCAATAACAATAATGTAATCTGATTGTTCGATGGAATCAAATCCATTAGTCATAGCACCTGAACCAAAGGTGTTAGCAAGTCCTGCTACAGTAGGACCGTGACAAATACGTGCACAGTGATCTACATTATGAGTACCAACTGCTACTCTTGCAAATTTCTGTGTTACATAGATGTTTTCGTTAGGTGAACGTGCACATGCATAGAAACCAATTTTATTAGGATCTTCAGCTTTTACTTCGTTTAATTTATTTGCAACTTTAGTTAAAGCTTCATCCCAAGTAGCTTCTCTTAATTCTCCATTTTCCCTAATTAAAGGAGTAGTTAATCTATCTTCTCTATTAATAAATTGATATGAAAAGTTTCCTTTTGGACATAATTTTCCTGAGTTAACAGGGTTTCTTTTCCATGGTTCAACACCACAGACTTTACCGTCCTTAACGACGAGGTTTAGTCCGCAACCAGTTCCACAAAATGGACATACGGTTGGAACATATTTAATCTCAACCATTTTATAATCTCCATATTAAATTATAATTGTAATCCAAATAATTTAAAAATAAAAGCTGTAGAAAAAAATGTTAGCACTCTATAACATTTTAGTGTTTAGTTAAATACAGCTTTTTTATTGTTTTCAGTTATTCTCTAATATAAACAAGGTAGTATATACAAGCTACAAATAGTGCCCCTCCAACTATGTTACCAATAGTTACAGGAATTAAGTTGTTTACAAACATATCAGCCCAGGTAATTTTAGCACCACAGAAAATACCTAAAGGAATGAAGAACATATTTGCTACACTGTGCTCAAATCCGATAGTAACGAAAGCCATAATTGGGAACCAGATACCGAAGATTTTACCTATTACATCATCAGATGCAACAGCTAACCAACAAGCTAGACATACAAGCCAGTTACAACCGATTCCTCTAAGGAAAGCTTGTGTCCATGTGAGTGATGCAGTTGCTTTTCCAGCAGCCATGAATTTTGCACCACCTAATGCTTTAGTAGTAGCTACAGTTACTGCTCCAGCTTTAAATGGGTCAGCAGACATAATTCCAGTACAATATGCTAATACATATGCTACAAATAATCCACCAACTAAGTTGAAAATCCAACTAATAACCCAGTTTTTACCTAATCCTCCCCATGAGTTTTTACCACTTAATGCACCCATGGTCATGTATAGACAGTTTCCAGTGAATAAGTCAGATCCACAAATAATAACCATTATTAAACCTACAGGGAACACTGCCCCGAATACAAATTTGCTTAAACCAATTGGATATCCTGCAGCTGTCATTCCTGCATTTGCAATCTCAGCTAATAATCCACCGAATGCAATGTATGCACCTGCAAGAAAACTTAATAATATTGCGTCACCTACAGAAGTATTAGCTTTTGCTCCACCAGTATTTGCTACTGCTACAGCTACTTCTTTAGGAGATTTTAATGAACTCATTCTCTCAACCTCTTTTTTTATCTTATATTTCTTTTCATAATACAGGGGTATCATATTTCTCCCACAAAATATGAAACAGTTACAAGTATTATACTACTATCTTTCAACATGTATTAATAAAGACTTTTTTATTTGATTCAAATAAAAAATTTTATATATGGTGAATTGATAATATTAATTATTATAATTAAAAATCATTATAATTTCTATTTTTTTCAAATAATATTTTCAAAATAACTTATAAACTGATTTTATTTTTCAATTATAAAGGTTAAAAACTCTTTAAACTAATATTTTACATTGAATTTAACTTCTTTTTTTCAATATAAATCAATTTTATTTAATTTTTAATATTATTTTAATAATTTCCGTAAATCGTGATAAACCATGATAGATTTTTTGAAAATATATTTTTTAGGAATTTTAAAAAAAACTTGTTAATGAAGGTTTTTCAATAAATTAATCGTTATGAAACTATTTTTATATCGATAGTTTAGGAAGTTCAAAAAATCATTTACACATTAATATTATCATGATAAATCATTATAAATCATGGACTTTCTTAAGATTTCAAGGGAAAATTTATTTAATTTAATGTATTTATTTGATAAAAAAAGAGCATTATCAAGTTATTTTTATATAAAAATTTTTAATTTCATCTAATATACTATTTAAATCAATAATAAATCTTATAAATTATATCAATATTCATAAATTAAACTTAATTAAATTAAAATTTATAAAAAATAGAAAATGTTAAAAAGATTCCATATAAGATAGCTAGAAAATAAGAAAAATGATTTTTAGATAAAAGATTGAAAAATAGAAAATAAAATTGTAGCATTAAGATTAAAAATAGCTACAATTAACTTGATAATTTAATTTTGACTTGCTTTTTTAACAGGTGGAACATATGATTTAAGTAGTAATGATAAACTAATTACTGTAACAGAACTTAATGCCATTGCTAATGCGGAAAACTCTGGTCTGAAAAGTATACCATAAGCAGGATATAATACTCCAGCCGCAAGTGGGATTAAGATTGCGTTATATGCAAATGCCCAGAAAATGTTTTCCTTGATCCTAGTCATTACCTTCTTAGATATTTGGACAGAAGCAACAACATTTTCAAGATCACCTTCCATAAGTACTATATCACCACTTTCCATAGCAACATCGGTACCTTCACCTAATGCAATACCAATGTCCGCACCTGTAATAGCCGGTGCGTCATTTATTCCATCACCAACAAACAGGACCTTACCTTTCTCATTGTCCTTTTGAAGCTCTTCAACCTTGTCCAGTTTTTCATTAGGAAGAACGTCACTTACAACATGATCTATTCCAACCTTATCTGCCACAACATGTGCGGTTTTACCATTGTCACCTGTTACCATATAGGTGTCGATATCCATATCATGAAGTTGGCTAATTGCATTTGCAGAGTTATCTTTAATCTTATCCATTAAGGTTAAGATTCCGGAAACCTTCTTATTAACAGCTAGGAAAACAGCTGTTTTTGCTTCAGATACAAACTTATCAAATTCTTCAAGATTGTCAGATGATATTTCCACACCATTTGCTTCAAGTAAAGCCTTGTTTCCAACTAAAACCTCTTCGTTATTAATGAATCCTTTAAGTCCCTTACCTGTTACATTCTCAAAGTCCTCAACATCCAATACATTGGTATTTTTTTCAGTACCATAGTCTACAATTGCATTTGCAATTGGGTGGTTGGAGTTTTTCTCAATACTTGTAACATAGGATAAGACATCAACATCTGAGTCATTTAATGTTACCACATCAACAACCTCAGGTTTTCCCTGGGTGATGGTTCCGGTTTTATCAAATACTGCAACGTTTACCTTTTCGGATGTTTCTAAGGTTTCACCATTTTTAATGAGGATTCCGTATTCTGCTGCCCTTCCAACACCTACAGTCACAGCAGTAGGAGTTGCAAGTCCTAACGCACATGGACATGCTACAACCAATATTGAAATCATTGTAGTAAGTGCAAACAATAAGGTTGAGCCTAATACAAAGTACCATAAAGCAAATACCACAAGTGCGATTGTAATGATTACAGGTATAAATACACTAACTACCCTATCTGCAAATCCTTGAACAGGTGGTTTTGAGGATTGTGCTCTTTCTACAAGTTCAATGATTTGTGATAGGAGAGTGTCCTTACCTATCTTCTTAGCCTGTATCTTTATGATACCGTCCTGATTTATAGTACCTGCAAATACATCCTCACCCTTTTCCTTAAGTTTTGGTACAGGTTCACCATTGATCATTGATTCATCTACATAGGATTTACCTACCACTACTTCACTATCTGCCGGAACTTTTTCACCAGGTTTGACAAGTAGAATGTCATCTATTTGAATATCCTCAATAGGTATTTCCTCTTCACTTAATGTGTTTCCCCTCTCATCAATTGTAACCTTAATAGCTGTTTTAGGCTGAAGACCTATTAATGATTTGATTGATGATGAGGTTCTTCTTTTAGCTTTAGCCTCTAAATACCTACCAATCATTAAAAATGCAGGAAGCATTAAAGCAGTATCATATAACATGAAACTTGAATCCAGTACGATTCCAAATGTTCCAAGAACACTGGATCCGTATGCCACCAGTATACCCATGGTATACATCACATCCATGTTAAGGCTTTTATGGAATACACCGGTAAGACCTGCTTTAACAATTGGATATGCCACATAGATAAATGGAATAATTGATATGATCAATGACAGTTCACCCATAGTTAGGTATGGAACCATCACATGTGCATACATGATGTACATCAAGAGTCCTGAAAAGACCAAACCTACAACGATCCTATTTCTTTTTTCTTTAAGGTCCTTCTCATAGATTTCCTCTTCATCATGCTCGTTAAGGTCTCCCTCAAGTCCAAGATATTCGAAACCGAAATCCTCTATGGCCTTTCCCATCTCATCTACAGAGATTTGATTATGGTCATATTCAACAGTCACAATACCAGTAGTCAAATCGGCATGAACCTTGAATACACCATCCTTTCTCATTAAACCCTTTTCAATAGTTAGCACACATGACGCACAATGCATACCATGAGTTCTAAGTTTAACTTCATCGGTCCTAACCTTATAACCAAGACCACTTACAGTTTTATCAATATCATCAATGGACACTTTCTTAGAATCCATTACAACATGTGCCTTCTCAGAGTTTAAATCGACACTAGCCTCATTAATACCTTCCACATTATTAAGTGATTTTTCAATTGAAACAGCACATGATGCGCAATGCATTCCCTCAATTGGAAGATCCATTGTTTTTGTCTTAGCCATTTCCTCCTCCTATTTTTATATAATCAGATAAATCCATTAACCATATTTGATTATTAAAATTTATAGATAATAATTAATTATAAGTAATGGAAGTACTTTAGTTCCCTCTGATTATATAAAAATCCATATTATATATTCACACTTACCTCACAATACCAATAATATAATAATTGTTATATTGAAAAATCTGGATTTTTAAATTTTAATTGAAATAATTAAAAAATAAAAAAAGGGATTTAATCTACTTTAAATCCTGCATCCTCTACAGCTTCTTCAATATCAGCATCAGTTACTTTATCAGTATCATAGTCAATGATAACATTGTTATCTTCTAAACTTGCTTTAGCATTATCTACACCGTCTAAATCGGTTAAAGATAATTCAACAGCTTTTACACAGTTAGGACAATGCATTCCTACAACACTTACTTCTTTAGTTTCTTTTGCCATAATTTTGCCTCCAATAATATTAATTATTAATTAAAAATTAATAACAAATAATACTTCCAAATATAGTATAATTTTCATACACCATAAATATATAGTATACATTCATAGATTTAGATATATCATATGAATACCAATTCAAATAAGAATTGTTTATTTTATTATATAAACCTATTTTTTTAGTCATACCTAAAAAACTTTTTGGTATTTATAACATTAAGGTTTGAAAACAATCATTTAATTATATCCTCAATTAAAACTAGAAGATCTAAAAAAAAGCTTAAAAATAGCTAAAACATTTATAAAATGTTTGATTATTAAAAATATCTAAAAAATAGTAAAAATATGGTTGTTGATTAAAGGACAATCAATCATAATAATGTAATGGTTTCCTCATCACTGTTTACTTCCACTCTTCTACCATTAACTAACTGGTCAGTGTTATCCGGTGAATCCACCATTGGAATATCTGACATAATAGCTCCTGTGGCAATAATTGGTTCTGCTTTAAGACATATAATAGCCTTTGGTGCGGTGTTGTTTTTCATCATCTGAAAAATCACATAAGAGCCTACTGTGGAACCCTTACCACCTGGAATAAACAATATCTTATCTTTAATGGATTGGCCTTTCAATTCATGTTTGATATCTATAACTTTACCGGTTTCAGGATCTACCCCACCTAAAAAACTGATAGGCTCACTACTTACAAGCAATTCTCCTTCCGCTTTACCTTTTGCTATCTTTCTACAATGTATCATAATATCCCTAAGTACAAAAAAATATTGAATCTGAATATAACTATAATAAATTATCTAATTTAAATCATATAATTTTTTCTTAAAGTATGGGATTCCATAAAATACCCAACAATCTAGACAACGTCAACCTTCATAATCTCACGTAAAACTGCAGTTGCATATGAGCCTTTATTAATTGAAAACTCCACAATAATTCCATCATCACAGGCTTCCGCATGAGTGTCCCATACCCTAAACCTCATGGAACGTCTCAAACCATGACTTCCCAATTTAGGCATCTTCGGACATTCGAAGTCTTCCTTTTTAAGGCCATATTTATCTAAAACTTCCCTTTCCATTTCACCTACCTTAGCACCTGCAAAGGGAACCTTGGTACCATATAGTGGACAGGTCGGATTTGCCTTGAACTCCTTAATTAACCTATCATATTCCTCAGGACTTTTATCCCTTATGATGGCCTCATCATCATCTATTATGATGTCCCCTTCAACATATGAATTAATACCCATCTCAACCCTTCTGGATACGACATCATTAAAGAGATATGATTGGTATGCATGTACAAACATTCTCTGAAGAGGCTTTGGAAGGGCAAGCAATGCGCTTTTATATGATTTATCATCAAGGTGGGCGAACTTATTATAGTCATGGATAAGCTGCCTTAGCATCATCTTCTCATAGCGCATTCCACCATGCATCAATTCCAGTGATTCCTCCATATTGCCATCGTCGTATGCCTGTCTTGCCTTAATGCTGTCCGGTGATTCCTCCATACATGGATGGCCTATATATAGATCCACAGCCTTTTTAAGATCATTCTGGATAAGTGCCTCACCTACAAGATGTGTTGATGTTCTAGGTTTTCCGAACCTCTGCCATCCGAAATAGTTTGGAACTCCTGTGATCTCCAATTGACCTAAAATTTCCTTGGCCCTGTTTGAGGCATCCTCGAAAGATGTGATGTCATCATTGAATGGAATATCCTTGATCTTGATTCTGAACTTATTGCCCTTCAACTGTCCCATTCTAAGCTTTTTACGTCCCCTTACAACCTTTAAAAATTTGGTGTTATGGATGGTATCCCTTAAAGCCAAGACCTCATTGAGTTTCTCATCGGATTCCATATTGGATATACATATCCACTGACGGGTTAAAGCCTTTTTATCCTTCATTCCTGCAAAACCCATACGTTTACGGCTTATATGTAAATCTCTTGCAATATCCAACAAAACATCCAATGTTGTTCTTCCGACCTTCTCAATCCATATCCAAATATTGGGTCCCTCACCAGTAGGCTCTATCTCAGGTATCTCCTCAACATAGAAGTCCTCATAGGAATTTCTAATAGTTCCGCCAATACCTGGATCATCTGTAACATATGTATTTGCATTAAGCATGATATCTAAACCTTAGATTAACTAATAATCTCTAAAAAACTAAAAAATAGTTATGCCCTGGCCGGGATTTGAACCCGGGGAATAGGATCCGCAATCCTACGTGTTATCCAAACTACACCACCAGGGCATATAACATAAATAAAATTAGTAGAATAATTCTCTTAATAAAAATAAAATTTCAACATAAAACTATTTGTAAATTATAATATTTAAAAGCATATTATGGAATCATTGTTTTTTCATACCATAAACATGGAAACAGTATTGAAGAGGAATATTTCAAGTGTAACTAATCACTTACAATTAGACCAAATCTGTAGTCTCCAACAAAACGACTGGCGGAATTATAGTTGTCCTGATTTATCTCACCTTTTGAGGACAATATCCTGTTATTGACCATAAACCTATAGTTTTTATCCATTCCAATCTGGTTGAAGAAATTATCGGCAATGGACTGTGATGCTTGAAACGATTCTCTAGAGTTGTTAGATTCCTTAAGATTTAGATAAATCTGATTTAGTATGGAATCATCCACACCGTCAGATGTGGACATTAACTCCAGGATACCCTCTGCATCATAATAATCGGATATGGCATCATCATAGTTATCCAGAGTGTCCAGATTAGTTAAAGATGAAAAGGACATGAAGAGAATGATTATTAAACAGATAGCCAATATGCCATCAACAATTGAATAAAATCCCCTGTTATCTTCCTTAAAGTCTTTAAATTTCCTATCAAAGTTAAATCTTACATTTCCATATTTATGATTCATGAGAATGATTTGAAAAAAATATTGGAGCTTAGGAATTTATCATCCTTAAATCCATCAATTTTCATAATTTTTAAAAGCAATCTAATTAGAATTAACAATCATCAATAATTGCTTTACCTGATTAGGACCTTGCATTATTTCTGATATAATCTATTACCCTTTCCTTTTTACGTATTGATTCATCAGCCGCTTTTTGAACCTTATCCTTCATCTTCTCAAAGTCCTCAGGAGTTGTATCCCCCACCAGTTTTTTAATCTTTGTATAAGCGGCTTCCCTGAATAACGGTGTTAGGGTTGTCTCGGAACCGTCCTCCTCAACAAGTCTTGGACTGCCTTCACTATCGACTATACCTATTTGATCTATCCTTACACCAACATCTGATACGGCCTTTACAACATCATCGGATATTTCGGGAGGTACAATCAACATCAATGAATCGGTGGAAACACCTAGCGGATCTATGTTTAATGTATCCAACATGTTTAGAACATTAGGAGCCACCAATGATTTGATCTTCTCATGGTCAAACTTTAAACCTACACCTGTGGTTGATGAGATTTCATGTGCATCTCCACGTAATCCCCCATTGGTTACATCTGTCATTGCATGGATATCCTTTACAAGATCATTGTTAAATATTGCATTTGAAGCCTTTACAAAGGACACGTTTAAGGTATCCCATACGACATCAAAGAAACCATTATACAATGCAGTAGTTGTAATGGTTCCTCCACCTGCTCCCTCTGTCATGAGAATGATATCACCATCGGTTGCGCCTTTCCTTGCAGTTGGTGGATAAGGTGACACACCCACACTTCCAACGGCACTTACAAGTCTGTCTCCAATAACCATGTCTCCACCTACACGTAGTGTACTACCTGCAACAAGTGGAACATCCAAAAGCTCTGATACTGCACATACACCTGCTGTAAAATCAAACAGTTTACCTACATCACCGTCATCTGCAAGGTGGAGATCGCTTAATATGGATACCGGATTAGCCCCCATTACACATACATCCCTTAAGGTTGCACGTGTTACATGGAAACCTCCTAGAAACGGATAGTCACTAAGTCTTGAATGTACCCCATCCACCGCAGTTGTAACATATACATCATCACCTTTTGCAGGTACCTTCACCACTCCACCATCATCTTGGGCTGACGGATTTACCTCGGAGGCAGTATTTGTACTAGATACGATTTGGGCTATTCTTCTGTGTACAAAGAAATCACCTGCTCCACGGGAACCTACCCCCATTTTACCCATGGTCACATCTGCCTTTGGGGGAGCCATAATGTCCTTTAAAAATTCGTCATCACTTTCATTAACTTTAAGTGTTGTTTTAACTTCATCAATAACACTCTGAGCCATTAAAAGAGAACGTTCCTCATCAATATCCTTATATTCTCTTATCCTTTCTGCTAAGACATTCTTTAATGTTTCTTCATTAGTATTATCTATTCTCGCTCTTACAAATCCTTCAATATCCATATTCACACCAAGCTTGAATAAGCTTTTTAATCGATTGAAAAAATAAAAATAATGAATTATTAAATTGTATTTATTGAGTTTTTTAAGTATTTTTAATTTATTTATACCAAATAAACCGATTTAACTCTAAATTAGAAAATAATTGAATTATTTACTGCCATATTTAGAAAAATTCCTAAATAAAAATACAATTTAATAGTTTATCAAATAATTTTAAGTTTAATTTTAGATTTAATAAATTTTATGATTAGAGTTTTTAAAAATATCTTAAATTTATAAAAAAGATTCCTGATTTAAAAATTTAATAAATTTTAGAAATAGAATTTTTAAAAATATCATAAATTTATAAAAAGGATTCCTGATTTAAAAATTTAATAAATTTTAGAAATAGAGTTTTTAGAAATATCATATAATTATAAAAAAAATTCATGATTTAGAAAATAATCTGAATTCAAAAGAAATAGTTATTGATGACCTTTTATGATTTTTTTAAAACAATATAAAATATAAATCATAAAGATTGTTTTTAAAATTATAAAAATCTATAAGGAAATATTAATTGAATCAAAAAACATGAAAATTATTCCTAAAATTATAAAAATCCATAAAAATATCAATGAATCAATTTAGAATAATTCTAAAATAGGCAAAAATAAAATAGAATTTTCAATTAGAATAATTGAAAACAGCTTCTATAAAAATGGAAGGTAAACCTAATCCTTAAGGTTTACAAAGTTTTTAAGTATTTTAAGACCATGTACCCCACTTTTTTCTGGATGGAACTGTGTTGCATATACATTATCACGCCATAATGCTGCAGTTAAATCAAAACCATAGTCACAGGTTCCAACAATCACATCCCTATCATCAGGTTCAACATAATAGGAGTGTACAAAGTAGAAATATTTACCATCCATGCCCTCAAGTATTGGACATGGTTTAACAAGATTCAATTTGTTCCATCCCATATGCGGTATCTTACGACCTGGAGGCAATATCTTCACATGACCTGGAAACACACCTAAACCCTTAACATCAGGTGTCTCATCACTGGTTGAAAGAAGTACCTGAAGACCTAGACAGATACCTAAAAATGGTTTTCCATCATTAATATGTTCGTGAATTACATCCCTGAAAGGTTCAATGTTTCCCATCGCTGAACCAAAGGAGCCTACACCTGGAAGCACCAAATATTCGGCATCGGCTATTTTCTCAGGATCATCTGTAATCTCTACATCTACCCCGATCTTTTTAAAACCATTTGATATACTTCTAAGATTTCCACTTTTATAATCAATAATTGTAATCATTTTCTCCACAGCCATAATAATACAGAATAACTATTCTCAACCACAAACAGTCCATTAACACAATAGTTTTTAAAAATGAATCCTTTAAAGCACAGCCATATTTAAAAATGGATCATTCAAAGTGCAATTACCTAATCCTTAATTGTATTAATCAACAAAATATCCCGAAAGATATAGACCAATAATTATCCCTAAATTTTAAACCTTAATAATATTTTATTTAAAATAGATTAAAAAACTTACTAAAAAAACATTCAATTTAATGACAGACAGATTATCATTTAAAATGCTACCTTATTTGTACGAGTAAAATTAGTATTTGTTAAAAAAATTAGTAAATGGAAAAAAATCAGGTAAATTTTTATAGGGAACAAATAGGGAAAACAGCTAAAAAATAATCCATAGATGAATCTATATAAAAAGCTTTAATCCTCATTCTGCCAATCTATAATAGATCTTATCATCATTCCAAAGTCGGAATCAACAATCGAATCCACACCAAGTGTTTTTGAATGAGCATCGAGTTCCGCTACAACATGGTCATAGCCATCCTCCCTTAAGGCCTCCACAAGTCTTGGACCATCTGTAACTGCAATGGATTCACCTGGAACATTCTCTATCTTAAGTGCATGTGGAACACCTACAACAACGGTTAAGTCCGGATCATATTCCTTTAAAATCTCCTCTGCCTTGTTGGCGGTTATGGGATATTCATCAAGACCACCTGTTATATAATCAAACTCCACATTGGATTCTTCCTTAAGGTTAGCCTTAACATTTACGGCATGGGACCTGATTCTGGGAAGGCCAATGTTCTCATCGAGGTTTCCAATAAACAGTGGCTTATTATCGGGATTGATCTTTCTATAATCAAAGTTTAGAATGTCAGCAAACAGATATGATGTTTCTTTCTTAACATTTAAGACAAATGCCACCTTTCTACCATCCCTTATGGAGTCAACAATGATATTTCCAATCTTTTCCTTGTTGTCCCCAAAGTTAGGTTTTATATATTTGCCCTGGGCCATTCCCCTTGTTTTCTCTACCTCAGTTGCCTGCCTTAACATTTCAATCTGTCTTGCGGCCTCCTCCTCCGGTATGACACCATATTCTGCAGCACGTTTTAGAACCAGAATAGCTCCCTCTGTATTGTCTCCTTCTCCCAAACCTGCATGTACCTCGACAGGTATGATGGTACAGTCCAGATCTGCATTTTCCGCTGCACCTTCCAGGTCCTCACCAATAATCATACTTGCACATGTTCCGACAATCCCCATGAGTTTCGGATGGAACATCTCATATGCCTTGTTTAGGGTGTCTTCTAGTTTCTCACCTGCACCTAATATAAAATCGTTTTCACTCATACCGGTCGTTAAGACCCTTACTCCATCACTTTCAAGAAGTCTGCTTGTTCTAAAACAACAACCTTTCGGACCATGCATTACAATTACATCGACATTCATATCTCTTAATGTGTATAATGCCGCAGCTATAGGACTTGGACGTGGATGCATTCTTTCACCTTTTCAATAATTTTTTTAAATATAGTAATAATTTCAATATGTTGAATCTTCAGTTTTTTAAATAATCTGGTTTAAAAAGAGATTCCATATTAAAGACTTTTAATTAAGGATATATTTAATATTAATTTTATTTAAAAGTTTTAAGAATTGAACCTCACATGAAAGGCTTTCTAGAGGTACGTTTCAAGTGTAAAATTCGCTGAAATTAAATGGTTTATAAATGTTAAAACAACATAAAAACTATCCAAAAATAGTTGATATAAAAAATAGTTGATTGATTAAATAGAATATTTAAAACCAATTCAATAATAGTTTGAATAGAAAAAATATTGGATTTAAAAGTATTGAAACTAGGTAGTCACAATACTGATAATATCCCCATCCTCAAGTTCATAGTCACTTGAGATTCTCATATTCTTACGTGCGTCGATTGCATATAGGAACTTATCACCAATATCTGTGTGGATAACATATGCAAGCTGATGTGGGGTAGAACCCTTTTTGATCAATATGGCATCAGGCAATACATTACCTTTCTGATCTGAGTATTTGTGTTCATCCTGTACCGGATAGACAGCAATCATATCCAATAGGTCAAATATTGCTGTATTAAGTGCCTTTTGAATACCTGTACTGCCATATACATCCAATATATTGGTTTGGATATAGTCAAGAGCTAATTTTTGATTTTTATTTAACTTATCTTCTTGTAAGATTTCAAATGAGGAATCACCAGAAGTGTAACTGATAAGTCCTGATTCTGCAGCCCTTACAAGTGCAAGCTCTGATTCAGCAGAACATGGAATCACATATGGATATTTTTCCTGAAGTCTCTTAATGTTCTCGGATGCAGTAGGTAAATCCGCCTTGTTTGCAACGATAATCATAGGTTTTGAAAGATGTAAGATATTTCTTGTAAGCTCTATTAAATCCTCCTTTTCCCATTTAGTGTAATCTGGTTCAACCTTTCTTTTTGCCTCGATTACATCCTCGACAGTAATTCCTGTACCAGATAATTGTTCATAGATTACCTTAGCAACATCCAAATGTTCTGCACCGATTTTACGTGTAAGCCTTACCCAGTTTCTACTTAGAATTCCATATAACCACATGACAATCTCGGTTTCCATAAAGTCCAAGTCATCTAACGGGTCATGTGAACCAGCCTCGACCGGATTTCCCTCTGCATCGGTTGAACCTGAAGCGTCAATCACATGGATTAGGACCTTTGCCTGCATTAGGTCATCCAGGAATTTATTTCCCAATCCCTTACCTTCATGTGCTCCAGGTACTAGACCTGCAACATCGATGAGTTCAACTGGTATGATTCTTTTACCGTCTTTACAATCTGAATTTCTAGGGTTACATGTTACACCAAGTTCCTTACAAGGACATTTAGAGATTACATGTCCGATAGCTATGTTTGCATCAATGGTTGTAAATGGATAGTTTGCCATTTCAACCTTTGAGGCTGTAGCTGAATTAAAGAATGATGATTTTCCTACATTTGGTTTTCCTGTTACCGCAATTTGTAACATAATATCACTAAAACAATAAATAAATAATCTGCCTAAAACAAAAAGATAGTTTTTAAGCCAAAATAACAATAAATAGTTTTTTTAAAAAATAATGTTTAATCTAAAATTAAATCTATTTTTCTATATTTATTTTTCCAGATTTATAAATATTATTATATAATATATTGAGGAAATTTTTGACAAATCATAGAATCAATTTTCAAAATGAATTAATATTAGAAGGAAGTATATCCATTTTTTAAAACCAGAACAAACCCCGGATTTAGATAATTTCAAACAATAATTAAAGGCATTTCTAAAATGTTTTTAAGATTATTGAGGATAATCTAATCAAAAACAATTAATAATTCAAATATATGAAATCTTAATGTTATCATGTATATCCATATGGTTAATTACCACAGTTTTAAACTTTTTTAAAAAGCCATCAGAAAAATGAATTTTAAATCCTAAAAAAATTCTTAAATAAATTAAAAGACAATACTTAATTAATTAAATTATTAAAATTTGAAAGATTGAAGACAGGTTTTAATAATTTAATTATAAACTTTAAAGCCAAAATAACTTTTTAGCTAATTTTAAACATAAAAAAGGTTAATTAAATGTCAGAAGATAAACCAACTGCACTAGCTGCAAGACAAATGATTCAAAAAGCAATGACGGTAACACGTGAAAAGATTGTGCCGATGGAATTTGATGAGAGTGTATATGATATTGTTGAGGTTAATGTTGAAATCAAAGACCTGGATCCAATGTTTCATAACTATAAGATTGTAAACTTGTCTGACCTACATCTTGGCCAATGGTTAACAGCAGAATATCTTGAGGGTGTAATCGAGATAGTGAACAAACAGAATGCAGATATGATAGCACTTACAGGAGATTACGTATCCTATATCCTAGATGATGTTGCAGATGACTTGGAAAGATGCCTTTCAATGCTTAAGGCAAAGGACGTGTCACTTGCAGTACTTGGAAACCATGACCACTGGACGGACCCCGATAGAATCAGGGAAATATTGAAGAATGCAGGCATCATTGATATAAGCAACGATGTCTATACAATCGAAAGAAAAAGGAATAACAGAACTGCAAAACTTAATGTTGCCGGTGTGGACAGCACAATGCTCAACAAAGAGGATTTGGATAAGGTTATGGAAGAACTGCCTGAGGAGGGTCCTGCCATTATGTTGGCTCATGAACCAGACTTTGCAGACATTACATCACTTACAGGCAGATTTGCACTTCAGATATCAGGACACTCCCATGGTGGACAATTCATCATACCTGGTCTCAATACCACAATACTTAGGGGAGAGGGTTCCCAGAAATATCCTGTCGGGGAATATAAAGTTGGGGACATGATACAGTATACAAGCAAGGGATTGGGCACCAACGTTTTCTGGCTTAGAATAAACTGTGCTCCGGAAATCACCATATTCAAATTAAAAAGTCCCGAGGTTGAGGATAAGGAAAATAAAAATCATAAAAAGCCAATCTATATAAGACACAGCAATCAGAAGAAGATTTTCCCAACAAGGGAGGATGTTGACAGATTCCTGAATCCAGATGACATTGCAGATTTTATTGAGGGCAAAATCTCACAGATAGCCAATAATCTAAATCCCTTTGAGGACAATGACAAGTCAAAGGATGAAAGAAAAGATAAATAGAACCAATGATTAAATTGAGAGAATGAATATTATAATTTTCAGTTTAAAACAGACTAAATTGTCTTGGAAAATAAATATTATGATTTTCCAGTTTTAGAACGGATTAAAATAATGTCCAATAGAACAACTATTATAATTTTCCAGATTTAGAATAGACTAAAATAATATCCAAAATTATAAAAATGTTCATAAAAAAGAATTATAATATAAATTCGTATTATAAATATTTTACAATATAAAGATTTAATCAAAAAAATCTTAAAAAGATAATTCAATTAGAGTTCTAAATAAGTCATAAATATAAAAAAAATTGAGTTAAATAACCTTACGGAAATAATTCAATTCAGATTATAAATATTTTATTAATATAAAAAAATTGAATTGCAAACATCTAAATATAAAGATATTATCTAAATTTTCAATAGAGATATAAAAGAACATAACAATATTTGGTGAGAACATGAGCAAGAAAGATAAGTATGATCCTGAAACCATTAGAAGAACACTTGCCAGAATGCCCGAGGATTATGAACCAAATATTGAGAAGTTCTCATATAAAGACTTTGCAATAAGGACAATTGTAATATGGATAGGTAATATAATTGGTTTTCTAATCGTTGCCCCTTTCAATCTGGGACTGTATGTAAACAGCATTGAAATGGCGATAATCGTTGTAACCCTGGTAGGTATTGTAAACGCATTGCTCTGGCCTATTCTAACACGGGTGTTTATGCCGTTTTTTGTATATACCTTTGGAGCCGCATCACTTATCTTTAATGCACTGTTCTTCTATATTCTAGCCTTCTTCATAAAGGGTTTCGAGATAAATGGACCTGCATTGTTTCTGGTACCGTTTCTCATGGCAGCCATAAACACAGTTCTAGCAGGTATCGTTACCATTGACGACAACAGTTCATATTACAGAGGCATTACAAGGGATGCATTGAACAGCAGAAGAAAGGAATCATTGAAACAATACAGTGGACTCATCATTCTCGAAATCGATGGACTTGCATATGACATATTAATGGAGGCCATTGACAAGGACTATATGCCCACACTTAAAGGATGGTTGGATAAGGGAAGCCATAAGGTCAAAAGATGGGAGACAGATTTGTCAAGCCAAACCGGTGCAAGCCAGGCAGGAATACTACATGGAAACAATAGGGACATTGTTGCATACCGCTGGGTTGAAAAGGACAATGACAACAGGATCATGAGTTGTGGAAGCTTCAACAACACAAGCATAATGGAGGAGAGGATTTCAAATGGTAATGGACTTCTTACAGATGATGGGGGAAGCCGCTGCAACCTCTTCTCAGGTGACACCGACAATGTGATATTCACACTATCCAAGGCATTGAACATACAGAAGATGTTCAACAGTGCATGGTTTTCAGTGTTTGAAAACCCTAACAGTTTTGCACGTATATGTGTACTATTCTTATATGAGATAATCCTGGAGGCATACTCCCAGATTAAACATACCATAAAAAACATAAGGCCACGTATCAGAAGGGGATTCATATATAACCTAACACGTGCAGGAACCAACGTATTTTTAAGGGAGGTCAACACCCACACCATCATATGGGACATGATGAATGGTAAGCTAGATACAATCTATGCAACCTATCTTGGATATGACGAGATTGCACACCATTCTGGCATACGGGACGAGGATTCATTCAGATGTCTTAAAACATTGGACAAGCAGTTCAAGCGTATTAAGGAGGCAAGCAAGTATTCAAGAAGGGACTATGAATTTGTAATCCAGTCAGACCATGGACAGAGTAATGGTGCAACCTTCAAACAAAGATATGGAATAAGCTTTGACAAGTATGTGAGAAGCCTGCTTCCAGAGGACATGAGTTTCTACAGTCTAATCAATTCTGATGACGAACTTAGGGATGTTTTCATACCATTGAACAGACAGATTACCTATATGAGGAACCTGTACTCAAACAGTCTAGAGTATATTGAGAAATACAGTCCAAGGCAATACAAGATCCAGAAGCCCGAGAACTCAGAGGTAATCGTTCTAGGTTCAGGAAATCTTGCATTGATATATCTGACACAATGGTCACATAGACTAAGCTATGAGGAGATCATAAGCTATTTCCCGAACCTCATACCAGGACTTGTTAAGAACAAATACATCGGATTCATACTTGTAAACTCAAAGAACAACGGTGCCATGGTCATTGGCGAGGACGGAATCAACTATATTGAAAAGGGTGTTGTACAGGGCGAGGACCCACTTAAAAACTTCGGTAAAAATGCCAGCTATCATTTAAAGAGAACAAACTCATTTAAGCATACACCGGACATACTTGTAAACAGTTTCTATGACCCTGAAACCGATGAGGTATGCGCATTTGAGGAACTGGTTGGAAGCCATGGAGGTCTTGGAGGAAGTCAGACAAGGCCCTTTATAATGTATCCCTCATACTGGAATCTAGATGGTGAGATTGTTGGTGCAGAATCCATTTATAAAATATTGAAAAGAGAAATCAATAATCTAAAGTTAAGAGAATAAGAAGCAGATTGCTATTCTAAAAAATAGATTATTACCTTAATATAAAATAAACAATAAAGTTTATACTAATTTATATAAACCTAAAAACATGAGGAATTAAGAAGATGTCAAAATTATACATTGTTGGGATTGGACCTGGAGATTTCGAATATCTAACCTACAAGGCAGTGGAAACTGTAAAGAATGCTGATATTGTAATAGGAAGTAAGAGGGCCATTGATCTATTTGATGAGGTGAATGAGAAAATCATATTCAATGTCAAGAACCTACATGGAAACCTTGAGGAAAGTGTGGACATTGCAAAGGAAGGCAAGGATGTTGCACTACTTTCAACAGGAGATCCCGGTTTTTCAGGACTTCTAAAACCGATTCTTGAAATATCAGAGGAAAAGGGCTTTCCAAGGGAAAACATCGAGGTCATACCAGGCATAAGCTCACTTCAGCTTGCATCAAGCAGATGCAAAATCCCATGGGACAGTGCGAATATCATGACGTTTCATGGAAGGGAAAACATCGAGGACATACTTCCAATAATAGACAATGGATTGGAAACCATTGCGCTTCCATCAAGAAAGGTTAAAGACATGGCCCAATTTCTAATTGACAATGGAGTAGATTCCGAAAGACAGGTCATAGTCTGTGAAAGATTAAGCTATCCTGATGAGAGGATATTTAGAGGCAGTCTAGAAGAGGTAAGCCACTCTGAGTTTACATATATGTGTGTTATGGTAATATTAAAGGAATAATATTTGATTTTTAAATAAAAAAAATAAGAGGTGTATAATCGAAAATCGAATTGGAAATTTATATCCCATATTAAATCAGAAATATGAAAACAAGGTATCATTAAATTGAAAGTATATTGAAAATCCATAAAAACATGGAGGTTAGAATCCACGTTATGGAAATATTAAATAAATAGTTGACCAAAATCCAGTGAAGTATATAGGAAAACAATTGCAACCGAACCAAAAAGCAGTATTAGAATAAAGAAGATTGCAAGCCCATATCTAATCCATTTCTCCCTTTCCATATTTTAATATATAACGAGATAAGATAAAAAGCTATGTATCAATGATTAATAAATAAAAAAAAGCCTATTGATATAGTCAAACATGAAGATTTAAAAAAAACTTTTTATCAAATCTTATTTTTCAAAAAAAAAATCAGGTGGCTATTAAAAGTTCTTTAATTAAGAATGAGAACTTTAAAGAATAAAATCTCAGCTGAGAGACACCTTATAAAAAAATGTACCAAGCCAAAATATTTTAAAAAAATATTAATGCATTATTCGGAATGTTTTAAGAAAAAACTTTCACTTAATAAACATGAAAAATCACATATCAATAATTTCAGCACAAAAAATAGTTTTGTACAACACAAACTTTTTATAATATCTTGTTTACAGGTATGGATTTTTTAAAAAATTTTAGAAAAAAATTTAGGGATACCTAAATATTTATATACTAGTTTGTTCTAACTATAATACAAGAAATTTAGGCATACCTAAAAATCACATTACCTTTAAAATTTTCTCTCTCAAAAATTTAAAAAAAGGTTTCGTTTTCATTACACACAAAAATATTATCTGCCAAGGAAAATATTATTATGCTTTAAATTTCTTAGATAAACACCTGGATCAAAAGTCAAAAAATATATAGCCTTAAATCACACTCTTAAAAAAAATTAGAAACTGACTTTTGATTCAAAGGAGTTTAACTCTTTTTATATCAGATTTTTTTTATTGTTAAAAACTTATAATGAGCTATTTTTATAGTGCTAAAAAAATTATAATGAACTGTTTCTATATCTTAAAAATTAAAAAAAAGAATTAAAAGTAAAGACACTATAATTGGATAGCCTCATGGTGAATCTCATCATTTTCCCTACCTTCATAGAGAATGTCACCAAATTTGGTTAATTTATCAATGCCCTTAACCTCATCCTTAAATAAGGGAACCTGGGTAATCTCCTTATCAGAGAATTTTTGATTGATTAATGCAAGACGTTTCTGCTGTAGTTTATATCTTGAATGGCAGAAATCACAATCATCAATATCAGGCATTACCTGATTTACAATGATACCGTCGGTTGTCATGTCAAATTTATTCAATGATTCGATAGCCCTTTCAGATTCATAGATTGACATCTCCTCAGGAATTACAACCATCTTAAATGTTGTCCTCTCAGGATCTGATAAGATTTTCTTAGCCTTCTCAACATCTTTTTTGGTCTGCTCCAATTCTGCAGCTGTTTGTTGTTCATCCACATCCATAAATGGAATAATGCTTTTGATTTTGTTTGCAGCCTCCCCAAGTTTTGCCTTGGCTTTCATCATTCTTCCAACCCATGATTCCATTAAATCCGGAAATGAAAGTAATCTTAAGGTATGTCCTGTAGGAGCGGTATCGAATACCACCATGTCATAGTCATCACTATCATTATTAATGATACGCATGAACAATTCAAATGCCGCAGTCTCATCAGCACCTGGAGCAGATGATGCAAGGTCCATCTGATCAGACAATAAATCCAATCCCATTGCAGTATTTTTATCGGTCAATGTTTTACGTGCATCTATTTCCCTTTGTTTTTCTTCCATTGCAACATCCGGATCTATTTCCATACCCCAGAGGTTTTCTGTAATGAATTTTGGATATGGTCCAATGTACATCTCAAGTGAATCTGATAGGGAGTGTGCAGGATCTGTTGATACAAGTAATGTTTTCTTACCATTACGTGCTAACCATAACGCAGTTGATGCAGATACTGAGGTCTTACCTACTCCACCTTTTCCACCTACAAATACAAAGGTGGTTTCATCTTTCTTAAAATTGAATAAGTCTTTAAATGCCATAACGATTCCTCTATAAGTTTTAGCTATTAAGTAATTAAGTATTGATTCTTTATTTTTATAAATTTAAACTATGGATTAATTAAATTTATAATTTAAACTTAAAAATTATAGATTCAAACCTAAACTAATTAGATATCCAGTAAACTCATAATTCTAATTTAGAAATTATAAATAAACTAAGTTGTTTAATGCTAAGTTAAATTTATAAAAAAATTTTAGAAACTTTTAGTAACTAAAAGTAATTATTATAAAAATTATATTTTCTAATATATAATCTTTTTTAAAATTGACTATTATATATAATATATATTATTATAGTAAGTTAATTTAAAATACAAAATTGAATTTTAAAATACTTAGATAATTTTTTTTAAAATAATTTAGAAATAAATTTAAATTAAAAAATAGTCTAGAAATAAACTTAAACTAAGAAATATAGTTTAAAAAAATAATATAGATGAATACCATGAATACTAAAGAGCTGTTTGATGAAATCTATGAATACATGATTAATTATGACCATGCAAGAGTGCCACATGGATATTCTACAGATGCAATAAGCCTACTTACAAGATATAATTATTATACCTATAAAGAGATCATCAATAGAAAACATTCTGGAAGTTTAAAAGTAGAAGTAGATGACAATAAAGTTAATGATTTTAAAGATAGAGTTGACTATTATTTTGAAGAGAACTCACCAGGTGATTATGAGTATAGGGATTTTATAAAATATATCTCGCTATATCTGACTTTTATTGTTAGGAAGTCCCTACATCCAGTTGGTATAAAATCCAAGGACATGACTGTTACAAAAGATAACAATAAATTTTACTGTACTGGAAAGAAGAGGTTTATTAAGGATAGGAATTCCCTATGTAAGTACTGTGTTAGTAGGTCAAAGAGCAATTAATGATATCCATATAATAAATCATTAAAAAACAGAATAAAAATAATACAGATAAATGGAATTTGAATGTTTAAAAAAACTTAAAAAATGTAAAAAATCATTTTTATTAACTATTTGATGGTTTATCTAAACAGTAATTAAAGGAAATTAAATTTTAACTATTTTTCACTATTAAATTTAAATCCTTTATAAATACTATTTTTAAGAATCCCTGATTAATTTTTAAAAAATCATTCTAGATTATCAGACTATCACATATAAAAAATCATTATTATAAAATAATTTTAAATAAATTAAAAACAATATATAATACATTAATATATTTTTATAAAAAAAATACTGAATATGTGATTTTCATGTATACATTACCTAAGCTAGATGAAGAGAAAGTAAATGAGGAAATTTGCTTGTTTATACAAGACAAGGTATCAAAGGCAAATTGTGATGGTATAGTTATAGGTTTAAGTGGAGGTATAGACTCCACTGTTTCAGCATACTTATCTGTTGAGGCTATTGGATGTGAAAACGTTTTTGGAATACACATGTATTCATCAACAACACCAAAAGAGGATACGGATCATGCAAGATTAATGGCAAGACTCCTGGACATAAAGTATAAAGAGGTCAATATTGACAGTGTTTCAGATGAATTCATAAAGATGGCACATAGAGACGGTAAATACAGTGATGATGCTGTACAGCTTGCAGACGGAAATCTCAAGGCAAGAATCAGAATGTGTTTATTATACTATTATGCTAACTTAACCAATTCATTAGTTTTAGGTACTGGAAATAAAAGCGAGCTTTACATTGGATACTTCACAAAGTATGGTGATGGCGGCTGTGATATGGAGCCTATTGGAGACATATATAAAACACAGTTAAGATCACTTGCAAGAGCATGGAAGATTCCTGAGGAGATCATTGTAAAGCCTCCAAGGGCAGGATTATGGCCTGGCCAGACTGATGAGGACGAGATAGGTTTAAGTTATGAACTTTTAGATAAGCTCTTATATATGGCTATTGATAAGAATCTAGACAACAAGACAATAAGAGACAGTCTTAACATTAGTGACGATACAATCAATCTAATTAGAAATAAGGTAATAAATAGCCGTCATAAGATAGAGGTTCCGGAATCCCCTAAGGTATCCGATTTTAAGATTTAAACCTTTATTATTTTTTTATAAAAAAAGATTTTTTAAAAGATTAGCTAAAGAGATAATATACTTTACGTATTAGATTTCTAGCTAAAAACTGTGTTTATATTTATTTAAATAAAATTAGCTTATTTTATAGGTCGATTTTTAATATTACGTACTTAACTTTAAAAAGATAGAATAATGGTGATTTAGTGTCAGAGAATATTGAGAAAAAATGGCAGAAGAAATGGGAAGATGCAAAGCTATTTGAATCAAATCCAAATGATAAGGAAAAGATGTATATTACAGTAGCTTTCCCATATCCAAGTGGTGCAATGCATGTGGGACATGGAAGAACATATACCGTTCCAGATGTCTATGCGAGATTTAAAAGAATGGAGGGTTATAATGTTCTATTCCCAATGGGTTGGCATGTAACTGGAGCTCCCGTTATTGGAATTGCAGATAGGATTAAAAACAAGGATCAATGGACCTTAGACTTATATGAAAATGTGCATAAGGTACCTAAGGAAACACTTCCGAAATTGGCGGATCCTATCAATATTGTAAAATACTTCTCAAGCGAATATCATGATGTCATGAGCAAGATGGGTTACACCATTGACTGGAGAAGGGAATTCAGAACCATCGACCCTACCTTCCAGAAATTCGTCACATGGCAGATGAAAACACTTAAAAGCAAAGGCTTAATCATACAGGGAGAGCACCCTGTAAAATACTGTCCACATGACGAGAACCCCGTTGGAGACCATGACCTTCTTGAAGGGGAAGGTATTGGTGTTAATGAGCTTACACTTTTAAAATTCCCACTTGAGGACAAATTCCTTGTAACCGGTACCCTAAGACCTGAGACCATCTTCGGTGCAACCAATATCTGGTTAAATCCCGAGGTCCACTATATTCTAGTTGAAGTTGAGAAAGGCAGATCAGAAGGTGAAAAATGGGTAATGTCCGATGATGCATACTACAACATCTCAAACCAGAAGGATTTAAAGATCCTAGGAGATATCGACCCTAAAGAAATCATTGGTAAAATTTCCAAAAACCCCGTAACAGGTGAAGAGATTCCAGTATTCCCTGCAAGCTTTGTAGATGCAGAATATGGAAGCGGAGTGGTATTCTCAGAACCTGCTGATGCACCTGCAGATTACATTGCACTTCGTGATTTAAAGAACAACGCGGAATTAATCAAGGAATATGGGCTAGAGGAAGCTGTCCTAAAGGCTGAACCTAGAAATGTCGTAACCGTTAAAGGTTATGGCCCAATCCCTGCAAAGGAAACCATTGAAAAACTAGGCATTGAAAACCAGGACGATCCCAAGTTACATGATGCAACCGAGGAATTATATAAGACAGAACACAGTAAAGGTTATGTAAGTGACCACATACCTAAGTATGGCGGTAAGAGAGTTGCATATGTAAGGAATGAGGTTAGAGATGATTTAATAGAAGAAGGATATGCGGACATTATCTATGACTTTGCAGAAAGACCTGTTATCTGCCGTTGCGGTCACCGCTGTGTTGTAAAGATATTGGATGACCAATGGTTTATGAAATACTCCGATAATGAGTGGAAAGGAAAGGCTCATGAGGTTCTTGACGGGGAAACCATTATTCCATCTGAGGTCAAGTCAAACTTCAACTATTATATTGACTGGCTAGATGACTGGGCATGTTCCAGAAGGGTAGGTCTTGGAACCCGTGTACCATGGGATAAAAAATGGCTATTTGAACCGCTTACAGATTCAACAATGTATATGTCCTACTATACAATAGCTAAATACCTAAAGGATATGGACCCGGAACTTCTAAATGAGGCATTCTTTAACAAGGTGTTCCTGGATATTGACTCCGATGACATTAAGGTTGACAGTGAAACCATAAGTAAAATCCAGAATGAGTTCAACTACTGGTATCCTCTTGACTGGAGATTATCTGCAAAGGACCTTGTCGGAAACCATTTAAGTTTCTTAATGTTTGCACACTCCGCAATATTCCCTAAGGACAAGTGGCCTAAGGGTACCGTTGTATTTGGTATGGGCCTTCTTGAGGGAAACAAGATGTCCTCCTCCAAAGGAAATGTTATTTTACTTAACGATGCAATAGACCAATACTCTGCAGATGTTGTAAGATTATTCCTCATGAGTTCAGCAGAACCATGGCAGGATTTCGATTGGAGAGAAAAGGAAGTAAAAGGTACTCAAAGAAGACTCCAATGGTTTAGGGAATTTGCATCCAAGGTAAATGAAGTTGCAGGTGGAAACCTTGATTTATCAAACATCAAAGATGTGGAGCTTACAAGGAATATTGACAAATGGATGATAGGTCAATTAAACCAACATATCAAGAATGCGACTGAGGCATTAGATGTTTTCCAAACAAGAAAGGCATCACAGGAAGCTTTATTCTTACTTAAAAAGGATGTGGATCACTATCTATACAGGGTAAAACACATTATTGACAATGGTGATGAGGGTGTCATCTATGTATTGTCCACACTTCTGGACAATTGGATCAGGTTACTTGCCCCATTTACACCACATACCTGTGAGGAACTATGGTCCGTCTATGGTGGTGAAGGCTTTGTATCAGAGGCATCCTGGCCGAAATATGACGAATCCCTAATCAGTGATGAAATCAGCACATCAGAGGCACTTATCCAAAATGCCGTACATGATATTACAGAGATTGAAAAGATGGTCGATACAGATGTAAGTAAAATCCACCTATATCTTGCACCGGACTGGAAATGGGATCTATATAAGATAGCCTCAGAGGTTGGAAAACCTGACATTGGTCAGATTATGGGAAGGGCCATCAAAGCAAATATCCACTCCGATAAAAAGGCAATAGCCCAGAATGCTAAAAAAATCAGCCGTGAGATAACCAAAACCCCATATGTTGGAAAGATTGATGAGGAGTCAATCTTTGAGGATGGTAAAGCATATATGGAGGAGGAATGTGGCAGTGAGATAGCCATCCATACCGATGACTCATATGATCCACAGAACAAGGCACGTAATGCAATGCCATATAAGCCAGCTATATTTATTGAATAAACAATTAATAATTAATTTAGAATTAAATTAATTAATTCTTTTTCTTTTTTTAATATTTGAATTCTCCAAAATTCAATTTTCTCACTTAAATAATATTTATATTATAAAGATATCTTAATCCAATAGTTTCTATTATACATTTCTAATTTTAATTAAAAAATTATAATTAAAAAATTTAATAATAAATCATTTTTAAATATTTCCCTAATTTTTAAATAATCTTTCTATACTAAAATCTTAATAAAAAACTGTTAATCTATATATAATAATATAAGATAAAAAAAAGATAAAATTAAAAAAAAGGTGTAAAATTTATAAAAAAGAATGTTTAAACTTTTATAATTAAATACCCTATAAATTATGGATAAAAAATTAAATAATTAATTTTAAGATTATTAAACAAAAATTAAAAACCAATATCAAATATTTTCATTTATATAAAATAAATTCTATTTTAGTATTCAAAAATTTTAAGTTATTAAAAGAACAATAATTAATTGGAAATAATAAAATTTAAGAAAATTTCCGCCCTATTAAAATAAGACCATTATGGGATTGAAATGTGTAACTTGAGATGGTCACTGTGTCGACGGTGTTGTTATTAAAATAAGACCATTATGGGATTGAAATACGAATCATTCACACTTGATGAGGCGGCGGATATCCTATTAAAATAAGACCATTATGGGATTGAAATTTCTAGTAATCATGTTGTTGTAATTGGACATTATAATATTAAAATAAGACCATTATGGGATTGAAATTAGGCAAAGAACCGCCGAAGCAGAACGGATAGAAAGATTAAAATAAGACCATTATGGGATTGAAATTAGAAAAGAAAAAGGGGTTTTTAACTGATGGATACAATTAAAATAAGACCATTATGGGATTGAAATGACCTTGAAAACAACTCAAAAAAATGGTACCTCCTAATTAAAATAAGACCATTATGGGATTGAAATTAAAATTCATGTGTGTTAGTTTTTGTTCCTGCTGTATTAAAATAAGACCATTATGGGATTGAAATTTGAAAATAGGTGGTGTGCATATGCCATCTATGATCTAGAAATTAAAATAAGACCATTATGGGATTGAAATTTTTGTATGTTGTTCCCTCATATTTGAAATATGTTATTAAAATAAGACCATTATGGGATTGAAATACCGAACGAACATTGTAGGTGTTATCTCAAGAGGCAATTAAAATAAGACCATTATGGGATTGAAATTCTTTACCTGTAGCAGTTGGGTTAATGTATGCAGTAATTAAAATAAGACCATTATGGGATTGAAATTCAACTATCCTGCCGTTTTCCAAAAAATCTTTAATCAATTAAAATAAGACCATTATGGGATTGAAATCAAATTTTCAAACTTTCATTATTACAACAAAAAAAACATTAAAATAAGACCATTATGGGATTGAAATATGTAATTGATAATGTCGTACAAACCTGCCCTATAAATTAAAATAAGACCATTATGGGATTGAAATTTGTAACAAATTCTTCAATTTTTTTCATATCCTTCATTAAAATAAGACCATTATGGGATTGAAATTTCGTAATCACCTTTTTAGTTTTTCAAGAAAGCAAATTAAAATAAGACCATTATGGGATTGAAATATTGAAGAGTATCAAGAATTAAAAAGGGATCAAGTAATTAAAATAAGACCATTATGGGATTGAAATTCTTCTGATTATATATTATTCTCATGTTCTGTAGAAATTAAAATAAGACCATTATGGGATTGAAATCTTGATTAGATAAAACATCTTGGTCAGTTAGAACCCATTAAAATAAGACCATTATGGGATTGAAATGCATATATTGATTGTTAACAATTCTGCAACATTATCCGATTAAAATAAGACCATTATGGGATTGAAATAAAGTTTTGGTTTAGTTGAAGGAACATTAACTGAAGATTAAAATAAGACCATTATGGGATTGAAATGAAATTTTTTCTTGCTTCAAGATCATCAGTACTGTATATTAAAATAAGACCATTATGGGATTGAAATGAAATGGGATTAACCTTTATTCTTATCCATTAACTTATTAAAATAAGACCATTATGGGATTGAAATTTCTATATGATCTCCAGGGTTTATATCGAAAAGTTTTATTAAAATAAGACCATTATGGGATTGAAATGTTACCAATTTGGAACTGGTAATCTGCAGGTGATAATATTAAAATAAGACCATTATGGGATTGAAATTCGATTATGAGATGGTTTATACTGAGAACAGGGTATTATTAAAATAAGACCATTATGGGATTGAAATCAGTCTAGACATAGTATTTCGTCATGTTGTTCATCATTAAAATAAGACCATTATGGGATTGAAATATAAACATACAATTAAATAAAAAAAACATTAAAGGAATTAAAATAAGACCATTATGGGATTGAAATATGTATTGTATGTTCCTGTGATATTGCACTCAAAATTATTAAAATAAGACCATTATGGGATTGAAATAATCAATTAAAGGAGGTGCTTAGAAATGCCTAAAATATTAAAATAAGACCATTATGGGATTGAAATTTGAATGTAAGGTTATTGGGCATTATGCTTTTATACCATTAAAATAAGACCATTATGGGATTGAAATGGTGTTAATTTAACCGCCAATAGTGGATATGCAGGTATTAAAATAAGACCATTATGGGATTGAAATACTTCAATGTGTTTATACCTTTCAACACCAAGAAGTATTAAAATAAGACCATTATGGGATTGAAATTCATTTATTGAGTCAAATAGACGGAGTGTTGGTGTAATTAAAATAAGACCATTATGGGATTGAAATCCTACACCATTCAGTTCAAAGTAACTGATACTAACGATTAAAATAAGACCATTATGGGATTGAAATACAAATATGGGTAATAAATTACAACGTATCACTTGATTAAAATAAGACCATTATGGGATTGAAATAACATTATAGTGAAGAAGAAAAAAATCTTCAGGAGTTCGAATTAAAATAAGACCATTATGGGATTGAAATGAGCATTATTTTCAACGGACTGTTTACGGTATGTAAATTAAAATAAGACCATTATGGGATTGAAATTAAAAAGAGTAAAAAGTTAATCAAGGAAAGGAAAAGATTAAAATAAGACCATTATGGGATTGAAATAATCCTGGAGAATTGCTATTACAAGTTGGTGAAAAATTAAAATAAGACCATTATGGGATTGAAATAAGAATTGGCATAGTCGCTGTTGATGTATACTTACAATTAAAATAAGACCATTATGGGATTGAAATTGGGTGTGTATATATAAGATATTGTTTACTGTATCATATTAAAATAAGACCATTATGGGATTGAAATATTACTAACAGACCCTCCATATGGAGTGGATTACTATTAAAATAAGACCATTATGGGATTGAAATTAACCTGACCTTACCTCATTGATTGTTAATGATCCAATTAAAATAAGACCATTATGGGATTGAAATCATGAAAGAGTTTGATAAAGAAGAGGAAATATGCGAATTAAAATAAGACCATTATGGGATTGAAATTACACAAGATCATGAATAAGAAGACTTTTATTATCAATTAAAATAAGACCATTATGGGATTGAAATGACCTTGAAAACAACTCAAAAAAATGGTACCTCCTATTAAAATAAGACCATTATGGGATTGAAATGTTCTTAACATGGAATTGGTTATGATTATGCTGCAAATTAAAATAAGACCATTATGGGATTGAAATACATTTTTATAGTCCACCGTCACAGATTAAATTCCAATTAAAATAAGACCATTATGGGATTGAAATAGAAAAGAAAAGAGTTAGAGGAGCAGATTGATGAGTTATTAAAATAAGACCATTATGGGATTGAAATGGTTATTATGTGCCTGTATATGTACACCTAGTCTTCATTAAAATAAGACCATTATGGGATTGAAATAAAGTATCATAATTAGCAGGCATCGCAGTTAAGCTGATTAAAATAAGACCATTATGGGATTGAAATCCGGATATTTTCTACTTTAAAGAAATTAGTAGTGTCAATTAAAATAAGACCATTATGGGATTGAAATCATTCTTGCAATTGCACCAGGACTATGACGGTCTGCTCATTAAAATAAGACCATTATGGGATTGAAATACTTGCATATCAACTAAGATTACCTGACAGTACTGAATTAAAATAAGACCATTATGGGATTGAAATTTGTAATAGGTCGTGTAGAAGATTATCAATTTTGCTCATTAAAATAAGACCATTATGGGATTGAAATCATTATATCTTGCCCTTCTCTTTTAAGAAGTTCGCAATTAAAATAAGACCATTATGGGATTGAAATTAGATTGATACTCTTTAATAATCTCATTTAAGATACCATTAAAATAAGACCATTATGGGATTGAAATAAGGTAAATATGTTTTCCTCCAGACTGGGTTTCAACAATTAAAATAAGACCATTATGGGATTGAAATATGGATAATCCTAGATTTACACCAGTCTCTAGATTAAAATAAGACCATTATGGGATTGAAATTTCTATATTTTTTTCATAATCCTCATTGAAATCATAATTAAAATAAGACCATTATGGGATTGAAATTTGTTACCGTCATAGCTACATTTTACAGGGTAATATCCATTAAAATAAGACCATTATGGGATTGAAATTTTTTTAGGTGGGATACTTTTATTGTGCAGTCTTATTAAAATAAGACCATTATGGGATTGAAATAAATCTGGTAAAAACAAATTTGGAGGGTTTGAGTACTATTAAAATAAGACCATTATGGGATTGAAATGTAATAATTGAGGAATGTAGTAAAGAAGGGTTAAATTAAAATAAGACCATTATGGGATTGAAATATTATCACAGGATTTAAATCGTCCTTTACAGATACAGATTAAAATAAGACCATTATGGGATTGAAATAATGTAACTGTACCATTACTATTCGTTTTACCTGAGTATATTAAAATAAGACCATTATGGGATTGAAATAAATACTTTTCTAAACTAATGTTATGGGGGTGAAAATTAAAATAAGACCATTATGGGATTGAAATGGTGAACCTTTATGGCGGGAAAAAATCCCCATCAAAGATTAAAATAAGACCATTATGGGATTGAAATCATTTCTACTGTAATTTTGGATTACTGTTTTTATGAATTAAAATAAGACCATTATGGGATTGAAATTTAAAAGTTCTTCTTCTGTGATGAGTTCTTTTTCTTCATTAAAATAAGACCATTATGGGATTGAAATCCTTCCTCACCAGTAAATTCAACTAACTCATTCACTAATTAAAATAAGACCATTATGGGATTGAAATGTTTTTGTAACTGGCTCAGCATTAAGACTGGCACTTATTAAAATAAGACCATTATGGGATTGAAATACAATACAACAACACAAAAAAAATTTACACTTAGCGCATTAAAATAAGACCATTATGGGATTGAAATAGGAGTAAAGAGGAGGCCATAAAAGAGTTTGAAAAAATTAAAATAAGACCATTATGGGATTGAAATTAACATATGGCACTAAACCGAACGAACACTGTAGGTAATTAAAATAAGACCATTATGGGATTGAAATTATTTACGGGTCGCTTTAGTTTTATCAGTAATTTTTATTAAAATAAGACCATTATGGGATTGAAATCCTTCAAAAGTATGGTCAACTTTTGTGATAAATAAAATTAAAATAAGACCATTATGGGATTGAAATGGATGATGTACAGTTTTAGCAAAATGGTCACCGCTACCAATTAAAATAAGACCATTATGGGATTGAAATACATATTAAAAAGTATAGCAAGGCAGGAGGCGGCGTATTAAAATAAGACCATTATGGGATTGAAATCGATATAACAGACATAAAACAACAGGATAAATTTAATTAAAATAAGACCATTATGGGATTGAAATCTGAGTAATTAAATTTCATATGTTTCTTATCTATTTGATTAAAATAAGACCATTATGGGATTGAAATGGATTAAAACTTAATGTTAAAAATCCTTTTGTTTTTATTAAAATAAGACCATTATGGGATTGAAATTACACAAGATCATGAATAAGAAGACTTTTATTATCATTAAAATAAGACCATTATGGGATTGAAATTAGGTAACGCTTGGATAAATAATAGATCCGTCTCCAATTAAAATAAGACCATTATGGGATTGAAATCAGACTATTCTTTCCGATGCTAAGTTTGAATTAATGATTAAAATAAGACCATTATGGGATTGAAATCTGAAACCTGTTTGAGTAGAATCTCCAAGTTGAGTATTAAAATAAGACCATTATGGGATTGAAATGATTTAAAAAATCTTTAATTCTCTTTTTTTGCTTTTTATTAAAATAAGACCATTATGGGATTGAAATTACACAAATGACGAGATAGAACTTATTGAAGACCTTATTAAAATAAGACCATTATGGGATTGAAATGCTTTCAGTACTTTACGTAATGGTTTCACTAAAAAGATTAAAATAAGACCATTATGGGATTGAAATGAAAGAAGTTTCTTTATAAAAGGACACCAATTCCCAATTAAAATAAGACCATTATGGGATTGAAATCAAGTTAGGAGCAAAAAACATAATTATAAACAAAAGATTAAAATAAGACCATTATGGGATTGAAATTGCTTTTTAAGCCAAGCTTGTATCTGTTTTGCAGGATTAAAATAAGACCATTATGGGATTGAAATTAGCTAAAGCCTCAGTATATATACTGATAGCCTCCTCATTAAAATAAGACCATTATGGGATTGAAATTAATGCAGTAACATCAACAATACTGCAAGAACCAGTTATTAAAATAAGACCATTATGGGATTGAAATGCCATCGGTACGGACTTGTTTTGTACCGTCTGCATTATTAAAATAAGACCATTATGGGATTGAAATATTGCTTTTAGAAGGTTTCTAACACGACGTCCCCATATTAAAATAAGACCATTATGGGATTGAAATAAGGTAGATTTTGTTGATGATGACTTATTTGTCGTATTAAAATAAGACCATTATGGGATTGAAATTTTATTAAGAAGTATGAGGAAGATAAATTGGATGCTTATTAAAATAAGACCATTATGGGATTGAAATTCCTGATTAAGATACATAATTAATCATTTCCAGTTATATTAAAATAAGACCATTATGGGATTGAAATTTAAAATATCGTTTTTCGCACACTCCACCGTTATAAAATTAAAATAAGACCATTATGGGATTGAAATAAGCCTAGTAATACCCGCTTTAATAGCGTCTATCATATTAAAATAAGACCATTATGGGATTGAAATTATTTCTTTTGAATATCTGCAAGTAACTTTGTCTTATTAAAATAAGACCATTATGGGATTGAAATTTTAATTGGTGTGAACATTGGAGTAAGACAGATGATATTAAAATAAGACCATTATGGGATTGAAATTCTTCTTCAATGTTTCCTGTGATGGTGATTATGTAGATTAAAATAAGACCATTATGGGATTGAAATAAATCTCTGATGAAATAAGATTATGCTCTCCTTTTTCATTAAAATAAGACCATTATGGGATTGAAATCAGATTTCATTCAGTACAGCTATTGAAATTCTACGTATTAAAATAAGACCATTATGGGATTGAAATTGTTACCCCTACGATACAACTTGTAACTGGTTGTTTATTAAAATAAGACCATTATGGGATTGAAATAGGATAATGGTATAAGTATTGCTTTGAGCAATGGATTAAAATAAGACCATTATGGGATTGAAATAGACCTGGATAGTATTCGCCGTTTGCACGGAAACCTCATTAAAATAAGACCATTATGGGATTGAAATTTTCCAGTATAATCAAAGAAATCGAATATAGGGTCAGATTAAAATAAGACCATTATGGGATTGAAATAAACTTAATGCTTGTTGACCCACCTGCTGTAGAGCATTAAAATAAGACCATTATGGGATTGAAATTAGCTAACCTGTTATAACATGGTTTAAAAATCATATATTAAAATAAGACCATTATGGGATTGAAATACCTGACGATGACGGATACTACACATTGAAAAAGGATATTAAAATAAGACCATTATGGGATTGAAATACTCCTCGAAGTCGTCGACTTGCTCGTCTTTTATTTGATTAAAATAAGACCATTATGGGATTGAAATTAACTATATGCCTCCAAAAAAAAATAATTTTTAGTTTAATTAAAATAAGACCATTATGGGATTGAAATTTAAATTTACTTGTTTTAATGAATAAAATGTCATCTATTAAAATAAGACCATTATGGGATTGAAATTAAGTACTAGAGGGATAAAGCCAAGATCCATCCCGTTATTAAAATAAGACCATTATGGGATTGAAATACAGATAATTACGGTCGGACTTATCATTATACCATAAAATTAAAATAAGACCATTATGGGATTGAAATCTACAATTATCACACATCAAACTGAAATCTTCAAGATTAAAATAAGACCATTATGGGATTGAAATATGGTGTTGTGCAATTGGATTTGAGTAATGGAGAAATTAAAATAAGACCATTATGGGATTGAAATCTCATCATCGTATCCATCATCTCTCCAATCCCAAAGATTAAAATAAGACCATTATGGGATTGAAATATCCCAAAGCAAAATCTCAGAAATCTCAATGGAAATATTAAAATAAGACCATTATGGGATTGAAATCCTCACAAACTACAATATAGTATCTCTCATAAGTAATTAAAATAAGACCATTATGGGATTGAAATAATATATTTGAAAATAACAGGTAGCAGAATTATAACTATTAAAATAAGACCATTATGGGATTGAAATTTGATTATGATAAACGGGTCGTTACTCTGATAGGAATTAAAATAAGACCATTATGGGATTGAAATTTATATTATATGAGTTTCCTATTTTTCACTTTCTATATTAAAATAAGACCATTATGGGATTGAAATATGATTATTGAGAAGCAGACAAGTACGGATTCAAATATTAAAATAAGACCATTATGGGATTGAAATACTGATCCACAGATGTTGCAGACTCTGAATCATACCAATTAAAATAAGACCATTATGGGATTGAAATTAAGATACTTCAATTGTATTGCTCATCAATGGATTTGATTAAAATAAGACCATTATGGGATTGAAATGAATGTTCAGATATGATATTATTAATGTTACGTGAAAATTAAAATAAGACCATTATGGGATTGAAATGTTACCAATCTGGAACTGGTAATCTGCAGGGGATAAATTAAAATAAGACCATTATGGGATTGAAATTACAATACATTGTATGACCATATCCTCGAATTCAGATTAAAATAAGACCATTATGGGATTGAAATACAACAAGAAAAATATATGATTTTTCTATTTGCTGATTAAAATAATACCATTATGGGATTGAAATGTGCTTGCAGGTTGCTATATAATAGTATGTTATATGCTATTATTAAAATAAGACCATTATGGGATTGAAATAATACTGCAGCGAATACAAGAAAAAATTTATAAAATATTAAAATAAGACCATTATGGGATTGAAATATAACAGTACCAGAAGTATAAACACCTGTGTCTATATTAAAATAAGACCATTATGGGATTGAAATTACTTTAATACCTCCATTCTTTTATTCTGTTTCCTTATTAAAATAAGACCATTATGGGATTGAAATTGAATCAAATGCTTTTTTAGCAATCTCATCAACATATTAAAATAAGACCATTATGGGATTGAAATATGCAATCTTTTTTGTAAGTGGTAGTGGTCAGAGCTATTAAAATAAGACCATTATGGGATTGAAATCCAATGGGTTTGGATAAGAATTATGTTCATATAAATATTAAAATAAGACCATTATGGGATTGAAATTTATAATATTAGATGATTTAACAGACTATGCAGAAAATTAAAATAAGACCATTATGGGATTGAAATGGATATATTAGACCTTAAGCAGCAGGACCATTTTATTAAAATAAGACCATTATGGGATTGAAATGCAGTTGGTCAGATGGAATTCCTGCAGTTGGTCAGAATTAAAATAAGACCATTATGGGATTGAAATTATTTTGGAAAATTTCTTCAATGGTTTTTTGGAACTCATTAAAATAAGACCATTATGGGATTGAAATTCAAATAATGCTCCTAAAACTTTGTTTATTTTGTTGATTAAAATAAGACCATTATGGGATTGAAATTTAATATATTTGGCTCTTGGAATTAGATTAACGGCACTAATTAAAATAAGACCATTATGGGATTGAAATTTAGAATGTGAAGCATTACCTAAGGAAAATTTAACCGATTAAAATAAGACCATTATGGGATTGAAATATTATAACATATGGAACTTCAAACACATAATAGAAATTAAAATAAGACCATTATGGGATTGAAATTATATATTTCAGTATTGGAATTATTGTTATTGAAAAATTAAAATAAGACCATTATGGGATTGAAATGTAATACAATTTTATAATTGTTAAGAATCCTTTTTTATTAAAATAAGACCATTATGGGATTGAAATATGATTAATAGTTTTTCAAGTTCTGAAAATATCAAATTAAAATAAGACCATTATGGGATTGAAATTCTTCTAATAATCCCATAAAACTCCATATTGCAGTATTAAAATAAGACCATTATGGGATTGAAATGATGAAGCTTTAACAAGTATCATAAAAGAAATAGAATTAAAATAAGACCATTATGGGATTGAAATACCATATCCTTATCATTATAATATAATTCTTTGAGATTAAAATAAGACCATTATGGGATTGAAATACCATATCCTTATCATTATAATATAATTCTTTGAGATTAAAATAAGACCATTATGGGATTGAAATTTTAATATTTGTTGTTTAAGGTATTCAATACCCCCTATTAAAATAAGACCATTATGGGATTGAAATATTGAAAATCAATTAAATATTCATTTCTTATTTTTTATTAAAATAAGACCATTATGGGATTGAAATAAGAATTAAGTCTTAGAGGTTTTAAATTATCTGTAAATTAAAATAAGACCATTATGGGATTGAAATGTACTCAATCAAAACCGGCTGGAAATTCCCAACGTATTAAAATAAGACCATTATGGGATTGAAATAAGGAACTTCTCCAAAAAGCAATAGATTGTATTGCTATTAAAATAAGACCATTATGGGATTGAAATTCTTTCATATCCTCAACAATATTCTTTCCATATAATAATTAAAATAAGACCATTATGGGATTGAAATATACAAGCCTCGCCTCGATAATAAAGAGGTCTTTAAATTAAAATAAGACCATTATGGGATTGAAATACCTGACGATGATGGATACTATACATTGAAAAAGGAATTAAAATAAGACCATTATGGGATTGAAATTTTAACAAGACACATAACAGACAGGTGTATTGTAGTATTAAAATAAGACCATTATGGGATTGAAATTGGGGTAAAAAAGCACCTGAGTTAATGGAGTTTACAATTAAAATAAGACCATTATGGGATTGAAATGTATGATAATTAGTATTATTGGTTGTGCTTCTACCTGATTAAAATAAGACCATTATGGGATTGAAATCATTCAACATCATATGATAATTGCTCCATATCCACATTAAAATAAGACCATTATGGGATTGAAATATCATTCAATTCTTTCATATTACTTATTTTCATTCAATTAAAATAAGACCATTATGGGATTGAAATATGAGGTTTCTGTTGAAGTATCTTCTTTTTACATTTATTAAAATAAGACCATTATGGGATTGAAATACAATAACAGAATCCGAATTCAAAAAAATAATAGGAGATTAAAATAAGACCATTATGGGATTGAAATAAGACTAGCATCATATCCTAAGGTAGCGGCCGCCGATTAAAATAAGACCATTATGGGATTGAAATTGAAAATATATTCAAGGATTATTCTGCTGAGGAAATATTAAAATAAGACCATTATGGGATTGAAATCTACAATTATCACACATTAGGGAAAAATCTTCAAGCTTATTAAAATAAGACCATTATGGGATTGAAATTTGAAAACTCATCATTTTGCACTAACTCATCGATTATTAAAATAAGACCATTATGGGATTGAAATACGATTTCATCCATGATGTGTTTAAGGAATTTCTCTTATTAAAATAAGACCATTATGGGATTGAAATTTAATTGCCTGCCAAAACTTGTCCCAGGCAACTTCACATTAAAATAAGACCATTATGGGATTGAAATCTATTTTAACATCTATTTTTTCTTTCGGTTTTCTTCCATTAAAATAAGACCATTATGGGATTGAAATACCTTTGAAGGTTGCACTCCGAAAGCAATAATGATAATTAAAATAAGACCATTATGGGATTGAAATATCAGGAAACATATAATGCGATAAGATTATCAAAGAATTAAAATAAGACCATTATGGGATTGAAATAGGTCCTTACATTTAATATCCAATTTACCCTCACTAATTAAAATAAGACCATTATGGGATTGAAATGCAGCTGCTACCCCTGTCTCTATTAGTACTGTGGTGTATTAAAATAAGACCATTATGGGATTGAAATGACCAATTCCTGTTCACTGCTTTTACCCTGTGTATATTAAAATAAGACCATTATGGGATTGAAATGAGATTAGTGTATTTGAACCAAGAGATGGTAAAAACTAATTAAAATAAGACCATTATGGGATTGAAATGATTAAAGAGTTGCCCTATGCAAAAATGAAGTCTGGAATTAAAATAAGACCATTATGGGATTGAAATACAACCTATAAAATAAGTATTAAATAATTAAACAAAATTAAAATAAGACCATTATGGGATTGAAATGCAGGAGTATGTTTAAAAGTGGATGAAATAAAAAGATTAAAATAAGACCATTATGGGATTGAAATTAAGTAACGGTTCAATAATGGTATTATAATCCTCATCATTAAAATAAGACCATTATGGAATTGAAATGTAATACAGCTTTATAGTTGTTAATAATCCTTTTTTAATTAAAATAAGACCATTATGGGATTAAAATAATTATATTCCAAGTGAAGAGGAATTAAATAGAATGATTAAAATAAGACCATTATGGGATTGAAATAACCTTTCGAATGCAGGTCCTGCCGCTTGGGAAAGAATTAAAATAAGACCATTATGGGATTGAAATACCGTTTAACCATAGATGTAGGATATACCTTTATGAATTAAAATAAGACCATTATGGGATTGAAATCTAATATATCATTATCTATTTGTGGTGGTGTATAAATTAAAATAAGACCATTATAGGATTGAAATACTGTATTTTGCTTTTTTGGAATTACTGTTTAATCCATTAAAATAAGACCATTATGGGATTGAAATTTTCCATTCTGTATTGTGTTTTCATTTTATCACCATATTAAAATAAGACCATTATGGGATTGAAATCGCAGAACAAGTATGCGAACACTGTGGAGCAATACATTAAAATAAGACCATTATGGGATTGAAATTACCATACATTGTGGACTATGCGTAATGGTAAAACCTATTAAAATAAGACCATTATGGGATTGAAATTTATAAAAATTTCATTTCACGAAATATATTATAAGATTAAAATAAGACCATTATGGGATTGAAATCAAGATCTTCGAGTAATACTTTTTTTATAAATAGTAATTAAAATAAGACCATTATGGGATTGAAATATACAAAAATTTTTTACTGTAATTAGTGTTTGGTTCATTAAAATAAGACCATTATGGGATTGAAATTAATTTGGTTTGTTCCAGCTGTTTCAATTTTTTTAATTAAAATAAGACCATTATGGGATTGAAATCTTTAAAACCTTTATCCTTACATAATCTAAGTAACTATTAAAATAAGACCATTATGGGATTGAAATTATTATATATTTATTAAAAATTCTATTGATCTCTTTATTAAAATAAGACCATTATGGGATTGAAATTAAAATTCTCAAACAGGATATTCACAGTAGCCTCTGATTAAAATAAGACCATTATGGGATTGAAATTTTTAAACCTTTCAGAAGAGTTAAAGTTAAAGAATATTAAAATAAGACCATTATGGGATTGAAATACACTCTTAACACTATGCCCCTTATCTTTCAATGCCATTAAAATAAGACCATTATGGGATTGAAATAACAATACGATGAAATTAAAGATAATAAAATCATAAAATTAAAATAAGACCATTATGGGATTGAAATGTATTACAATAGAAACTGGAATATATAACTTTAATAATTAAAATAAGACCATTATGGGATTGAAATTGCTTAAATGTAACCTTAAAGATATACCATCAAACATATTAAAATAAGACCATTATGGGATTGAAATCATATTATAATTCAAGTTCCATTTTCCACTTTCTGATTAAAATAAGACCATTATGGGATTGAAATTTATATACCATATGAACACTACTATAATAATGATTTAATTAAAATAAGACCATTATGGGATTGAAATAGCGACACAACCCACCGACCGAGAGGCACAACCGAATTAAAATAAGACCATTATGGGATTGAAATACTACAATAATACATTGTAATGCATAGTATATAAAGATTAAAATAAGACCATTATGGGATTGAAATTAAATAATACAGTCTATAAGGTCGCCGCCTATATTAATTAAAATAAGACCATTATGGGATTGAAATAGAAATGGAAAAGAAAATTAAAGAGCTTGAAAAAGAAATTAAAATAAGACCATTATGGGATTGAAATAGTATTATCTTCGTAAAGGATACCCCGAGAATGATGGATTAAAATAAGACCATTATGGGATTGAAATAACCGCGAATTTGGTAAGATGAACAAAAAAAGATAAAATTAAAATAAGACCATTATGGGATTGAAATCTTTAATTTCAAAATTCATTTCCACTTTATCATTTTTATTAAAATAAGACCATTATGGGATTGAAATATTCACTATCAAGAACCTCATCAATACTTATATTAAATTAAAATAAGACCATTATGGGATTGAAATATGCAGTGTTACGAAGTATCCTTGCAACCCTTTTAAATTAAAATAAGACCATTATGGGATTGAAATATTATCAAGCATAATGATTGGAGTGTTGATTTCCTCTCATTAAAATAAGACCATTATGGGATTGAAATTTGTGAAATCTGAAAACATGAAGAAGACAACGAACAATTAAAATAAGACTATTATGGGATTGAAATCAATTAATACAAACAATTTCAAGGTGGATCATATCATTAAAATAAGACCATTATGGGATTGAAATACCATCAACTGTAATATAGTTGTTGCCGTTAATTGAATTAAAATAAGACCATTATGGGATTGAAATACCATCAACTGTAATATAGTTGTTGCCGTTAATTGAATTAAAATAAGACCATTATGGGATTGAAATTCAAACATACCCCTAAACCGTGAAAATGATATAGTGAATTAAAATAAGACCATTATGGGATTGAAATTACTTAAAGGATTAACCATATTTGAACCATTATAGTATTAAAATAAGACCATTATGGGATTGAAATTAGTATATAAAGGTTTGGATTTTCAACAATCCAATATCATTAAAATAAGACCATTATGGGATTGAAATTTGCTATACCTTTCGATTTAGGAGCTTAGATATTTATATTAAAATAAGACCATTATGGGATTGAAATTTTGTTATTCTCATCATTATATTTAAGGTTAATATCATTAAAATAAGACCATTATGGGATTGAAATATTGATATTTCAGTATCCCTATTAGAAATAGATTTAATTAAAATAAGACCATTATGGGATTGAAATTAACAGGGACAAATGCTAAATTAAAAGTATTATATAATATTAAAATAAGACCATTATGGGATTGAAATATTATCATAATCTGAATAGTGTTGATGAGTTCCTGATTAAAATAAGACCATTATGGGATTGAAATTTTCCATCCTATTTATTTTAAAAAACGGTTTAAAGATTAAAATAAGACCATTATGGGATTGAAATCTTGTTATAGTCTCTTAATATCAATATGCTTAATATTATTAAAATAAGACCATTATGGGATTGAAATTTCACCAAAAAGTGGTGTGAATTCCTCGGACTCCATATTAAAATAAGACCATTATGGGATTGAAATCCTAAATCACCAAAACTACATATAACTGAATCAAAATTAAAATAAGACCATTATGGGATTGAAATACTAATCGAAGATTTTCAATATCAACATTCGAATAAATTAAAATAAGACCATTATGGGATTGAAATCAAACTACAATTTAATATTGTATAGTAGAGTATATATTAAAATAAGACCATTATGGGATTGAAATAATGAGAAAGGAGAATTATAATTTTTTTCCTTTCAATATTAAAATAAGACCATTATGGGATTGAAATTTGGTCAATACCCTACCGTTGATACCAGTACGGTTTAATTAAAATAAGACCATTATGGGATTGAAATTCTAATTATAAAGCAGATATAGATGATAAGTTACTTATTAAAATAAGACCATTATGGGATTGAAATATAGAGTTAAAGAGGCTAAAAGCATATGATTTAATTATTAAAATAAGACCATTATGGGATTGAAATTAAAATTCTCGCACATACTCTTCAACATTCTCTATAAATTAAAATAAGACCATTATGGGATTGAAATCGTCTATAACGTCGTAATTAATCATTTCTTGCTTATTAAAATAAGACCATTATGGGATTGAAATACTATTTTTATATATTTTAATGAAATACTCACATAATTAAATTAGAACCTTCTGAAATTGAAGAAATATCTTAGATTAAAAAATAAAATTAAAATGAAAAACTAAACAATAAATTTAAGATTTAGTGAAAAAATATATTTATTTTAAATAATTATATAAATATTATCTATACTATTTTTAACTATTTTAAAAATTATAAAAAACCATATAGAAAATTATATATGCAATTATAAAAAGATAGATTAGTATATAAAAGGGTGTGGATATGAGACTTAAAATCTTATTGAAATCTAAAAAGAATAAATTAAATATACCTTTTAATTATAATCATATTTTATCAGCCATAATTTATAATAAGATTGCTGATTTAAAGTTTTCTCAAAAATTACACTCTTCTAATTCTTATAAATATTTTACTTTTTCTCAGATACACATACATAATTTTAAAATCACTAAACAAGGTTTTTTATCCCAGAATGGAATGATTGATTTTTTAATTTCCTCACCTAACGATTATTTAATTAAAAGCCTTGTTGAAGGATTTCTTGATGATTTAACAGTTAATTTTATTGGAGAAGATCTTTTCGTACAAAAAGTTGAACTACTTCCCATTCCAGAATTTAAAGATAAAATTACTGTTAGAACATTATCTCCAATTATTGTAAGAACAAAAAAAGAAGTTAATGGTGAACTAAAAATTTGGGATCTTGCACCTGGAGATAAATTCTTTGAAAACTTAGAAAAGAATTTAATTAATAAGTATTTAAAATTTAATAAATTAGAAAAAACTGATAAAAAGGTTAAAATTTACTCAGAAATGAGAAATGTAAAAAGTAAAAGAATTTCAATTGAAAAAGGTGATAAAAAAACTTATCATAGAGCTTATATGATGGACTTAATATTAGAAGGTGATGAAGAATTGTTAAAATTTGCATACGATACTGGTTTGGGTGAAAAATCAGGTTTAGGATTTGGAATGATTAATTTAATATAATAGGTGAATTAAATTATGATTAACGATTTAATTGAATATGGTAAATGGTTATCTAAAAATAATTTAGATGATTTTGGAAGAAATACCAAAGACAAAGATTATATATTATTGGTTAATTTTAATAATAAAGATTTTGAGTTAATTGATTTTTATAAAAAAGAAACATTTGATTTTAATATATATTTTAATCAATCAATATTTCATAAAGATTTTTTTATCTCTACAGATCAAAGATTTATGATTCCCTCTAAATCAAATTTATTAGGATTATCACCATTTTTTATAAAGTTAGATAATGATTTTTTAACAAAAAAAGAATTTGATAAAAATAAATTTAATAAATTTCAAAATAAAATTAAACGTTCAATTAAAGCTAATAAAAATAAGAAAGAATTTAATGCTGTATTAAAAGATATTTATAATGATTATAATTATTTTATAAATTCATATCCTTTAAATGACTCTGAAAAATCATATTTTTTAAAATTTTTTAAAGATTATTCCTATGATAAGATTTCTTCATTAATAATTAAATATTATAGTTTTATTTTAGAAAAATCTGAGGACATTTCTAAAAAAATTATAAATTTAAAAGAATCAGATGAATTTGTAAAAAAAGACAAATCTAATTTTTATTTAGCTTGTTGTTTCAGTGATGAATTAGATTTAATAAATGATATGTTTATCTATTATTCTAAGATTTTTAAAAAAAGAGATGAAAAGGTTAAAAATTTTGAAGAAGGATATTGTTCATTTTGTGGAAAAAAAACAATAACATACTCTTCATTAGGAAGTTATGCATTATCTAAATCTTATTCATTTAATTTTTCAAATAAAATAGATAACGCACATTTAAGAATATGTAATGAATGTAATTCTTATTTACGTACTGCAGAGGACAATCTCAAGAAAAATTTAAAAGCACCTATAATGATTATTCCCAAATCCAAAGGAAATAATGATTACGGCTCTTTTGCAAAAATATCAAATACAGATAAATCATCATTTTCAAAAATTAATGAATTTTTAAAAGATAATTCAAATAACTTTAATTATGATTTGATTTTTTATAATGAAGGTAAAGGTAATACTTATGTAATAAATAAATATGTGGAAAATTATCAAGCATTTTTAGTAGAATTTAACAAAAAAATAAGATTATATGATGAGGATAATTGTTGCAATTATTTATTAAATGAACATTTAAATTTTGATATTAATAATGAAAAAAATTATATAAATAATCTTTTTGACCTAGAACCAATTTTTAAATCATTTTTTATTAATATTACCAAAGAAGGCATTCAATATCCAAAATTATTTAATTTCTATGATATTTACTTAAAAGATATTACTGGAGAGACTGGTATTTTTAGCGGTTTTGATTCTAAAACAGTGACAATATTTGTTAAATATATGAACAGTATTTTTAGTTATATTTATGAATTAAATACTGATTCCTTAAACAGAAAAATGTTAAATGAAATAGTTTTAAATTTATTACTCAAATATCAAAAGAACACAAATAATGAAAAATCATATAAGAATTCTATTATTCAAAGTTTAAATTATTATTATATGTTGAATAAAGAATTTTTGGAGGATAAAATGTTAAGTGAAAACCATATAAAAGAATTAAAAAATATTTTTTCAAAATATAATACTAACAATAATAACAAGATTTCAACTGAAGATGAAGAAAAGATCTTTAACTTAATTGAAGAGGATTATTCATTAAAATATTATTTATTAGGACAGTTTATATCTTTAATTGATAATTCTAAAAGAATTAACAACAAAAATGGAGAAGTCTTCTCCAATTTTATTATAAATTGTAATAAATATAATATTTTAAAATTATTTGCAACAGAGGTTCTACAAAAAAACAATTATTATATTGAAAAAATGAATAAAAAAGGTAAGTTTATTTTTAAAATATTAGAAAAGGATTTAAACTCATTATTCAATGAAGATAAATTTTATTTTGAGGATTATTTATTATTAATTTTTACAGGATATTATACAGAGAATATATTATCCTCAAGTTATGGCTCTAAATAATCTTAAATTAATCAAAATAATATTTGACAAAGTACTATACAAATTAAAATTAAAAAAATTATAAAAATAAAAGTGATATTATGGAAACCGATAAAGAATATGTTAAAAATTATTATCAAGGGATATATTTAACTGAAACCATTTTAGGAAATCCTAATGGAGATTTTGTAGATAATTCTCCAAGAAACTTTGATGGAGAAATATTTACAACTGATAAATGTATTAAATATAATGTTAGAAAATATATTCATGAATCTGTTGAGGATTTAGAAAATAAAGAGAATATTGTATTTTTCTTCCCAAGATTAGTTCAAGGTGCAAAAAAAGAAGAAAATAAATTTAAAACCCGTGACGATGTATTTGAATTTTTTAAAAATGAGGAAAATCCTTTTGAATCTTTAATAAAATGCTCACCGGATGTTAGAATGTTTGGAGGAACATTTAGTTTTAAGAATGAGGACTCAAAACAAATATATGGGCCAATTCAACTAACTTATGGTGCTGATATAAACAATGCACAAATTAAACGTATTCAAATTGGTGCTCCATTTGCAACAGAAAATGGACAGCAAAAAACTAATGGTTCAGAAGCAATTGTGGATGATGCAATAATTTCATATGATATAACTATTAATCCTAATGTTTATAAAAATTTATTGTTAAAGTCTGATTTAGAGTTATTTAAAAAATCTTTATGGTTTGGAACTAATTTAAGGAAGTCAACAAGTAAAAAAACTGATTCAAAATTGCTAATTTTAATTAAATTTATTAACGAAGACAATACTATTTTGAATATTGGTGAATTAAAAGAATTAATTGAAGTTTCCAATAAAAAACAACATAAGGTTAATCATGAAACTCTTAAGTTAAATTGTGATAAATTATTTAAAAAATTAGATAAATATTGTGATTTTATTGAAAGTATTGATTTATATTATGATTCTGATGAATTAATTTTAGAATATGAGGGCGAAACTTTAAATGAAAAAACCCAATGTAAATTAAGTGATAAATTTTCATTTAAAGATCCGATTGATTTAATTGAAAATTAAATTAAGGTAATTTATATGGAAATTATAGAATTAGATGTTTGGAGTAAATTTGGTTGTTTTACTAAACCCTTTTCAAATAGTGGTGGAATGTTAACCTACTTTATTCCGCCAAAAACTTCTATAATAGGTATGATTGGTGCAATTTTAGGTTATAAATTTGATGATTATGTAACTAATGATGAAGGTACTAATACATATTGTATTGAAAAACTTAATGATATTAAAGTTTCAATTCAACCATTATTTCCTCTAAAAACAAAAAGAGTGACATTTAATCAAGTTTCTAATAAGGGTATAAGTAATATTAGACAAGATGTTTTAATCAATCCTTACTATAAACTATTTATTGTTTTTCCAAATTCCTTAGAATCTGAAAAAAATATATTTTTAGAAAGAATTAAATCTCAAAAATCTGTCTTTAATTTATACATGGGAAAAAATGAATTTATGTTAAACTACAAGCTTATTAATGTTTATAAATATAAAACATTTAAATTAGATAATTCTAATAAAAATGATTTTTTTTCCTCAAGAAATGTAATTTATGGTTCACTTAACAGAAAAGATATAAAAGACGCAACATTGAAATCTGATAAAATTAACACTAAAAAAGTATTATTTTCAGGAGGAAACTCCAAAAAGTTAGAAAGTTTTTATGAATATTTTATACATGATTATCCTATAAAAAGAGAAAATTTTGTAGAATTTGAATTTTCACCAATTTCATTTTATTCTATAAATAAAGATGAGAAATGCTATTTCTCAGATATTGAATTAAAAGATAATTGTTTTTTAGAATTATGTAATATTGGAGATAAAAAATGGATTTCTTTGATTTGAAATATGATTTTGATTCATCATTTATCAAATTAAATGATGATTTCTTTTATTTCTATGCCCACAATAATGAATATCTTAATGATCATATTCAAAAAACATCTCACATTTTTGACAATTTATTAAATAAAAAAATTATTGAGAATTTTTATGAAATATTTAAACAAGACCATTTAATAAATTTTTCTTTTGATGATTTTAATAAAATTATTAAATATACTGTTTACTTACATGATATTGGAAAAATTTCATTCAATTTTCAGTTGAATCGCTTAAATACAAATAACAAGAAAATTTTCAATGAACAATCAACCTTTTTAAAGAAACATTATTTTGAGGATTATATACCTTTATTATGTAAAACCCATTCAATTGTTGGATCATTGATTTTTTTATCTAAATTCAAGGCAAATATTGATGAAAATACCTTAATTTTATTACTATTAGCTTATACAATCTACGGACACCATACCTCAATTAAAGATATTTTAAGTAATAAAAATTTTTCATACAACTTAAACGATAAGGAATGGAACACATTTTGTATTATATTATTATATTTAGATTTGGCTAACAAAGAAGATATTGAAAATGAAAAATTTTCAACATATTATTTTAATCAAATACAAGACAATGCCTCAAACTATCTAAAAAGCGAAATTGAAGATTATAATAGCACATTATCTCTTTTTTATATGTATATTTATTCATTATTAATAGTATCTGATGTTTTCGCTAGTAACAAATACAACATTTCAGTTGAGGAAGTTAAAAAATTAAATTTTAATAATAGAATAACATCCAATTTAAAAAATATAATGTTCTCATCATTTTACAATAAAACATACAATAAAAATTTATCATATAATTTAATAATTGATTCTTTAGATAATATTGATAATATTAATGTTTTAAGAAAAAATATGTTATTAGAATCCTCTTTGAATTTAATTAAAAACATTGATAAGAATAATGTTTTCTTTCTGAATATGCCTACAGGTGCTGGAAAAACAAACACTTCTATGAAATTAGCATTAGACATAATAAATAATACAGAAATTGATAGAATTATTTATGCTATGCCATTTATTAATATTATTGAACAGAATTTTGATGTGATATGTGATTCTTATGGATTAAGTGAGGATAATGGAGAAATTAGAAAAATTTATTCAGGATCTGAAACCCTATTTTCAGATGCAAGTGATGAATTTAAATACGACATATTGTTGAATGATGATTTTTTTAACTACCCCGTAATATGTACTACATTTGTCAGTTTATTTAATAGTATAATTAGAAATGACAAAAAATCCAAATATAAATTATCTGCATTGACAAATTCTGTAATTATTCTGGATGAAATTCAATCATTACCTTTAAAAAACTGGAATAGTTTGTATTACATTATTAATGAGTTAGCAGATAAATATAATATTTATTTTATTATAATGAGTGCCACATTACCTAATTTTAATAGATTAATATTAGATTCAAAATCAAATCTAAGATATCCTAATATTTCATTAATAGAAAACCCCTCTAAATATTTCAACCATTCATTATTTAAAAGAACAGAAACTAAAAATGAAATTAAATCATTCGAATTAACATCTGAAAATCATGCTGAAATTATTGATTATTTATTGGATATTGTTGAGGAGAATTTTGAACAAGGTTATAACAAGGGATTGATGGTTTTTAACACAATTAAATCTTCCAGACTAATATATGACTATTTAAGTGAATACTGCGAGGAATACAACTTTGAAATAGATTTGTTGAATTCAAGCTTAATACCATCTAGTAAAAAAGCAATTATTTCAAAAATTAATCATATGAATGAAAACCAAAATAAAAAATACATTTTAATAAGTACCCAAAGTATAGAGGCAGGTGTTGATGTAAGTTTTGATTTTGTTATTAGAGATTATGCTATTTTAGACTCTGTTGAACAAGTTAAAGGACGTTGTAATAGGAATGGGGAACTAGCAATTCGTTATAATAATCCTTCTAAAAAAGGTAATGTATATCTAATTAAATTAAATGATTCTAAAAAAAATTATTATGAATATATTTATAATAATGAGGAACAAGAAACTCGAATTAAATCAACTGAAAATTTAATTGAAGAATCTCCAAACTATACCTTTGAGGATATTTCAAAATATTATGATAATGTTTCAGATTTAATTAATTTACATAATAATGAAAAGGAATCAAAATTCAATTTTATTGATAGAGACAATATTAAATTTTTAAATAATATAGAATATTCAAAATTAAAAGATAAAGAAACAGGAATACATTTAATTGATAATAACCAAGAACAATTTTCTATTTTTATATGCACAGATTTAAATATATTCACAGAATCATTAAAAATTAACAAAAATTTCAATGTTTGGGAAAAATTAGATGACAATAATTTTATCGAATTTTACAAAGAAAATAAAAGTGATTTTATCTTCTCGATTAATGAGTTAAAATATATTAAAAACATATCAGCTAAAACTAATAAAAAATTGTATCATGAAAATAAGATAATTGGTAAAAACCTGTTAGACTATTATAAATCGCTTTTTAAAAATAAGAACAAAAACTATGATTATTATAAACTTATTAAAAAGGAGTTTTCATCCATATTATATAAATTCATAATTAATATTACCATTAACAAATATGATCAATTATATGATAAGATAAATGAGTGGGAGAAATTTAAATTCTTTTATATTTTAGATAAAAAAGATATAGGAAATGAAGAAGAATCCTTTTATTCCTTAGAGAAAGGATTTAATTTTAAACCTGTGATTACTGAAATTTACTAGTGACCTATTATGAATTCAATTAATGGTACACAGATAAATTATTACTTTATTTGTAAAACTAAATTATGGCTTTTTTCTCATAATATACAAATGGAACAGGAATCAGACAATGTTAAATTAGGTAAAACCTTACATGAAAATTCTTATAAAAAGGAAAATGAGGTTTTAATTGATAATTTAATAAATGTAGATTTCATCAAGAATAAAAATCCAATCGAAATTCACGAGGTTAAGAAAACACAATCGATGAAAAAGTCTCATGAATTTCAATTATTATATTATATTTATTATCTAAAAAAAGAAAAAGGATTAGAAAATATAGTAGGTTATTTAAATTATCCGGCAAATAGAAAAACCATTAAAATTGAACTAACTGAAGATAAAGAGAAAGAATTAAAAGATATATTAAATGACATCAATAAGATTATTGAGTCAACTATTCCAAAACCTAAAAAATCAAGAATATGTAGAAAATGTGCCTATTTTGAATTCTGTTTTGCTTAAATGAGGAATTTTATGCCTAAGAAAAATTATTATTTATTATCTGAAGGAATATTAAAAAGAAAGGAAAACACAATCTATTTTGTAAATAAAAAGGGTAAAAAGCCATTGCCCATCAATAAGATTTATAGTGTTTATGCATATGGTCAAATTACAATCTCTTCACAGGTAATTAACCTTTTTGCAAAGGAAGGCATTCCGATACACTTTTTTAATTATTATGGATATTATAATGGAAGTTATTATCCAAGGGAATCATTACTTTCAGGGGATTTATTGATTAAACAAGCAGAACATTATCTTGATTTTAAAAAAAGAATAAGGTTAGCTAAACTTTTTGTTGAGGGTTCTGCAAAAAACATACTAAAAGTCTTATCATACTACAAAATTGATAACAATATTAAGGAAACATTAAAGGAATTAAAAAATGCGAAGAAAATAACAGAAGTTATGAATGTTGAAGGTAGAATACGCTCAGAATATTATGATTATTTTGATGATATATTACCGGATGAATTTAGAATGGAGGGAAGATCTAGACAACCACCTAAAAATATGGTAAATTCTCTAATTAGTTTTGGAAATTCATTAATGTATTCTACAGTATTATCTGAGATTTATAATACCCAGCTAAATCCAACTATATCCTATCTTCATGAACCTTCCGAGAGAAGATTTTCCTTATCCCTAGATTTAAGTGAAATATTTAAACCAATACTAGTTGATAGAGTAATATTCTATCTAGTTAATAAGAAAATGATAAGAAAAGATGACTTCAATCAGGATCTTAATTGTTGCTTACTAAATGATAAAGGAAGAAAAACCTTTGTTAAAGAGTATAATAAACGTTTAGAAAAAACAATAAAACATAAAGATTTAGGAAGGAAAGTATCTTATCAAAGATTAATTAGATTAGAAGCATATAAACTTAAAAAACATTTTTTAGGAATGGAGACATATGAACCGTTTGTAATATGGTGGTAAATATTTAATGAGTCCTGAATTCCATTGTTAATCATTATTTCCTAATAAGTTTCTAGATCTATTTAATTAAAGTTTAGTAATGTGATTATTATGTATGTAATAATTGTATATGATGTTAATGTCGATAGAGTAAATAAAGTTAAGAGTTTCTTAAGACAATACCTATTTTGGATTCAGAACTCTGTTTTTGAGGGGGAACTAACTAAAAGTGAATTTAAAATAGTTGTAGATGGTTTAAAAAATATTATTGATGAGAATACTGATTCCATCATTATTTATAAATTAATGATGGAGGAATCTCTTGAGAGAGATGTTTTAGGAATAGAAAAATCTCCAATTGATGAGATTTTATAAAAAAGCATATTTAGCTTTTATATACAATCAATTTTATTAATTAAACTATTAAAAAAACTAAAAAGTTACTATTAACATATAAAAAAAACATAAAACGTTTTAAAAAATACATACTAACTGACTTTATTCTAATTTTAAATAGAACTCCACGAAAAATATTCAAATAGAAATTCTTTTAATAGAAACTGGATAAATTCTATATTATAAATACTACACCTTTTAGACGATTAGAAATAATAAATAAGAATTTCCATAATTTAAAGGCATATGAAAAAGGATTTAAAAATCAATAATTTCAAACCTTAAAACATTTTTAAATGATAAATTAATTTTAGGGGAATTTTATGGCTTTACCAAAAGTAAATGATATGTATCTCGATGTGTTAAATATACTAAGTGATAAAAAGGAATATAAACGTACAAAAATTGCAGATATGATTGCAGACCAACGTAATTTTTCAGAAAAAGATCGAAATGATAGATTAGATGGAGGAGGACTTAGATATCATAACCGTATAGGTGGACTTGCACACATCTTAAAAAAGCTACCCTTATTGAAGGCAAAAGAAGAGGATATGTTTCAATTACTGAAGAAGGATTGAAAATATTAAATAATTGTCCAGAAAATTTAAACAACAAATATTTTGAGGAACATTACCCCCTCTTTTTATGAATTCCAACATCCTAATAAAAAAGAGGAAAATAACCCTAAGATAGAAATAGAAGATTTAACTCCTGAAGATAAGATGAAATTAATAAATAATATTCGTGCATCTGAATTACTTGAATCAATTATGAATAATAAGCCATCATTTTTTGAAAAACTTGTAGTGGATTTACTTCTAAAAATGGGTTACGGTGGTTTTGATGATGCTGGAAAAGTAACCCCCTACACTAATGACAATGGAATAGATGGAATAATCAAGGAAGATAAACTAGGCTTAGAAAACATTTACCTACAAGCTAAAAGATATAAATAAGACAATTTAATAGGTAGACCAGAAATTCAAAGTTTTGTTGGAGTATTAAATGGAAATGGTGCAAATAAGGGCGTATTTATAACTACATCCGCTTTTACCAACAAGCACAAGAATATGCAGATAGTTTAAATAACATGCAAATAGTACTTATTGATGGAGAATTACTAACAAAACTTATGATTAAATATGATTTAGGAGTTAATACAATACAGAAATATGAGATAAAACAGTCAGATTCCTTATTTTAATATATAAATTTTAAGATAAAAAAAAGTTAATCGACATCTGTGAAAAAATTATAAAAAAATTTTTAAATATTTTAATTATCTTTAAAGACTAATGTGTCATACATTAATTTAATTGCAATTTGAAGTGGAGTAGAGTTAATATCTTCAAACATATCATAAGGTACAAATCCACCGGGTCCGAAGTGTCCTCCCTCATAATATGCTCCAAATTCATTTACATATCTATCTCCAATTTTTTCAATTTTAATTCCCATAACAACCCCGAAACTTGGAACTTGATTTTCAAAATCTCTAATACAAATATCTGTAGAATAAGATGTTAAATTATAATCCTCCTCTAAGTAATCCGGATCTTCATTTCTATCAATACAATCTTGAATTTCCTTTTCAATATCCCTATTTTCTTCTACACAAATTATAGCACCTTCTTTTGAAAAATCTTCATAATCTGAGAAAGCCAAAGTAATAAATACACCAAATTTATTTATGTATTCATTTATTTTACTAAAATAGTCATCATCAATTTCTCTTGATTCATGAATTAAAGAACCTATATCGCAATTATCATCATCTAAAAATGTAACACAAGATACATCAACCATCATATCTAAAGCAGTTGTAGAATTTAAAACTCTTTCAATTGTTTTTCTAACATCAATATTTGCAAATTTAACATCTTCCATCAAATCAAATGTTGCTTCTTTACCAATTATAAGTTCATCATTTTCCATATTTATCCCCCAGATAATTTAAAATTATAAAATTATAACAATATTTGAAAAATTTAATATAAATACTTAATAGAATAAAAAAACAGGCATTATTATTTTTTTATTCCTATATTATCTTAATTAATATATTAAATTTATATTAAAAAATTTTTCTAAATATATTTTTCCACAAAGCTTATAAAATTATTTAAATATCTATATATAAAAAATAATGAAATTAATTAATTTGAGTTTATAATAATATAAATCAAATATAAAGAGCCATTTTATCCCAAAATGAAAAATATATAAAGATTTAATTATTACAAACCAATATGAATAAAAACTTTTTTTATCTACTCCCTACCCTTTTTTAGTGACTGAACCATATCGATCCTCTTGATTCGTCTAGACAACAATAGGTTTACTGCAAGTGAAACAAAAATCACTATTACAAATGAATACACGATAGAAAGTGGTGAATATGTGTTTGGATAGTAATAGTTCTCACCGGCAGTATCAAGCATCAGTCTTAAGACATACAGACCTAAAGGAACACCTATGATAAATCCTATAATGGATAGGAACAGGTTCTTGGTTAAGAAGATCTTCTGGATAGCCTTTGATTTAAAACCAATAACCTTTAGTGTTGCAAAACTTCTTTCAGATTCAATGAAGGACAACATGCCTAAACTGTATAGGATGATAATGGCCAAAACTATTGAAAACACCAACAATACCCCAACAATAAGATAGAATACTCCAGTCAGCTCATTCCAACTTCTCTCCAGATTATCAACATGATTGACTGTACTTATACCGGTCAGGTTTTCATCAATGTTCCTGTCATAGCTAACTACTGTTGAAGGTGTAAAGTTAATGCCCAGCTCATCAAGTTTATGTGGTGTCATGACCAATCCCTGTGTTGAGGAATCTGCTGATATTCCGGTAACGGTAGAATTAACCCATTTGTCCTGGCCATAGATATGCCATTGTATCTTGTCACCGACACCTACATCTAAAAGCTCTGCTGATTTAATTGACAAAAGCACACTATTATTGTCATAGGGGATTTGATTTTCATACTGGTTGTTAGGGGTTATGATACCTGTGGCGTTATAAGACTGCAGTGTCGTGGTCTTCTCGATGCCATTATGTTTAATCTCGATATTTGAGGTCATCACCTTTGTTCCATTATATTTTTCTGCAATTGAGTCTATCTGTGATGAGCTTGCATTGTCCTCCAGGACGATCTGAGAATTGTAATGGTTGATACCTGTAAACTGCCAGTGCTCCAGTTCATACATTCCGTCATTCATACCAAATCCGCATATAAGCAGAACCGTACATCCAAGAATACCTACAACTGTTACAAATGACCTTACCTTACTTCTGTTAATATCCCTAATATTCCATTTAAGATTAAAGCTCAGTTTCTGCCACAGATTTGTTTTATTGATAAACCTTAGTTTTGATATTTTAGGGGCTTTCGGCTCCAGCGCATCTGCAGGTGATTCACGGGTAATGCTATAGATTGCCATCAGCGCAAACAGAACTGACAATACTATGATTGCAATAGGTACCTCTATAAAGCTTATGTCAAAGCCTGGTCCCCAATAAGGCAGGGAATAGAATTCGGACATAGACGGATAGAACAGCAGTGGAAGTAACAATGGGCCTAAGATATATCCAAGTACACTTCCAATTATAGTCAGTACCAGCGGATAGGATAAATAATGGAATATTAACTTCCTATTTGAAAATCCCAATGACTTCAATGTACCTATTATTGTTCTTTGATTTGTTATTATACGTGCCATTGTGGTAAGAAGTATTAACAATGCCACAACAACAAATATTATAGGAAACATGTCGGCCATCATCATGTGTTGGTCTATTTCTGAGATGATTGTTTTATGGCTTCCATGATTCTCAATGGATAGGAAGGTATTGTAGTCATCCATGACATCATCCAGGTCATTATGGAACTTTGATGTATTCTCATCTGTTTTGATAAGTATTGTATTATACTGTATGTCATATGGAAATGCCTCATGTGAAAGATATCCGAAGCCCTGGGTTCTGTAGTCAGGAACTATTGACTTTGTAGGTACCTCAAACACATATTCCGGAGAATATCCTGTTCCCCTAATTGTCTTTGTAATCTCGGTTCCATTGAACTTAAGGGTTATATTGTCTCCTACCTTCAAGTTATGTGCCTTTGCAAACTTATCATCTAACCAGATACCATCTTCATCACTTAGGTTCAACTTGGAACCTGTAATCGGATAATATTTTGCCACACTATTGTTTTCCACAAACCGCAAGTCAACATCGGGATCATAGCTCATATTCCCCTTTGCAGTTAGAGACAGCTGACGTTCCACACCCTCAACCGAGGACATATTGTTAATCTTGTCTACCGAGACACTGTTAAAGCTATCGCCATATAACCATACATTAGCCATGTTTGTTTCATTATAGTAGGATTTTACCTCCTGGTCAAATCCGAATGCCTCTGAGCCTATTCCAACATATATAAATACTGCAAGAAACACCATGAGGAAAATAGCTATAAACTGCAGTTTATGACTAGATAAATCCCTTATTAACTTTTTATATAACATGTCTATCAACCCATAAACCAGGTTTTTAAGTTAAGACCTCTTCAGCATCAATAGAATCGGCGTTCATATCATCTAATTTAGTATCGATACTTTCAATAATACCGTTCTTTAGATGTATTACCTTGTCTGCAAGGGATGCGATATCCTCATTATGTGTTACGATAATTACAGTGGTTTTGTTATTCTTACAGATATCATAAAGCAATTCTATAACCATATCACCAGTATTGGAATCGAGTGCTCCTGTTGGCTCATCACATAACAACATGTTCGGATTTTTAACAAGTGCACGGGCAATTGACACCCTTTGCTGCTCACCTCCAGACAACTCGGAGGGGAAATTATGATAATGTTCTGTAAGATTCAACCTATCAAGCATGGATTTTCCGTCAATCTTTCGACCAATCACATCACTGATTAGTTCTAAATTTTCAAGGGCTGTCAAGTTTGGAATCAGATTATAGAACTGGAAGATAAAACCGACCTCATGTGCCCTGTATTCTGTTAGGTCATTATCAGAATAGTCTGTAATATTATGATTGTTTACCATAATATTACCGGAGCTTACATGATCCAGTCCTCCAAGAAGGTTTAATAGTGTTGATTTACCGGAACCTGATGGTCCAAGTATCACAACAAACTCGCCTTTATCTATTGTGAAGTTCAGGTTATTTACAGCTTTTAGAACCTCGTCACCGTTTATATATTCTTTTGTAACATTTTGAAACTCTATAAATCCAGACATCTTTAATGCCTCCTATTTAAAAAATAAAAAATAAAAAAAATAAGAAGAGATACAAATTCAATTTAATTCTATAAAAATTGAATTTAGGCTAATCAAAATTATATTATTGTTACTAATATATAAAATTTAGGTATACCTAAAAATTTAATCTCTACATAAAGATAGTATGTACAACACCAATAATTGAAAAATAGATTAAGTCAAAAATAGCTAAAAATTAAAAAGATTTATATTATAAAAGAATATATTCATAAATAACAGTCCGTATTCAAGGGACATTATATAATAAATGTCCTTTAATACTTTTTAAAACACCTATTTTTCTAAAGTAATTCTAGATAAAAATTTTAAAACTGATTTTTATAAATTTAAGTAAAAATACTGAAATTTAGAGATTATAAACTACATACAAATAAAATATATCCCATAAATTACAAAGATACAAGCTCAATAATTATAACTTACGTGCAAACAGGATATATCCAGTATGACCATTCATACGGGTTTTAGCACGGACACCCTGTTTTCTAACCTCAATGCCACGTTCCAATTGTTCTAGTATTTCAATATCTGAAAAGCCTAACTTTTCTGCGGTGTGATATGCCTTCTCAGCCTGTTGGATATATGGTGCATAGACAGCAAGCCATCCGCCTAACTTTAAGGATTTGTAAACCTCTTCAAATACCTCATGAGGCTCTGGTAAATCCAAAAATACAAGGTCGATCTCTTCCTCATCGATACCCTCTTTTATATCCTGATTCTTAATCTCAATGTTCTTAAGACCAAAGTTATTGATGTTCTTTTCTGCAACCTCTGCAAAGTCCTCACGAATCTCATAGGAGTATACATGACCCCTCTCGCCTACAATGTTTCCAAAGTTAAGTGCACTTGCAGCTGCACCTGTTCCTGCATCCACCACACGGTCTCCTGAGCCAAGTCCTGTATGTGATGTTACGGCACCGATATCCTTTTGATATAATATGGAGCATCTTCTATCCATCAAATCAATGAAGTCCCGTATATTTGGTTTGATGACCTGGAACTCCTTTCCAAGATGGGTGATTAAAGTATCCCCGATTGTTGCCCTTTCCATCTGTTCCTTTTTAATGATTCCTAAATCACTTTGAAATTCTTGATCTTGAGGAATTAAGTATTTCTTACCTCTCTCATCCATTATAAGTTTCATAATAGCACCTGAAAAACAATACCTTATTATAATAAAACATTAATTCTATTTTTAAATAAGAATCTAATTTTAATGTTATGTGATGTAGATTCCACAACGAATTTATATACTATTGATAAATACTATTTAAATAAATCGAACAATGATTCATTATATGAAATAGATTACCTTATCATATAAAATAAACAATCATTCATCCAATATAATCTAATTAAAACATGTCTTGAAAATCAATAGAATATTAATTAATAATTAATTATATTAATTTTTTAAAAACAAAATATTTAAATCTAAACTATATTATATTTTTCAATCCTTTTAAAATAGAAATAGGTTAACCTATCATATATTATAAAATCAAGTTATAGAATACAAAATTATATTCTTCTCTAACCCATACTTTATTTTCCAAATAATCTTAATATAAAAAATAAATTAGCTTATCTTATACTATAAAATTAAGTTATAAAATATAGAATTATATTCCTCCATCATAAACTTTAGAAAATCAAACCCCCATTAAAGATATAATAATATAATTTAGATTATAAGTAAAAATCAGATGAATTTAAATTAATAATCCCAATAAACCCTAAAAGATTTATAAACAATAATATTAAAAATAAAACTATGGCAAATTTTATAAATCATCCCTTACTTAGAAAAGACAAGGTTGAATCAAGGATTTATCAGAAGGTTCTAGCAGCTAATGCACTTAAGAAGGGAAACACCATGATAGTTGCACCTACTGCATTAGGTAAAACCATAGTTGCAGTACTTGTAGCTGCCGATAGATTGAATAATCTGAAAGGTTCAAAGGTACTTGTCCTGGCTCCAAGTAAACCGCTCACTATCCAACATGAGGATTCATTTAGGGAATTTCTCAATGTACCGGTATGTTCCATTACAGGTTCAATCAAACCTGAGGAACGTGAGAAAAGATGGAATGAATCCAGTGTGATATGTGCCACACCACAGACCGTTGAGTCAGATCTGCTTAAAGGAAGATATAATTTTGAGGACGTGTCACTCATCGTCTTTGATGAGTGCCACCATGGAGTCGGATCATATTCCTATGTATATCTTGCAAACAGATATATCCAGGAGAGAGAAAACCACCTGATACTCGCCCTTACAGCATCACCTGGCCATGACAAATCAAAGATCAAGGAGGTATGTGACAATCTGTTTATCCAGGATGTTGTGGTTAAAACAGAGGAGGATCCGGATGTAAGGCCATACTTTAATCCGATTAAAATAGATTGGGTGCCTATTGAACTTGGAAATGAACTTACAAAGATTCAGGAAGCTTTAAAGAAATCACTTAAAACACGCCTTAAGGCCTTGAAGAACATGAAGGTGATCAATTCCATTACCGTAAATAAAAGGGATATTTTAAAGGCGCGTGGAAAGGTTCAAAATAAAATAGCCACTACAACCAATCCACCTAAGGAGTGTTTCCAGGCAATATCAATTCTTACTGCCGTAATCAACCTCCAACATGGAATTGAGCTTATAGAAACCCAGGGTGTTGTACCGTTTAACGATTATGTAAATAGGCTTGAGAAAAAGAAAACAAAGGCATCCAAAAATCTTTTTATAGACCATAATTTCCAACGTGCAGTACGTCTAAGCAGAATAGCTGAGGAACACGGCCATGAACATCCCAAACTTAAAAAACTGACCGATATACTTAAGAAGGAATTAGGCTATGATGATGGTCAAACAACCCTTAAGTCCCTAAGATCTGTTGAGGATTCCAAAAAATCCAGACAGTCCCCAAAAATACTTGTCTTTACACAGTTCAGGGATACACTTGAAATGATCCGCCAAAAATGTGAGGACGAGGGAATCAAAGCCGTAAAGTTCTATGGCCAAGGTACACGTAATGGTGAGAAGGGCCTAACACAGAAACAACAGCATGAAATCATAAAATCATTTAAGGTGGGAACCTATGATGTGCTCCTGTCCACAAGCGTTGCAGAGGAGGGTATTGACATACCTGCAATTGATCTTGTAGTACTGTATGAGCCGGTACCATCTGAGATAAGAATGATTCAAAGACGTGGTAGAACTGGAAGAAAACATCAGGGTAAAATGAAGGTCCTTGTTACAAAGGGAACCTTGGATGAGGCATATTTCTGGAGTGCAAAACGTAAAGAAAAGAACATGAAGCATCAGCTCATTGACAATGAACTGTTCAGCAATCTAAATCTCAATGCAGTCGAGAGAATTGAAAGTGTTAGAAACATAAAGTCTGTGGACAATCTAAATGAGGTCAACAAGGAAGAGGACAAGCTAGACAATAATAATAAAAGAAAAAAGGTAGTGGTCTATGCAGACTCACGTGAGGGAAACTCAAGGGTCATAAGAAATCTTGACACCATAGGAGTGGATGTCGAGATTAAGACCATGACCGTTGGTGACTATCAAATCAGTGACGATATTATAATCGAGAGAAAAACGGCAAAGGATTTTACAGATTCAATTGTGGACAAACGTCTGTTTAAACAGGCAACATTAATGAGGGAGGAGTTTAAAAAACCATTAATGATTCTTGAAGGTAATGACTTCTATACAGGATTCATTAATCCCAATGCAATACGTGGTGCAATGGCCTCCATTGCAATTGATTTTGGAATCAGCATCATACCTACAAGGGGACCTGACGATACCGCCGCAATGATAAAAAGGATTGCAATTAAAGAACAGAAAGGCAAATCTCAACCAATCCAAATTAGAACCGAGAGAAAACCCGACAATCTATGGGAGCAACAACAGTTCATTGTTGAATCCCTACCTAATGTCGGACCTGTAACGGCCAAGAACCTCCTTAAACACTTCGGATCTGTTAAGGCTGTTGTAAACGCATCTGAGGATGACCTACAGGAAATTGAGGGAATTGGAAAAAGAACAGCAGAAAACATCCATAAGGTCTTAGCATCCAAGTACCTGTATTTTGAAAAGTCAGATAGTAAAAATAAGAAGTTGATGTGAAAACTTTATTTAATTTAAAATGACCTAATAAATCCTAATTTTAAATATTACTCTATTAATTCAAAATATATTTCACTTACACAATATAATTATTTTTATAATTAAATTTAATTTAATTTATAATAATTAAATAAAATAAAATTTTATAAAAAATTTAAACCAAAAAAGAAAAAATAACTAATTATCCAAAAATAAAATTCGAATTATAAAAAACAAGAAAAAAATATTTTTCAATATTTTCACAATTTTTTAATGTTAATATTATAGTAAAATTTCTAAATTAATTAAAAATAAAAAAGTTATTTAACAATATTTAATAAAATTATATATTATGAAAGTTGATAAAATGAATTATTGGACTAAATTAAGTATAGAATATGCAAATCAAAAATCATATTTAGATGATTTATTCAAAGTATACCCTACTATACCAAATGGAATTAGAGATATAGATAATAAAATATGGGAAAATATTAAAACATCTTTTAATAACCAAAATAATAAAAAATTAATAGAAAACCTATTAAAATTAGATTTATTTCCTATAAAAGATTCTTATATTGCATATCTAAGAAAAGATAAAACCGCAATTGATAGAAATCCTGAAACTATTGACAGATTAGCTGGAAGAATTTATGATATGGGTATTGATGAAGTATATAAACAATGCACTAAACCAAAAGAAACTAATAGACAAATCGGTCCAATGTTTAAAGAATGGGTTAATAAAGGAGTATTAGGAAAAAAACCTATTGAAATTGACGAATTTATCAATACAGAAAATAATGCAATTTTATCTGGTAGCGATCAAGAAATGGAAGAATTTGCTGAAGATTACTGTGATTATGAATATGCAGGCAACACTAAAAAAGGTTTAGATTTTATCGCGAGGTTTAACAAAAAATATGTTATAGGTGAAGCAAAATTTTTAACAGACATTGGAGGACATCAAAATGCACAATTTAATGATGCATTAAATGTACTAGATTCAAATGTTAGTGAAAAAGTAACTAAAATTGCTATATTAGATGGAGTATTATACATTAAAAATGAAAGAACAAAAATGTATCGTACAACAGTTCAAAAAAATGACAATATCATGAGTGCATTAATACTGAACGAATTTTTATATTCAATTTAGGAGACAAACATCATGTTTTTGGATTATCCAAATAAAAAAAGCATGAACGAAATTTTAAACAAAAAATACAATGGTAATTTCAAAATCATTAAAGGAGAAAATGAAAAAAATAAATTGTTTTATGGAGATAATTTTGATGGATTAAATATTTTACTTCATAAATACAACTTAAAAGGTAAAATTGATTTAATATATATAGATCCACCATTTTCAACAAATAACATTTTTAAAATAGGTTCTCGAAAGAATGCAATTAGCTCTAGTAATGATGATGAAATAGCATATGAAGATACTTTAAAAGATGAAGATTATTTAGAATTCATTCGTGAAAGATTAATATTATTATATGAATTACTATCAAAAGAAGGTAGCATATATTTTCATATAGATTATAAAATAGGACATTATATTAAAATTTTAATGGATGAAATATTTGGTATTGAAAATTTTAGAGGAGATATTTCAAGAATTAAATGTAACCCTAAGAATTTTAGACGAAAGGGATATGGAAACATCAAAGATATGATTTTATTTTATTCAAAAAGTAATAAATACACATGGAATTATCCTACTGTGCCATTTACAGAAAAAGATATTGAAAAGTTATATAAAAAAGTTGATGAAAAAGGTAGAAGATATACAACTGTCCCAATTCATGCTCCAGGCGAAACAAATAATGGAGATACTGGAAAAAAATGGAGAGGAATGTTTCCTCCAAAAGGTAGACATTGGAGATGTAGTCTTGAAAAACTGGATGAATTAGATGCCAATGGTTTAATAGAATGGTCCAAAAATGGAAACCCTCGTAAAAAAAATTATGCCTTTGAAATGAAACATAAAGGAAAACCTATGCAAGATATTTGGGAAGATTTTAAAGATCCTACAAAGCCAGAATATCCTACAGAAAAAAATAAAGATATGCTTAAAAAAATTATTAAAACCTCTTCTAATGAAGGGGACTTAATTCTAGATTGTTTTATGGGTTCAGGAACAACCATTATAGCTGCTCAAGAATTAGGTAGAAAATGGATTGGTATGGATAAATCTCCAAAAGCTATTGAAGTATCTCAAAAAAGATTAAAAAAAGTTCAAGAAAATTTATACTCTTCTGGAAAATATGAATATATTAAAATTGAATAAAAAATTAATAGTAATAAAGATAAAAAATAAAGAAAATGTTTAGTATCCTATATTTGCATAGGTACTATATTCTGGATAGATATTCCAAACACCAAAACCCCATGCACGTTGTGTTGTAGGATCTGCTATTAACCAAATCTTTTGACTTTTAATTAACACTTGTGTCCATACATGGTTTGGTCCATGGCAGTATCTTGCAGGAATTCCTACAGCCCTACATAATGCAACAACCAGATGTGACTGATCCACACAATTACCTTTTTTAAGTTCCAGACATTTTAAAGCTCCATAACGGGTATTGGAATAGAGCTCATATTTAATCTGGTATCTGACATAGTCATATATCGCATTTGCTTTCTCTGTTATTGTTGATTTATCTTTGGTTAACCTCTTAGCAAGGTCCACTATTTTTTTATTATTCTTCTGGGCAGTTTTTGTTGAAATTAAATACTGACCTGTTGATTCTCCTTTATAATTAATATTTCCAACATTATAGGATATGACACTAATGTTATTATAAGAGGTTGCAGGCAAGTATTTATCATTTCCACTGAAACTTACTGTAATATTATAGAAGTTAGGAGATAGATTAATGTTTAGATATGCAAATCCCTCCTCATCAGTTGTACGGGTATAGTTGAATTTACCAAGATATTTATATCTCCAATCCTGCTCTTTAACAAGATAAACCCAAGTATATTTATCAATTAATATGTTTACCCTTTGGTTTGCAATGGGACTTCCCTCTGAATCTGTAAGCTTTAATTGATAAGTTCTTGGCTCCTTATAAACCATGTATATATTGTTTCCAGATATCTGAGTCTTTTCTCTTGTAATATTCTTCTCAGAAATCATGTTTAAATTAGATTTAAAATTATACATATCATTTCCAAGAAATGTGCTTCTAATCTCATAGACCCCAGGACCTAATTTGATTTTGATACCAGCCATCCCGTCTGAATCCGTAAATACAGGATAATTTTTGTTTAAAATTGTAAAGATCAACAACTGATTTGAAAGAACTTTGCCGTTAACATCAATTAATTTTACATTAAAAATCTCATCTTCATTATTATATCCTATAATGTTACCTGAACTTATTTTTACATCAGTTTTACTTGAATTGTTTATACTCTGATTAATATCATTTAATGTTAGATATATTGGAGTTCCTGAATCGTTTAGGTTATTGTTTTCTACAGAATCACTATCTATAATGCAATCAGAACCATCTGAGATTGGAACATATCCTGTTAAATTGTTATAAGTCAAATAATAATCTAATTTATAGATGTTCAAGTTCTTACCTGAAGATGATATTGGCTGATAATTATTAGAGGTAATTTCCTTACCTGTTGAATCCACTATAACCGGCATGTCTGCATGATACTTTAGATTATATGAATTATATCCATCATGAACTGTGAAATCATAATCTTTAGAAAAATTGAAATCATCAGGTAAGATTACATTGAATTCCTCATCTGCACTGCCATCAGTAGCTTGACTTAAATTAGATGATATGTCTTGAAGATAATTAGAGTTTACACATTCTACAGTTGAATTAGTATCTTCAATACCAGTAGAATTGTCATCTATATCCGTTGCAGAAGTCACATTTAAACTAATAAAAATCAAGAAAACCAATAACAAAACTACAATTTTTCCATGATTAAAAATAACTATCCCCTCGAAAATATGATTATATAAAATTAATATTTTTCATATATAAATAGCTAAAATTAAAAAAAAGGATTTAATAAAAATCCGATTTTTAATTGAAACACTGTTTAAACACTTAATTTTACAGCAAATATTCGCCTATTAAATTTTCGTATTTGAACTAATTCTCAAAAATGAAAACAAGGTTTTAAATTAATCAGTCCACCAGAACAGATTACGAAAATCGAGTTTATCCTCTACTTTCTCACCGTTATTTAACATGTCTGTAGATTTAACCACATCGGCAATACAATAGATCCACCAGATAAAGCATACCAACATACAAATACGTGATAGTGTGATATCTTCTGAAGAAATAAGATTATTGAATATAAAAAGCAATATCACCTGAATAATCAACATGAAAAATCCTTTCTTTCCAAGGCCTAAATATATCTGGCCTAAACCGGACAATATCACTGAGAGAAAAGCAGCTAAACCCCTTTTATGATATTTTCTAGGAATTTTATCTATTTTATCTTTATTATTCTGATTGTTGAATTTATCTATCATATCCTTATTGTTCTGATTGTTAAAAACAATTATTCTATCTGGAGCCAATTTTGTACCGCATGCACGGCAATAATTACCATCCGGATTTTCATATCCACAGTTTGGACATTTAACCATTTACATAACACCTACCTAAAACATTTTTAAAAGTTACCTATATACTAATTTATTAGAAGTATGATTTAAATTTTTTAAAAGGTGAAATATTCCTCCCACCAATCCAAATTATGAAAATCAAGTTTATCTTCAACTTCTATACCTTCATTTAAAGCCCTTGCAGTGGCATATGCATCCATTAATACCTGAAGCCACCATAGAAAAACCAATACAAAAATTGCAAAGATCATTAATGGTACCGTGAAATATAAAACTAGAATCAAAATTAGTACTGCCACATAGATTTTAATCTGGGCATAACCTTTCTTCGGAAAACCGAGATAGACCTGAACTAAACCCAAGATGAAAAACGAAAGCAAAACTGGCTTTACCTCACTATACTGTTTTTTAGGTTTTCTAGACGGTTTTACACTTACCTTCTCGTCATCAAAATTGTCCGGTACAATATTTTTATCTTCCTTTGGAAGAGGTGAGCCACATGCACGACAGTATCTCTCACCATCACGATTTTCCCATCCACAGTTAGGACATTGAACCATTTACATAACCCCCTACAAAACAGTAATTCTAAAAATGAATTATATGTGTTTATATTAAAACTAGAATTTATAACTAACATTTTTCAAAAAATTTCCAGATAAATTATTAAATCAAAAAATTTATAATCAAAATATTATAAATATATTCAATAATTAAAGGGGGAACTATTTTTAAGCATATAATCAATTTCCAAAAGACAATTAAAAAGACAATAATTAATTGGCTATTTTTTAAATAGAATCCCCTATATCAAATGATAAAGGTGTAGGTAAATGAGCGATGGCTCTTATAAGATTGTAGAAGATGAAGTTGGACCTGGTTTTACCTGTGAAAACTGTGGAAGTCAAAGTTTTAAAGTTGAAGGAGATGAATATGTCTGCCAATCCTGTGGAACAAGTTATAGAATAGTTCGAAAACAAGAACCAGTTCAAAATATTAATACAAATCCACAACCACAGCAAGCTCCAAAGACCATACCACAGCAACAAAAGCAACAAAGTACTGCTAACACCGATACAGATGGTGGACTTTTAGCAGCATGTTGTATAGGAATCATTGTATTCTGTGTAATAGCAGCAATTATTAGTGCCCTTTAGATTTAATGTTCATTAATTATTAAGGAGTAATAGATGAATACTGATAATAAATTGAATCTGGTTTTCACTGTAAAAACCATGAAACTAAATTTTTTAAGATTTATTAGGTGATAAAATGGCAATAGATTTATTTAAGGTAGCGAAATATGAGGGTGATGATAAACATTTAGTGTGGAAATATCCATACGAAGACTTTAACACCAAAAGCCAGCTAATTGTACATCAATCACAAACAGCCGCATTCTTTAAAGATGGTAAAATAGCCGATATCTTTGGACCAGGTAAATATGAACTTACATCTGAAAACCTTCCAATATTGAACAATTTTATTAATATTCCAACAGGCGGAGTAAGTCCATTTCACTGCGAATTATACTTCATAAATAAGGCAACTGCATTGAATGTTGAGTGGGGAACCAGTAGTCGTTTTCCGATATTGGATGCCCAGTTCAACATACCAATCAGTGTTGGTGCATCAGGTTCAATGGAAATCAAGGTCAAGGATGACATGAAATTTTTGGTCGAGGTAGTTGGAACCCAGGACGATGTTGATGTTGATAAACTGAAGGTATACTTTAGAAACAAGATGGTTACAAGAATTAAGACCTATCTTGCAAAGCTTATGGAGGAGGTAAGCTATTTCAATGTAACCGCACACCTAGACGAGATTTCAAAAGCGATTCAGGATCGTCTAACTGGAGACTTTGAACAATATGGTATCGATTTAATCAACTTCTATATTACCAATTTGATTATTCCAAAAGAGGATACTGAGAAACTTGAAAATGTGCTTAACAAGAAAATGGAATATGGTACACTTGGATTCAATTGGGCTGATGAACAACTAGCTGATATCTCAAAAAGGTACGCTTCCAATGAGGGAATGGCCTCCAACATGAATGGTATGATTACAGGTATTCCACTTGCACTTGCATTCGGTGAGATGCTGAAGGACAATGTTGGGGAAAACATCAATTCAACCTTTAGTGGTAAATCTCAAAACTTTAACTCCAATCAGAACAACAACGGCAATAATACAAATGACAACAATAATGGAACTAACTCTAACCAGAACAACAATGGTGGATCTGGAGAAGCTACTACTGCAATGAAAGAAGGAGAATATGGTTTCTGTAAGGAATGTGGAAAACCTTTAAAAGAGGGAGCATTATTCTGTTCCAACTGTGGAGCCAAGGTAGAAAAAGAGTTGAAATGTAGGAAATGTGGTAATGTCCTTGATGAAGGGGACAAATTCTGTTCAAGATGTGGTACTAAAGTAGAATAGATTTAAAAAAATAGGGGGATTTTATTATGAATATGGAAGATTTAATATATTTGATCATATTTGCTCTATATGCCGTATGTGGATATTTAAGCTTTGGACCAGGTAACATGTTTATAGTTGCACTGGTCTTTACGGCAATATCAACTGTAATCGTCTTAGTTGTAAACGAATATATTGGACTAGACTTCAACAGTGCACCGCTTCAAGTATTTCTAGCATTATACTTTGCCATTCAGATTATTGTAAGTCTGATCCTTACTGCATATACCAACTCATTAAATAATTCCATAATAGCTCAGATGATTATACTTGTAGTCTTCGGTATAATAATCATGACACTATATCAGGGAAAACAGTATATTGAAAAGGAAGAGAAGAATAAACAGTGAATGTATCTTGGATACATTTCCATTTCCTTTTCAACTTCAAACCTAAAACAACTTATTTTAACTATTTTTATAAAGACGATTCTTAAAGCATTTACTGATTATAAAGTTGTTTTAAATATTGATGATTAAATTATAGAAGCACCTAATCCTACAGTATAATTAAAACCAAGACTGATTATTTATAATATAAAATTGTTTATTCAATTTAAAAAGAGATAATATATCATTTTAATAGATGTACTAATTTTTCATTCCTATATACAATAGTAAATGTAGATAAACCAAGATAAAAACAATGATTTTATAAAAATTAGATTCTTTATATTATGAAAATATTTAGAAAAACACATCCAAAAGTTAAAAATCATAATTAAAAAAGGAATATAAAAATAGCAAAAACAAAAACAATAGATAATAGCTAAAAATAATTAAAAAGTAAAATAAGAGCTAAAACAACTAAATAAAAAAAATAGCTAAAAATAATCAAATGAAAAAACTATTAAAAAATATAATTCAATGGAAATTAGTTCCACCAAATTAAGTTTCTAAAGTCAAGGGACTCTTCAACATAAGTTCCCTCGTTAATAGCCTTAGTACATTCATATGCATCAACAATAGCATAGATTGCCCATATAAATGCAAGTATATATCCAATGAAAATAAGGGTTAAAATTCCGAATATTATTTGGATAACAAAGATCTTAAGTCCTTTCTTACCTAAGCCTAAGTATACATGACCTAAACCAACAATAAATAATGATAATATAACGGCAATCGCTACATTTTTATGTTTAGTTACCTGATTATAACCATTGCCATAATTCCTGATTGGGGTCCGGGTGTTCTGATTTGCTGATTGGTTGTTAAATTCCGTATTTATATTCTGATTGGATTGATAGCCCTTACCTGAATCCATGCTTTGAGTATGGGCTATATTGTTTGTTTCCTCTTCAGGAGGCAATTCTGAACCACAGACAGTACAGAAATTACCTTGCTTTACATCACTTCCACAATTCGGACATCTTCGCATCTTTATCTACTTCCCTTAATAGATTAAAGAATTTAATTGTTAAATCGTATTATTCAAATTAACAATATTTATTTAAACTAGTTTTATAATTAATCTTAACTTTATAGAAACTTAAATATAAAATTGTTTATTTAATTTTCAAAGGATTTTACTTGATTTTACATATAAAATGCAATAGAGGGAATTATACAAAATTAGAAATTAAACCGTTAAATTATAAAAATAGCTAAAAAAATATCGATTAATAAAAGCATGTTCATAGTTTAGAAAGTGAGGAATATGGAACTTAGTATTTAATTAAAGTCTTGTCTAAATAGAGATAAACTCCAGAACCAATGATTGTTCACAATGTATAAAACAATTTTAAAGTATTAAACAGAATAAAAAATGCAATATTTGTTTATATAATGTATACAACACCATTAAAGTATCGTTAACAACAATAAATAGTTTTTATAAGGTAAATACTTATACAACCTATAATTTTCATGAAAGAAATTAAGAAGGACATTATAATGGATTATACTTTAATGACTTAAAAGGCATACCAAAAAAATAAACTTATTATAAATAAAATGAAATATTCAAATAATGGAGGAAGTTCATATGAAAAAAGACGCTATAATTGATAAATCAAGAATTGAACCAAAGCCTAACACAATTGTATCCTGCCGTAAGGATGGAAAGGATAATGCACTGGTAGTAGGATTCGCATCCAATGCAAGTTTAGAACCATCAATGGTTATGGTCGGTATTGTACCTACCAGATATTCCTATGATATGATAAAGGATACAGGCAAATTTGTAGTCAACATACCTGGAAAGGACTTTGCTGATGAGTTTAATTACCTAGGTACCGTATCTGGTAGAGATGAGGACAAACTAGCAGATATTAATACTGTCGATGGTGACATTGTAGATGCGCCTATCTTAACAGATTGTCCTGTTAACTTCGAATGCACCGTTGTTACCTCTGTAAAGCCAGAAGATGGTACTCATGAATTATTCATTGCCAAAGTAGAGAAGGTACACTGTGATGAGGAATACCTTGAAGATGGCATAATTCAATGGGATAGAATAGATTTGCTATAATTTTTTAAAGAGATTTTAAGAGTCATAGATTTATTTTAATTTTTATCAGATATTAAAATCTTAAATCTCTTTTTATTTAAATAACTTAATTTTTTTATCTAATTTTATTTGATTTGAAAGTGTATGCTTATTTTAAACTTAATTATACCATTTAATTTTCAATTCCAACTATTTTTTACAAAATGAAAATAAAGATATAAAATCACGATTCAAATCAAGATTTAGATTATAAAAGTAGAAAAACAAAATTAAACATCAGATTCAATACTTAACCTATAAAGATAGAAAAAATAAAATCACAACCCCAAGTTCAAAAAGTAGATTATAAAAATAGAAAAATAGGATTAACTTGAAATTCAAAATAGTTTACAAAAATGAAAATAAAAAAAATTTAAGATTAGTCCTCATATTCAAATTTACCCTCATATTCAAGGCAGCCTTCTTTAAGGCCTTTCTTAATACTGGATACGATACGGGGCCTATCATGCATTATTACAGGGCCGATATGTAGAATTATATCACCAGGCTTTGAATATTTAATACAAAGCTTAGCGCCCTCTTCCATTGTACCTGCAAGAACGCCTTTCGCCTTTTTACCTTCTGCACCGTCAAGTATTTCCTGTGCTGCATCCATCTCGATTCTTTGTCTGACCTCATTGAAACCTGTTGCAACTATAACATTTACAAAGTCACCACAGAGCTCACCTACTTCTTTCTTATCCCTTTCAGTTGTTGTATCAAAGTTATCAAGAAGAAGGGTTACCTCATCGTCCTTAAAGTATTCCATAGTAAGTCTCATACCCTCAGTTAGAAACGCTGAATCAAGTATGACCTCACGTCCATTATACTTTCCAATATTTTCCATATGGACTTCAAGACCTTTAAACTTAGATAAGGCGTCAATAATAGGTTCCTCATCTACCCCATATGTAAGTGCTGCGGCGGCTGCCCCTGTTGCATTTTCATAGAAATAGCTTTTCATTTGAAACGGTCCTTTAAAGTCCCCATGGATACTTCCAACACCTGTTTTTAAATCATCCGCATCGTACTTGATTTCAATATTACCCTTGGTTCCAATTCCAACAAAGTTACAGAAAGAGGTATCCCATTCAGGATTCTCCCATCCATAATATAATGTGTCGGCCCTATCGGATCTCTCCTCTATTAAATCCTTTAGGTGGTTACTTGCGATTAAGGTTTCGGAGTTTCTTACAATAAACATCTTCCTTTGGATGTATCTTTCCATAGAACCTCCAAATTCCGATAGATGATCTTCGTGGATGTTTAGGAACAGTCCAACCTTTACATTGATTTTTGGAAATAGGCCTGCAGTTCCATGTGGAAGTTCAAATACACAGATATCACATTCCTCATTCTTGCCATTTACGATTCCGTCCACAATAACCTCACTTACAAGGTTTTGGTTTAGGGATGAACATGACCATACCTTGTATCCTGCAGCCTCAAATATACTTGTTGTAATATAGGTAGTGGTGGTTTTACCCATTGTACCTGTAATACCTATAATATCAAGTGTAATGGCATCGTTTAAAATGTCTGATACCATTTCATTGGTTATAACCTTAAGGTTCAATTCCTCTACCTTTTTATATGCATATGATGTTTTTGGAAGTGTAGGTGCCATATATACATAATCGATATCTGTAAAATCCGGTTCGGGATTTCCCAAATCAAGTATTACACCTTCCTTCTCCATCTGCAACAGTCTTGCCTTGAAATCCGGATGGAAGTCCTCAAGTTTCTTTGGATCTGTTACCTCCACATGGTGACCTAAGTAGTTCAATAATCTTGCAACAGGTCTTCCTGCATTTCCTCCACCTATAATCTTATAATTCATGATAATCCCCTAGTTTTATTTAATATTAATATCTTCAATGTTTATATCTTTAATAGCTAATTTGAGTGTATCTACTCAAGTGTTTAATGAATTAATTATAACTTTAAATATAAATTATTCAAACTGAATTAGGTTTTTAGCCTCATCATATACAACATCGATTCCACTCATATTCGGAACATAGTTTGCTGCTTTAGCTGAGTTTACACCGATGACCTTATATCCTAAATCCTCAATTGGTGCTACAACCATACATGTATCACATACAATATGTCCACCAGCTTCCTCAATGGCTTGTAGGTATCCCATTCTTTCTGCTGCAGCTTTAATGTTTACAGATGTGCAAATCCATAATTCGTTCTTGATTTTCTTACCTTCCACAATTGCTGCAAGATCCTTAATCTCCTCAAGTGATGCGTGTGGACAGCCTAAACATACAAGGTCAGGTACCTCATTTGATGTTGAAAGCTTTGCCTTTGTATCCCCAATATCCTCTTTTGTAATGGTTATGGTCTCTTCCGCATTTCCAATATCCATATTTTTATATTCAGGTGTGATGTTTTCTACTTGGTATAGCGCAACCGCACCTGATGATGCAAGTGCTGCACCTAATGCCTTGAGGTTTTCATTCTTAACCTTCTGATCTTGCAACTTAAAGTATGGTACCCCATCACCTACAACCTGGCCCACTGCATAACCAAGTGCACCGAAGTCAACACCACTAAGCTCGGATTCCACATTCACTACAAGATTTGCCTTCCTGTTTTCATCTAAGTGGAAACCATATAAGGGAGTCTTTCCGACAATGGCTGCTGCAAGAGCACCTGGACCACCTTCACGGTTAGTGCGGGCACCTATAACAGAGTTTACATATGCAACAGCAGATGACTCACTCCAGGATACATGTTCGGCAAACCTTGGAACATTACCAATGAGATAGGGTGTGCATGTACATAATGTTGTGATTCCAAGTTTCCCATATGCATCTACAATATCGTTCTGTTTTCCTGCAAAGAATTCTGAAAAACCTAGCTCCTTCCAATGATCCAGATCAACACCTGCAGGATTCAATGTTGCCGGAATACTTGCCTTTGCTGACTTGTCAGTTGCCAAATCCTCAAGGTACTCTAAACCTGCCTGGCCTATGGTTTTATAGGATACTCCTGAAACCTGTGCAGAACTGATGTCCACAAATCTCTCTGCCTCATAAATATCTCCTAACGCTATTAAAATATCCATACTTTTTCTAATGGTTTCACCATATTCCCCATTAGACATCTTCTCTTCTTCTGGAGTTAAATACATATTATCACTGAAAATATTAATTATCTAAGTTAGTTTTAAATATGTAAATTATGATTTTTATATTTTTTATTTTAACAATGCGAGAATAAAAATTTTTTATAAAAATAATTACAATAAATTAAATCACAAAATATATTAAAATAAATTCCAAAAAATATGAATATCACATATAGGGGGATTTATTTGACAATTCACTAATTGAAGAACTACCAAAGATTGTTAAAAGAGGAAAAAAAGAAGCAAATCGAATATTAGAAAATTTATCAAACGAAAATCGTTTAACTTTACAAACAAATAAATTAGTTTTGCCTTCAAAAGATGAAAAGGATATTTTAAAAATAATATTAAGAATAAAGATATTGATAAATCATGGCACAATAGATTAATTTATGGAGATAATTTATATGTAATGCAAGCACTTTTAGCAGGATATGAAAACACACCCTCTATGAGAGGTAAAATTGATCTAATATACATTGATTCTCCTTTTGATTCAAAAGCAGATTATAATACTAAAATTTCTCTTCCAAAATCAAATATAAAACAAAATCCAACAGTAATTGAACAATTTGCATACAAAGATACATGGAAAAATGGGACCGCAAGCTATCTTGAAATGATAGTTCCACGTATAATATTAATGAAAGAATTACTATCAGAAAATGGATCAATCTTCGTTCATTTAGATTATCATGTAAATAGCTATGTTAAGCTTATTTTAGATGAAATTTTTGGAAAAAATAATTTTAAAAATGAAATAATATGGCATTATCAAACTTATCAAGGACAAGTTAAAAACTATTTTCCAAGAAAACATGACACGATATATTTTTATTCAAAAAATCCAAATTCCACATTTCATTTATTAAAAGATAAAAATGTAGAACAAACAATCGATTTTACTAGATGGAATAAATATTTGAATGAAAATAATGAAATAATGGGAGATTATTATCCTGAAAGTGATAGTCGTTTTAAGGGCTATTATAAAAGATTTGTAAAAGAAAATCATCGTCGTCCAGGTAAAGGAGATGTTATTTTAAAAATTGAAGGAAATACCATTGATTCAGTCTGGGATATTAAAGCCGTTGATCCAAAGGATAAAAAACAAAAAGTTGGTTATGCTACTCAAAAACCTGAGTTATTATTAGAAAGAGTGATTAGTTCCTCTACCAATGAAAATTCAATTGTTGCTGATTTTTTCTGTGTTCAGGTACTACAGGTGCAGTTGCTGAAAAATTAGGTCGCAGATGGATTATGTCAGATTTAGGTAACAAAATTTTTAACTGAAGAAGTTAATAAAGCATGGGATAATGGTAGTTTTTATGATAGGGTAACACCTGTAACACAAGATTTATTAAGATTCTGGTTCTCAGAGTCATTTTGCCATACAAGAAAGTTAAATTTTCATGAAGGCCAAAAACAGGCAATTTTAAATATAATTTATTTACACGAAATTTTGAAAGTTAAAAATGTAAAGGATTTATATTTAAGCACTAATCCAGAAATACTTCAAGATATGGATATTGAAGATTTGAATAAAGATAAATATCAACATCCTATGTATTGTGTTAAAATGGCTACAGGTACTGGTAAAACATGGGTTTTAAATGCATTACTTATTTGGCAATACTTAAACGCTAGTGAAGGCTATGAAGGTTTTTCCAAAAACTTTTTAATAGTCGCACCGGGATTAATCGTCTATGATAGATTATTAGATGCATTTTTAGGTAAAGAAAAAGAAGATGGGACTAGAGATTTTAGTAAATCAGATTTTATTACTGCAAAAGAATTATTCATACCCGAAGCATATAAAGATAAAATTCTAGGTTTCATACAAACATCAGTTACTAAGAAAGAAGAAATTTCCACTAAAGTTACAGGTGACGGCCTAATTGCAATCACAAATTATCATTTATTAAAAGTTGATGAAGAAGATAATAATGTAATTTCCCCATTAGACGAACCAGAAAAAGTTTTAAAAAATATTTTACCAATATCTCCTGGAAAAAGTAAAGGAAATGACTTAGAAGCTTTAGATAATAATTTTTTAAAAGGAAATGCAGTAACTTTTTTAAGTGAATTAGATGATTTAGTAGTTTTCAATGATGAAGCTCACCATATACATGAAATTAAAAAAGGAGGTGAAATTTTTGAGGTTGAATGGCAAAAAAGCCTAAACAGAATATCAAAAAATAAAAAATCTAATTTTATTCAAATTGATTTCTCTGCAACCCCTTACAATTCCACAAGCGGTAAAAAGAAAGTAAGGCACTATTTTCCCCATATCATTGTAAATTTTGAATTGAAAACAGCAATAAAAAAGGGTTTAGTAAAAATGGTTGCTATTGACAAAAGAGTTGGAATATCAAATTCAGATTTAAATTATAAAGCAGAAAGAGAAGGTAAAAAAGCAATAGCATTATTTGAAGACCAGAAAATCATGTTAAAAGCAGGTTTATCTAAATTAAGTATTCTAGATGAGGAATTTAGTAAATTAGATGAAAATAAGCATCCAAAAATGCTTGTTATGTGTGAGGATACAAGTGTTTCACCATTAGTAAATGATTTCCTTGTTAAAGATATGGGATTAAGCAATGAAGAAATAATGACAATAGATTCCAACAGAAAAGGAGAAATTAAAGAAAAAGATTGGAATGCTATAAAACAAAGATTATTCAATATTGACAAATATAAAGATCCAAAAGTGATTATCTCCGTTTTAATGCTTAGAGAAGGATTTGATGTAAACAATATATGTGTTATAGTGCCTTTAAGATCAAGTGATTCTCAAATTTTGCTTGAACAAACCATAGGCCCTGGACTTAGATTAATGTGGAGAGAACCAGAGTTTGAAGATATTAAAGCAGAGTCTAGAAAAAAAGTTCTTAATAAAAAACAGGAACCTTCTAATTATCTAGACTTACTAAGTATTATAGAGCATCCTAGATTTTCTGAGTTTTATAATCAATTTATTGAAGACGGTACAATTGCAGAAGTAAATGATGAAACCACATCAAGAAAAGTTTTAGGTGATATGATAACAGTAGGATTAAAAGAGGATTATGAAAATTACGATTTATATTGGCCTAAAATTATTCAAGATAGAGAAGAAACACTTAAAAAAGACGATATTTCAATTGATTCATTAAAACCATTTAATATCCCATTAGAAGAATTAAATAAAATTAAAGGAGAATCTGGTCAATTTTTTGAATCACAAGAATTAACCGTTAAAACAAGATTTGGTCGATACAAAATATCTGAGGAGATTTTTAATGCTCAAAGTTATAATGATCTTTTAGTCAAAATAGTTAACAAAGTTACCTCACCATTACAAACAGTAAGTGGAAGTTATAAAGAATTCCCAATGATGCAAATAAACAATGCAGAAATTATGGATTTAATTGACAGATATATTAAAACCAAATTATTTAACTGCGAATTTGATCCATTTAAAGAAGATAATTGGAAAATTTTATTGATGTCACAGGAGAGTGTAATTGGTCACATAATTAAGGAAATAAGTAAAGTTCTCTATCAAATGCAAAACAATGTTGATGTAAATGATGCAATTGTTAGAAAATATTATTTTTCAAATATTAATTCACTAATAATGAGAGAAAATTATTCCATTAATGTTTCCAAATCTATTTATAAGAAACTTCCTTTCCCATCAAATAAAGGAGGCTTTGAAAAGACATTTATAGAAGCAGTTGACACAGATAGTGAAGTTGATTCTTTTATTAAAATTAATGAATTTTACCATACTTTTGCTACAATTACTTATATTAGAGAAGATGGATTACTTGCAAGATATTATCCTGATTTTATTGTTAAAATTAGTAACGATGTTTACATAGTAGAAACTAAAGCAGACAAAGATATTAGTTCTTATAATGTTCAATCAAAACGAATCGCAACAATTGATGAAATAAACAAAATCAATCAACTTAAAGGCACAGAAAGAATGGATTCAAAATGGAATTATGTTCTTTTAGGAGAAACAACATTTAAATCATTATATAATAAAGGTTTTTCTATTAAAGAAATATTAGATTATTCCATAATTACAGAAGCAAAAGCTAAAGGAACATTAGATGATTATTTAATAAATCAGAATTAGACATTGAAATAATATTCAAAAATAAAAAAAAGTAGAGTAGTTAAATAGAATCAAACTATTTAACTATTATTTTCAAGTTGATAAGCTATGGCCTGATCAACCAGATGTAAGAATTCGTCTTTAGCCCCATATGGAATCATGGCACCGGCCGCTATATCATGGCCTCCACCCTGACCACCAAAGTTGGAGGAACATTCGTTAAGCGCCTTACCAAGATTGACACCACGTTCAATCATTGGTCTTAGGGTTCTACCTGAGACCTTAATATCATTATGTAGTCTAGATAAACCCAATACAGGCTTGTTTTCATCAAGAAGTCCTACGGTTAAACCTACACTTGCAATGGTTCCCATGACTTTCTTAATGATTTGGTCTTCACTATAGAGATATTGAATGGTGTTAAGCTGTACAGCTCCCTCTTTTTTAACCCATTCCATACCCTTAATAAGTTGAGACCTGTAATTGTTTCTAAGTTTTAAAGCAGTGTCAAGTGCCTCTCCACGTTCACCTAAGGCTAAACTTAAACCTAAGCCATATTTTTTGTTTTTTCCACATGCATCAAGAATATCCGAGAAGTCCTCTAAATCCTGTAGGTAGGATATCTCCTTAGGAGCTGTGTATACCCCAGATAGGATTTTAGGATTGATCTGGATTAAGGCATCCTTCAAGAGGTCCTGTTCCTCACCACCTAAATCAGTGAATTTGATTCCATAGGACAATCCTAACTGTTCTAGGAACTGTTGAGAACCTTCAAGATCCCCTGTTAAACCTGGAAGTGCAGGTTTAAAAGTGTATGCCAATGATTTATAAACTGCCTCTGTTGATTTTGATGCAATCTTAAGTCCCTCATGTATCTCCACAGTACCGGATTCGATGGCATCCTGTAGAATCAATTTGTTCATACCCATAAATCCGTCTTCACCTTGCATGTCACCGAATGCACCTACAAGTGCAAGGTATGCAAGATGCTTCTTATCCAAATCACGTATGCAGAGATAGGTGGAACCTGCCCCACTTAGCTCCCTGCTTCCGTCCACACCGAATAGATGGGGATTCACATGAACAATATTGTCTCCAGTCTCAACATCTGCAGGTTGATGATGGTCTGCAATAATAATGTCTGCCTTAAAAGAGTTTAGTGGTTTTAGACATGCGCTTCCCATATCACAGAATACGAAAAGCTCATAGTTTTCCTTTTTCAAGTCATTGATAACATCCATTTGAAGTCTGGAAACTATGGTGACATGAAACTGACCACCCTCTTCCTTGATGGCATTAGTTATTACACCAGCAGCAGATAAACCGTCAGCATCATTATGTGAAATAACCCTTATAACATGGCCTTCATCAATATGCTTCTTAAGCATATTGCAAGCTTCAGCAGATCTATTTAACAAGGAGTGCTGCTTGTGTTGGGTCATATCTCCAGCCTTCAGGTAATTGACCATCTCTTACGTAATATTTACCTAATCTTCTGATTCTTGATTCAACAATGATTAATCCTCTTTTACTGTGTAAATCCTTAGGGTTTTCTGCCATGTGATCTCTAATGTTAACTGCTCTTCTGATTAAGTTCATTAAGTCTTCTGGATAGTCACCAAATTCATTGTTTCTTTTTAAGATTTGGGTGATTTTAAATCCAGTGACTTCCTTAACACTAGGAACTCCATATTGGTCCCTTAAGATAATACCTATTTCACTGGAAGAGTTACCTTCCTTGTGTAATTTTACGATTAAATCTTCGATTTCTTCATCAGAATACATTACCCATTCAGGTCTTGCCATAATAATACCTCATATAATTTTTTTAAATTGTAATTTTTTTAATATAAATAAAATTAAGAAATAATTAGACATTAATCTTTCAATAATTTGCCCAACGATTAAAAATCTAATAAATAGATTAATTCATAACTACAATAGCAAATAGACATGTAAAATGATATACATTCTGAAATAGCTAAATATTCAAATAGTATTTTACTGGTTAAAAAAATATTGAACTAACTAAAAGTGTCTACTAAGATAATAGTAGACCTAGTATTCACCAATAAGTTTTAAAATATTAATTCATAACAGAATTTACTCATAAATTTGCTGGAATATCATACTCAACAAGTACCTATCCATCAAATTCACTGGAATACCATTGAATAAATTTAGTTAAAGAATTTCTTCTATGAGAAAACTTGTTCTTCTCCTCGGTTGTAAGTTCACCGAATGTCTTGCCTTCGGATTCCACATAAAAAATTGGATCAAAGGCAAAACCTAAGTTTCCTCTTTCTTCTGTTGAGATTAAACCATCGACTTTGCCTAAAAAGATCTTGGGCTCAGAATTGGGGGTACAAAACCCAATAACTGACCTGAATTCGGCAGTTCTATCGTCGACGTCCTCCATTAATTTTAGGATTCCCTTATTTCTTAATGTGTCCTGAACATAATGTGAATATGTTCCCGGAAATCCGTTAAGTCCATTAATGAAAAGACCAGCATCTTCAACAATCACAGATTTACCTAATTCTCGACTGGCATATTTTGCACCGAAAAGAGCCACTTCCTCAAGTGTTCCCTGAGGTTCCATGTACCCTAAATCAATATGCTCAAGTTCGATATTATAATTTTTAAATATATTCTCTGCTTCTATAACTTTATGTTTATTCCCAGTAATAAATGTTATCATAAAACCACTTCGTTTTCATATAAATTCTGAAATTGAAAAAAATAAAAAATTGAATTTTTAAATAATAATAGCTAAAACTTAATAGTTGGACATTGATTTAAAAAATTAAAGAAATCAATACCTAGATAAAATGTTAATGTGTATAACGACCTCTATGTTCGATTTCCTCGATTTTGTCCCTAATATCGTCTGAGTTATCTGAGTATTCAAGGTATGACTCTAGAATCCAGTTAAAGGTTTCAAGCGCCACATCATAGTCAACACTTTTTATTGACTTTTTAAGTACAAGTAAATCATCGGCTTTATCCTCTATAAGGTTTGAATAGTATGACAATCCGAAGTCAATGAAAACCAATTGATTGTTATTGTCAATCAACATGTTAGAGGTTGTTAAATCCCCATGGATAATATCAAACTCATGGATATCTGCAATATATTCACCTATCTTATATGACAGTTCCTTCCTTTTCCCATCTGTAACATCATCGATTATGTCCTTAACAATCCTGCCTTCAACCTTTGACATTGTAATGGATTTGTCCTCAAGGTCTATGTCATATAGAACAGGGGTTATAATACCTGAGGCTTTCGCATGTGACAATATCTTTGCCTCTGACTTTGTTCTGAGTTTTCTGATTTTATTGTCAATCTCGGGAATCCTATATGCTTTCGGAAGTCTTTTCTTAACCACCACATCTATAGGATCAAATCCCTCAAAACCGTCGAACCACTGTGACTTTACAATGTCAGACTCTGCACCCTTTGCAAGTAAGTTATCAGGTAAGCTGATTCTATTGTTAATGTCCTTTACCCATGGAACATCCACTTCATCGGTCCTGTACCTTTGGATGACATTGGTATCCTCCATTCTCATGGTTCCATAGTATTTGCTTGTCAGAAGTCCGAGCCATGCAATCATCGCACCATTATCACCACAGTATTTCATGTCAGGCATATAGAACTGTGCATAGTGCTGTTTTGCCATTGTATCCAACATCTCGCGTAAGTGTGAATTTGCAGCCACACCTCCACACAACAACACCTCGTCCCTTTCTGTATGTGATAGTGCCCGTTCTGTAACCTCAACAAGCATTGAAAAGGCAGTCTCCTGCAGGGAGTAACATACATCCTCAATGGCTGCACCGTTTTTATATGCCCGAAGTGATGCGCTTAAAAGACCTGAAAATGAGAAGTCCATTCCTTTAACCGTATATGGAAGTGGAATATATGAGCCTTTCTTTGCAAGTTTCTCAATTACAGGTCCCCCAGGATGTCCCAATCCCGTCTCACGTCCGAAATGATCGAGACAATTCCCGACTGCAATATCCAATGTCTCTCCAAATATCCTGTATCGTCCTGACTCATATGCAATCACCTGGCTGTTACCACCACTGACATACAAGGTTACAGGGTTTGTCGCATCCGTTGTAAGTTTTCCAATTTCAATATGTCCTATACAATGGTTAACTCCAATGATCGGTTTGTTGATTGACAGTGCCAATGTTCTTGCAGAGGTTGCAACTATCCTAAGTGCAGGTCCAAGACCAGGACCTCTGGAAAATGACACAAGATCTATATCATCAAAGCCCAAACCTGCCTCATCTAAAGCCTGGGGAATCAATTTTGGAATCCAGTATGCATGATGATCTGCTGCCTCACGTGGATGGATTCCTCCTTCCTCTGGATATAACTGATTGCCACAAATAGCCAATATTTCCCCATCACTGTTGACTATTCCTACACCTGTTTTCTCTGCGGTTCCTTCAATTCCTAAAGATATCAACTAAGAGTCTCCTTATAAAGATAATGATTATAAAATAAAAATGACTGTAAATTAAAAAATACTTAAATTAAATCAAATAAACTTAATAAAAACTTAATTAAAGGTTAATTTATAAAAGTATTATCTAACCAAATAAAATTCAAATTACTTTTAGAATACTAATTTATAAAATTGTTATCTAAACAATGAAAATTTAATTAGATTTAGAATACTAATTTATAAAAGTATTGTTTAACCAGCTAAAAGTCAAATTACTTTTGAAATATTAATCTATAAAAGTATTATTTGCTTTATAATATTGATTATTATACTTATATATAATTTTCATAGTATAAGAAATTTTTAAAAAAAAGATATAGATAAGTGATATAATGGTAGATGGTCTTAAAACCTATGGAAATGAAGAAATAAACAAGAAATTTGAAGGAAAAACACCCGTTTTTATATGCACAATAGCTACAACCGACACATCAAAGATACATGGAATCAGTGGTGCTGGAGCTAGTGAGGAACTTAACATGTATACTCCTGCAGCAGATGTTGAGATAATGAAATATGGGGCACCTCACTGTATGGAAGAGATTCCGGAAACAGTGTCTGAGGGAGAGGCAGCACCTACACCATCAATGCTTACAAAGGCATGTCTTGATTTAACCGGATGTGACCTTGAGGTAGTGGATGCAGGCTGTGAAATAAGACCAGACCTAGATTGTTATACCTTAAGCAATTCCCATGGAGGGGACATAAGTACTGGAAAGGCTGTTGAGAATCCTAAGGAAATATATGAAAAAGCCTTAGAGATTGGTAAAAAACTAAGTGAAAGATACGATTATCTTGTAATTGGTGAAAGTATTGCGGCAGGAACAACTACAGCCCTCGGAATCCTAAAAGCATTAGGCTATGATGCAGAATATAAGGTAAGTGGAAGTATGCCTTACAATCCACATGAGCTAAAACTTAAAACCGTAAATGAGGGTCTTGAAAAGGCAGGAATCAGACCTGGTGATGTAGATGTGTTTGATGCAATAGCTGCAGTAGGAGATCCTATGATGCCTGCAGTTGCAGGTATGACAATTGGAAGCAGCAAACCTGTTGTACTTGCAAGTGGTACCCAGATGTCCGGAGTCTGTGCCGTTATAAAAGCCATCAAACCTGATTTTGACTTTACAAATGTCTGTATTGCAACAACCAAATTTGTTGCAAGGGACGAGACAGCAGATATCTTTGACATCACAAAACAGATTAGTGAGGACATTACTATAAATGCAGTAGACCCTAAATTCGAAACTGCAAATCATGGTGGTTTGAATAATTACCTTGAGGGATTTGTAAAGGAAGGTGCAGGTGCAGGTGGAGCAATGTTTATGGCCCTTATGGAAGGTAAAACAATTGATGAGGTACTTGACAGTATTGTTAAAACCTGCAGCAAATAAATTATTATTTTAAATTTTATACAAAAAATAATATATATAATTTTTTAAAACATTAACTTAATAGGAGTTTTTGGCAATGTTTAAAGGATATCATTTTAATTTAAATAATAAAAATATAAGTCATTTATTATTAAATTTTAAAAAAGAAGAAATTGATTTTGATATAATTAAAAATAAAAAATATGATTTAAATATACCGGAACTATTTAATGAAACATTTAACTTAATTATAAATAATAAAGAAGATTTTATTACAAATAATGAAAATTACAACAAAGAAATTAAAGAAGTTAATAAAATTATTATAAACTTTTATAATAATTATAATTACAAAGATTATTTAAACAAAATTAAATGGAACGAAAATTTTACGTTTAAATTTGAATTTAACGATTCCGATTATAAGTATTTTAAATCTCCAATAAATTTAATATTTAATTTTGAGAATAATAAATAATAATTAGTTGATAATATTATTTGATATTCTATTCTGTTTATAAACCTCATCTAATAAAATTGATTTAAGTTCATTTCTAATTCTTTCATTTCCATTTATTTTGTTAAATAAATCTAAGTTACTGTTAATTAAAGAGTTGATTTCATCATCAAAATAATTATCAAATACAGCTTCAACATTTTCTTTAGAGTTATGTAAAACCTTGTTAGTTAGATCCTCATTTTGCAACATATTCTCTTTTACTGTGTTGAGAAATACTTTATCGTTTTCAGTGAAATCTGTTTTAAAAGTTTCATTAAGAGTTTCAATAATCTGAGATAATTTATTAAATTCTTCAGGCCTATATTTACTACCATTAGGTGAAATTGAGGATAAACCACTCTCACTATCGCCTAAACTAATAGATTTAATTTCACTATCTGTATCAATTTTATAAGAATCCATATCAACATCTTCTAAAACGATATAAGGAAGAGGTTTATTAACAGTAGGAAGTTTTTTAGTTAAAAATTTATTATAAATATAAAGTTTTTCCATTTCCAAATCACTAAATGGTAATAACTGAGATAAAAATGAATAAATACTTTGATATCTTTTAACAGTCTTTTTAAAATTTACTTTTTCTTCTTCATTTAATTTTTTAAAGTTATCAACTGTTTTATTAATTAAAACATGTAATACTTGTTGATTAGTATTAGATTTATATTTTTTTACAAATGTGTTTACGTCCTCTTCATAAAATAAATCAAATTCGTAAATATTATCCATTAATTCATATAATTTATGATAGTTTGTAGCTTCTTTTAAATAAGTTTCACCATAATATGGTTCAAATGCTTTTTTAATGGTGTCTGTGTCATTGACAAAATCTAATATTAGAGTATCTGTTTTATTTGGGTAAATCCTATTAACCCTACTTAATGTTTGTACTGCAGCAACACCGTTTAGCATTTTATCTACATACATAGTGTGCAATAATGGTTCATCAAATCCGGTTTGAAATTTATTAGCTACAATTAAAATCCTATAAGGATCTTTTTTAAATGCTTTTTCAATAGAGGTATTACCAATATCATTAATATTATTTTCAGTATACTCAACAGTGTCATGTTCAATACTACCTGTAAAAGCAGCTAAAGTTTTAATAGGTAATTTTCTATTTTTAATTTGCCTATCTATTTCTAATTTGTATAAAACAGCTTCTTTTCTAGAACTAGTGACTATCATCGCCCTAGCTTGACCTTTAATTTTATAATAAGTTGAATTCATGAAATGATCTAAAATTATTTCAGATTTAGTTTTAATAGTATGTGGATGCTCTTCAACAAATTTACGTAAAACTTTTTTAGTCTTTTCTTCATTAAAGTCAGGGTCATCCTCAACAGTTTTAACTAATTTAAAATAAGTATTGTAAGTTAAATAATTTTTTAAAACATCAAGAATGAATCCCTCTTCAATAGCTTGTTTCATGGTGTATAAATGATGTGGCCTATATTCACCTAACTCATTTTTATAACCAAACATTTCAAGGGTCTTACTTTTAGGGGTAGCAGTAAAAGCAAAGAAAGAAATATTACTAGTATCTCTAGCTCTTTCAAGTTCCGTTATAATCATCTCATCTATATCATCTTCAGCTTCATCAAGGGCGAATTCATCAACTTCCTTATTGGATAAGCCCTTTCTTAAATTTCTTGCATATGAACCTGTCTGGGAAGAATGAGCCTCGTCTATAATTACTGCATATTTTCTATTTTCAACATCTTTAATTTCATCTAAAATATATGAAAATTTATGAAGAGTAGTAACCACAATATTAGATCCTGATTTAATAGCTTCGGCTAATTGTTTTGAGTTTTTATCAATTTTATCAACTATTCCACGCTTTTTTTCAATAGATTTTATTTGTTTTTGTAATTGACCATCTATTACTTTTCTATCTGAAACAACAATAACCATATCATAAACACGGTTATTATTAAAGTCAAATTTATTTAAAAGACCATGAGCCAACCATGCAATAGTTTTAGTTTTTCCACTACCAGCACTGTGTTGAATAAGATAATTGTAACCGGGCTCTGGTTTTTTTAATAAAAGATTTACACAATCTAACTGATGAAATCTAGGAAAAATAATATTTCCATCCTCATTAAATATAAAATTATTAATTAATCTAGAAAGTTGGTTAGGTTGAAGTATTTCAGTATATAAATAAGAAGTTTTATAATTACCTTCAACATCAGGATTATTGATTCCTTTATTAAAAGGCAAAAATTTTGTTTTTGCACCTTGTAATTTCGTGGTCATATATATCTTCTCATCACTCATTGCAAAATGAACAAGACATCTCTTAAAGATAGATTCATTTGGATCTCTATCTTCTTTATATTGTTTTATAGCATTTTCAACACCCTGTGAAAAAGTATTTTTTAATTCTATGGTACTCACAGGAATTCCATTAATAAAAATCACTAAATCAAGACGATTTCCGTTGTTTCTATCTTCATATTGCAGCTCATCTATAATAGAAAATATATTTTTTTTGTAATTTTCTTCTAGTTCAGGGTTTAAATTGCTATTTGGCATAGGATAAAATAATTTGAATTGTGAAATGTCTTTAAAACCATTTCTAAGAACATGAATAGTTCCTTTTTTTTGAATATAATTAACTAATGACTCAATAAATTTTAAATCAGATTTATCTTTATGAATTCTATAAAATTTATCCCACGCTTTTTTTTGTGTAGTTTTTATAAAATTAAGAACTAATTCAATATCCAAGCAAGTATAAGTATGATAATCTTTAGTAACTCTTTTAATATAACCTGTACTTGTTAAATAGTTAATTATATCCTTTTGGAATGATTTTTCACTTATATCAGCATTCATGAATTTTCACCATTTACATCAATTTTCCGGTAACCCTATTATAAATCAAAGATTCCGTATATTCCTCTAACAATTTTATTTCTTTATTAATACTTTTTATTATATCATTTAAATTAGATATGTGTTTATTTAAATATATAACAATTTCTTCTTGCTCTTTTAATGGAGGTATAGGAAAATAAAAGTTTTCAAAAGTTTCTTGATATAAATGTGCAATAGTTGAACCTGTTTTCATATAATCAAAGAAAGATTTAAAAACGTCAGATATTAAAACCCAATATAAGAATTTATTTAAATACTCACCTGTTATTGGTCTTATTAGGAATATACCGCTGTTTAAAGTTGATTTATCAGGAATATTGTCAATATATGCTACTTTACCAATAGTACCATCTTTAGTAATTAATAAATCATCTTTTTTTATTTTAATATTAGGATCTTGTTCATATCTCTCATAATCAACATGGTAACAAGAGTCCCATAATATTTTACCATTGTAAAAATCAGTACCAGTAATTAAATATGCTCCCTTATTAGAATATTCATCAGAAGTTAACCCCTGCCAACCTATTCTGCCTTTAACATAAGAAGTATGTTTTATTTTATTTATATTCCAATGTTCAGGAGTTTTCTTTAACCATGGAAAATCATTACATTTCATTTCTACATCGTAGTTTAATCCATTAGTAATTACATAATTAATTAATGATTTCTTTTTTTCTTCAATCAAATCAATAAGTTCTTTATTTTTTTTAATAATTTCATTTATCTTTGAAATTTTATTATCTAAATATGTTATTATCTCTTTTTGTTCATCAATAGATGGAGGTAAAAATTTAAAATTTTTTACATCATCAACATTTATAGCTTCTTGAGTAGTCCCTTTACAATATTTATTCTTTTCATTTTGAAATTGAGGGCTTTTCAACCAGTAAAAAAGAAATTTTGGAATAACTCTATTAATATCTATTATTCTTAATCCTAAAAATCCTGTTGAATAAATATTTTTAGAGGATTCTTCGTCAATTAAAAAAATTTTTTCAGTATTTTTCATTTTTGCAAATATCAAATCATTTTCTTTGAATTCCATATTAGCTCTTTTTGGGCGAGAATAATAATCAACCATTTCAAAATTTATAATCTCCTGAGTTTCTAAAGAACCTGTTGCAATGTATTTTTTAAGGCCTTCAAATTCATTGACACCTGATTTGACAAAATAAACATATTCTTTAATTTTATTTTTACCCATAATATCAACAGCTTATAAATGGTTTAAATCCAATAACCTACTAATTTCACTAGTTACATCTTTTATATCCTTATTTATTTCATCAAGAGATCTAGGTTTTTCATAAACATAGAAATATTTTGTAAAATTAATTTCATAACCTATTTTATTTTTTTTATTATCAATCCAAGCATCCGGATAATAATTAAAAACCTCTTCTTTAAGATATTCATCAACATCCTCTTTTAAAGGTATTTTTTCATAATCCCTTAAATTTGAATCAGCTTTTTTATTGCCTTTTTTATCTATTACATAATCTGCAGTATCATCATGTTCTGATAATTTTTCAATCACATTTTTTATAAAAGAGGGCTTAAAATTAAATGGCTCAAGTACTTTTTTAACTTCTATTTCAAATTCATCCCAATTTTTATATAGTTTACTTGGAATTTTAAATAATGCTTGTTTTACTTTTTCTTGTTTTTCTTTACCTTTTTGTTCTTCCTTTTGTTTAATTTTAATATCTTTTGAATTACTTTCAGATAATTTTTTAAATTGAGAATATGAATAAAGATTATTTATTCTTCTCTTGTTTACACAATAATTAAGTTGTTTTGGCCTTTCTATTGTTACTTTTGTGTACCCAAAATCATTATTATCCAATATTTTAACTTTATCTCCTTCTTCATATAATTTATAATATTTAAGTATATTATGTATGTTATTTTCAGATATTTGGTGTCTTTTATTACCTAAATTCTTTTTCATTGGTTCATATTCTTCTGTTGCATCAATTAATTGTATTTTTCTTTTTCTTTTACTTTCCTTTTGGTTGGTTAATATCCAAATATATGTTTTAATTCCAGTATTAAAGAACAATTGATTAGGTAATCCTATGATTGCTTCTAAATAATCATTTTCTATTATCCATTTCCTTATTTCACTTTCTCCAGAACCCGCATCTCCAATGAATAATGGTGAACTATTTGTAATCACGGCAATTCTTGATTTTTCATTATCTTTCATCTTTGAAATCATGTGTTCAATAAAAAGTAATTGTCCATCACTTTTACGAGGGATTCCTGCACCAAATCTTCCTTCAAAACCACATTTTGATTCTTTTTTAACAACATCTTCATCTAATTCCCAATTTCTACCATAAGGTGGATTAGATATCATATAATCAAATTTCATTGAAGATAACTGATCATCTGAAAGTGTACTTGATGGACCTTTTATGTTGTTAGCATTTTCACCTTTCATAAGCATATCCGCTTTACAAATAGCATATATTTCGGGATTAATCTCTTGTCCGTAAAGTACTACATCAACATCTTCATTTAAATTATTAATAAATTCTTTACAGCTAGTAAGCATCCCACCAGTACCGCATGCAGGGTCATAAATTAATTTAATTGATTCTTTTTCATTAATATCATCTTCAATAAACATTAATTCTGTCATTAATTTAACCACATCTCTCGGAGTAAAATGCTCACCTGCTTCTTCGTTAGATTGTTCTGAAAATTTTCTAATTAATTCTTCAAAAATAGTACCCATTTCATGATTTGATACTGTTTTTGGACTTAAATCAATGTTTGTTTCGCTAAATTTTTTAACAATCAAATACAATAAATTAGCTTTAGATAAGTTATTAATTTCTGTTTTAATATCAAAATTTTCGAAGATATCCTTAACATTATCACTAAAACAATCCAAATAAAAAATAATGTTATCTTCTATGTTATCTGGATCTTTTAGTAAAGAATCAAAATTATAAATAGAAAAATTATAAAAACCTAATTTATTGTCTTCTTCATCAACAGCTACATTTTTAAGAATTGGATCAATATTAGATGTTATATTTTTATATTTTTCATACATATCAACAACATCTTTTTTTGAATATTCTAATACAGAATCAAAACGTTTTAACACAGTGAAAGGTAAAATTACTCTTTGATACTCATTTCTTTTATAAGACCCCCTTAATAAATCAGCTAAATTCCAAATAAAACTGGATTTTTCTTGAAAAGTACTCATAAACACACCAAATTTCTTCAATAAATTAATCAAACTTCTACATATGGATTTAAATAATGATTTAAAATAAATTTTAATTTCTAAATAATCTTCAGAAAAAAATTTCCTTTAAAATTTAAATTTAATTTATTATATTTTATAAAAATTACAGCATTATTTTATGTAGAAATAAATAATTTAACATTGATTTATAAACACATGTCGACCCACAAAAAAGATATATGAAAGTTAGTTGTGAAAATTAAAAAATTTAATGAATTAACATGTTTGATGAAACTTTCAATAACATAAATATATATCAAAATATTTTCCAAAAAATAAAAAAAATCTTTTATGCAATTACATATTATATAGAGATGCATTAGAAAAATTTCCATTGTAATTTGTTAATTTTTTAGTTTAAAAAAAAATATTTTAATAAAATAAACATTTATTGAATAATAATAAAAATTATGAATGTATAGTCAACATATCTATTCAAAAAATCAACTTTCTTGTTGGTTATTCCTTAAGTTATTAATAATATTTTATTGTTGTTCATATATTAAATATTTATCAAAATTTGACCATATAAAATTATTTACTTAAATTAATATTTTGTTATATTCTTAATAAACTAAATTTTATGCTGCCCTTGGCCAGTACATAATAACAAATACACCGACAAGTGCAATACACATACCGATTATATCGAACTCATCAGGTTTTACATGGTCTATCTTCCAGCCCCAAAGTACTGAAAGTGCAATGAATATTCCACCATATGCCGCATAAACCCTTCCAAAGTTTGCAGGTTGAAATGTCGGAACAATTCCATATAACACAAGCAGGATAGCACCTAAAACCGCAAAGGTAAATGGTCTGCCTTCCCTAAGCCAGGACCATATAAGATATCCTCCTCCAATCTCGAACAATCCTGCTACAATGAAAAAAATCAATGATTTTACAGTATCTATTAACATGTTTCACCAAACTTATTTTTTTAATCCATTAAATTCCATTTAAATAAACCAGATCATTTAACCAAATCAGATATACTTTAACAATCCAAGGATATACCTAGATTTTAAATGAATACTATAATTTATCTATAACATGACAATATATAATTTTGTTTTACCTAAAAATAATAGGATAGTAAAAAAGTTTACATGACAATAATTTTTCACACATAATAATCAAATCGATAAGTAGAATAAAGCATTTAGATATCCAGATAATGGAATTGATAAAAAATCCATAAAATAGGATTTAGTAAGAATACCTAAAAAATAGAATTATAAGAAACATATACTATAAAAAAATCCATTAGATCAAAACTACAATCAAATATTTTAATGTATTTTATATTAGACTAATTTTAGAAATAGCTAGTTTTAAAGTAATGATATTGATTTATAAATAATAGTGTTTTGAATTAACAATTGTATATGTAGATACATAATTATGAGAATTCTATCTAAAAATAGATCATATGAAAATAAGATAACCAGATTTCTTAAAATTTAGAATAATAATTACTATGAAATATCAAAAAACATCAAAAATAAACCAATTATCCTAAAAAATACTATATTAATCGATTAAAACACTAAAAATAGCTTTTATAATAAAAAAAAGTCCTAAAGCATGAAATAGGATTAAAAATTAAAAAATAGTTAATATAGAGTTAAACCCTATATTATGGTTACATTAGACAAAACTATCTAATGTTATATACTAAACCAATTGACCTGCTATCAAATATGGTTAAGAAAGGCTGTACAACTAAACTATTGAATAAAACAAATAGAGCTATAATAACCAAACCAATAACTGATACAGTATCAATACTTGCAAATATTCCTGATATTGAACCTACTCCTAAAAATATTAGAAAGATCAATAAGAGCACCGCAAATACAATAAGCTCTATTACTCCCTCAATGATTCTTAAACCTATATAGAATCCGAAGTATCTTAACCAGCCTATTGAAGACAAGGTATTAAAGATACCCTCAAAATCAAATGCAGATTTAAAAGAATCATTCTGTGCCATATTAGGAATTGCCACCATTGAAAACATGTCCAACACAATAAACAATATGACTGAGATAATGACGGCAAGAATCTTCACACCTATATTGTTGGTAAATTCTGAAGCCAGATAGAATATGACAACAGGAACAACAAGGTAGATTAACTTAACGACAATAACCTTTAACCCATCTATAAACATATCCTTCCAGTTACCAAACTTAGGTAAAGGCTCATCACCATTAATCATACCATTGGTAGCAACCTTGATAACCCTATAGGAATATCCCTCTATAAAGAAGATCGGAATAAATATAAAACTGAATAGGGTAAATATTCCTAACTTCAATATGGAATCAAAATCCTTAGAGGCATATTCCAAAGAATCCTTATAAATATCTAAAATCATTTTTATCCCCTTAAAAATGGAAAAAACTATTCGTCTATCTTAAAAACATCCTCAATATGTTCACATCCCAATACCTTAGAAATCTTATAAGCAACTAGAAGAGAGGGGTTATACCTATTGTTTTCTAACGCATTAATTGTCTGACGTGAAACACCAACCTGATCCGCTAAATCCTGTTGACTTAAATTTAATTCCTTTCTTAAAACCTTAATTTCTGTCTTCATGATAAAAACCAACAAAAATCTAGTTTTTTAAAATTAAAAATTTAGAAGAAGAATAAACTTCCAACTAAAATTATTGCACCTACAATCCAACAGTAGTATGCGAATATGTCTAAGCTCTTCTCTTGTATCAACTTAAGTAATACTTTTATAGCAAATAAACCTGAGATAACAGCTGCTAAAAATCCTAATGTATAAGGTATTGCATTAGCTGCAAATCCTGCACTAATACCGTTCATTTCAACAAGTGCTGCTCCTAAGATTGCTGGAATTGATAAAATAAAACTGAATTTAGCTGCAAATTCTTTGTTTAATCCTGCAAGATAACCGAATGCAATTGTTGTACCTGATCTTGAAAGACCTGGTAGGATAGCACATGCCTGACCTATTCCCATAAATACGGAATCTTTCAAACTTAAGTTTTTAAGATTTACATCACCGTTAGTATGTCTTTCTGAGTAGTATAATAGGCAACCAGTGATTAATAAGAAGAATGCTGGAAATGTTACACCACTGAATAATGAACTTACTAAATCGTTAAATAATATTCCTACAATACCGACAGGAACACTTGCTGCAATTGTATACCATGCTAATTTTTTATATGGGTCTTCCTGAATACCCTCTCTGAATTGACCCCTAAATAAATCAGCAATACTTTTAAAGAATGCAATAATCATGTTGATTATATCAGGTAAAAAGAATCCGACAACAGCGACCAATGTTCCTAAATGTAAAAGAACATCAAAAGATATATTATTGGAATTTAAACCAAAGAATGTCTGTGCAAATACAAGGTGTGCAGAACTACTGACCGGTAAAAACTCTGTTAATCCCTGAACGATTCCAATAATAATTGCAACTATAATATCCATAGATTAAAAATCCTCCTAGAAATTTCGATAAATAAAATAAAATTAAAAATGTAAAAAATATTTTACATTCTATAGTATATATTTATACTATTTATACTTTTTGAATATTAGAATTTAAATAAAAAAAAGAAAAAGATTGGATTAAATTATTGATAAATTTAATCTACAGGTGAAAACCATCCATATCTATCTTCAACTTCACCATTTACTATTTTAAAGAATTCCCTTTGAATCTTTTCAGTGACAGGTCCACGTTTACCCTCACCTACAATACGATGATCCATTGAACGGATTGGAGTAACCTCTGCAGCAGTTCCTGCAAAGAACATTTCATCTGCAATATATAATAAATCCCTTGGTAAAGGTAGGACATTTACCTCATAACCTAAATCTCCTGCAAGTTTAATTACAGAGTCCCTTGTAATACCTTTAAGTAATGAGCTTGATAATGTTGGGGTGTAAATCTTACCGTCTAAAACTAAGAATACATTTTCACCAGGACCTTCAGCAATGTTACCATTTACGTCTAAAAGTAATCCTTCATCGAATCCGTTATCTTTAGCTTCCATGTTTGCAAGTTGGGATAACATATAGTTAGCTCCAGCTTTAGCAATATTTGGGAAAGTACTTACAGCAGGTTTTCTCCAGGAAGAGACACCAATGTTTACACCATTAGCCATACCTTCTTCACCTAAATATGCTCCCCATTCCCATACTGCAATAGCTACATTTACAGGACAATTTACTGGTGAGACACCTAACTCTTTATATCCCCTATATACGATAGGACGAATATAACATGCAGTTAAATTATTGGCTTTAATTGTTTCCTTAATAGCCTCACAGATTTCCTCTTGGGTAAATGGAATATCCATCTTATAGATTTTTGCAGAATCAAACAATCTTTTTACGTGATCCTCCAATCTAAAGATTTGAGCTTTACCGTCAATTTCATATGCCCTTATTCCTTCAAATACATCTGTTCCATAATTTACAACATGAGATAATACATGGATTTTAGCATCTTTCCAGTCAACTAATTCTCCATCCATCCAAATTTTTCCAGATTCATCAAATGCCATTTTATCCTTCCTTGTTTTCTTAAAAATTGATAAATACTTAGATATCTTCCAGATCTAACTCTAAGTCTTAAAATTATTAATAAAAATACATTTATGTAAAACACATTTTTAAGCCAGAAGATATTCTGAAAATTATTAAAATATAAGGATTTTCTTATAAATTGAATAATTTAAATTGGTATATTATTACATTTATATAATTTAATAATCATTATATTTATAATATTATAATTAGAATATATAATGAAAACGAAACATTTATATACTAGTAAGTGCAAACTATTGTATGTTGTATTATACTTTTATGGTTCCGTGGTCTAGAGGTATGATATCTCGCTTACAACGAGAGGATCACGAGTTCGAATCTCGTCGGAACCACTACTTTTTATTTTAAATTTTTTTTTATGATTTCTATATTTTACATACTGATTTTAGGTCTGTTTTTTAAATTTTAATTGATTATAAGCTTTTTTTAAGGGTTATTGTCTACTTTTAGAGTTATTCCATTTGAGCTACTTTTTAATATTATAAATAAATTAATAAAATGATTAAATAAGTTAAAAATAGTGAAAATGCTAAATTAGATTAAAATAGTGAAAAAATAAATTTAAATCTTGAAATAAATTAAAAATAGTGAAAATAAATAAATAGTCTAAAAATAGTAAAATGATTAAAAATAGCCAAATAAAAAAACATTGAAATGTTTTTTAATAAAAATGATTAGATTATGAAATCTAAATGAATATAATCAATATAATCAGTATTATCAATGAGACGAAGAAGACAATACTTCCCTTTATTAGAACAGATGCCCCATCCCTATCAACCAAGAACACCAATCCATAGGATAAGATTAAAGAAGCGGCCATCTCGATTAGACCGATAATACCACTACTCATTCCGCCTAGAATAGCTAGAATATAGGTTAAGAGATATGATACAATTACAACCAATAGAATTAAGACAATTGGATTACCTAAAATAGGTGCCAAATCTGTACTTTCCTTCTTGCTTTCAACCTGATTAAGTTTAGATGACAAGTTAAGAGACCTTGATTGCCTTCTTTCAACATTCCTGTTTGGTCTTGTACTAGGAGCCCTGGAAGATCTTGCATTGTTATTGTTATTTCTAGGGGAACGTTTTAAAAATGATAATCTGGATTTTTTAGGTTCATTTCTCTTTTTTTCCTCTGTTTTATGTAGATTTCCCTTGGTGGAATTTGCATAAGAACTTGAATACATATCCGGTTGATAGTTGGCTAAGGCAACCTCCTCATAATATGCATCATCATAGACATCACCACCATTATAGTCGGAATAGGCGATGCTTGGATTTGCATCATAATCATCCACATATCCATTGTAGTATTGATCCTCATAATATTGGTCAGAGGTGTCATCAACAACCTGGGTTCCATCATCAGTAGTATCAGGCTCTTTATTCTTCTTGGAATATTTCTTAGCAAGACTAATTAGATTATCCCTATCAACAAGCTTAATGTTTTTACGTGAGGCATAATTTCTAGCCTGGGGAGAAAAAGTAGAACTTGTAACAACAGCTACCTTGGAAGCTTTAAGACTTCTACCTACCATTTCCATTTCTTTAAGAATGTCAATTCCTACTTCCCATTCTTTGTCATAATTTTTACAAGCAACAACTACTCCAAAATCACCCATCTGGGTTGGAAGAACAGCATATATATCCACTACCTTTTGAGAAGTTTTAAAATTCTTATAAACTTTAAAACCTGATTCTTCCATGACTTTAGCAACAAAATTGACTAATTGAGGCTTTTCCACAATTTCACCTAATACCATTTTAAATAAAGCTTAAACTACCATAGTTTCTAAACCCTTTATGGTAATTATTAAAAAACTAAATCCTAATAAAAATATGTTTATATCTTTTTATATATCTTTTGATTTTAAAAAAATTCACTATATATAAAACAATTTTTTTATGGGATATGTAAAAAAAAACAAATAGCCAAGTGAGATTTTAATGAAAATATAAAAGATATTGCAAATAAGCCCCGTTTCAGATTTGAAGTGGATATCCCAATTTAAAGATAAAATTTAGCCAAATATAAAAAAATATTTTTATAAGATTCTATCAATCTAAGTATATGAAGAAAATATTACTATGCAATGATGATGGAGTAAGTTCAAGTGGAATATTAGCAGCAGACAAGGCTGTATCTAGCTTAGGTGAAACAATAATTGTAGGGCCTTCAACACAGCAAAGCGGCATCGGTCATGCAATAACCCTTTTTGAACCACTTAGAATTAAAAAACTGCCACTTAGAAATGGAAAAATAGGATATGCAGTATCAGGAACACCTACAGATGCCGCAATTATGGGTGTATTTCAGTTATGCGATGAGAAACCGGACCTATGTATTTCCGGAATCAATATTGGATATAATCTGGGAAAGTCAGAGCTTACAACCTCCGGAACACTGGGCGCCGCTATGGAAGTGGCATCATATGGAATACCAACCATTGCCGTATCCCAGACAGTGGACGACCAGTCTGCAAAATTTGAAAACGGAAGAATAAACATTGACTTTGATTTTGCAGTTAAAACACTTAATAAAGTTGCAGGATATGTTATGGAAAATGGTATGCCTGATGGCATTGACCTTCTAAACCTCAACATACCAACAAATCCCGTATCAGATGAAATCAATATTACAAGGCTAACCAATAGGATGTTCATACCTGAGGTGGAGACAAGATATGATCCACGTGGAAAGCCCTATTATTGGATTGACAGTACAATAACCGATAATGATAAAGAGGGTAGCGATGGATACTGCATTAAAAAAGAACATAAGGTTTCACTTACACCTTTAAGCCTTGATTTAACATCAGATGTTAGTGAAACCAAAAAATGGGCAGATAAGATAAACAAAGATTAACTTAAACTGTGACTCATAGTAATATTTTTAAATTAGTTATGGTAGTTAAGGTTAATACCTATTTGATACTTAGTATAAAAAAACATAAGAATCCGATATTAAATAAACAATCAAAAATAAGTAGATAATATAACAATTTGACATGAAAATAAACTAGTGGTAAAATAATTTAATAAAATTGATTCAAGTAAAACAAAAAATAGGAAAATACCATCTAAATAGCCAATAAAACAAGATAGCCAAATACACAAATAAAAAATAGAAAAATACCGCCTATAACTAATAAAACAAGATAGCCAAATACACAAATAAAAAATAGAAAAATACCGCCTATAACTAATAAAACAAGATAGCCAAATACACAAATAAAGAATTAAAAAATAAAATAGGTTTATTTTAAATTAAGATCTCTTAAAATAATATCTCTTTCTTTTCTCAATTCTTTCAATTTTTTCTCATCAGGATTTTCTTCTTTTTCTAATATTGCTATTGTATTTGAAATAGCTTGTAAATTACTTTCTGCTAAATTAACAGCCATATTAAACCCTCACTCATTTTATTAAAATTATAAATAAACATAGATAGATTCTAGAATTTTACTAAAATACAATAATAGGTTTAATAATCAATCTATTTAAATCTTATTTATAATACCATAATCAATTTAGAATCTATTTTAAAGTTGATATAGATTAATTATTAAAAAGATTTTTTAATAAAAATTTAAAAAAATCTATAAATAACAGTAATAACAAAAAATATATTAATACTCAATCAAGAGGAATAATATATGAACAATAAGGAATTTCAAGTAAACAAAGAATTTCTACAATTTAAAGGTAAAGACGTGCTTGTAGAACTTAAAAACAATGAAGAATATGAAGGTAATGTAGTAACCATCGATAACTTCTTAAATACCGTCTTAAAATTAGAAGATGGAAACCTAAAAGTTATTAAAGGTGAAAAGATAGTTTTCATCTCAATAAAAGAATAAATTTACAATAATAATATACTAATTTTATAAAAAAATTAGTTAATTATTATAATCTTAACCAAATACTATTTTTAAAATCAACATTAATTCAATGAAATAAAATCTGATTTAAAATACTGATTATACTACTTTTTAAAGATTTTATAAGATTTAAATTATCCAAAACATTAAGATACTATTTCTAAAAACTATATCAGTAATTAAAATAAGTTAAATAATAAAATACTAATTTTTAAAGATTAAAACTAATTGAATCTATAAAAGATAAAATTTAATCTAAAATATTAAAATAATAATTCTAAAAGTTTTTAAACAGATAAATCATTAGCTTATTGAATTTATCTATCTAATCTAAAAATAAAACATAAAGGATTTATAATTTTAATAATCAACATCAATACCTAAGATGTTTTTCTTACCATTATAGATATCACGTGCTATCTGAGCTGCTCCAATGGCTCCGGAATCAACGGAGATTATTTTAATATCATACCTGTTCTTTAGATATTTATTCAATTTCTCCTCAAAATCAAAAGGCTCCTTCATAGAACCTAGGGAACCTGTTAGAACAATTCCGTCTATGTCATTATTAGAAATACCGATTAAACCAAATATTTCCATTGCAATCGTCATGACCATTGAGTCAACTGCAAGTACTGCCTTCTCCTCACCTTCCTCATATTGCTCCAAGAGATCTCTCTTCATATATGCGACCTTGTCATCGATTCCTGCAATCTTTACCGCACCTGCATGTGAGAAGCATTCGTTGGCAGTTCTCTTTCCCTCATCGATATCCCTTATCATCTCAAGATCTATTGGTCCGTGAACAAATCCCATGGCACCTAAGCATGCGTCAATAGCTCCCCTTATCTTACCGTCTTCCACAAGGATATCGACACTGTTAGAGCTTAAATCACAGACAATCATGTTCTTCCAGCCTGTTTCCTTAACTGCATTGTATACGATTGAAACCTTTTCAGGACTTGCCTGGTGGGAATAAGCCGCGTTAAACAGTTTATCAAGGGACGGGGAATTTTTGTGTAGACCTGGAATAAGTAATGCAGGAATATTTGACTTTTCAATCTCGGAATATACAGATGTGCCTCCACCTGTAACCTTACCTGCACCTTCCATAGACAATATTCCCCTATTTTTAACCTTGTCCATAGGGGTTATCTTATTTATTCCATCACCCATTGAATATGTGACAATCATTAATTTAATATCGTCCAAACTACAACGTTTTGAAATCTCCTCTATAGCACTAACCCTTCCTGCCTTAGTATCCTCACGTGACAATTCAAAGACATCTAAAACATTACCATCATCGTCTAGAAGGGCAAATGTTATACCTGTTGTTCCATGATCCATTCCTATAAATACCATAATCTCATCCTAAAAAAATAATAAAACTTATTTTAGTAAGCTGTATAAAAAATAAATCCTTTTAAAAATATTTAAAAAAACTTAAAAATTCTATTATAATTAAATATAATTTTATAATAAATATAAGTATTGAATGAAAATTACTAAAAGTTTAATAATATTTAAAGATAAAGAATATGTGTTAACTTAAATTAGTTAATTTTAAAGGGATTTAAAATGGTAAAAAAAAGTGCGAATATTAAAAATAATGAAGAGAAGAAAGGTCTTAGAGAGAATCTGAAGTCAATGGACTCTAAGACTATTGTAAAAAATGCATCAATTATTATGATAATTGTAATTGCAACTGAGGTTGTTGCTACATATGCAACCAATGGGCCAATAGGTGTTCAGAATATTATGAGAATACTTGCTATGGTTTTATCTTTAATTGTTGCACTAACAGGTTCACAGTTACCGGTCAGTAAACAGAGAATGGGCTTATATATTATGGCAGGTATATTAGCGATTATAAGCTTTGGACCAGTTGCAATAGTTATTGGTATGTTCTACCTATACTCTGGATACAGGGTTAAAGGAGAAATGGAAGAGTTAGAAAATTAATTCTTAAATAAAACTTTTTTTATCATTTTTAAACTAAATTTTTAATACTATTTTTACAACCTTTGATTTTAGATTTTAATCTATAATTTTTAACTTTAAATACTACTAAACTAAATTTAGAATACTATTTTTATAACATTCAAATTTAAATACTGCCATTATAGCTTTTAATTTAAAATATACTATTTTATAAACTTTAATTTTAAATTACTACTCTTATAACGTTTAATTTAAAATATTACTCACTTTTATAAATTCTAATCTAAAACACTGTTTTTATAACTTTTAAGATTAAATTTCAATATTTTAAAATCTATTAATTTACTATGAAAAACGAGTTAAATACTGTTTTATGATGAAAAAAAGTTAGATAATTCGATTATAGACTTGCTTTAATAAAAACAGATATTGGAAGTCTTGGAATCTTATCAAGGATTAGAATAATAATAACAATAATAAATTAATAAAAAATAGATAAAAAGTATTATCAAATAAGATAAAAAAATGATTAAAATGATGAATAAAATCTATTCATCATCTTTTTGTAATCCACAAGCTTTTCTGAGTCTGGTACCAACAACTTCGATTTGTTCGTTGTTTTCAGCTTCTCTCATTTCTTTTAAGTTAGAGAATCCGCTTGCATATTCTTCAGCAAATTCGTTTTTGAAAGTACCATCTTGGATTTGAGTTAAAACTTCTTTCATAGCTTTCTTGGAGTCTTCACCAATAACAGAAGTTCTTCTGGTTAATCCACCATATTCAGCAGTGTTACTTACATCTTTCCACATACCTTCGAAACCTTTCTTGTAGATGATATCTACAATAAGTTTTACTTCGTGGCAAGTTTCAAAGTATGCAATTTCAGGTTGGTATCCAGCTTCTACTAAGGTATCGAAACCGTTTTTAATGAGTTCAGTAAGTCCACCACATAAAACAGCTTGTTCACCGAATAAATCAGTTTCGGTTTCTTCTTTGAAGGTAGTTTCAATTACACCAGCTTTAGTGAATCCAGCAGCTTTTGCCATACCTAAAGCTAATTGTAAAGCGTCTCCACTAGGATCTTGTTCAACAGCAACAAGTCCAGGAATTCCGAAACCTTCTAAGTAAGTTTGTCTTACCATGGAACCAGGTCCTTTAGGTGCAAACATGACGATGTTTACATCTTCAGGTGGTTGAATTAAGTCAAAATGAATATTGAATCCGTGAGAGAATGAAATAGTGTTTCCACTTTCTACATAAGGTTTAATTTGATTTTCGTAAACTGTAGCTTGGATTTCATCAGGAAGTAAGATGTGGATAATATCTGCTTCTTTAGCAGCATCTTCAATGGTCATTACATTCATACCGTCATCTTTAGCTTTTTGCCAAGATTTACCATCTTTTCTAAGTCCTACAATTACATTTAATCCACTGTCTGCCATGTTTCTAGATTGAGCATGACCTTGGCTTCCGTAACCAATTACAGCAATAGTTTTATCTGCAATAACGCTAGTATCTACGTCATCATCATAATACATTTGCATATTAAAAACTCCTTTAATTTTTTTAAAAAAGAATTTCTAGAAAAAAAATTTTTATCTAATAATATTAAGTAATAAATAAACTAACTTTTTGTTACATAATATTAACATTTAAATATATTATTTCATTACTTATAAAGTTATTTAAATTTCATGAAATGAACTATTTTTAAAATATTTAAAAAAAACTATAAAAACAGGAAGTTTATTCAAATAAACATTATTAAAATGAATGTTATTTTATAAAAATTAATATTAATTAAACTAATGTAAATAAAAAACTTTAAATATTAAGGTAAAATCATTTCCACCGGTTAAACAAATTATATATAATATCTAATCAATACTAATACTATAAATTGAATATTTTTTTCAGAAATGATTTTTAAAATATTGAATTTAATCTAACTTTTTTTTAAAATTTCTATCCTGAGGATATGAATTTTTAAGTCAATCAAGTTTTATAGAAAGGCATTCAGGTAATGTTTTTTATTTCTAATATACTTATCTTAACAATATGATTTTAATCGATCATCTTAAGTCTAAATTTTTATATAAAACAATTAGGAGGAGAAAATGGCTAATCAAACTGAAAAGGGTAAAAACAGCAATATTGATATTATAACAGGAGATCCCAAAAAAGCAATAAACAAATTAGCAGTGCCGATGATGGTTTCCATGCTTCTTATTATGGCATATAACCTTGCAGACAGTATATGGGTGGCAGGTCTTGGATCCGATGCACTTGCTGCAATAGGATTCATTACACCACTATTTATGATACTTGTTGGAGTTGGAAATGGGATAGGTTCAGGTGCAAACTCATTAATTGCAAGGGCAATAGGTGGAAAGGATAAGAAATTGGCAGACAATGCTGCCGTACACACTGTTATATTGACAGTGATTCTTTCCATACTTGTTCCGGTAATCCTTTTACCATTCCTAAGAGAGGTACTACTCTTAATGGGTGCAGGAAGTACAACTAATCTAGGACTTCAATACGGTTATATCGTATTCGGATTAATGTTTTTCTTTGTATTCTCAGGTGTTGGAACAGCAATACTTAGATCCGAGGGAGACGTCAACAGGGCAATGTATGTGACAGCTGCAACTACTGCATTGAACATAGTACTTGATCCGATATTCATCTACCCCATGGGCATGGGTATTGCCAGTGCGGCATGGGCCAGTGTAATATCAGCAGGTATTTCATGTGTGATTATGGCCTACTGGATTTGGGTTAAGAAGGACACATATCTAAATGTTGGAAAAAGCGAGTTTAAAGCCAGCAGGCATATATTAAAGGAGATTCTTATTGTTGCAGTTCCTGCAAGTGCCGAACAATTAATTGTATCCTTACTTGTTATGGCAATCAACGGAATGCTTGTAATAGTTGCAACAAGTAATGCGGTGGCTGGATATACCGCCGCAATGAGAATCATACAGATGGCAATGATACCTTTAATAGGTATTGGTACAGCGGTTCTAACTGTTGTTGGTGCAGCATATGGTGGAAGGGACTATAAAAAACTAGATGTTGCATTTAACTATTCCGTAAAACTAGGTTTTCTGTTTAGTGTAATACTATGTATAGTTTTATACATCTTTGCTGGAAACATTGCATTTGTATTCACCTATACAGAGACAAGTGTGGGACTTGCTCCAATGATTACAGATTTAATTAAGATTACATGTTTCTTTTTAATCGGTATGCCATTTGGTATTGCAGCATCCATGACTTTCCAAGGTGTTGGAAAAGGAATAACCTCATTAATATTAACCTTATTTAGGGCTCTACTGTTCGAGTTGGTATTCTCATATGTTGGTGGTTTTATCCTAGGTTTAGGTGCCAATGGAATCTATTATGGTCTTGTAATAGGTGCAACCATTGGAGGATTTGTTGCATTTACCTGGGCTAAATTATTCATTAGACGTTTAAAAAGAAGTTCAACAGATCTATATGTAAAAGGATAAAGGATAATTTTCTTTTATCCATTTATTAATTATGATATTTAACAGCTTATTTTACTCTTAAAATCAATTATAGATTCTCGGTTTATAAAATAAATTAAACTAATTCTTACTAATTAAATTTAATTAACTAAAAACAACTTAAATAATATAAATTATTATAGTTTATAAGTTATAACTTATAACTTATAATAGAAAAACTAAAAAATAAAACCATTCTTGATAAAACCATCCTAAATCAATAAAAAAAGAAAAAATCAACAAAATAACCAAGATTTCATATTGATAAATGCCAGCTATATAAAAACAATGATTTTAACCAAGAAAAATGAAAAAATTTATAAAAAAACAGATTATAACTTATAACATTTAATTTATAACTTATAACTTATAATAAAAGGATTAAAAAAATTAAAAACTGTCTTTAATAAAATTACCTTAAATCAATAAATACTAAAAGATCAATGAAATAACCAAGATTCATAATTAATAAAAGCCATTTATATAAAAACAGAGACTTTAATCAAAAATATAAAAAAAATTTTATAAAAAAACAGATTATAACTTATAACTTATAATAAAAAATTGTTAAAGTAACTGGATATTAGAGGAAATAGATAAATAAATAAGTTAAAAATTGACTTTAAATAAAAGAATAGCTAAAAATAACCAATTACAATAATAAATGAAATAAAACTGATTTTAAATAAAGAAATAACTAAAAATAATCAATTACTATACTAAATAAAAAAATAGATCTTAAAATAAAAAAATAGATTTTATAATAAAATAAAAAAGAAAGAATTGAAATTAAGTCTGAGATCCTCTGGATAATGCTGTAGGACCTGTACGAGCTATCTTTCTAATTCCATAGTTTTTAAGTAATTTTATTAAAGCTTCAATCTTGTTTGGATGACCAGTTACCTCAATAGTAACATTATGATCTGAAACATCGATTATGTTTCCTCTGAAAATATCGGTATATTGCATAACCTCTGTTCTAGCCTTTGCATCCTTAGTTTTAACCTTGATTAAACAAAGTTCTCTTTTTACAGAAGATTGAGGTGCTAATTCCTTAACTTTAATAACATCTATTAATTTATTCAATTGTTTTTTAACCTGTTCTAAACCTTTCTCATCAGCGTTTACAACAATAACCATTCTAGCCAAATTCTCAACCTCAGAGGAACCTACAGTAATACTTTCAATATTAAATCCCCTTCTTGTAAAAAGGCTAGTTACTTTCTGTAAAACACCAGGTTTATGTTCAACCAAAATACTAATTGTATGACTCATAATAAAACCTCTCAACTAGTTATCCTCAAAATCTTTTGCAAGTTCATACTCACCAAGAATATCCTCAACAGCAGAACCAGGTGGAACCATAGGCAAGAACTCATTAGGTTTGATATCAATATTTAATAGAATTGCCTCATTATCCTTAATAGCTTTTGATACAGCTTTTTTAGTTTCACCAGGTTTGGTGATATTTTCACCGTTAATTCCATAACTTTCAGCTAATTTAACAAAGTCAGGAATAGTACCTAAATCTGTTTCAGATAAACGACCATCATATAATAAGCTTTGCCATTGATATACCATACCTAATTTACGGTTATCAAGTAATGCAATGATTACAGGAAGGTCATAATCATGTACAGTAGCAAGTTCCTGTGAAACCATCATGAATCCTCCGTCTCCAACAACTGCAAGAACAGGATCATCCTCACAGGCAACCTTTGCACCAATAGCTGCAGGGAAACCATATCCCATAGTTCCTAAACCACCAGATGATATGAATTTACGAGGTTTTTTTACATTAAAGTAATGAGCTGCAAACATTTGATGAAGACCTACATCAGTTGTAACAATGGAATCTTCAGTTAATGCTTCAGATATTTCCCTTATAACTCTCTGTGGCATTAAAGGAACATCATCATAATTATCCCTAGGTTTTAGTAATTCCTTTTTGGATTCTAGTTCTGTAAGCCAGCTAACAGCATCAACATTCGGTTTATAGGAATTTAATTCCTTATTGAACATCTCTAAAACATTCTTAGCATCACCTACAATAGGGATATCTACATCGATGTTCTTACCTATCTCTGCAGGATCTACATCTATGTGTATAACCTTTGCATTTGGAATGAATTCATCAATCTTACCTGTGGTTCTATCAGAGAATCTGCAACCGATTGCGATTAATAAATCTGATTTGTTAATGTTTTTATTTGCAACTAATCTACCATGCATTCCAAGCATTCCAAGGGCATAATCCTCATCCTCTGGAACTGCACCTTTACCCATTAGGGTAGTGACAACAGGAGCATCGATGATTTTTGCAAATTTCTCTAATTCCTTATTTGCTCCAGCTGCAATAACTCCTCCACCAGCTAAAATCATAGGTTTTTGACTGTTTTTAATCATTTTACAAGCCTTTTTAACCTGTTTTATATTACCTTTAAGTGTAGGATTATATCCTGGGGTCTCAATTAAAGTTGTTTCATATTTGTTTAATTCCCTAACCTGCATTTCCTTTGGAAAATCAATTAAAACAGGACCCTGACGACCTGTACTTGCAATGTCAAAACTAGATTTTACAATAGATGGAATTGTATCAGGGTCATGAATCTGATAGTTATGTTTTGTAATAGGCATTGAAATTCCCATAATATCAGCTTCCTGGAAAGCGTCATTACCTATTGCACTTAGATTTACCTGGCCTGTAATGGCAACGATTGGAGTTGAATCCATGTAAGCATCAGCAATTCCTGTAATAAGGTTAGTTGCACCTGGACCGGAAGTTGCTAAACATACACCAACCTTACCAGAAGCCCTTGCATAACCTTCAGCTGCATGAGCCGCACATTGTTCATGACGAACTAATATGTGTCTAATGTCATCATCATAAATTGAGTCATAAAGAGGAATAACTGTTCCTCCCGGATATCCGAATATAGTGTCTACTCCCTGTTCCTTAAGGGCTTTTAAAATAGCCTCTCCACCATTCATTAAATCACCTTTTAATTGTATAAAATGAATATCTACCAACTGTTAAATTAAAGTCTTTAAAAAATCCCATACATAATGGTAGACTTAACTTTAAATTATAAATGTAAATATCAATGATTGAAAAAGAATATTTTTTCAATATTATTATATAAAATTTAAAATATAATAATAATATATTTAATGATTAATATAAACTTTAATATATATAAAATATTTTTAGTTTAGATTAGAAAACAATATTTTAAAGTTAGACTGATTAAGGAATAATCTTAAAAAAAGGAGAAAATAATATGAAAGTTTTAGTTGTTGGTGCAGGTGCAAGAGAACATGCCATTTGTGATGCTTTAAAGGATGATGTAGAATTATATACCTATATTAGTAAGAAAAACCCTGGAATCTCAAGAATGTCCACATACACCATTGGTGATGAGGGAGAGGTTGATAAGGTAGCGGAATATGCTAAAGAGAACAATATTGAACTTGCAGTAATCGGACCGGAATCACCTCTTGGAGAAGGTATTGTCGACAAACTTGAAGAGGTTGGAGTTAAATGTGTAGGACCTTGTAAAAGTGCAGCAAGAATTGAAACTGATAAATCATTTATGAGAAATCTTTTTGAGAAATACGATATTCCAGGATCATTAACCTACAAGGTATTTGACAACACCAAGGATTTAAATGAATTTCTAGACTCATATGACAAGGAAGTTGTTGTAAAACCTGTAGGACTAACAGGTGGTAAAGGAGTTAAAATTGTAGGTGACCACCTAAAGGACAACAATGAAGCTAAGGAATATGCGTCAGAAGTTATCGATAATGTAATGGGCGGATTTGCACAGGTAATTATTGAAGAAAGAGTGATTGGAGAGGAATATACAATTCAGGCTTTCTGTGACGGACAACACCTAGCTCCAATGCCAGCAGCACAGGACCATCCACATGCATTTGAGGGAGACCAAGGTGCGATTACAGGAGGTATGGGTTCATATTCCGATAAGGGAGGATTACTACCATTTTTATCACAGGAAGATTATGACGCTTCTGTAAAAATCATGCAGGAGGTTGTTGATGCAATAGCCAAGGAGGCTAAACCTTACAAGGGAATATTGTATGGTCAGTTCATGTTATCCTCAGACGGACCACGCTTGATTGAGTTTAATGCAAGGTTCGGGGATCCTGAAGCAATGAATGTACTTCCTCTCATGAAAACCAAAATGGTTGATGTATGTAAGGCAATTGCAGATGGAAACCTGGATAAAGTCGAGTTCAATAATCTTGCAAGTGTCTGTAAATATATTGTACCTGAGGGATATCCAGATACAGAGTATGCCGGCGAAAAGATAGAGGTTGACGAGAAGGAAATTGAGGATTTAGGTGCAAAAGTCTTCTATGCATCAGTAAGTGAAGATGACGATGGAGTAAAACTTACAGGTTCAAGGGCTCTCGGTATTGTGGCTCAAGGTGAATCCATTAGCGAAGCTGAAAAGATTGCAGAAAAAGCATGTGAATTTGTAAAGGGTCCTGTCTATCATAGAAGTGATGTTGGAACAGAGGAACTTGTACAGAAACGTGTAAACCACATGAATGAAATTAAAGGTTTATAAGATAAGATTAATAAGATTAAGATTAATTAATCTAAAATCTTATTCTTTTAATCCTAAAAATTGGTCCAATACAGATTAGTCAATTAAATAATAAATAAAGTACTTTTTTTCTATTTTTAATCTTTAATATTTTTAAGATTAATCATATTACAATTTCATAGTCCACTTTTCTATTATCCCTTATTCTAGAATCCATGTCCACCAAATCAAAAACCAGCGGATTTTTTATTAGAACAGACCATGTCTCATAGGTCACCTTTATAAAGTCATCATTCAGCTTTATATGGTCATGTATGATTGGACATTTATAGGGAAATTCACTTTCATCAAAGATTAGATGGAGTTCACCTTTCTTGTTTAAATGAGGTATTAATGGAAATGTCCTACATTGAATCGGTCTAATGCTACGATCGCATTTTGGCGGATTGGTGCATCTTACAAGATATATTCGACCCTTCCATGAGTGGGGATATCTAATCTCAGATGAATCAACGTAATACAACTCGAAACTATCACTATCCTCATACATCAATTCCTCACCAGGCAATAGATATAATGCCAAATCCTCATTGTGATAATCCTCTGCATCATAAACGCAACATACCTCCCCACATAATTTTCCACAGTCAAAATCAACAGGGGATACCTGATCCAAACGTTTATAAATCTTCTTAATATTTTCCTTCATTTCATCTGCACTAGTTTCCATATAAATTCAACCTATTATTCTATTTGTTTTCATGATATTTGAAAATTAATCTAAAAATCATATCCAATAATCTAATAATTTCCATACAAATTTGAAAATAATACTAAAACCTATTAAATCAAATAACAATTCTATTAAATAAGTATTACTGTAAAAAAAATTGAAAATCTTTTAGATAAATTGAAAATACTAATTAATAACAATTTAGAATATATTATAATATCATATCTAGATATATGTAAATACATTAAATTTTCAATATTTTAGAAAGTATTTATAAATAGAAAAAACAAATATATAATTTTAATTTTATTAATTTATTGGAGAAATTAAATGAATAGTCTTTTATCAATTACTGATTTGGAAGATAATATAGAAAATATCATTAATTTAGCTAGTTATTTTAAAGATGGTAAATTTGATGATGAAGAGCCATTAAAAGACAAAAAATTAGCTATGATCTTTCAGAAATCATCAACACGTACAAGAGTATCCTTTGAAGTGGGAATGTATGAATTAGGTGGAACTGCACTATTTTTATCCACAAATGATATTCAACTTGGTAGAGGAGAACCTATTAAAGATACCGCCAAGGTTTTAAGTAGATATGTTGATGGAATAATGATAAGGGCTACTAATCATGCAGATGTTGTTGAATTGGCAGAGGAAGCAGACATTCCTGTCATCAATGGATTGACTGATGTTGAACATCCATGCCAAGCATTTGCAGATATATTAACCATTAAAGAACACAAGGGAGATTTAAATAGAAAATTGACCTTTGTCGGTGATGGAAATAATGTATCAAACTCACTTTTACTAATTTGTGCTTATTTAGGAATGGACTTTGCAATAGCTTGCCCTAAAGGATATGAACCAGATAAGAAGATTACAGAAAAAGGTTTAGAAATAGCTAAAAAAACTGGTTCTACAATAACCATTACACCTGATTTAGAACTTGCCTTAAAAGATGCTGATGCTGTATACACTGATGTCTGGGTAAGTATGGGTGAAGAGGAAGAGGCAGAAAAAAGAAATAATGACTTTGCAAAATATCAGGTAAATGAGGAAACCATGAAATTAGCAAAAGACGATGCCATATTTATGCATTGTTTACCTGCAATAAGAGGTAAAGAGGTAACAAGTGAAGTTATTGATGGTCCTCAATCTGTTATATATGATCAGGCTGAAAACAGATTACATGCTCAGAAAGCTATAATGTATCATTATTTAAAGGATTAAATTAACTCATATGAGTTAATTATTACTATTTTTTATATTCCTAGCTTATTTTTTCTATATTTAATTTTTATGCTTTATTTTAGAAATCTAATAATTCTGATTAATTTTAATCCTAAACTATTAGATATAATTCAGGATAATATTGATTTTTTATAAAAAATAGCTTATAAGTTATAAGTTATAATCAGAAATTTATTATTTACTTATAAACTACTATTATAAGTTATAAATTATAAGTTATATGTTATAAGTTATAATCTATTACAGACATATATCAAAAAACTTTTCTTAATTTGTATGTTATAAATTTAGAAAATGCTTAATAACTTAATAGATATAGACAATAATGTATCTTAAAAAACTTATGGGGGCGAAATATGGAGAATAAAGATATAATATTAATTGCAGTGATTGTGATTGTTTGTATTGCCATCCTTTCCCTTGCAGCTTATTTTGTTTTATCTAGTAATGACAATAACCAGGATATAGTAAATAACACAGTCAATCTTACAAATAACAGTACCGATAACACTACAAATCTAACAGATGATGATGAAAGCAGCAACAGCCAATCAAGTTCAGATTCATCAGTTAGTGATAGCGGTTCACACAGACTTAAGGAGAATGATACTGGAAGGGACGGTTGGAATCCTAAAGAACATGAAACATATAGTGAAGACATAGGTAATGGGTATCATAAAGTCCATTATGATGACGGATATTATAGAACTGCAGACTCCGATGGTAATGTAGTGTCTTATGGTTTCGCTTAAAGACTGCAACCTAATCTTAATCTTATTTTTTTATTTTTAAATTAATATAATCTCTTTTATATCGAAATCTAATTAAATCTAAAATAAATCTATTTAAGATAAATTAAGCCTATTTATACTAAAATCTAATTAAATCAGATATAAATCTCTAAGAGAACTTAAATTTATTTATATTAAAATCTAATTATATTATTAAATGAAATATAAACCTTCTTTTAAAGAATTAAAAGATTAAAATATGTCTGAATTTAAATCAATTATTTAAAGATTAATTTCAAACTTTAGAAAATTTTTGAAAATAGCCAAGCTTTATATACTAGAAAAAAGTATATAAATAATACTTGCATATGCAAGTGTTGAATATTAAACTATTGACAATAAAAGAATTAATTTTTATAATCACTATTTAATTATTATAAAGGAAGATAAAATGGCAGAAGATATGGATACTGAAACAGTTAGAATGATTCGGGGAGATCCAAAAAAGGCATTGCTAAAGTTATCATGGCCTATGATTATTAGTATGCTACTTATGAGTGCTAACAACATTATTGATAGTGTGTGGGTAGCAGGTCTTGGATCAGATCCCCTTGCAGCACTGGGATTTGTAACACCTCTTTTCTTAATATTAGTAGGTATAGGAAACGGAATAGGTGCAGGGGCAAACTCCCTAATATCAAGGAAAATAGGAGAGAAACAACATTATGAAGCAAATAATGCAGGATGTCACTCATTAATAATTGGATTTATAACCACAATACTCCTTACAGTCGTGTTACTTGTATTCTTAAAGCCTATCTTAATTGCAATGGGTGGAAAGGATGTATTAAGTTATGGTATGAGTTATGGAACTATCATAATAATCGGTACATTTACATTAACCTTACCGGCATTGTTCGGAAGCATATTAAGATCCGAGGGAGATGTGAAAAGGGCAACCATACCACTTGCGGTTACAGCAATATTAAACATGATTCTAGATCCGATATTCATCTATGTGCTTGGACTTGGTGTAGCTGGAGCAGCTATAGCGACTGTTTTAAGTGGACTTGTAGGTTTAATTATACTTGTCTATTGGGTGATGATTAAGAAGGATACCTACATATCAATTGAGAGAAAATATTTCAGACAAGATACAAGTATGTATAAGGACATTCTTCTTGTAGGTATACCGGCTAGTATTGAACAGCTAATCATGTCAATTACCGCAATCATCCTAAATGCAATCCTTGCGATGGTTGGAGGAACCGTATCAGTAGCTGTATATACTGCAGGCTGGAGGCTTGTACAAATTGGAATAATGCCTGCAATAGGTATTGGAACCTCTGCAATTACAGTAGCAGGAGTTGCATATGGTGAAAGGGATTACAACAAATTAAAAACAACACTTAATTACAGTGTGAAAATCGGATTTATAACCGCTTTAATTGTTGCGGTAATATTCTTTATATTCTCAGATCAATTAGCATATATGTTTTCATATTCCTCATCAAGTGCAGAACTATCACCACTCATATCACAATTCTTAAAGATTATGTGTCTATACATCCTGCCTGTATGTTTTGGTATATCAGCAAGTTCAGTGTTACAGGCACTTGGAAAGGGAACCCAATCCCTCATACTAACAGCCAACAGATCATTAATATTAGATGTGATATTTGCTGCAATAGCAGCATTCATGCTTTATGCAGGAGCTACTGGTGTATACTGGGGTATTGTTATAGGAGATATTCTAGGTTCAATATTTGCATATATCTACTGTAGATATTATATTAAAAGACTATACAAACTTGGAATATTCAAACAGAAACCAAATGATTCCAAATAGAATAAACAGGATAAACAGTTAGAATAAAAAATCTATCAATTAAGGTGAAACATGAAAACCGTCAAAAAAGAGTTTAGTGATAGGGATATAATGGAATATCCCCTTCCTAAAATCTTATCTATAATATTTCGTTCCCATAACATGTATCTTTCCAATCTCTTAAAGGAAACCGAGATTAATTCCGGGGAATTTCCATTTTTAATTAATTTATATCGAAGAGATCACGTAACACAGAAAGACCTAGCAGATGAATTTAGTGTAAGTGAAGGTACTGTTGCAAGGGCCGTGAAAAAACTTGAGGATAAAGATCTTATAGAAAGAAAGGAGAATCCCAAAAATAGACGAGAAAAAATCATCACCATCACGGATGAGGGAAGGGATTTTGCAAGTAAAGTATTTGATGTAGACAATAGATGGGAAGATGAGATATTAAATCACTTAAGTGAAGATGAAAGACTCATATTTAAAAAAGAATTACTTAAAGTTGAAGAAAATTCCACAGAGATTCTTAAAAGATTTGAGTAAATATTCATCTTTCAACTATTTTATACAGCAATTTCAATTTTTATAACATTAATTTAATTAATAAACTAAAACTATCAGAATCATTTTTTTATTTGACAGTTATTGAAATTTAATTAAAAATATAAGTTGTAAGTTATAAGTTATAACTTAAATAAAAAATAGTATTTTAATATGATAGCTTAGACTAATTAAACAACTAATATTTATCTAGATAATTAATATTTACAGCATATAAAAGCTTTTTTTATTAAAAACAGGATTTTAATCTAGATTAATGATAATTATTATATTAAATAAAGTTATAACTTATAAGTTATAATCTGAAAATAGCTACAAAATAAAAAAAATCAACCTACTAGAACCAACAAAAATAGCTAAAACAGAATAGAATTACTAAAATAAAGAAAAATAGCCAAATAAAAAATAAAAATAAAAAAGAAGATAAGACTACATCCTATTAGGTGCAGTTACTCCAAGAATATCCAATGCATTCTTTAAGGTGATTTTAGCCTTTTCAACTAAAACTAATCTAGCACCTTCAAAGTCAGAACCGATTACTTGATTTTCTTTGTAGAATCTGTTAAAGTCACTAGCTAATTCTTGACAGTAATTTGCAATCGGATGAATTCTTCTAAGCTCTGCAGATTCTCCAATGAGTTTAGGATATTTGGATAATGTTCTGATAAGATTGGATTCAAATTCATTTGGAGACCAGTTATCTTCACACTCAATACTATCTAAATCAATGCCCTGATTTTTAGCCTTCTCAAGTAATTTGGAAGCACGTGCGTGAGCATATTGTATAGATGCACAACCTCTCTCAAAGTTTAAAGCCTCATCCCATTTGAATTTGATGTGTTTTTCAGGGGATAATCTTGCGATATAGAATCTGATTGCACCGATACCAATCTCTTCTGCAATCTCGTCTATTTCCTCTTCAGATAAGTCATGACGTCTTGAGATGATCTCGTCCTTAGCCCTTGATACTGCCTCATCTATAAGTTCATCTACAGATATGAAGTTACCTGTACGTGAGGACATTGAACCTTCCGGCAATGTAATGAATTCATAGAATAATACTTCCACCTTATCACTGTTAGGTTCAATCTTTTCCAATATCTCAAGTGCAGCCTTAACCTGACGGAATGCCAATTTATGATCTGCTCCTAAGATATCTAAAACAATATCTCCCTGGTCACATTTATACATGTGATATGCAATATCCCTTGTGGAATATAAGGAAGTACCGTCTGCCCTTCTTAATACAAGATTATTCTTAATACCAAAATCAGCGAGTTTCAACCTTAAAACATCTTCCATACGTGCATATCCGATTTCCACCATCTCGTCAACATAGCGGTCCACATCACCATTACGTACAAAGGTACCTTCCCATACAAACTTATCATGTTTTACATGCATACGTTTCAAGGTTTCTTTAACACCGTCAAGACATTTATTGATTGTATCCTCAAAGAGTTTGTTTAACTCCTCATTGTCTCCTTTCTCATATTCTTTAATCAAATTGGTTACACCATCTTCAAGTGATGGATCCTCTTTAAATGCCTGATTTACTTTAAGGTATACAAGACCAATATTGTGGTCTATCTTGTCCTCACCTTGATCTTCTATTTTTAAACCTAGTTCCCTAATACCATATACAACCATGGCAAGCTGTCTTCCCATATCATTTACATAGTATTGGGTCTCGACTTCCCTTCCAGAGGTTCTAAGTAATCTTGTTAAAGAATCCCCTATAATAGAATTTCTGATGTGTCCAATATGTAAAGGTCCATTTGGATTAGCTGATGTATGTTCCAATACAATCTTTTGATCTATTTTAGGAAGTTGGCCATAGTTCTCATCTATTGAGTCAAGTAATCCTTTAGAATACTTATCGTAATCAATAAAGAAGTTTACATATGGTCCTTTAGCTTCTATCTTAGTGAATAATTCAGGTTTTTCAATTACACCAACAATATCCTCTGCAATCATAGCAGGTGATTTCTTTAAAATTGGAGCTAATTGAAATGTAACTGTAGAAGCAATATCCCCCATTTCATGATTTGGTGGAAATTCTAACATGATTTTATCTTTTGATACTTCCGCATCCAATTTGCAGGTAGCATCATATAACGCATTAATAGCAAGTTGTTCTAATTCATCGTACATTGGTTCACCTAAAAATAATTCTAGCCTTATAAAAATTAAAGATTTATAATTCAAGGCTTGTCATAATAAAATTCATATAAAAATAAGTAAGAGTTATAAAAGGATTAATATCCTTTTAAAGCTATAGTAACATATCCTAATTTAGGAATAATTAATGGTTGACCATTAACTGTAACAACCCTCTCTTTAATTTGATCAGCTGTAGCCAGATAAGGATCTGGAGCAGTGTTATGATCACCTTTAATCTCATAATAGGTGGTTCCATTAATATTAGTTATATTGATTATTCTATGTACAACTGGACTGTTATACCAGGTTGCATCATAAACAACAATATCTCCTACTTTAACATCGTTTGGATTGAATTCGCTTATACCGAACATGTCTGCCTTCTCAACAACTACAATATCTCCCCTATAGAACACAGGTTCCATACTTCCAGAGACTACAACATTTAAATGCTGTCCTGCAATTAAGACAACAACAATAATTACGATGTATAGAATTATTTCTTTATAGTTAGTCAAAGAAACACCTTATGAATTTAATAAAAAAAATTTAAAATAATTTTATATAAATTATAAAAATTACAATTATTTATATTATAATTTAAGTTTATAAATTCTATTATATAAAAATGTTATTTTGATTAAAAAAATAGATTTTGATAAATTCTTAAAAAAGAATAGTTAAAGATTAAAAGATAGATTAAGGAGGCTATCTTAAAATAGCTCCTTCATCTGCAGATGAGACAGATCTTCTGTAAATATCCAACCAACCAGATACTGGTTTTTCAGGAAGTTTTACAGTTTTTCTCCTTTCCTCTAATTCCTCATCACTTAATTCCACATTAAGTTTTTTGTTTAGAATATCGATTTCGATGATATCCCCATCTTTAATAAGTCCTATTGGACCTCCGCTCATAGCCTCAGGAGAGACATGTCCTATACATGGACCTCTGGTACCACCTGAGAATCTTCCATCGGTGATGAGACCTACATTCTTAATACCCATACCCATAATAGCAGATGTTGGGTTTAACATCTCTCTCATACCTGGTCCACCTTTTGGTCCTTCACAGCGGATAACAAGGATATCCCCCTCTTTGATTTCATGACCAAAGATAGCTTCAACAGCATCCTCTTCTGATTCATAGATTTTTGCAGGTCCTTTAAGATGTAATAGATCATCAGGTACTGCACCCCTTTTAACGATTGAACCGTTTGGTGCAAGATTACCTTTCAATATTGCAAGTCCACCTTCCTTGTGAATAGGATTATCTAATGGACGGATTAAATCTGAATCCTTAATTTCTGCCTCGTCAATTATCTCAGCAATGGTCTTACCGCTACAGGTTAAACAATCGGTATTTAATTTAGATTGAAGTGATTTTAACACTGCAGGTATACCCCCAGCCTCATGTAAATCCTTCATAGTACTTTGACCTGCAGGGGATAATAACGTGATATGAGGAATTTCATTACTGATTTCATCAAATAAATCGATGTTTACAGACACACCTTTATCCTCAAGTTCTGCAGCAATAGCTGGAATGTGAAGTGCGGTGTTACTTGATCCACCAAGTGCCATATCCATTGCAATCGCATTTTCAAATGCGTCCTGTGTCATGATGTCAGAAGGTTTTAAATCCTCTTTGATCATTTCCACAATACGTTTACCTGATTCATATGCTATTTTTTTCTTATCCTCGGATAATGCAAGTGCGGTAGCGCAGTGTGGAAGGGACATACCTAATGTTTCTGTAATACAAGCCATTGTGTTTGCTGTAAATAAACCGGAACAACTACCTGCCCCTGGACAAGCACAGTGTTCAAGTTCATCTAAATCCTTTTCTGTGATTTTTCCTGCAGATAATTCACCACATGCCTCATAAACAGTGATTAAATCTGCGTTTTTACCTTTAAAATGACCTGGTTCCATTGGTCCTCCAGTTACAACAATGGAAGGAACATCCACCCTACCGGCAGCCATTAACATACCTGGAACAACCTTATCACATGATGGCATTAATACAAGACCGTCTAAACTATGACCCTTTGCCATACTCTCTACGGTACTTACAACTATTTCCCTTGAAGGAAGGGAATATTTCATACCTTCATGGTTCATTGCAATACCATCACAGATTGCCATTGTGTTAAATTCAAAAGGAATTCCTCCAGCGTCACGGATACCTTTTTTCACATATTCGACTAATTCCCTAAGGTGTATATGACCCGGAACAATTTCTACATAACTGTTTGCAATACCAATAAATGGTTTATTAAAATCTTCATCTTTAAGTCCACAAGCTCTTAAAAGAGACCTGTGTGGTGCTCTTTGTGGACCTTTCTTAATATTATCACTTTTCATATGATCACTTAAATAATAATATAATTAAAATAAATAGTGATTTTATATCTATAATTCATTTTATAAAAAATTGATTAAATAAGGTTCAACTAATAAGTTTAAAAATAGTTTTATTAAAAAAATATTATATAATATTAAATAATATTTAAAAAAGGAGATTGGAATGGATAGGAAAATCAAGGTTTTGTTTATCTTTATAATCATTGTTTTAATGGCCCTTGGACTATACGGTTATTTCCAGGCAAACAACACCTTCAATCAAAATCAGATAAGTGATAATTCCACAATATCAGAAAATGGCCAATATAATAGTAGGGATGATGTTGCTTTATATATTGAGAAATTCCATAAGCTGCCGTCAAATTACATTACAAAAAGCGATGCAAGAAAACTAGGATGGAAGGGCGGATCTGTTGAGGAATATGCACCTGGAAAAAGTATAGGTGGAGACAGGTTTACCAACCGTCAGGAGGTTCTACCAAGTGGGGAAAACTATATTGAGTGTGACATTGATACAAATGGAACAGATTCAAGAGGCTCCAAACGTATAGTATATTCCACCACAGATTATGATATCTATTACACATCTAATCACTACAAAACATTTACAAAACTAAATTAGTTTAGATTAACAGTTAAATTAAGATAGTTAATTATAATCTTCAATACTAAAAATAGACTAAATTAAAGAAGTGGATTACAATCATAATACTGAAAAATATAGTAAATTAAGTATATTAAAGGAGAATCGGTTGATTTAAATGAAAAACATATATTTAGATGGAAAAAGACTAAAATCAGATTATCATAAATATCTTAAAGAGAAGTTTGATTTTCCAGACTATTATGGAGAGAATCTAGATGCGTTATATGATTGTTTAACAGAAATAGGAATTGAAACATTAATTACAATCAATGATTCGTCTAACTTAGATGAAAAACTTATAGATACTTTTAGGGATGCATCAGACGAAAATCCACATGTTAATCTTAAACTGGAATAACAGCCCTATTTTTTTAATACTTTTTAAATATAATTTATAAGTTATAACTGCTTTAATTTAAAAAAAATGCTTATAAGTTATAACTTATAATTTAATTATTTATTAATAAAAAATCTAAAAAAGGATTAAGGGACCAGTATTAATAAATAAGGCAATATTAAGAATCTAAAGATTAATTAAATGAGTTTCTATAATTCAAATAAAAAATAAGAAAAGAATTAAAACAATCATATTAAGTTTAACTTATAAGTTATAATAAAAAAATCAAGGATTAGTTAATGGTTCAATTTTTTTAAAATTATGAAAAAACCGAAATGACCAGATGAAAATCACTAAAAAAAATATAATATAAATATTATTATAACATAAATTTAATTATTATATTAAAATTAAATCTAAGAAATTTTCTAATTTTTATATAATTGATTTATTTAAATTTTATTATTTTATCAAAAAGGTGATTAAATGCGAGTATTACTCATTCACTCAGATTATATTAAATACGAGACAAAAAATAAAACTCCTGTAGCTGAAGAAATTGATGAAGCTAAAAAAAATGGAGCTTTTGATGAGTCATTAGTTGTTTTTACATCTGTTGAAAAAGAGGATGAAAAAAACCCTGATGCAATTGCAAAGAATTTAGTTAAAGAAGTTAAAAAAGTTTATGACGAAGTTAAAGCAGAAAATATAGTATTATATCCATATGCACATTTATCTTCCTCATTAGGTTCTCCTAAATTTGCTATTGAAATATTGAAAGAAGCTGAGGAACTTTTAAAAGAAGATAACTATGATGTGTTTAGGGTACCATTTGGTTGGTATAAAGGATTCCAATTATCCTGTAAAGGACACCCATTAAGTGAACTTTCAAGAACCATCACTGCTGATATGGAAGATGATGATGAAGAGAAGAAAGATAAGGGACCAGGTTCCAAATGGTTTATTCTAGAAGACGGTCAGCTTTCAGATTGTGATAAATACGATTACACCAACAAGGGACAATTAGAGAAATTGGTTAAAAATGAATTAGGTCATGGTGAATCCGAGGAAGTTGAACCTCCTCATGTTAAATTAATGAGAGAAAAAGAATTATGTGATTATGAAAGTGCTTCCGATGTTGGAAACCTTAAATGGTATCCTAAAGGTCGTTTAGTACGTGACTTATTATCCGATTATGTTTACAACTTAGTTGTAGATCAGGGTGCAATGCCTATTGAAACACCGATCTTCTATAACCTAGAGAATGATGCCATTAGGGAACATGCAGCTAAATTCGGTGAAAGACAATACAGGACCGCAACTAAAAATCCTTTAATGCTTAGGTTTGCATGTTGTTTCGGTGCATTCAGAGTAATGGGAGATACCTTCCTAACATGGAAAAACCTACCTGCTAAGGTCTATGAGCTTTCAACCTACAGTTTCAGATATGAGCAAAAAGGTGAAGTAGTAGGCCTTAAAAGATTAAGAGCATTTACAATGCCTGATTTCCACAGTTTCTGTAAGGATATGGATTCAACATTAGTTGAATTTGATAAACAGGTGGACATGTGTGTACAGACCGGTGTAGATCTTGATGTTAATTATGAGATTATCTTCAGGGCTACCCAGGACTTCTATGACGAACATAAGGAATGGATGTATAACACAGCAAGAAGAATTGGAAAACCAATGCTTTTAGAAATCTTACCTGAAAGGAAACACTACTGGAGTTGTAAAATAGACTTTGCAGCAATCGATTACTTAGGTAGACCAATTGAAAACCCAACTGTACAAATCGATGTTGAAAGTGGAAAACGTTTCGATATTAACTATATCGGGGAAGATGAGAAGGAACATCATCCAACAATCCTACATTGTTCACCTACAGGAAGTATCGAAAGGGTTATCTGTAGTTTACTTGAAAAGACCGCAATTGAAAAGGACGAAAGGGCTCCTATGCTTCCAACTTGGTTAAGTCCAATACAAGTTAGGATCTTACCAATTGCCGATAAACATATTGACTATGCAAACCAATTAGCTGATAAAATCCAAGCTAACAATATCCGTGTAGATGTTGATAACAGTGAAGATAGGGTAGGTAAGAAAATAAGAAACGCATCCAAAGAGTGGATTCCATACATATTTGTTGTTGGTGATAAGGAACTTGAATCAGATACTGTACAGGTAACTGTAAGGGAAACCGGCGAGAAAGTAGATATGACTATTGATGAATTAATCCAGGAAGTATCTAATAAAAACAAAGGAATGCCTTATAGAAGATTACCAATTCCAAGAAACACCGCTCAAAGAATACACTTCTAGGTGTTAAAATTAATATCTTAATTTTTAAGATATTAAACTATCTTTTTTCAGAGGAGCAATACAAAACTAAAATCATTTGCAATGCTGATGAAACTAATTACAAAAGAATGAAAAAAGAACAATATAAAATTAAAATTGATAAAAAAACCAAAATCTAAATTTAGTATGTAAATTCTTTAAAGTTTGAATGTATGTTAATCTAAAATTTAAAAGAATTTTACAATCAATAACATTAAAAAAAAATTAAAATATTTATGTATTTAAAAACATAATATATCATGGTTATAAATCTAGAATTACTCTAAAAATCAGTAATTGATTTATTATAATTGGAGGATATGAAATGTATAATATAGGAGAAGCTCTTATTGGAGACGGAAACGAATTAGCTCATGTTGATTTAATGATTGGAGATAAAGAAGGTCCTGTTGGAAATGCTTTTGCAAATGCTTTAGCAAATCTTTCTGTAGGTCACACACCTCTTCTTACTGTCATTAGACCTAACTTAATGACCAAACCTGCAACTGCAATTGTACCTAAAGTAACAGTTGGAAATTTAGAAGATGCAAGTAAAGTATTTGGACCTGCACAGACTGCAGTAGGTAGAGCAGTAGCAGATGCTGTAGAGGAAGGAATTCTTCCTAAAGATAAAATTGATGACATTGTTTTAGTTGTATCTGTTTATGTACATCCAGAAGCAGAAAACTACAGAAAAATTTACCAATACAACTATGGTGCAACCAAATTAGCAATTAGAAGAGCAATGAAAGGATATCCTGATATCAATAAAGTATTAGCAGAAAAAGATCGTGGAACTCACCCAATAATGGGATTCAAAGTACAAAGATTATGGAACCCTCCATACTTACAAGTAGCACTTGATTTAGATAATCTTGATGCTGTTAAAAACATAATGAATGCATTACCTCAAAGAGAAAGAATCCTTATTGAAGCAGGTACACCACTCGTTAAGAAATTTGGTGTTGGTGTTGTAGGTAAAATCAGAGAATTACGTCCTGACGCATTTATTATTGCTGATTTAAAAACCTTAGATGTTGGAAGAGTAGAAGTTAAAATGGCTGCAGATGAGACTGCAGATGCTGTTGCAATCTCAGGTCTTGGAACTGTTGAATCTATTGAAAAAGCAATCCATGAGGCTCAAAAACAAGGAATCTACTCCATATTAGATATGATGAATGTAGATGACTTTGAAGGTAAACTCAAACAACTTAAACCTGAACTCAAACCTAACATAGTTTTACTCCACAGAAATGTAGATCTAGAAACTACCAAAGCTGAAAAAGGTGAAGATACCAGTAATATGACCGAATGGGGTAATATTAAAGCTATCAAAGAAATTATGGATGGAGGTTTAGTTGCTGTAGCAGGCGGAATCACTCCTGAAAAAGTCGAAGAGGCTACATCTAAAGGAGCAGACATTATTATTGCTGGAAGATACATTATTGGTTCAAAAGATCCAAGAAGAGCTGCTGATGATTTCTTAGCACACTTCCCAGTAGATCCAGACAATATGAGACTTGCTCTCGATGAAGATGAAACCATCTAAATAGTTTTATAAAAACTATTTTTACTCTTTTTTTTAATTTTATAGACCAACTCTTTTTTTAATAAAAAACTTTTTATAATTCATTTTAGAATAAATGAATAATAATAATAATAATAATTTTCTTAAGGTGATTTTTATGGGTTTTTGTAATTCTTGTGGTAAACCTATGAGTAGAGGAGACGAATTAGGGACAAACAAAGATGGAAGTAAAAATGAATATTACTGTGCAGACTGTTATCAAAATGGAGAATTTACAGAACCGGATTTAACAGTAGAGGACATGATTGTTAAAAAAGCACAAGAGATGATGGATAAAAATCCTGATTTAAGGGAATCAGATGCGACTGGTGTATTAATTACCTTCCTACCTAACCTTAAAAGATGGAATCCTAACTATGAACAGGAAACCTCAAACCATTTCCAAAGAAGACCACAAGGTTATAGGGGAGGATACAATCCTAACCTTGATGATGATGAGGAAATTTAAATCATATTCTAATCTTTATACTTTTTTTACCAATAATAAAAACCATTATAAATTATAAATGTCCTGACAGCTTTTTTCAATAAGATGTTTATAAATGATTCTTCAATTAAAAAAAAATAGTTTTAAATTAAAATAAATAATAAAATATCATTTTTTTATAAAAAAAGATAATAAAATAAGTTTAAATTAAAAATAAAATAAAACAACTCTTTTTAAAAATAAAAAACAGCTAAAATCAATAGAAAATTAAAGACTATTCAAGATTTAATATGAATTTTTTAAGTCTTCTGATTAAATATTCATTGGATAGTTGATCATTTTTAAGTAAAGATAGCTCTTTTTGAAGCTCTTCATATCTTTTAGTTAAATCAATATACTCCTCTTGAAGATTATAAATGATATCGTCCTTATAGTCATTTCTAAAACTTTCTTCACTTATTAGCTTATTTTCTACTGGCTTTTCAAGATCATCTGAATCTTTGTTAACACTATCCCCTATAGATTTAAGATTGTCTAAACTTTTATCAGCTTTATCCCCAATAGACTTTTCAGGATTGTTTAGGTCTTTTTTATCTGTATCTATTTGAGAATTATTAGATATACTATCATCAGATAATGGGTTTAAATTAGATTCTTCCAGATTCATAGAAGATAATCTAGATTCCGCCTCAGATTGACTATTGGATTCTAAATTTGATATAGAACCATTAGATTCCAAATTATCAAGGGATGATCTAGTTTCATATGATGCAACTTTCTCCTTTAATTGATTGTTTTCATCCATTAAAGTCTCATATTTAGTCTTTAAATCTGATAAAGTTTTTTCATATTCCTCAAATGGATTTTCAGAATAAGGAAGAATTAGAACATCCTCATTATTTTCAAAAACATTATCCTGTTTTGGTATTGTAATTTGAACCTGCTCTGTTTTGTACTTTTTCTTTTTACCACTTTTTAAGGTTCTAGTATATTCTCTTGAATACTTCTTAACAACACCTTTAGATTGTTTCATGATTACACCATACTTAAAAAAACAGATATTAATTATATTAAATTCTATTATTATAGTTATCTAATTTCTTTTATTTATACATATTTATAAAAATATGTTAAAAAGTATAACAAATTTATTAAAAAATCATTGTTAGTGGATTCAACTAATAGATTAAAAACAGAAAAATATTGTTAAAAAATATTTTAATTAAAGGGATAATTTTTACTTAAAACCGAATCGATAAAGAAATATAAGATTAAATTAAATTTTAAAAGGTTTAAAAAAGGGTTTAGATAAAATCCAATATTTAATATTGTTTCGTTAAATATAGAATTCAATATTCCAATAATAAAGAATAAATTTATATAAAGATATAATATTATTATGTCAAGAAAGGAGAAATTAATACTAGGTATCTGTGGAAGTCCAAGGGAGGAATCTACAGATTACCTAGTAAAATATGCACTAAAAGCCTTAGAGGATGAGGGTTTTAGAACTGCTTTTACAAGTGTAAGTGGTAAGAGAATAGCTCCATGCTACCACTGCGATTATTGTATTGAACACAAGAAATGTATTAATGAGGATGATATGTATCCTGTATATGAGCTTCTTAAAGAGGCCGACGGAATTATCATTGGATCTCCTATGCATAATGGAGGAATCAGTGCTCAGACCAAATGTATCATGGATAGAACCAGAGCCTTAGAGGCAATAGATTATGATATCCTAAGAGGCAAAATTGGTATGAGCATAACCGTAGGTGGTGACCGTGTTGGTGGTCAGGAACTTGCAATTCAGGAAATAAATACCTACTATATATTGCATGGAATCATTCCAGTAAGTGGCGGTCCATTTGGCTCCAATTTAGGTCCATGTTTCTGGTCAAAAGATAGTCTTGAAGAGGTCAAAAAGGACAGATACGGATTTGAGGCATTAGATAGAACTTTAAATCAATTTATAAAATTTGTAGATAAGTATATACAATAATTAAAAAAATAACAATCCACTATTTATAAAGGTTCATTTTTTTATTAAAAAATTGTATTTCATTTAATCAAAATCTAAAATTTAAATAAAAAAAGTACAAAATCAATAAAAATTGTAAAATTTATGAAAATATTTAAATATGTATAGATATTTATAGATAGTTATGGTGTAAAATTATGGCGGATTCTAAGTTAGCTAGAGGTAGTTTCTTTATATTAATCGGTAATGTAATATTTCGTATAGGAGGATACCTCTATCGTTTTTTAATGGCTACATTATTAGGACCTGCAATGTATGGTATTCTAGGTTTAACACTTCCATTTCAAGGAATATTCCAGATACTTGCTGCAGGAGGTCTTCCACCTGCAATTGCCAAATATGTTGCAGAGTATAATGCCACAGACCAAAAGAATCTTGCAAGACAGACCATTCTAACATCCCTAAAGATAATGATTATTTTAGGACTGGTTATGGGATTTCTGATGATATTCCTAATAGCACCATGGCTTGCAAACGATATTTTCCATAACCCCAATGCATTATTACCTTTAGAGGCTGTTGGTTTAATCACTCCTTTTAGTGTAATTGTTGGAGCGTTTAGAGGCGCATTCCAGGCAGTTTATAAAATGGAATACATCGTTGCAACAAGGGCTGTGGAACAAATATTCATGATTTTATGTGCAACAGCTTTTGTACTTATTGGACTTCAAGCATTTGGTGCGGTTTTAGGTTCAGTAGTAGGATTCTTTGCAAGTTCAATATCCGGAGTATATATCTATAAAAAATATATGGGAGAATATATACAGAAAACAGAGGATCCGAACTGGGTATTTACTAAAAAAGATGAGCTTAAACTTGCAAAACAGTTGGTTCTATTTTCAATTCCTGTAACCATTACCGCAATAGCTGAAATGGTTATATTCAGTATATCCACATTGATTATGGGTGTTTTCTTATCTGACTCATTAATCGGTTATTATACTGCAGCAGATCCGATTGCAAGATTGCCTTTAATCGTATCCACCTCAATTGCAACTACAATACTACCTGCAGCATCTGCAGCATATAGTACCAAAAACAAGAAACAGTTAGATAATTATGTATTCAAATCATATGAATACTCCTTGCTTCTAACAGCTCCACTGTGTATATTTACAGCAATATTTTCAAAGTCCATTATGAGAATTGTATACTTTACAAATCCAGCATACACCTCCGGGGCACTGGCTTTATCCATACTTGTACTTGGTATGACCTTTTATTCCATATATGCAGTTTCAAACAGTATAATTCAGGGAATAGGATATCCTAGAATCTCAATGTATATTCTATTATGTGGATCTGGATTAAATGCAATATTAAATTGGTTTTTAATACAAGAATATGGTATAGCTGGAGGGGCATTAGCTACAACTCTTGCAACATTTATATTAATGATTCCGACAGTTTATATAACATTTAGAGTCACAAAAGCCAAAATTCAACATGGAAAAATAATGAAGGTAATTTTTGCGTCTTTAATCATGGGATTAGCAATTCTATTTATTCCGAATAATCCATATGGTTTAGTACTTGGAATAGTTGTAAGTCCTATAGTCTATATACTGGCTTTAGTAATTCTTAAAATATTTGAAACAGAGGATATTGAACAAATGAAAAATCTGCAAAATAAATTAGGTCCCCTTAAAGGAGTTTATCTAAAAATCGTTAGATTTATTGAAGAGAATGGAATAAACAAGAACTAATTTTTAAAGTAGAGATTTTAATCTTTACTAAAACTTTTTTTAAATCTTTAAATAATCAGAACTATTTTTAATTAAAAATTAGATTAAAAAAGGTGAAAATAATAATTGTATACCAGTAAAATAACCTTTTAAATGAAGTATGATTAAGATCAATATAAAACTATTTTTTAAGTTAAAAATGACTGATTAAAAGCCAATATAAAACTATTTTTGTAAAAACCTAATATCTTAACTGACTTTAAGTAAAGCTTTTTTAAAAATTATTCAAACTATAACTAATTTCAATAAAAAAATACTCTTAAAGTTAAAACTCAGCATATTATTTTAAGATTTCAAAATTGCTTAAAAATAAATAAAACCATTATAAATTAAAAATAAATTCCTATTAAAAATATCATATTAAGATAATATTAAAATAAAATCCTATCCCAGGATTATAAAATAAAAATATTTTAATTAGAAAAAATATAAATAGATATAATATTTTTTAGGGTAGGTAATTTTTATGACAGAAGTAACAGCCGGAGTAGAATATAAGATAAACTTAGACGGTAAAACATTTTTACTAGATGAAAAGAAATTTAATCTTTTAAAAAATATTAATACCACTAATTCCATCACAAAAGCTGCAAAGCTTACAGATGTATCTTACAGAACCGCATTAAATTATATTGATAAGATTGAAAAAGGTTTAGACATAGCAATTGTAAGCACTAATAAAGGTGGAAAAGGTGGTGGAGGTAGTACCACCTTAACCGATGAAGGTAAAATGATTCTAAAAGAATGTAAAAAAATCAATGCCATTATGGAACTTCATCGTGATGTAAATGAAATCGAGGCTACTGTTCTTGAAATAGATGAACCTAAAGGTGTAATGAAAATACAAATGAAAAATACTGAGTTAACCATTCCTTTACATGAGGAATATAAAGTAGGAGATAAAATTCTTGCTTTAATCAGTTATGACAATATTTTTATTATGTTAGAACCTCAAGAATCTAGTATTCGTAATGTTTTAAAAGGTAAAATCATTGAAATGAAATTGGAAAATGAGATGATTAGACTTAAAGTAGATGTAGATGGAATTGAAATCTGTGCAGATATTACAGTTTCCGCATCTAACGATTTAAAATTAACCATTGGAAAAGAAGTATATATTGGATTTAAAGCTGTTTCTATTGCAACTTTAAAATTATAACAAAGATGGGGTGTTCCATATTATACATATAACAGTAGATGAAAATAGATGCAACGGATGTGGAAACTGCCAAGAAGTTTGTCCAAAAGGTAGGAAAATTTGGAAAATAGATAAGATTGCGCATGCATCAAACTTACAATATTGTCATGTTTGTATGTTATGTGAAATGAAATGCCGCAGAGATGCTATTAGAGTTCATAGATCCTGGTTAAATGAATAGATTATCAAGGATTATTTTATTTTAATAAAAGTTAAAGTGATGTTAATGGAGAGAAAAGCTAAAATTTCAAGAAAAACATCTGAGACAGATATTACACTTGAAATAAATATTGATGGAGAAGGTAACTATAATATTGATACGGGAATCCACTTCTTAAATCACATGTTAGAATCATTTTCACGTCATAGTTTTATTGATTTGAATATTAAAGCTAAAGGGGATATTGAAGTAGATGATCATCACACTGTAGAAGATGTTGGAATTGTATTAGGTGAAGCTTTTCTAGAGGCCATAGGTGATAAAAAAGGTATTAAAAGAATGTCTGACGGAATAGTACCTATGGATGATTCAATAGCTCTAGTTGCAATAGACATTAGTGGACGTAGTTATTGTAACTTAGATGTTCAATTCAAAAATGATAAAATAGGAGATATCACAAGCGACAATATCATACATTTCTTTGAATCATTTGCAAATTCAGCGAAATTAAACTTCTATGGAAAGGCCAAAGGTTCAAATGATCATCATAAAGCTGAAGCCCTCTTTAAAGCATTTGCAAAAACTCTTAAAGAAGCATCAAAAATAGAACACGATAAGATTCCAAGTACAAAAGGAGTTTTATAATCCCTTTTTCTTTTTTTACTCTTTTTTATACCCTTATATATTATTTTAATTTTGACTTTTTTATAAACCGTTTTTTAATGGAATCTTCTTATTTGATTTAACTAGATATCCAATAAAATACTGTAAGGATAAGTAAATCTAGAAATCTAATTTCAATAAACAATTAATAAAACCAATAGAAATAGCTAATAAAACAGAATAACAACTAAAAAACTTAAAAAGCCAATATCATATGGAAGAAACAGTGAAAACTAATAAAATAAATAAAAAACTAAATAAAAAAATCTAATTTCAATAAACAATTAATAAAACCAATAGAAATAGCTAATAAAACAGAATAACAACTAAAAACGAATAAAATAAGTAAAACTAGAAAAGTATAGACTAAGTAAATAAATTAAATGATTTTAAAAAAGTGGAATCTAATAGAAAGATGATAATAAGTAGTGAAATACTACTTATTTATCTATTAGATTTATTCTGGTTTTGAAATTAAGTTAACTTTTTTACCTGTGGAACCGTCACTCATGTGTGGGGTTCTTAATACAGTATCATTTGCTTTTTCAATTTCTCTTGCTTCAGTAGCTAATTGAGCAGCAGCAGAAGCCATTTCGTGTGCAGCAGCTACTACAGGTAAGAATTCTTCATAGTTTTTCATCATGAAACAACCTTTCATATCAAGGTCTGCTACTTTAGCACACATTTCATATGCAGCATATGCTTTTGCTTTTGCATATGGACTGGTAAATCCAGCTGCATCTACAGCTTTTTGAGCATTAATAACAAGTTTTGGTAATTCAATTTCTTCTCCAGCATCAGCTTGTGCGATTACTCCGTCGATAGTGTTTTGGATTAATCTGTAAGCACCAGTACATGCTAATACTTTAATAAGATCTGAGTTGAATACGGACATTTCAGTAGGGTCTAACCATTCTCTTCTTGCACCAATCATTGAATCAGCTTCAACAATGATGTAACCAATACCTTGTTCATCCATTTCGTCTTTAGCACGTTTTCCTGGAGCATCACCAATGATAAATGCAGGAACATCCATTTCGGATAAGAGTTCTCTTGCTTTTGCAGGACCTGGTGCGGTTGGGTTAGGACTTGAGAACATTACAAAGTCAGGATTGAAATCTTTGACTTTTGGTACTACATCTTCTACTTGTTCTGGGTTCATTTTAGCACCAGAAGTAAATACTCTAACATCAATGTTAGGTCTGTCTGCTCTTTCATCTAATAATAATTCTAATACTGGTGAAGCACCAATATTTCCACTTTTTACAATTCCAATTTTTACAACCATAATATCACAAGTAATAATTTATAGTATTACTTATAAAGAACTTTTGATACTATTAAAAACGAAAAATTTATATAGTATAATTAAAAATCAAAATAAAAAAGGATATTAGAGGATTGATTTAAAAAAATAGCTGGCATTAAATATATTAAAGATGTGAAAATTGTTTAAAATTGTTTTTTAATAGAATAGGAATCAAATAATATTTTATAAGATGAATAAAAAAAGTTCGCTTTGATTAGAATGATATTAAAATAATAAAAAAAATTACAGTAAAATACTTTTATTAAACAAGATAAGGAAGTAATACTTTATTAAAAAATTAGTCTAAAATTAATATAAAAAAATTGACAGGGCCTATCAAAATTAAAAATAAATTTAAATTATTTATGGCTTTTTCTAAATTTAGATCTTGCTCTCCATATCTTGAATGTACTTCTAATATTACCTTTCTTAAGGGAGTAATCAAAATTATTAATCAATCTTACAATGTTATAGATAGCTTCCTGCCCGTCCTTAACAATGTCTCCTGTTGGAGGGTAGAGTTTTCTTAAAGCCCTTGGAATGTCCCATATCTGAACGATTGGAATATTCAATTCCTTAGCCAGATTTATACTACTATGGAATACATGATAACCATAGATCTTTACGGAAGGTACCTTCAATACACCAGCCTCTATTGTCATTCCCATACCTGCACCATAGATTAAAGCATCTGCGGAATTTGTTAAACTTAGAATATCCACATAATTATCCAGAATCTTAACCTTACTAGACTTTGATAAATCTTCAACATATCCCTTATCAAATCTATAAGGGGCGATTAATGTCGGATAGTCAAAGCCATCAATAAGTGGAATCAAATCAGTTAAATCTTCTTTTTTAAGGTCCCCACCTAATAAAACTAAAATGTAATGTTCGAATCCATATTTCTCTGTAATTTCCTCTTTAGAAACTAGTTTATTTTTTTTAATCTCGTTATCAACATATGCAGCCATTGGATATCCGCCAATGTTAACTACATTCCTAAGACCATACTGTATTTTAAGATAGTATTCATAATCCTTTGATGGAACAGTGATCAAATTAGCCTGGGATATGATTTCAATTGGATTGTAGATATCCTGCTCAATATGTAGGACAGGTGTTCTAAGTAATTTTGCAGCAGAAATTGATTTTCTGACATCACCTGCATTTCCACAGGTTACAAGTAAATCAATTTGCTCACCAATCATGGCCCTGGTTGCTTTATAGATGTCCCTTAAAATCAAACTAGCTAATTGGAATCTTCCAGAATCTGATTGGTTGGCACTTCTACCTTGACCTATATAATATACTACATCACAGTATTGATTAAGTAACTCATCAACACCCTTACCATGAGCAAGTCCTATAATTCTTGTGGTTTTCCAATGTAACTTACCTTCACTTTCCAATTTTTTTAAGAGTTTAATTACGGGAATAATGGTTTTTGCAGGTGCTATCTCACATGCGAATGCAATGGTTCTTACCTCATCAATATCATGATCATTTTGACTTACATATTTATTCTCTTCAAAAAAGTCGCGGACTGTTTTGATTCCGCCTGAGATAGATTCCTCATCATTTAGGTTATCCTGAATTTGTTTTTCGATTTTCCTAATCTGTGAGTGATACTCATCATCTGAATCCTCATCGGCATCCTCAAGATTAAAGTCTTCCACTTTATTTGAGTTTAAACTGAAACCAGATGTATTAGCACGTTCCACTTGATTGTCCTTATACTCCTCATCTAAAAGATCCAGCTCATCCAATAATTGATATACTGACTCGCCTATATCATCATCAAATTCATCAACAGATACTCCAAATTCTTTTTTAAACTCATCAGCATCCATTCCTATCTCAGATAATAATGATTCAACTGAATTATTTTTATTGTATTTTTTAGATATATCTTTTGAATTCTTGGAATCTACCATTAAAAACCGCCAATCTTGAATTTTTTAATTGATATAATATTTAACATAGAATAGTTTATATGACTAAATATTTAAATTAAAGCCATTTATCAAAAAGTACATTTTATAAATCTTTAATCATTGAAAGGGAAATATTAAATAAAATATTAAAAAAAATGAAAAGTTAATTGTTTTGTTTATGAATAATATTTAGGTTATATACAATCAATAAAATACTGATTATATAGAATATGAAGACTATTAAATCAGTTGGACCTGTCTCCAACCATATGATGCTTTGGGCCAATATGATTGAATAGAAAGCTGTGCATACCCCATGATTGTATTTCTGTAATATGTGTAGTGTTTCAAGGACAAAACCCATTAGAAACATTTGAATAATCATCCCAACAGTACCGAAATCCAATAGCACGGGACCAAATATGGTGGAGGTAATGGAATGATGTTTTAAAAGAACAGCCTCACCTACCAATACACGTGGATCAGTTGAGGTGAAATAACCTGTTAAAGTGGAGTATAATAGATTTCCACCGGTAATGGCCTGGTGATATGTAATCCTATCTAGAACATTTAGGGTAAAAGCCGCCCTATAAGATATTAACTCCAGGGGATTTAATGTCCAATGCTGCCATTCTATTGATCTAACGGCAATAAAACCGATGGCCAAAAGTAAAACAATTATCAATGCAACAAATAATATCTTGGTTTTTCTTGAAATATTGCGGGTATAGAATATTGTTATGAAGCTTGAGAGTAATATTGCAATAGGAGTTGTCCTATAACCTGTTAGGGCAAAACATAGAAGTCCCAAGAACAATAGGACATAATGAGTTTTCCTATTGTATTTTGAAAGTAAAATGTTAATGGAAGGTAGAAATAACATAAAAGATAAGAACCAAATCCTGGTTGCAGCTTTACTTTTAAGGTATCCGCTGAATAATGGTATACCTCCTAAATTATAAAAATTGATCAACTGTAAGACCAGGCTAAAAAGAATTAGTACAATAAGAACTGATTCAATTCTTGAATAATTTCCAAATAATGGAAGCTCTTTTAAAGATATTCTATAATCAGTTAAATTTTTGGTATTGTCATCCTTAGAATATACATCACTTGATCGTTTTTTAATGTTTTTTAATGTTTTTGATTTTTTAAGAATATAAATTGAGGATTCTATACCTAATGATAGAAAAATCATGCCTATTAGAATATATAAAAATAATTGACCTGAGGGAAATGGAAGAAGAGGCCTTGATTTAAAATGGATTGGTAAGGATATTAAAACAAACAATATTAATAACAGTATTAAAATGTAAGGATTGAACCAATCTATTTCTCTATATCTCATAATATCCCTTAGTCTAATTTATAATTCATAAAATAATCTATTTAATTTAAATAAAGAATTAAAGTAAAACTATCCCTTAGTGTTCATTAATATACTGGGTAAAGTTATATGCGAAATTCGGATGGGAGCAGGCATGGACATGAATGTAGCTTGCTAAGATATTATCCTGTAGGATTCCATCTTCAGAGCCTGTAATTCCACGACCCCTTTTAACGTCTAATCCGAATCTGGTATTGTCGTCAGTATTTATTGAGGTATAATGGAATTCATGACCTCTAATAAGCTCTCCCTTTTTAGCAATGACATTATCTTCCTTGGATTCTGCTATGGTATAGGACAATCCCTGGACTCTTTTATTCATCTGTGAGGTATATGGTAGAATGTTACACATTTTCTTGCCATCTATTGATTTTGACAGATAGATTAAGCCTCCACATTCCCCATAGATTTTACCGCCGTCATTGTAGAAGTTATATATGGATTGTCTCATGGATGAGTTTTCCTCAAGTTCCTTAATAAATAATTCAGGATATCCTCCACCTACATATAAACCGTCGGCATCAGGCAATTCCTCATCCTTAAAAGGACTGAACTCTATAATTTTAGCTCCATTATCTTCTAAAGCCTCCAAATTCTCTTGATAATAGAAAGAAAATACTTCATCACGGGCAACTGCAATTTTTATAGGTTGTTTATTCCCAACTTTCCAAAGTTCATTGGAATCTTCCTTTCTAAAAGGTTCCCCATAAGGTATTGAAGGCTTTGACCGTTGTTTAATAGATTTATTGGAATCAGAGGAATAGTCCTTCATGATTTCCAACAAAGCGTCTAAATCAATATATTCCTCTACGGTTTCCACCCATTTATTAATATTGTTCTTAATGTTATCCTTTTCCAAAGCTGGAACCAGACCTAAATGGCGTTGCATTACCTCAATATCCTCATTTCTAGGGATACCGCCAATAACCTTAGTGTCAGTTAATGTCTCAATACCTTCCTTAGTTTTAAGGTAGTGTTTTTTACCCTTAACCTTGTTCAATATTACCCCTTGAATATTAAGTTCAGGATCCAGTTGTTTAAAACCTAAAACTAGAGCAGAGGCACTTTTAACCAAACTTCTAGAATCTATAATCAAAACGATAGGCGCATTTAAAGATTTAGCAATAGATGCAGTATTTCCCACATCGCCTATAGGACCTATACCTTCATATAAACCTCTTACTCCCTCAATAATACCAATTTTAGAATTGGAAATATCCAATGCCCTTTTATAACAATGATTAATCTGATAATCATTCATAAAGAAAGAGTCAAGATTTCTTGAATAGTTTCCAGTTGCAAGTGTATGATATGAGGGGTCTATAAAATCAGGACCTACCTTAAAAGGCTGAATCTTATGTTCCTTTGATAAAGCACCCATAATCCCTGTTGCAATGGTTGTTTTTCCAACTGCACTACCGGTTCCAGATAATACTATATTCATATATTTAATAGTATTTATAATAATATTAAAAGTTTTTTAAATTTTTTAATAGAAAACACTGAAAATCAATAGAATAGGTAATGGTTTAAAGGAATTTTAAAAATCAATTGCATTAAAATAATAAATTTATATAGGGAAAAAATATTAAAAATAATAAATTAAATAGTTTATTAAAAAAAACTTTAGCTGATTTATTATGGATAGTCTTAAAAAAACACAGGTTCTAAGTGATAGTGCACAGTTTGATTTATGTGATTATGTAAACCATCAAAAAAGCTCACAACATAACCTTCCAGGCATATATCCTGCAACAGGGTCAAATGGATGTACTATTCCACTTTTTAAAACATTAATGACTAACAAGTGTAAAAATGATTGTAAGTATTGCATAAATCAATGCCAAAGAGACTTTACAAGAATAGAACTTAGTCCTGATGAAATAGCGAAGGTATTCCTAAAATATTATACGGAAGGTTATGTAAACGGTCTGTTTCTAAGTAGTGGAGTTAGTGACACCATTGACAATACAATGGACAGACTTATAGAAACCTGTTCCATATTAAGAAAGAGATATGGATACCAGGATTACATTCACCTAAAAATCATTCCAGGTGCCTCAAAAGATGATATTAAAAGATCCATGAAGCTTGCAGATAGGGTAAGCATTAATATTGAAGCCGCATCTGCAGACGGTCTATCCCAGATGTCATCTACAAAGGATTATAATAAGGACATATTAAAAAGGTTAAGCTGGATTGATTCAATTCGAAAAAGAGACAGGAGATTATGTCCTTCAGGACCTACAACCCAGATGATTGTAGGTGCTAATGATGAGACAGACAGTGAAATCCTAAAAAGAATGGAGAAGATCTATAAAAAAACAAATCTGAAAAGAAGTTATTTCTCAGGATTTCAACCATTAGAAGGAACTGAATTTGAAAATAAAACAGAATGTGATCTTAAAAGAACAGGACAATTATACCATGCCGATTCATTACTAAACGATTATCATTTTAAAACAAAAGAATTAATATTTGATGGTAATGGAAATTTATCCTTAAATGAGGATCCTAAAATCTTAGCTGCAAAGAATATGAACATATTCCCATTAGAGGTAAACAATGCAAACTACCACGATTTAATTAGGGTTCCGGGAATAGGGATTAAGTCTGCAAGAAAAATTGTTGATATACGTAAAAATAAACCTTTTGAAGAAATAGAGGATTTAAAGAAATTAGGTGTTGTTACCTCAAGAGCAGAGCCTTATATTAAATTAAAAGGCAACTATCAAAGTGCTTTAGATAGATATTAAATAAATCAATAGTTTTTTCAAATTATGAATTATTAAAATAAGTTATTTTTTAAATCCAATCATAATATTTGAAAATTAAATGAATTTATTTAGTTTCTACTTTTTTTTAAAGAATTGAATCCTAAATTAAAGATTCTAATATTAAAATTTAGTTATAAGTTATAAGTTATAATCAAAAATAAAAGCTGATTTAAGATTAGATTATTTAAATTAAAGTTATAACTTATAGGTTCTAAGAGCTTTATGAGTTAGGAAATATAATTTTAATAAAAAATTATAAGTTATAAGTTCTAAGAACATTTTAACAAAACAAAACACAGTTTGGATAAAAATTATAAGTTATAAGTTATAATGAAATAAGGAAACTAATCTAAATCAATATAATTATAAGTTATAAGTTATAATGAAAGCTAATTTTAAAGAAGAATTATAACTTATAAGTTTTAAGAGGAACGTGGAAAGTTAGTTTTCTTAAAAAAAGTTATAAGTTTTAACTTATAATAAAATAAGAAAAAAGTTGAATCATGAAAAAAGTATTATAACTTATAAGTTCTAAGAAAATATGAAATGAGATTATAAAGATAAAGTTTAAGTTATAAGTTATAACAAAAATAAAGAAACTAAATTACTTAAAATAATTATAAATTATAAGTTATAATAAAGAAGCTAGTTTTAAAAAATGATTATAAGTTATAAGTTATACCAATAAAATAGAAAGCTGTTTGGAAGAAATTCAAAAAACGATGGTTATAAATTATAAGTTTTAATAAACATTGACAATCAGCTATGAGAATATAGTTAGTTATAACTTATAAATTATAAGAAAAAAAATGGAAAACAGGATTTAAAAATAATGGTTATAGCTTATAATTTACAATAGCAAACAAGAAGTTGATATTAAAAATTATTATAACTTATAAGTTATAATAATAAAAAAGCAAGAAAACAAGAAATCTGAACAGGTGGAATTAAGGAATTATGAAAAAAAAGTTAAAAAGGAATTTAAAATATAAAAAAATTAAAAAAGGACTTATAAAAAAAAGTAATAGAATTAAAAGGTAAAAAAAGATATGTTAAGGAAATAAACTACTCGTCTTCGAATAATTTCCATATATCTGGGTACTTTTGAGAAACAGCCTCATCAATTAATTTAGAAGCCTCTTTACTAATACTAAATTCAGGTTGAGTCTTTCTTAAGTATCTAAAAACAGCAGAAGATTTAACAGACCATAGGGTTATTCTAGGATTCTTATGAACAATCTCCATAACCTCTTCCACATGTTGCTTTACTAAAGGATCATCCTCAATTTTAACAGACTCATCTTTAGAGAATTCCAGAGATTTCTCTTCTGAATCGGAATTTTCATTTGAAGATTTATCCTCAGAAACTTGTTCCTGCTGAGTATTACTTTCTTCTTGTTTTTCCTCTTTAGGAGCCTCTTCTTTATGTTTGAGATCTTCTCTCTCATTCAACATATCTTCTAAAGATTTAGTGGAATTAGCATCAAAATTTTCATCATAATAATCTGATGGAATTAAAGAATCTAAACCTCTACCTAAACCTGAGTTTTTATTATTAGACATATTTTTCCTCCTTAATCATCTTCTTCCATATCTAAAATTTCTTGAGCTAATTTTAAATAAGCGGTAGTTCCATTACTTTCTTGATCATAAATTATACAAGGTTTACCATGACTAGGGGCTTCAGCTAATTTAATATTTCTAGGAATAACAGTTTTAAACAAATGTTCCTTTCCATCAAAATATTTCTTTAATTCTCTGAAGACATCCCTACTAAGTCTAGTCCTAGTATCATATAAAGTTAATAAAATTCCTTTTATAGGGGTTGGACTTCTTAATCTAGTTTCAACTAGATTAATTGTATTAATTAAATCTGCTACTCCTTCTAAAGCATAATATTCTGCTTGAATAGGAATAATTACACTATCAGATGCAACTAATCCATTAATTGTAATAACACCTAAAGATGGAGGTAGGTCTATTAAGATATAATCAAATAAATCTTTTATCTCATCTAGAATATTTTTCAAAATGATATGATAGTTATCTAATTTACTTAATTCTACCCCTACACCACTTAAAGAGATATTACTTGGTACAATGAATAGGTTTTGAATAAAAGTTGGAAAGGTTGCCTTTTTAATTGAAACCTCTCCACTAATTGCAGAATATATAGTGTAATCAAGTTTTGTTTTATCAATTCCAAAACTAGTAGTTGCATTTGCTTGAGGATCCATATCTACAATGAGAACAGCTCTTCCCATAACTGCTAAAGAAGTTGCAAGATTTACAACAGTAGTAGTTTTACCACAACCGCCTTTTTGATTCATTATAGCAATTATTTCTCCCATATATAAACTCCATATGATTATTAACAAGTTTAAATGACTATTAAAACTTATAAATTCTAAGTAATAGCAATTTTAGTGAAATCTTATAAATTTTAAGTTAAAAATTAGAACTTATTAAGTTTAAATTATAAGTGAAAAATGTTACCTTTTAACTTATATCTTATATATTGTAATTTATATCTTATAAATAATATGTTAGAATTTTTAAGAAATAACTTTTAAGTTATAAGTTATAAGTAAATTATAGTGATAATTATAAAAATTATTAAAACAAAATAGTAATATTAATAAAAATCAGAGGATTTCGTATGAAAATATTGGCAATTGATGTAGGAACAGGAACACAAGATATAATATATTATAACACGGAAAAGGAAGTGGAAAACTCTATAAAAGTAGTTTTACCTTCACCACATATATTGATAGCTCAAAAAATCAAAAATATCAATAATGATATCTACTTTGAAGGAAATATTATGGGAGGTGGAAAACTTAAAAATGCCATATTGGAACATATGGACAAAGGATATAATGTAGCAATGGAATCATATTGTGCAAAAACCATAAGGGACGATTTAAAACAGGTAGAATCATATGGTATAGAAGTAGTATATGATAAGGATAAAAATAACGAAAAATATAAAGATTACACAAGAATATCACTTAATGATATAGATATAGATAAATTAGCTGGATTTTTAAAAGAGTATGACTTAGATTTTGACTTTGACTATATTGCGGTAGCTGTACAAGATCATGGATATAATGAAAACATGGGAGATAGGGATTTCAGATTTGAAAAGATTAGAGAGAAATTAGAAAATCCCCTAAAACCTGAGGAGTTCGGGTGGTATGGAAATATACCAGAATATTACAGTAGAATGAAATCTGTAGAAAATAAGTTAAAAAATGAAACAAACTGGCAAATAAGGAATACCCCCTTAATAATGGATACAAAATTCGCATCAATATGTGGAATGTGCTATGACGAGGAAGCATTGAAATTAAACAGTTATATTGTTATGGATATAGGAAATGGACATACCACAGTAGCATCAATTGAAAATAGAAAAATACAGGGAGTATTTGAACATCATACAAGTAGCCTTACAGGAGAATCACTAGAAAGATATGTAAAAAAATTAGCGAATGGTACACTTACAAATGAAGAAATATACAATGACCATGGTCATGGAGCACATGTAATAAACCCAATATCAAATATTGAAAAAGTAATTGTATCAGGTCCTAAAAGGAGTTTAATTGAAAAAACAAGTTTGGATTATCATCATGCATGTCCTGGTGGTGATGTGATGATGACGGGAACCATAGGATTAATCAAATCATTAAAACATTATATAAACTAAAAATAAAACAAAGAAGTATATTTGACAATTATGGATATGATAAATATGTTAAAACTTGATCCACATATACATAGTACATACTCTAGTGATGCAGTTAGTACACCTAAAGAGATTATTGAAAGATCCAAAGAATTAGGTTTAGATATGATAGCTTTAAGTGATCATAATACAGTGGAAGGTTCAAAAGTTGCAAGAGAACTTACAAAAAATGATGAGTTATTTGTAATTCCGTCAATAGAAATCAGCAGTGAATATGGACATATATTAGGATTTGGTGTGGAAGAGAAAATAGAGAAAGGATTATCACCTGAGGAAACTGTGGACCAAATCCATGATTTAGGTGGACTTGCAATAGTACCCCATCCATATTGTTATTATAGACATGGATTATTCTGTAAATATAAAAATACAGACTTAAACATAGATGGAGTGGAATCTAAAAATGCTAGATTTATATTTGGATATTCCAATTATAAGGGAAAACAACTTGCATCAAAAAAGAATATAGCAGAAATAGGATCTAGTGACGCCCATTTTAAAGGTTTTATAATGGATTGCTACACAGAGATAGATTGTGAAAAAGATATCGATAGTGTTTTAAAAGCAATTAAACATAGAAAAACTAAATCATGTGGAAAGGGAACCTCAAATATAAGATTAAGCAAATACTTATTCGATAAAAATATAAGAAAATTGTACCAGTAAATTATCCAATATACAAAAAACTACTTTTTTTATTTTTTAAATTCAATTTTAATAAACTGAGGTTTTCTAATAAAATTAAGTTATAAGTTATAAGTTATAATAATTAAAAAAATATTTGAATAAAAGACTAAAAGATAAAAAAACTAAAATAATCAAAAATTATAAGTTATAAGTTATAATAGTTAAAAAATATATTTTAAAACATGCAAAAAAGCTTGAATTAAATCTAAAATTAATTAAATTATAAGTTATACTTATAAAAAGAAAAAACTATTGAAAAATAAGTTATAAGTTAAAACTTATAAGAAAATAAAGATTATAAAAGTTATAAGTTATAAGAGAAATTAAATTAAGAAATAAACTAAAAAAAAGGAGAATTACCAAAAGAATATCAGTTATAAGTTATAAGTTAAAAAAGTAAAAAATTCCAAAAAATATAAGATAAGACAATTGGAAAATGAAAAAAATTAAAAAAAACTTAAAGATTTATAATAAAATAAAGAAAAAATAATAAAATATAATTATATATATAAATAAAAATATAACTACAAAATACAAATTGTACTAAAAAAAATGTATATCGGAGGATTAAAATGAATAGAAAACCAGTGTATAAAATGGACGATTTATATGAGAATATGCCAGAGAAAATAACAATCTTCGATACTACTTTACGTGACGGAGAACAATCTCCGGGAGTAGCTTTAACAGTAGATGAGAAAATTGAAATAGCTGAAAAATTAGATATTCTCGGTGTAGATAAGATGGAAATAGGATTTCCAAGAGCATCAGAAGGAGAAAAAGAAACTGCTAAAAAAGTTAAAGCTTTAGGATTGAATAGTACAATTTGTGGATTAGCACGTGCAGTTAAAGCAGATGTTGATGCAGTATTAGATTGTGATTTAGATTATGTTCACACATTTATTGGAACAAGTCCACTTCATAGGGATTATAAACTCAAAATGTCTAAAGAAAAAGTTAAAGAAAAAACTATAGACACAATCGAGTATTGTAAAGATCATGGACTTACAGTTGAATTTTCAGCAGAGGATGCAACAAGAACTGAGTGGGATTATCTTGTAGAAGTTTATAAAGCAGCTGAAGAAGCTGGAGCAAATGTAATAAATGTTCCAGATACTGTAGGAGTTCTTACTCCAATGGATGCTAAAACTTTAATCTATGATTTAAAACAAGAGATCAACATTCCAATTAGTACCCATTTCCACAATGACTTTGGCCTTGCTGTGGCTAATACTCTAATGGGATTAGAAGCAGGTGCAGATCAATTCCATGCAACAATAAATGGTATTGGTGAAAGAGCTGGAAATGCATCACTTGAAGAAACTGTAATGAGCTTAATCTTAGAATATCACCATCCTATGGATGTAGATACTACTAAAATTTATGATATATCTGACTTTGTATCAAGAGTAACAGGTATGAACTTACCTCCAAACAAAGCTATAGTAGGTAAGAATGCATTTGCACATGAATCCGGTATTCACGTACATGGAATTATGGAAAATGCAGGTACTTATGAAGCAATTAGTCCTGAAATGGTAGGTCAAACCAGAAGAATTGTTTTAGGAAAACAAAGTGGTGGACATGCTATTAAAGGTAAACTAGAGGAATTTAATATAAAACTATCAGATAAGCAATTAGATGATGTATTAGAACGTGTAAAAGCATTAGGTGATAAAGGAAAATCAATTACTGATGACGATTTAAAAGCAATTGCATTATCTGAGATGAATACCTCAAAAGAGAAAATAGTTGAACTATCAGGTTTATCTGTAACAAGTGGGGACAATGTTTCACCTACAGCAACAGTCAGATTAACAATTAATGACAAAGTTAAAGAAAAAGCAGAAACTGGAGTTGGTCCTGTTGACGCAGCATTAAATGCTATTGAATCATTAATTCAAGACACAACATCATTTGAATTAGAACAATACCATATTGAAGCAATTAATGGTGGTACAGATGCTTTAGGAGAAGTGTTTGTAAGAGTCAATGATAAGAAAGGCAACATAGCAACAGGTAGATCTGCTAATGAAGATATTATCAAAGCAAGTGTACAAGCAGTAATAAATGCTGTAAATAAACTATTAATAATCAAAAAAGAATTAAATGAATAATCTTTATTAATTAACTAATTACAAACTATTGGTGAAAAAATGAGCGAAGAAAATATAATTTATATCGGTAACAAACCAGTAATGAACTATGTATTAGCAGTAGTAACACAAGTAAATAATGGTAAAAACGAAGTAATATTAAAAGCTAGAGGAAGAGCTATAAATAGAGCTGTAGATGTAGCAGAAATAGCTACAAATAGATTTGTACCAAATGCAAGTATTGGAGAAATTAAAACTGCAACAGAGGAAATTGAAAATGCAGATGGAAGAGTCTCCAATGTATCTAGTATAACTATACCTCTTATAAAAAATGAATAAATTTATTTTATTCAATCTTTTTCCTTTTTTTAAAATAAATAATTCTCAAATTAAAAAATACTAATTTTCAAAATCAAATAAAATAGCTAATAAGATCAAAAAGATATCTTATAACTTATAACTTATAATAAAATATTAAAATTACTTTTTTTAAAATTTAATAAGAAATAAATAAAATTAGAAAAATTGCTTATAACTTATAACTTATATTAACTTAATTAGAAAAATAAAATTTAGTTTTCTAAAATCTAATAAGAAAAACTAGCAAAATAAAAAAAATAAGTTATAACTAATAACTTATAATAGAAGGCTTATGAAAAAATAGTATTTTTTAGAATCTTAATAATAGCAATAAAATTAAAAGAAGAGTTATAACTTATAACTTATAATAAAGTGCCTTAAAAAAATAAAGATAATAATATAAAATTATTATCTATTGAAATTTCTTATATTGTTTCTTTTTTATAGGTTTTTTAGCTTTTCTCTTTTTATTTAAGGAAATTAAAACGCCAATAATTATAATTAAAACGATTATAATTATAATATCATACCATACATATACGGATATTGGAGTACTCTGTTTTAAAAGATTAAGTGAATATACATTTCCATCATTAGCTGTTAAGATTAGAGTATTTCCTATAATAACAGGAGAGCTTGTAATCTTTGAATTAAAGAGATAGTATCCTGGACCATAGGTCATATTCTCCTTACCTGAAAATTTATTTAATATATATAAAGATCCGTCATTAGATGTAAATGCTATAGTGTCATTATAAAATGCAGGTGTAGACTGTACTGAGCCACCTGTTTGATATGACCATTTGGTTTTTCCATCCCTTAAATCAAAACAGGTCATGTTTCCAGAATCATCTCCAACATAAATATTATTGTTATATTCGTCAATAGATGCTGAGGATACAACCTTATTGGCCATCTCTTCCTTCCATATCAGATTTCCATTACTTGTATTGATTACATAAAATGTATTATCTACAGAACCAATAGCTAATCTATCACCTTTAACAGCTGGGGAAGCAAGTACTGCATCACCAGTAGTGAAATTCCATTTTGAAGATCCGTCACTAGTTTTTAATGCATAAACTCCACCATTTGTAGAACCGAAATAAATGGTACCACTAGAAACGACAGGTGAAGATTTTAATTTACCACCTATTTCCTTATCCCATTTCTTATCTCCGTCTTTAATATCAAGAGAGTATACATGACCATTATCTTCAGTTACATAAACATTGTTTTTATCAACAACAGCTGATGATTCTATAGGTTTCGGATTAGAGAATGTCCATTTCAATGTTTTTGAAGAGGTATTAAAAGCATAGAAATTACCATTTAAATCTCCAACATATAGAATATCCCCTTTGATTACAGGACTTGTTGAAATGGAATTTGAGAATTTATAGGTCCAATTAACAGTACCATTTTTTAAATCAATAGAATGTAAAACTCCGTCATTTGATATTGCATATAAAGTATCATCTTTGACAATTGGTGTTGAGTTAGTGTTAGAGCCGAGATTGATAGTCCATAGATTATTTACAAAATCGCTAGGCTCATCTACATAACCAACATGATCTGGGGATTTTTGAAACATAGGCCAATCTGCACTACTTATAGGACTTAAAACCAATGATAATGATAAAAATATCAATAATACATAAAATAATTTCTTAGATTTAAACATAATATCACCAATTATACATCTCTATTAAATCTTTTAACTCCAATAAGGAAGAACAATAAAGTGAATCCTAATAATATTAAAATATCCAACCATACTGAAGATAAAGGACGTCCTTGAATCATAACAGCCCTCATAGCATCATTTAAATAAGTTAGCGGAAATATATATGCAATTTTCTGGAATATCCAAGGCATAGTTTCTATAGGATAGAATACTCCTGACACAAACATCATCGGCATTGAAAACGGCATTACCATTTGGGAATAATCTTCCTGGGTCTGTGCCCTTGCAGATAAAGCCACTCCAAAACCAACAAAACATAACGCTCCTATGAAGAGTAATAACAATGTTTGTAATATACCTCCTTTAATAGTAATACTAAAGAGAATAATAGCCGCAACCAATAAAACAATTGCCCTCATCATTTCCACTGATAACTTGGCTAAAATCTTACCACCTATAACTGTAGCAACAGATGTAGGAGTCATGAATAATCTAGCCAATTCTCCGGTTTCACGTTCTCCAGCAATGGCTGCACCCATACCCATCATACAACTCATCATGACAGTCATAGCTAGAACTGCAGGAACTAAAAAGTCAATATATTTAATATCACCATATATCTTATTAATTTGAATACTAATTGAGGATTTAGCACTGTTTATCTGTGAGGATACCGGATTAGTATTTGTTGAATTCTGTACCTCTAAGTTTGAGTTAGAGGATTGAAGTTCATTAATAGATATCTGGTTAAATATTTGCTGTGAACTTGGAATTAAAACCTGTGATGCCATTTGATCTGAGGAATCCAAATACAATGTGGCCGTCTTCTGAGTCGTGTCATTATCATCATAATTTGAAGGCAGTATAATAGCCGCTTTAACCTTACCACTATCCACCATTGCCTTTCCATCATCTACATTGTCTATAATATCAACAACAGAAAAGGCATCATTGGCTTTTATATCTGTTAAAGTCTGGTCAGTTAGATGACCGTCAGATTGAGAAACAACTACAACAGGTAAGTTTGTCAAGTCTCCACCCATACCATATCCAAATAATAGAATCATGATTATTGGAAATATGATAATAGCCACTAATCTGGAGGGATGTCTTTTAAGACTTAACCACTCTTTTTTAATCATCCAATATAATTTTCTATATTCTAAATCCATAGTATCAAGCCCTTGGTCCCAATTCAACTTCGGAAGTAGTTTTCATAAATACATCCTCAAGTGAAGGTTCCTCTGTAGAAATTGAACTGACTTTAGCCTTGTTTTTAACCAAAGTTTTAAGAACAGATCGAACAGCCTTATCCTCAAATTTATCTATTTCAAGGATTATTCTACCTGAATCATTTACCTCAACACTATGAACATATTTATTTGCTCTTAAAGTTTTTAATAGATCCTGATTTAAATCGTCCACTAAAAACGACATTTCCCTATACTTAAATAATGAATCTTGTTGAATCTTTAAAGCTTCACTATTTTCTATTTCCCTATCAGATTTACTAGATTTGTCATCTGTATTATTTTCATCTTGAATAAGTGCCAATGTATCTTTTAAAGATTCATATTCCTCTCTTTGACGACGAATAAGAGTATCTTTTAATCCTGTAGGTGAATCATAAGCCACTAGATTTCCAGTACTTATAATTCCAACATTATCACATAACATATCCACCTCATGCATATCATGGGAACATAGGATAATTGTATGACCATCGTCATTTAATTCCTCAATAAGATTCCATAATATACGTTTGGTAGTGGGATCTAAACCAATGGTTGGTTCATCTAAAAACAATATTTCTGGTCTATGAACTAAACTAGCAACTAATGATGCTTTTTGTTTTTGACCACCTGACATTTTACCTATCAATTTATCCTTAGCATAAGAAATATCAACAAGTTCCATTAATTCGTTAATACGATCTTCTTTTTCATCTACTGGAACCCCATAGTAATCCGCACATAATTCTGCATTTTCCCAAACTGTTAAGTCTTTATAGAGACTTACTTGTTGAGGGACCATTCCTAATAATTCCCGAACCTCATTCGGGTTTTCTAATATATCATATCCCCCTACCTTCGCAGTTCCAGAGGTAGGTATAGTAAGACAGGTAAGCATTTTAATGGTAGTGGTTTTACCTGCACCATTAGGACCTAACATACCAAAGATAGTTTTATTAGGTATATGAAGATTTAATGAATTAACAGCAGTGAAATCCTTATATCTCTTAGTTAAATCATAAGTTTCAATAATATTTTTCATTTAAACACCTTTATTTTCCATTTGAACCTTTGAATATATCTTGGAAAAATTCTTGCCATAAAGGATTCTTTATAGAGTATACATATTGAATTTTCTTTGAGATATCTTCTAAAATCAATTCACCTCTATTAGTTAAATGATAAACTTTAATATTCTTAGAAGATTGGACTTTCCATTCCCCTTCAATTATCTTATATTCTTCCATATCAGACAAGATGGGATAGATCTTACTAGAACTGACTTTCTTTACAAAACCACATTCTATTTGAGGAGAGAAAAATTCATTTAATCTTTTCATTAAAGCATAACCATGGAGATCTTCCTTAGATAAAAACCATAAAATCAATAAATGGGTAAAACCATTGACAATTGTCTTGTTTTCCTTATTCATTATATGATTAACATACTCAGTATCTGAAAAATCATTATCAATCTCATCAGACAAAGAAATACCTCCTATATATAAAAACAATATATGTATTTTTTTGACATATATTAAAAATTGATATGTTATAATAGTATATAAACCTATCTTAAAAATGAAAGATTTTAATTATATAAAATAATACTATTATATATGATAAAAAAAAGTTTATATGATAACTATAGTATAGATTTCAAGGAAAACTACAAAACAGAAGAGGATTCATACTATTTTATCTTTTATAATAGGGAATTATACTTAAATGAAAAGAATGAACTTCCTTTAATCAACGAAGAGGAACTAAATAAGAAATTTAACGTGAATTTCTCATTATATATTGGAACTTTTAAGAATAAGCCAGCATTTGTTGTAGATATTGTAGAAAGTAGCGAGAAATTTTACAACTTAACAGACGTATTTCCAATAGACGATGAACTTTTTTTAATAGGTGGAAGGGCAGTACAAATCTTGGATTGGTATAAGAATCACCAATATTGTGGAGTATGCGGAACACATAATGTTATGGATGATGATCTAATGATGCTCAAATGTCCAGAATGTGGCCATATAAACTTTACAAGAATAGCACCTGCAATAATTGTAGCCATTAGAAAAGACGATAAACTCCTGATGGCATATCATAGCTACTACAAAATAAAACAATATACAATACTTGCAGGTTTTGTAGAGGCTGGAGAAACACTTGAGGAAGCAGTACACAGGGAAGTTAAAGAGGAGGTAGGCATCAATATCAAGAATGTCAAATACTTTGCAAGCCAATCATGGCCATTTCCAAATTCCCTAATGGTAGGTTTTACAGCTGAATATGATAGCGGGGAGATAAAAGTAGATAATTTTGAGATTTTAAAGGCAAGATGGTTTAGTAAAGATGAGATTGAAAGAAGATCAAATATAAGCATATCCTCATGGCTAATAGATGACTTTTTAGATAGTTAGCAATTAATCTATTATTTAATAGAACAAAATGATATTATAAAATTAGAAAAAAGGTAATAAACATGAAATTAGGTTTTTCCACATTGTCACTCTTTTTAAAACCATTGGATGAAATACTAGACACAGCTAAAAGAGACGGATTCGAGGTAATTGAGATATTATCCGAAGGTCCATATGCGGCATACAATATAGAAAAAAATGATGAAATCATCAAAATCAGCGATAAAGGTAATATTGAAATAAACATTCATGGACCAACAGTGGATTTAAATCTTGCAAGTATCAATGAGGGCATAAGAAGGGAATCAGTAAAACAAACAATAGAAACAATCGATATGGCAAATAAGATTGGTGCGAATGCCATAACAGTTCATCCTGGAAAGATAGGAAGAAAGGACGATAAACTTAGAAAGTATGCACTGGATCTTGCAGTGGAATCCATTGGCCAATGTGTTGACTATGGAAAGGAACATGGCAATATAAAAATCTCTGTAGAAAATCTACCTGAAAGATACAGCTTTCTTGGAAATAAAGTTGAGGAAATCGAATACATTCAAGAAAACACAGACTCAAAAATAACAATAGATACAGGACATGCCAATACATGTAAGGACTGCCAGGAGTTTTTTAAACTAAAAAACATTGAATATTTCCATATAAACGATAACAATAAAATAAAAGACCAGCATCTAATACTAGGTGAAGGCACATTAGATTTGAACCTGTTAAAATATATTGATAAGGGAATTATAGAATTAAATACCTATGAGAAGGTTTTAAAAACACAGGAATTAATTAAGAGTCTAGGATATTAAAGTATACAATATATGAAAGTGCTTTATAGCATATCATAAGCAAAATGATAGTATATTGAATAATATTTAAAAATTGAAAAAGAGCAATTTACATATTATAGATTCAAAATTTTAAAAAAAGAGTAGAATTTAAAATAATATACTTACGAAATCTACAAATTACTAATTTTAAAGGTAAATTCAATCTAATGTAATATATTCAACAATTCGATTAAATCATCAACAATATAATCCGAGGATGAGATTAATTGATCTGATTCTATTAGGGATTGTGCAATAGTTAAAATAGCCAAATCTGATTCCTGAAATGCATAATAATCATTTTGTCCGTCACCAACCATTACAACCTTATCATAATCCTTTCTTAAGGACTTTACAATATCCCTTTTTCCAAGAGGTGTGGCAGTTGGAAAGCCATGAGAAGGGTCAATGTCTAAAAACTCGGTTAAGGTTTGGATTGCATCACTTCTATCTCCAGATGCAATGAAAATGTCATAACCCCTATTTTTCAATTGATTAACTGTAAAGATTGCATTGTTAAAGAATCTACCTGCTGTTGTAATAGTGTAAGCTATATTCCTATTTTTACAATCTAGTATTAATGCAGTGCCGTTACATATCTCCATATTTGGAACTTGTTTTTTTAGAATAGAAAAACCCTCAGTTATATCAGATATAACTGCATCGTCATTATTAATTATGGACAATATCTCGTCATGTGAAAGTCGTCTAGTGGAATAGCTTACAGTAAATTGGATATGATAATCATTAATTAAATCTGATATTAGGGTATCGGAATCTAGCTTAGATAAACATCCAGTATTAAACTGTAGAATAGCTAAGGCTCCATAATCCAAATTATCAATCAAACTCAATGAATTAATGTCTGTAATAAATTCTCCTGTATTCAAATCTTTGATAATCCTATATCTTTCAATTAAAGTACCTGAATTATCAAAGACAATTGCTTTGCTCCTCATAAAAATCATTTAAAAAAAATAATTATTATATAATATATTTTAATTCTATAAAAAAATTAAGATTTGAAACGGCACACTAAATCAATAGGTTTTAACTTTTAAGTTATAAGTTATAAAATATAACTAATAATTTTTAACTTATAATTAAAACTAAAATATCCTTGTCTGATAAAAGATTAGAAAAGAATTTAATTACTGAAAATATTTTAATATAGAAAATTTTTTAATAAATAGAGTACAATAATTTAATAGGTAATATGTATGAAGTCTAGAACCTATAAAATATTAATGATAACTGCAATATTAGTGGTATGTGTTGGACTATTGACAACAGTATCTGCTAAATATGTTGGAACAGGATTTAGCCATGATATTCCAGATGACAAATACGATGGAATGACTGCTAGTGAAATATTAAACAAGTATAACGACACCACCTGCCATGTGGAAGAAACGGCAGTATGTACAAAAGTGGTCGATGGTGATACGATTTATTTAGACAATGGGGAAAAAATAAGATTTGCCGATGTAAACGCCCCTGAAAGAGGAGTCAAAGGTTATAATGCCTCCAAAAATTTTGTAAAAAAATTATGCCTTGATAAGGAAGTCTCACTGGATATTGATGATGAACAGCCACATGACAAATATGGAAGAACAGTTGCAGTTGTAATCGTTGATAATAAAAACCTTAATGAAATGATGCTTAAAGAGGGACTTGTTGAAGTAGATCAGTTCCCAAGTGAATTCAATGCATACGATTGGTTATAATTAAAATTAATTTCCAATCACACTATTTTTTAAACTTTATTATTTTTTTATAAATAAACAAAGACAAGACAACTATTTTTTAATATAAATATTATTATTTATGAAAAATGATAATCGGAAAGGATAAATAATCCCTTAAAATCAAGGTCCACATTTTTCAATATAAAAACAAGAGAATTATTAAATATTTTTTAAAATTGTAATTGTGAAAATGTGAATAATTAATAAAATATTTAAATCTAAATAAATAAAAACAATATTATTATTGAAATAATTATTTTTTATAATTATCCTTATTAAAAATTAATTTTTAACTTAATTATATTAGGTGTTTTAATGAATGTATTAGAAAAAGCTAATGCTATAAAAAACGGAGAATTAACAGCATTAGAAAATGTTAATAATTATATTAAAGTAATCGATGAGAAAAATCCATCAATTAATGCTTTTATAGAAATCAATAAAGAGAATGCTATAAACAAAGCTAAAGAAATTGATGAAAAAATATCTAATGGTGAAGAAGTAGGACAATTAGCAGGTATTGTTTTTGGTATAAAGGCAAACATAAATGTAGAGGATTACACAATCTCAGCTGCAAGTAAAACATTAGAGGATTATATAGGAAGTTATGATGCGACTGTTATTAAAAGGATTAAAGCTGAAGACGGAATTATTATTGGAATAAACAATATGGATGAGTTTGCAGCAGGAAGTTCTACAGAAACATCATACTATGGAGTATGTAACAATCCGGCAGCACCTGGAAGAATCACCGGTGGTTCATCTGGTGGAGGTGCAGCTTCAATTGCAGCAGGCATGTGTGATATTGCACTTGGTTCAGATACCGGAGGATCTATCAGAAACCCATCTTCACACTGTGGTGTTGAAGGATTTAAACCTACCTATGGTCTTGTATCTAGACAGGGTCTACTTGACTTATCAATGAGTCTTGACCAGATAGGACCTATTTCAAGTGATGTTACAGGACTCACCCTTGCACTTGACACAATTGCAGGATATGATCCGGAGGAATGTACAACCCTAAACAATGAATTACCAAACTTCACTGAAATAGCTGTAAACACCAAAGATATGGAACTTCCACTTAAAGGTATGAAAATAGCTAAGGTTAAGGAATTTACAGAGGTTACCGATGATAAAATCAATGAGGTAGTGGATAAGGCTATTGACAAACTTGTATCTCTAGGTGCAGAGCTTGTAGAATTAAACTTTGACTATATTGACATCTGTCTTCCAACCTATTACTTAATCAACTATGTTGAATTCTTCTCAGCTACAAGAAAATATGATGGAAGGGAATATGCTTCAAGAATTGAAGAAACCTGTGGTGAAGAGGTACTTAGAAGAATTGAAATCGGATCATATATCTCACAACAAGAATATAGTGGTAAATTCTATAAGAAGGCTTTACAAGCAAGGTCACTTATTAGAAACCAAATCAACGAAATGTTGGAAGATGTTGATTTAATAGTCGGTCCTACTGTTCCAAAGCTTCCACATAAAATTGGTACCAAGTTAGAACCAATGGAAATGTATGCATACGATGTTTTAACTGTAATAGCTAATCTTGCAGGTATTCCAGCAGCAAGTATTAAAGCTGGAGAGGTTGAGGGCATTCCTGTAGGTCTACAATTACAGGCTAAACCAGAAGATGATGAAAAAATAATTCAAGCAATCTCCGCTTTTGAATTATAAATATTCTATTTATTTTTTTTATTTCTAAAACTACTTTTTTTATTACTATTTTTGCTTTAAAGACAAAGAAACAATCAAGCAGATTTTATTTGAATCTATAATGGAACCTGTACCAACCCTATTTTTTAAAAATATTTAAATATTACTAAGGATTTATATTTAATAAATTTTAATTCTATATTACTAATTTTAAAAAAAATAAAGGGTTTAACTATGTCTGATATAAAAGTTAGTGTAATATTGTCTGTTTATAATGGAGAGAAATATCTAAAAGAGGCCATTGAAAGTATCTTAAATCAGAGCTTTAAAGAAATCGAGATAATTCTTGTAGACGACGGATCTACAGACTCCAGTCTGGACATTCTAAAGGAATATGAAAAGAAAGACAACAGAATCACAATTATAAATAACGAAGAGAATATTGGACTTGGCTCAAGTAGAAACAAAGCATTGAAAATAGCTAAAGGAGAATATATCACCTTTGTTGACAGCGATGATTGGATTGTAGAAGATTGTATTAAAGAGGCATATACCGAGGCAAAAGAAAACAACACCGATATTACAATGTTTCAGATGACCAACTACAATAATGATACTCGAGAATATCATGAGAATGATTGGTCCAATCTAAATCAGCTAGATGACAGTTTTTACAATTGCGTTTTTGATAGCAGCCATACTAGGGATTTCCTATTTAAGCTACCTGTCAGCGCATGTCAGAAGATCTATAGAAGGAAATTTCTAGAGAACATTAATGCTAAGTTTCCAGATAGGATATATTTTGAGGACAATCCATTCTTCTATTATGTGTGGCTTAAAGCTGAAAGGATTTCACTAATCAAAAAACACCTATATGTAAGAAGGGTTCACTCTGATTCCATTACAGGTAACTGTGATAGGAAATTCTTTGACATCATACCTAGTGGTGTGATTTTATTTGACATGTTTGTTAAAAACGGTTACTATGAGGCCTATAAAAAGGACCTGATAGACTATAGAATAGACGCATTTAGATTAACAATGAAATGTTTGAGTTGTGACTTAAAAGAAGATTTTTACACCCTATCAAAAAAAGAATTCAATAAGATTTCAAAGAGCCAATACAAAGATGATTTTCTAGAATATATGAGTAGTAAGAACAAGACCATCTTCACAGATATACTTAATACAGAAAACTTTCAAGCATTTAATGAGATATGGCCACCTAGTAAACTAAAAAAAGAGTAGATATCACAAAGAATATAATAATCTAGTTTATATTTTAGATAATTTCTAACTCTTATATTAAAGTAATAAGGGTTTTATTCCAAGACAAATAAATTAAATTAAAACCTTTAAATAAAGTTTAGAATACATATAAATTGAAAAAATTGCCAATTGCTTGTTTTTTTATTAGATAAATCCATAACCATTATTTTTAAGTTTGAACTATTTTTAATATTATTTATAAATTCATTGAATAGTTAAAAATTAATTAACTAAACAGCTAATTTTATATGAAATATTTAATTATTTTTTAGTAAAATCAAAGATTATATGATAGATTTTATAGATTAAATAAATGTAAACTAATTTATCAAGGAAAAAAATAGTAAGTGATAGAATGAAAATAGGCCTTACATATGTTAAGGGAGCTGTTCCAGGATATGAAAATTTCGGGCATCTTCCAACAGACTTAGTTAAATCAAATGGATTGGTTAATGGAAACAAAGCACATGAAGAATTAGACGCATTAATTATTCCAGGAGGAACCATAGTAGAGTCTGAGTCCATCAAAAGAGATAGTGATTTAGCTAAAGAGATATATTCTATGAACAAGGAAGGAAAACCTATAGTGGGAATATGTTCTGGTTTTCAACTATTAGCGAATCAGACAGATGTAGGCAGAAAATCACCGATACCAATAATTAAAGAGGGACTGGGACTGTTAGATGTTGACTTTTCACCATTAATATCTACAGACCAGGTTGAAGGTGAGATTGTAGGAGACTCATTCCTAACTAGAAATATAGAGGGACCAGTGACAGGTTTTCACTGCCACACATATGGGGACATTAAAGGTGAGGCTAAACCCCTAATCTATTCAGAGTTAAAAAAAATCAATTATGGAAACAAGAGGGAAAAACACCTGTCAGGTGTAGTAAGTGACAATGGAAATATAGTTGGAACCGTAATACATAGAATCTTTGATAACAATCCCCAGGTTGTGGAGAATTTCCTTCAATTTATAGATGCAGATGAGGATGATAGAACATCAATACTTGAAAGAAATAGGGAATGTGTGAGGAATATCAATAGAGAGATTGGTATCGACACCAATGTGGAAATCAGAATACCTGGTAAAAACTGCCTTACAAAAGATCTCAAAAAACAGGAAGGCAAATTGCCTACCTGCCTTATAATTGGAAGTACAGGTTCCGACAGTGGTAAAACATTTATGACCACAGGTCTTGCAGGAATACTAAGAGAAAAAGGCCTTAACGTTGGACTTATAAAGATTGGTCCGGATATAAGAGACATAGTACCAGGTCTATACCTTACCAATGGATATATGGAGGACTATGGCTCAATAAAAATATCAAATCTCGGCTGGTGTCAACTTCCAGACGTATTGGAATCCCTTAAAAATTCCAACTATGACGTGGTATTGATTGAAGGTGTGATGAGTGTATTTACAGGGATGTTAAATAGAAAAATACCTTACTCCGGTGCTGAGATAGCTAGAGCCGGAAATATTCCTATGATACTTACAACCGGTGTAAACAAAGGTGGAATTGAGTCTGCAGCAATCGATATAACCGCACATGCTAAAAAACTAAAGGACTTTGGTATAAACATCAAAGGAATTGTATTAAACAAGGTATATGACATGGACATATTCGAAAGCGTAAAAGGATACATACAATCCGAGACAGGAATAGAAGACGTGATAGCAATACCAAAGGTAAAACTAGAGGAAAGAGGCGCAACACCTGAGGTTGAAATCAAATTTGAGGATTTCGCAATCAAGGCATATGAAACCATGAATGAAAACTTTGATATAAATCTAATCAGATATATTGAGGAAAAACCTTCATTTGACAGATACCTGGATTATGATGAGATTCTAGACATCTATAACAAATAGGGAATATTAAGAATTCTAAAAAAATGTCATTCAAGTGGTGTATTTCAAGTGTAAAAATAGAATTAATGTTTGGTTAAGATTCGATTATAGATTGGAAATTAATTTAATTTTAAAACAAACCAATCTAAAAACTAAATATAATTTTTACACTTGAAACTATAAACTAAAAAAAATAAAATAAAAAAAATTAAAAAAATAGGGAATATAAAAATTAATTCTAAATGAAAATCTCATTCTATAGACTTAAAAAAACTTATAGACTAAAATAATAGAAACATTTTAAAAAAAAAGCATACTAAAAGAAAATCTAATATACAGATTTAAAACCTGACTTTAAAAATAGAAAAACAATTATAAAAGGTAAAGTTAAATTAGATATCAATTTCAAGTGTAACTTTATCTCCATCATTAAGATTTAACTTATCCCTTAATTTATCACGAGCAATAAACTCAAGGTAATTCTCTTCATGAGTGGTTTTATCTGGAAAAACAATGGCCCCGGTTATGGTATCTTCCAAAATAGCTTTAATATATTTAACACCACCAAAACCTTGATCAGATACAATAACATTAGGACAATTATTCTTCATAACAGCAATATTATCTAGATCTTTCTCGGGAACGATAATATTCAATGTACCTGGAAATGGAACAAAACCACATTTTTCCTCAAATTGATTTTTATAGAAATCTTGTCCTAAAAAATAGGCAGCCTTACCTAAACCAGTAGTAACAGTACCTTCTAATATCATAATAAACCTCATAAAACAATTAAAAAAAATCTTTTTATATAAAAATAAATAGTAATTAACAATAATAATTTTAAGTGAATTATATTTAAATATAACTATTATTATAAAAAAGACATTGAAAAAACACAATTAAGAAATAGAATTAATGGAAGTACTAAATCCATATTATAAAATATTTTAAAAAAATTAATTTTCAAATAAATCTAGGATAGAATCATAACATTTTATAACTAATAAAAATAAATATTTAAAGGAATAAAGAATCTTGCTATTCTCAGGGCGGAGTGAAATTCTCCACTGGTGGTAATTTAAAATAGGTTAAAAAGTCCACGAGCACCATGAAGTGTTGATTTGGTGAAAGTCCAAAACCAACGGTTAAAGTCCGGATGAAAGAGAATTTAGAAAGTAAATATATAAATCTATAGAATTATTTTTTTATATATTGGCATTTATTAATCTTTTTTTGCCCTGATTCTAGTATTAATCTAGAAACTTTATAAAATATCAGGAGTTAATTACTATGAATCATGAAGAAATGTTAGAAGGAACATACATAGATCGTATTAATAAAGCAATAGAATATCTAAAAGCTGGAAAAGGAATTATAGTTACCGATGATGAAGACCGTGAAAATGAGGGGGACATGTTCTTTTCAGCTGAAAATCTAACAAATGAACAAATGGCATTGCTCATCAGGGAAGGTAGTGGAATAGTATGTCTATGCCTACCAGAAAGTAAAGCCGATGAATTGGATTTACCTTTAATGGTGGAAAACAATACAAGTACATATGGTACAGGTTTTACAATATCCATTGAAGCGGCAGAAGGTGTAACAACCGGAGTTTCAGCAGCAGATAGGGTAACAACAGTTAAAGCTGCAACCAAAGACGGTGCAAAACCAAGTGATTTACATCATCCAGGACATGTATTCCCACTTAGAGCTAAAAACGGTGGAGTATTAGAACGTGACGGACATACAGAGGCTAATGTTGAAATAATGAAATTAGCTGGTCTTAAACCATATGGTGTCCTATGTGAAATCACCAAAGAAGATGGTACAATGGCAAGAATGCCAGATATAATCAAATTCTCTAAAGAAAGGGATATGCCAATTTTAACCATCGAGGATATTAAAGAATACCTAACCAAAGATAGTTAATTAAACTATTACTTTAAAGTTCAACTTATTAAGTCAAATAAAAAACAATTTGACTGTTTTAAAATCAATGATAGATTTAATTTATAAAATCAAATAGAGGAAACTAATATGGAAAGTGAAATAATCCAATCTGATGTATTGATTGTAGGATCTGGGGGAGCAGGTGCAAGGGCTGCTATTGAAGTATCAAAGGCAGGTAAAAAACCAATCATTGTCTCCAAAGGTCTTTCATTTAGATCCGGATGTACTGGAATGGCTGAAGGAGGATATAATGCTGCATTTGGATTTGTAGACTCCGATGATAGTAAAAAAGCACATTTTAAAGATACATTAAAAGGTGGAAGCTATCTAAATGATAGTAGATTAGTGAATGTATTAGTGGACGAGGCACCTGACAGACTAGTGGATCTAGAAAACTATGGTGCACTATTTGATAGACAGGAAAATGGAAAACTAAATCAGAGACCGTTTGGTGGACAGACATACAGAAGAACATGTTTTGCAGGAGACAGAACGGGACATGAAATCATTACAGCACTTAAGGAAGAGGTTATTAAGAGGGACATTGAAACCATTGATGAGGTAATGATTACAAAATTAATCTTAAACAATGATGATTTCCCAAAGGTAATAGGTGCTGTAGGATTCAATCTTAAAGATTCAAGTACCATCTTCTTCCAGGCAAAAGAGGTTATTCTTGCAACAGGAGGATCAGGACAACTATATCCTATAACCTCCAATACCTTCCAGAAGAATGGAGACGGATATGCGCTTGCATGGGATGCCGGTGCAGATCTAGTTGATATGGAACAAATACAATTCCACCCAACAGGTATGATAAAACCTAAATCAAGGGCAGGTGTACTTGTAACCGAAGCCGTAAGAGGTGAAGGTGGAAAGTTGTTCAACAAGAACCATGAGAGATTTATGTTCAACTATGATGACAGAGGTGAACTTGCAACCCGTGATGTTGTTGCAAGGTCTATCTATAATGAAATCAGGGAAGGTAGAGGAACAGAGGACGGTGGAGTTTACCTTGATATAAGTCATCTTGATGATGATGTAATCGATGAAAAGCTCGAGACAATGGTGGAGCAATTTGCCGATGTAGGTGTGGACATTAAGAATGAGCCTATGGAGGTTGCACCAACCGCACACCATTGCATGGGCGGATTATTTATTGATGTCAATGGTAAATCCACAATTGAAGGTCTATATGCATGTGGAGAGGTTTCCGGTGGAGTTCATGGAGCAAACCGTTTAGGTGGAAATGCCCTTGCTGAGACACAGGTCTTTGGAAAACGTGCAGGTAAGGCTGCAAGTATTGCATCAGAGATAGAGGAATTCGAAAGAAACGATAAATCCGTCGAAGAAGAGGAACAGCGTATTAAAAATCTTATAAAAGACGGAGAATACAAACCTAGTGAAATTAAAAAGGAAATACAGACCATAATGTGGGAAAATGTATCCATCATAAGAAACGAAACACACCTACGTCTTGCACTTAAAAAGTTGCTTGACATCAAAAACAATAAGCTTAACAACATGAGAATATCCTCTGATAAGACCTATAATAAAGACTTGCAAGAGGGACTTGAGGTTATCAATATGTGTGAAGTTGCTATTCTAATAGTCAAGTTTGCAACTATAAGACGTGAAAGCCGAGGAGCACATTATAGGGAAGATTTCCCAGAAACCTATGATGGCTGGGATAAAAGTATTCTTATGGGAAAATCCAAGGTTAAGTTCCTAAAAAGAGATGGAAAATTTACTCTTGATGAGTAAATCCATTTTATCTTTATAACTAATTTTTCTATCCCATTAATATATTTAAAAAAAATAATCAATCCTTATAACTTAATTTTAACAATAATTAAAAAAATAAACTAATTTTCAAATACTAATTTAATCATATGGAATTTTCATAAAATAATTTTACACTTGAAATTGTACTTAAAATAAAAGATAAATAGTTAAAACAATTTTAAAAAATCTCAATATAAATAACTTAAAATAAAAAAAACTAATTATCAAAATTATAATCAAATGATTAAAAAATATAAAAATAATATATAGACATATAGATAGAAAAATAATAAATAAAAACATTAGTCCAATAAATATAAAATAAACAAAAACAGATATAATAAAATAGCTATTAAATAAATTAATATTAATTAAATTTATAACTATTTTATTTAAATGGAATAAAAATATTATTTATCCCATCCATTAAAAATATTAGAAAAAAACTATTCTAATAATAGATTAAATAAAATAACAATTGAATCTTATTCTTCACTATTTTCTTTAAGCTCAATCATCTCATTAATAGATTGTTTTGCATTTTCTAATATGGAAAGCTCGTCAAGGGTGTTTAGTTTTCTATTTTCCATCAATATTTGACCATTACAAATGGTTGTATCAACATTATCCCCGTTTGCAGAGTATACGATGTTTGCACATAATGAGTTTCCAAGAGGGGTGAAGTTAGGTCTATTTGTATCAACCAGTATGATGTCTGCTTTCTTGCCTTCCTCAATGGATCCGATATCCTTATCCAAACCTAAAGCCCTTGCACCATTTATAGTAGCTGCCGCAACTGTTTGCTCTGCAGATAAAACCTCGGGATCAAGTGTTGATACCTTCTGTAGAAGGGCAGCGAATTTCATCTCCTCAAACATGTCTAGATTATTATTACTTGAAGCACCGTCGGTACCGATGGATACACAGATACCGTTTTCCAAAAGTTTTGATACAGGTGCAATACCTGATGCAAGTTTCGCATTACTACATGGATTATGGGATACCTTGACATCGTTCTCCTTAATTAAACTGATTTCGTTATCTGATAACCATACACAGTGTGCCGCAACAACATCTGAGGATAAGAATCCTAAATCATCCAAGTATTCGAAAGGTCTCATGCCATTTAATTCAATGGAATCATTAATCTCTTTCTGGGTTTCATTCATATGTATATGAATTCCAACATTATACTTATTAGCCTCAGCCCTTACCCTCTTTATTAATTCTGGAGAGGTGGTATAGATTGAATGTGGTCCAAACATAGTGGTTATTCTACCGTCGGAGGTATTGTTATAGTTTTTAATTAGATCTATGTTTTCCCTAAACTCGTTTTCACGTTTTTCCCCATCTCCAAAATCAATCATACCATAGGATAGTACTGCCCTTATACCGGCCTTATCAATAGCCCTTGCAACATCACCCATATAGAAATACATGTCTGAGAAGGTGGTTGTTCCTGACTTTATCATCTCAAGAGCACCTAAAAGAGCACCGTTATAGGTATATTCACTGTTAAGATTAGCCTCCATAGGCCAGATATGATCATTTAACCAGGAATCCAACTCCAAATCATCTGCCAAACTTCTAAATAAAGTCATAGGTATATGACAATGAGTATTGATTAATCCAGGCATTACAATTTTACCGTCTGCATCAATGACCTTTTCTGCATTACCGTCTTCTATATCGTCTTCAATAAGATTGATTCTATCGTTTTCAATTAAAATGGAAGATTTACCATATTCGACTTCACCATTGGATTTAGGATTTAAAATAGTTCCATTTTTAATTAAGATATTATTTGTCTCCATCAAATCACCATAAAATAAAAATTGTTTCTACAATTAACAATTAAATAATTAAGATACATAATAAATTAAATTTTAAGTCAAGATAAAAATTAGAATAATAAACACGATAAAAATCTAACTTTAATACCTAATGACTTAAAAGAATTCAATTATAAAATTTTAGATAATAGAACTTTATATTTTTTAATTAAAATAAATACTCATTTTAAAAAAAATTTAATAAAAGAAGATAAAGAAAATTAAACTTTTAAAGTTATAATACACTATATAAAAAAGAATTAATATTAAATTTAGAAACCTTATAATGAAATAGCCTAAATTAAAAAATAAGATTTTAAAAATAGAATAACACTAAAATTAAAAGATGAAATAGCTTATTTGATAAACTTAACATGATTAGATTAAAAAATAAGATTTTTAAATGAAATAATACTATAATTAGAAGAGGAACACTCAGATAAATTTAACAGCATTTAATTAAAAAAATCAGATTTTTTCAATTGAAACATTGTCCATATCCTCAATGGATTTAAAGTCGTTATTTAAAAGATATAATAGAATCCTTAAAGCTTTTCTGATTCCATCTTCCTGTCTGTTATATAGCTCCTCACTGTTATTCTCCCTTAAATCTGAGAAAACATCGGTAGTGGTGACGATGGAATAATCATCTGTTAGAATACATATTCCGCCTCTTCCAATACCGGCTGTAGTACCGATGGCTATGTCGGAATCGGTTATATTTTTAACAGCCTCGGCCATTATCTTACTTACCTTTTTATCCCCCTCTTCATCATAGACCTTTATACCCTTAATTAAGGTTTTAGGTTCCGGAGGATTTTCAACCTGTAAAACCGTCTTAACTGCGTCTATTGTTGGAATGAATAAACCACAAACAAGACCAATATCATTATAGTCAAAATCCCCGAATTCCTTTGGATTTTTAATATAGTCCCTTCCGAAATTACCTTCATAGGATTGGGCCAGTGCGTGGATCTCACGTCCAATCTTACCATGGGTGAAACATTCTGCCGTGGCAATTCTAATCATCTTTATCATCCAATAATCTTAAAGCTGTTTTAGTAATAGCCTTGGATACCTCATCTAAGGTGTATGGAGTAATAGGTTCGTGGTCCCTTAATAACTTATTAGTTGAAACAATTAAATGATCTTTTAATATACCTTCCTTTTTAAGTTCGTCTACTGCAGGATTGTCCTTATATTCTGATATGTCCTTAACGGTAATCTCCTCATCACCATAGCCAAAGATTCCACCGGTACTAATAGTTTTGGCACCTATTGATTTAGCATGTTTTATGATTTTAGCCGCCATAGGTATTGTATTTCCTCCAGCTATCTCAATTACCACAACATCTCCCTTAATTAAATCAATATTATCCTCATTGATATATTCAGGAATACTTACAACATTTCTATAATCCTCATCATGGGTGCATATTCTTTTTAGGAAATCTGTTTTATATTCACCTATCTCCCCTCCAAGTAACGTGAAAATGACATCTGAGCCTGCAATCTTTTGACCATCAAAAGCCACAATCTCCTTTGGTCCACCACGATGTACCTGAATTAAATTAATACCAGTTCTTAAACCTAATCTTCCAAATCCTACAAGGTCTATTCTACCTTTAGGAACTCTCTGATTTTCAATATCTTCTATCATTCTATACCTCTTATAAAAAATAAATAAATAAAATGGTTAAATAAATCTATCCATGCTTTATTATATCATGCCCTTTTAAGATAAACTGAAATAGATATATACAAAAAAGTTTATCTAACCTGTAAAAATAACTAAAACAGTTAATAAAACATCTAATCTATTCAAGCTTAATAGCTAAAATAATCAAATAAACCATTACTCAACTTGCAAACGAACAAAAGCAAATCAACTTATAAAAAAATCATTATTCAATAATATAACCTCTTAAGACGTTATGGTAAATCCACCCACGGCTTTTTATTTAAGACAACTATTGGAATATTTAACTTAGATAGAATATTCTTTAAATCATATAATCCTGGAACCTCACTATCATGATGGCCTAAGTCGATTAAAGTAATATCCAAATATGAGGCTAAGACTGCCGTTTCCTGAGTCAAATCACCTGATATCAGAATATCCAAGTCTAAATCAGATGCTAGTTTTATGTATTCAGGATTTTTAAGTCCGAAACCAGAGATCACCCCAATATTATTTACTTGCTTCTTATCCTCAACCTGGTTTACGATTCGGACATTGGAAAAAATAGATGAGACTGTGGATTTGAATGATTCAAAATCACCATCAAACCTACAAACCCTTCCAATACCTGTCTTTTTATCAAATACATCAACAACATCCAAACCCAATATATTTGCAAGTGATTCATTTGCACCCCCATCTATAATATCCCAGTTTGAATGGATAGTATATGTAGGGGTTTTAGGTGTAAACAATGGAGGGTGATGTGTAACTATCAGAATATTTTCCTCTGAAAATCTCAAATCATCCTCCCTGTATAAATCCATCAATATATAAATTGAGCCTATTTCCTGATTTAAATCATACTCTCCCTGAAAACCTATACTGTCATCTTCTAAGCCAAAATCCTTAGGAATTCTATTATCAATATATACTATAATATCTTTGAGTATCATGCATCTAACCTAAAATTAATTAATAATGATTTCTGAATGTATCTTATCTAGTTCATCTTTTAAAAGCTTGTCACAGTCAAATGGATTTATTGTAGATATCTTCAGAGCCTGCCTTAATGCAAGATTCATAAATTTTTCAATGTTCCTCTCTTTGAAGATAATCTCCTCATAAAAGGTCATCTCACAGGCACTGTATAGGACACCATCCATGTTTTGAGCCTTGTTTAATACATCTGTCAAGACGCCGATAGTCAAAGTCATGGTACCGGACGTCTTTGTATTGATTCCCTTTGTTTTTATAATAGCCTTGTTTGGAGAGTTTACAACCTCCAACCTTTTATGGATATTGTTTTTATCCTTTAACAGCTCATCGTTATCCTCAGCTACAGGGTCCTCAATAATAAATCCTTTAAGATTAAGTTTTGATGATTGCTTGACTGTTAAACCTCCAAAACCTGTTGTATCTATTAAAACATCAGCAGCATAGATTAAATCCAGATTGGATGAGAATTCAACATCACAGTAAAGTTCACCACCAATATCAGCATGCAATAGCTCCTCAAGATGTGGATAGATATCAATCAATGTAATGTTGTTATAATACCTAGAGAGTTTTTTTACGATTCCAAGTCCTGTAAAATATGTTCCAACTACAATAATATTAGAATCCCTATCGAGATCAAGGGAATTGACATAATCAAGTGTTACTGAAGATTTCTTACTGATTATCTCATCAAATATATCTATTAATCTTGTTTTTGATTTTATTGTATATACTTCCGTGGTAATTCCAGTATCAATATCCATTATTTAACCTTCTTTAACAAATACTAAGTAAAGATTTCCTAAAGCATGAAAAAAATTCAACAGTTTACCTTAATGAGAATCTAGATCTTTTTAAATCCGACCTTCTCTAAAGCCTCTACAGCCTCCATATAAACTGCCTCCTCCAAGGGTTTAGATGTGACAGCATGTGACGGTGATGATCCTGCTGTTAGAATCCTTCCCTTATTGTCAATGAAAACTAGAAGTGAACCTGAACCAGGTACTCCAAGTCTACCGCGACTTATAATCAAGTCACAGTCACATTGATCAAGGGCAATATATGCCTTTGAAAGAGCAGGTATTCTACTTGTATCTGCAAAATTAGTATTTATCTTTAAAATATGAGCTTCGTTAAGACCATACTCTTTTAATACCTTATTTAAAACTTTAACCTTAATTCCATTCTTATTAGGAACATAGATTTTTTTAGCATTCTTTATATAAGTTTGAATCTCATGAACCTCTTCGATCTTATCCCCAAAGCGGCAGTTATTTTCAGATTCCTCAAATGCATTTTTAATCATCTTTTCAAAAGACATAATAAACACTATTAATCAGTTTTAAAATCAAATAACATTATGTTTTAAAAGTTTAAAAGCTTTAAGTAAAATGATTTAACAAAGGGTCTGAGCCTTTAAATCCAAGTTATTTATAACAGACATTACATCTTTAAAGTTTCCACATATAGGTGAACCTACACCCTTAACATCCAATGGATAGTTATCGGCAATGACTGTTGCTAAATTACTTGCTCCAGCATTTAAAGAGTATACAACATTTTCAGGTCCAATGGTTGGAGTTGGTACGGTGATTCTAATACTTGGATACATTATACGGGTAACTGCAATCATCTTCAATTGTTCCTCTAATGGAGATGCCGGATGGTTTTCCATTGGAGTGCCTTTATATGGATTAAAGCCCATAAGAGGAATTTCCTCAAGATTCTTAAAAGTGTTTAGAAAATGTAAATGTGCTATCCTATCTTCCAAACTTTCACCAAGGCCGATTAATATACCTGAGGATAGTGAAACACCTGCATCATCTATCATCCTACATACATTTACCCTATCCTCCAGCTTTTCACCAGGTTTTACAAAATTAAATAAATCTTCATTGGTTGTTTCTAAATTACAACAAATTGTATCGGTATTTAATTCTTTAAGTCTATTAATAGCCTCCTCGTTTAAATCTGCACCTACATTTACAAGAACTTCAAGGGAGGTGTTGTTTTTAACAATTTCAGTTGCTTTAATAGCCTGTTTTCCATTGTAACCATGACCACCAGAACAGCTAACCCTAGGGATTCCTGCCTCCTCAATAGATTTTGCAGCCTCCAGTATCTCATATTTGTTCTTGAAAAAAGAGTCGTAATATCCGTCAGTAGATGTTTCTGTTGCAAATCCACAGTATTTACATCTTGGATATATCTGGCATTTATTAGTAATATGGATTGTTGAAGTTAATTTAATTTGGTCAATATTCTTATCTCGAATTTTAACTGCAATATCACATAACTTATCTAAGTCTTCTCTATTGTCAATTTTTAATAATTGAATATATTCCTCATCACTTAGTTTTTTATTATTTTCTGCTTTTTTTAAAACTTCATCAATCAATTTTACACCTGAAAAATAAATAAATCTAAATAAAAAATAGTAAAAACTTATTTTTTAATAACTAATTAACTTAATGATTAAAAAATAAGTTAAATATGTTGATTTTAAAAATCAACTCAACTTATTTATAGAATATAACTATTCTTTTTTATCTTTTCCTAAGTAATCTAATACAGTAGGAACGATTTCAGCTAAAGCACCGAAATTCATTGAATCTGCAGTACCGAGTAATGCAGCAGGGTCTAAAGCTTCATCCATTTTATCAATACCTTCGTCATTCATAAGTGCAGTAACTTGGGTTAAAGCTTGATCTGCCATGTTTTGTGCAAATCCAGCAGGAGCACCTAAGATTTGAGTAACAGTGTCTCTGTATGCTAAGATACCTGCGTAGGTAATAGCGGTTACAGCTGAACACATATCACATACAGGTCCTAATAAGTTTGCAGGTAAGGTAAATGCTTCACCTCTTGCTTTAGTACCTAATTCTAATAAAGTGTTAATTGCTTCATCACTAGCATATCCTTTAGCAATGTATGCTTGACCTTTCATTTCAGGTACAGCACCTGGGTGGTAGGAAGCTACATTTACTTTAGCACCTAAATCATCAAAGATTTTTTTGAATTGAGTGGTAGGGATAGTACAAGCGTGGGTTACAATAGCACCTTCTTTAATATCTCCAGCAAAGTTTTTGATTATATCAGGTTGCATTCCACCTTCTGGTAACCAGGTCATTACCCAGTCAGCATCTGCTACAGCTTCAGAATCATCTGCAGTAGTTTTCATTCCTAAATCTTCAGGGTCTACAAAGTGAATAGCACCTTTAGGTGGTTTAGCGACTGTTTCAGCTAATGAGTTTACTTTTTCTCTTATTGCTGGCATTACATCTTCAGGTTTACCTGCTTTGTGAGCTGCGATAACTTCATCATAATCAAAATCGTCTACAATAGTTAAACCTTCTTTAAATACAGGATCAGCTACTACTACTTCATCTACACCAGCAAGGTGTAATAATTCAGCACCCATTTCAATAGTTGAATGAGTTAATGCGATTTCTTTTTTACCAGTTTGTTCTGCAACTTCACAAGCTCTTGTAAAGTTTGTAATACCACTTGCAGAATGTGTTCTGTAACATCCTGCACCTAAAATAGCTACTTTCATTTTTTGTCTCCTAAAAAATATTTAAATTTTAAATTTCGTATTTAAAACTATTACTACAAAAAATTATTGAAAATGTGCCTTAATATATAAAATCTATTAATTATTTTAAGAGTAGATAAAAATTTTTTAAACCCTATATTTTTCAAATAATTTTATCTTAGAACAGATGGTAGTAATATATAGAATTATAAAAATAAGAATATATAAATTTTTATATTTAATTATGAAACTGCATACATAATTATTAATTTATTCTATTAATCAACTAAATAATTATTACTTAATAACAAATGAGATTAATTAAATATGATAAATAACAAAGTATAATAAATATTCAACTGGAGGCTTTTAGGTAAATGTATGAATTAATTAAAAAAGCTGTCAATAGTGATGAGGCTGCTATTGAATTATCAAAAATGGATAAAGATGTGACAGAAGTTGTAGATGCAATATCTGAGTTATCCTTAGAAGAAACCATGAAACTTGGTACCAGATTTAAAAAGTTCCCAATCGGATGTGATTTGAATGAGATAATCGTTGGAACCTGTGCATCAGATTTGGAATTAAAGGATTTACTTGGAAACTGCAGGCTAGCCAATATGATTGGATCTCCCATTCATATATGTGCATATGCATTTGCAGACATAGCTGAAAATAATGATATGCGTGGAATAGACGTTATGAAAAAAGTCCATGATACCGTTGATGTTCCACTAGACCTTGATCATTTTGGTGAAAATGGACCTATGAGACTTCCTAAGAATATTGTTGGATGTGGTGGAGAATGTTATTACAAAGGTCCTGCATTTACTGAATGCCCAAGAGGAAGAATCCATGAAAGATTAATAGATAAAGAGTTAAAAGAAAAATCCGATAAGGAGGAATGGGTGAAACTATCATCTTCCGTTGCCATTAACTTAAGTTCAGTGCAAAGTGGTGAGGGACATGCAGCTCCATATGCCGAGGCAGTGGACGTTGCGAATCTAGCTAAAAAATATAATAAGGGACTTGAAGCCATCATGTTTGTTGGTGATGGATATGATGAGCTTATTACAGGTTTTGAAAAGGCTATAGATATTGGAGCAGACGTGTTTGTAATAGAAGGTGGACCTTATAACCGTGCGGAAAATACCACGGAAGCATATGCCAAAGCAATAGCTGCATCAAGAATATTATGTCCTGGAAAGGTTGTTGCAACCAATGGAGCATATGAACATGAATGCCGTGCAGGATTAAGATCCGGACTAAACATGATTATAACAGGTTTTCCAAAGAACCATCATGGATATATGTGTGGATATGAACCGGGAACTGCTAAAAGGGGTAATTTCGGTCTTCCTAGAGTAATTGAAATAATGAATGAAGAGGTTAACAACAAGTATACAAGGGTACCAATTCAAAGGGAAGAGTTAATAGCCCTTGCAACCTCCGTTAAGATAGCTGGGCCCGAGAACATATACCCTAAAAAGATCGGATCATACACCGTTGGAGATGCACACTGGGCTACATTGACAAGTTCCAGAATATATGACAACATCAATCTAAAACATGATCTAAATAGTATTGTGGAATCAGTAAATGGTAGCAGTGTTGCATTGCTTGGTGGAAGATTCATATCCTGGGTAATTGCAAAAGAGCTTGATAAACAAGTGGATGAGATTATTATATCTGATGTCGACCCTTGGATTCAGAATGTTACCGTAGACAACCTTCAAGAGGAACTAGATGCAACTATCATCAAGGGAGACGGAGACGTGAACAGTTCTGAAAAGTCAGATGATACAATCATTACATCAACAATACCAAACATCTCAAATAAAATCCTAAATAAAGTTCCAGATGCAATCAATTTAGTATAGTTTTTATAAACTATACTAATACTTTTTTTAATCATTAAAGTTTAAGATAGATATCTATAAAATGAAACTGTTATCTTAAATCTAAGAACCATTTCAAGTGTAAAAACTATAATCAATATCCCAGAATATTATTATAGTAAGACTATTTTTTAAAATCGAATATCTATAAAATTAAATATTAATAAAATATATTTATAATTAATAGAGGAATGTATTAAAGAAAAAATCATAGAAATTATTTAAAAATATTTTAATTATATTTACATGACCAATTCTTAAAAACAAATAATGAAAGGAAATAAATATGAAATTACAAATAGCTATACCTTCAAAAGGAAGGATAAGTGACCCTTCAATTGAAATTTTAGAGCAAGCTGGTTTAAAATTAAAAGACACCACCAACAGAAAACTAATGGCAAATACACATAATCCTAATATAGATGTTATGTTTACACGTGCCAGTGATATTCCAACATTTATCGAAGAGGGAATCGTTGATATGGGAATTACCGGCGTTGACTTAATCCATGAAAAAGACGCGGATGTTGAGGAAATATTGGATCTTGATTTTGGTCAAACAAAGTTAGTACTTGCAGTTCCTGAAAGCTCCAACATTAAAAGCATAAAAGATTTTAATGAAAACATGAGAATCGCAACAGAGTTTCCAAACTTAACCAGAAAATACCTTAAAGAAAATGGTGTTGAAGGTGTTGAAATTGTGGAACTTGCAGGCTCTACCGAAATAGCTCCACTTATAGGAATCGCAGATGGAATTACCGATTTGACCAGTACAGGAACAACATTAAAAACAAACCATCTTAAAATTATTGACACCATTTTAGAAAGTACCATTAAATTGATTGCAAATAAAGACAGTTTATCTGAAAAATATGAACTTGTTGAGGCTGTTACAACCAGTATCCAAGGTGTAATAAATGCATCAAACAAAAAGTTGATACTAATGAATGTTCATAAAGAAAACTTAAACCAGGTAAAGGATGTTCTTCCAGGTATGAGTGGACCAACAATATCCGAGATTCTATCTAAAAAGGATATGTTTGCGGTTCAAGCTGTAGTGGATGAGGACAAAGTATTTAAATTGGTTAATGAACTTAAAAAAGTAGGGGCAAGAGACATTCTTGTTGTTCCGATTGAAAGGGTTATTAACTGATTATTAAAGTGAAGGTAATTTGATGAAATTTATAAGATTTATATACAATGATGATGTCAAATCAGGGATAATCAAAAACAGTCAGATTTATGAAATAGACTATGATGATAATAAGGAATTACTAGATATCGATTTTAATCGGGACATTATTAATGATAAATCTTATAGTTTCAATGAAATTAAAATAATAGAACCTACAAAACCATCTAAACTGGTATGTATTGGGCTTAACTATAAAGAACACGGTGAAGAATTAGAGATGGAATTACCAGAGGAACCTAAAATCTTCCTAAAACCAGAAACATCCGTAATAGCCCATGAAGATCCGATCATATACCCATCAATGTCAAACCAGGTTGATTATGAAGGGGAGTTGGCTGTTGTAATAGGTAGAGAATGTAAGGATGTTGACATTGAAGAGGTAAAAAATTACATATTTGGATACACCATAGTCAACGATGTTACAGCACGGGATCTTCAAGCAAAGGACGGACAATGGACAAGGGCCAAAAGTTTTGATACATTTGCCCCTATAGGACCATGTATCGAAACCGACTTAAATCCCCTTAACCAAAAGATAGAGACTAAAGTCAATGGCAGGATTAAGCAAGATTCCAATACTAAAAACATGATTTTCAATGTCTACCAATTATTAAGTTTTATATCCAATATCATGACATTAAACTCAGGAGATGTGATATCAACAGGTACACCAAAAGGTGTAGGTGAAATCAAACCAAATGATACCGTTGAAATTACAATTGAAAACATTGGAACATTGAAAAACACATTAATCAAAAATTAATATCTATATTTTTTTAATAAAAAATGAATTAAGCTTAAATTAATTAAAGAAAATCATTAAATCATCCAAATATCCCGGAAATTAGCTTCTTTTATAAATGAAATTATTATCAAATGTCAATAATATTTTACTTTAGAAAGCAACAATTTTTTTAAAAAAGCTTCAAGTTTATATAATTTATAAAACATATTTTATAATGATGTACAAATTATTTTTATTATGGGAAGGCTATTTAAATTAAATTTTTAATTAATGAATAAGGTGTGAGTGTAATGAGAATTTTAATCCTTTACGATAATGTAAACAGTAAAGCTGCAGAAATTGCAAATGAAATCCTTGAAAATGTAGATTCAGAATTTAAAAGAGCATTTCCTGTAAATAAAGCTCATGATGCATGTTTACTAAAATATGATTTTATAATATTAGGTGGATCTGTCAGTAAAAGAAGTATTCCAAGGGAACTTAAACAGTATGTTCAAAGAAACATGAGAACATTAAAAGGTAAAAACATTGGAATATTTATTACAACCTATGAAAAGGAAAAGGAATCCAAATATCTATACAAACTTTACTCAAAAGAGTTAGTAAGTTCCGCATATCTAACAGAATTCTTCTATGATGAGAATATCAACACAGGTTTCTTTTCAAGACCTAGAACAAAAACACCTAATAAAGGTAAAATAAACGAACTAAATAAAAGCCGTATAAAATCATTTATTGACAAAGTCAACGAGCTTAGTGCTCGTCGTAAGAAATAATAATAAAATATTCAATTAATTAAGTGATAACATCACTTAAATTAATTTAATTTACTCATTTTTAAACTATATTCTAACAATTCAATTCAAAAACAATACTCTTTTTAAATTATTATCAATTAATAAAAAACAAAACCAGTTTCTAAAATAGTTAACCCTATTTGATTTTTAAATTGTTGACACATAAAAATAAGATCTAACTTTAAAGAGCTAAAACAGAATTAAGATTCCATGAAGAATTCTAATTTTTACAATACTAATTTTAAATATAAATAAATATATCTTAAAAAAATCATAATAATAATTTAAGGTGATTGAAATTTTTAATCTTAAAAATGTTATATCTATTAAAGATTTTTCAAAGGAAGATATTAATTACATCTTAGATGAAGCTAAGAAACTTGAGAAGGTTGCTAAATCACAGGCTATTTCCAATGATTTAAATGGAAAAATTCTTGGTATGATGTTTTTTGAGCCATCAACCAGAACCAAGCTATCATTTGAAACTGCAATGAAAAGATTAGGTGGAGCTTGTGTAGGATTTGACAGTGTCTCATCATCATCAATGGAGAAAGGTGAAAGTATTGCAGATACTGCTAAGATGTTGGAGTCATACTGTGACGGACTCGTCATAAGACATGAGCTTGAGGGGGTATCCCAATTCATATCAGAAATTGTGAATATTCCAGTAATCAATGCTGGTGACGGAGCAGGCCAACATCCAACTCAGACATTACTTGATTTATATACCATGAGAGAGGAATTCGGTCATATTGAAAATCTGAATGTTGCACTTGTTGGAGATTTAAAATATGGTCGTACCGTACATTCATTGGCATATGCTTTAGGATTATATAATGTGAATATGACATTTGTATCACCAAATGAACTTAGGATGCCTAAAGAAATCTTACGTGATCTTGAAAAAAATAATATTAAATATAGGGAAAACACTGACCTTAATGATGTCATTGATGATATTGATGTGTTATATGATACAAGAATCCAGAAAGAAAGATTCCCAGATGTCGAGGAATATTTGAAAATAAAGGACGCCTATTTGATTAATAAAAAAATGTTAGAGGGAAAGGATCTAATAGTCATGCATCCGCTTCCAAGAATCAATGAGATAGACTATGATGTTGATGATACCAAACATAATAGATACTTTAAACAAGCATTCAACGCTGTTCCTGTAAGAATGGCGATTCTTAAAAATCTGATATTAAACAATAAAAAATTTGAAGATTAAAAAATTCAATCTAAAAGAGAATTAATATAATAAATAATTATTAAATTATTTATTTATTTTTAATTAATCTTAAAATACTATTTCTAATTTTTAATTAAAGAGTTAATATTTTTCAAAACTAATTTTAATAATGTAATTAATCATATAAATTAAAAAAAAGCTAATTTTAGATATTGTTTAATTAAAAACATAAATTCCATTTAAAATAATAATAATAATAATAATAAATAACACTAATAAAAATATTAATGATAAAACTAATTTTGAAAATTTAAAAGAAGTAATATTATTAAAATTAAAAAAAAACAATTTTAATTATTTAATTAGCTAAAAAAGTATAATAATTAAAAATTAATTAATAAATTGGTTTCAATAAAAAAAGATACTGATTATTAAAAAAAATAAAAAGATTACATGGAGTATAAAGTATTTTCAACCAATTTCTCATCACATTGTAATTTAATAATGTTGGTTCTACCTTTACCTCTACCAAATGATTTGGTGTTTGTTGAAATTATACCTAACATTTCCAATTCATTAATGAAATCAAAGATCCTTCTATAAGTTACGGAATCACCCTTTGAAACTTCCTTATATGTTTCATATAGTTTACCTGAAGTAATTTCCTCTTTTTTCTTGGTTAATATTAAAATAGCTTCAAGAACCCTTTGTTGCTGAGTTGGTAAGGTTAAGATAATATCTGTAACTTTATTATGTTCAATTTCATTTTTAGCAGCAATAACATAGTCTCCAATTACTTTATCTGATTTATCATTGTCAGCTAACTCACCGGCAGTTCTGAGTAAATCAAGGGCATATCTTGCATCACCCTCCTCTTTAGCAGCCATTGCAGAACATAATGGAATAACATCCTCATCAAGAACACCCTCTTTAAATGACATTCTAGAACGTTCCTTTAAAATATCAGCTAATTGATCTGCTCTATATGGTGGAAAAACAATTTCCTTATCCCTTAAACTACTCATTACCCTTGGCTTAATAAATTTTTTAAAGTCTAAAAAGTTACTGATGGATAAGATAGAAACATTGTCTGTTCTGGTTAGGGTATATAATAATCCGTCACCGTCCTTCTCAAGTAATATGTCAATTTCATCCAAGATTACTATAAGGATCAATTCATTACCATTAAATTCCTGTTTGAAAATATCCCTAAATGTATTGATAATTTCCCCTTTAGTCCATCCTCTGTATGGAACATCTCTACCTAATCTTTGACATAGTTGAGCTAAAACCTGATATTCAGTAGTGTAATCAGTACATTTAATATATTCAACTCTAATGTATTGCTTTTTTTCTTTAGCAGCTTCTAAAAGTTGTTGTTGTGCAAATTTAGCTGCTGCAGTTTTCCCGGTACCTGTCTTACCATATATAGTTAAATCAGATGGAGTCACATTGTCTAATGCTTCAACCCAATATTTAGCTATTAACGTGATTTGTTCATTCCTATGAGGTAAGTTTTCAGGTAAAAACCTATGATCTAAAGGTTTTTTATTTTTAAAAACTGAATTGCTTCGGTCTTTTAAATTTGCAAAAATATTATCTGTCAT